>NZ_JAGFNO010000005.1:0-584232 GCF_017592595.1 Streptomyces sp. NEAU-YJ-81 | reverse complement strand
CCCCGGCGTCGACTTCGCCGGACACTCCGGACACGTCGACACCATCAAAAACCAGCTACACCACCTACTCAACGGCGTCACCACCTCCCCCGGCACCGTGGCCTGGATGTCCACCGTCGACGCCGACTGGACCAACCCCACACACATCGACGCCCACTACTGGTACCGCAACCTCCGCGACACCGTCCGCTTCGAAGAAGCCACCCGAGCCCTCCTCACCCACGGCTACCGCACCTTCATCGAAGTCAGCACCCACCCCCTCCTGACCACCGCCATCCAGGACACCACCGAAACCCTCCCCGAGGTCCGGGCCACGATCACCGGGACGCTGCGCCGCGACGACGGCGCCGCCGACCGCGTTCTCGCGGGGCTGGGAGGGCTGTTCGCGGCCGGGGTGCCGGTGGACTGGGGCGCTCTGTTCGCCGGTACCGGGGCCCGTCGGGTGCCGCTGCCCACGTATGCCTTCCAGCACCGGCACTACTGGCTGGAGCCCGCCAGGACACCGACGCGGGCCGACACGGCCGACGGCTCCCTGTGGGCGGCCATCGAGGACGGAGACGCGCAGTCCCTCGCGCGGGATCTCGAGGTGGACGCGGCGGCCCTCGGCACGGTGCTCCCCGCGCTCGCCTCATGGCGTCGGCGCAGCCGGGAGGAGTCCCTCACGGACGCATGGCGGTACCGGATCGGCTGGACCCGGGTGGCCGCGACCGACCCGCAGTTGTCGGGCCGGTGGCTGGTGCTGGTCCCGGCCGTGCGGGCGGGCTCGGCGCGGGTCCGTGCGGTGCTGGACGGGCTGGCCGCACGGGGCGCCGAGGTGGTGGCCGCCGAGGTCTCCGAAACCGGCCGGGAGGCAGTTGGCGACCAGGTCAAGTCGGCGGACGGCGGTGCCGGGGTGGTGTCCCTGCTCTCGTGGGACGACCGCGCAGACACCGAGTACGGCACCGTGTCCGCGGGCACCGCGGCCACTCTCGCGGTGGCGCAGGCGTTGCGGGACCACGGCGTCACCGCTCCGCTGTGGTGCGTCACCAGTGGCGGGGTCGCGGTGGCCGGTGAGGCGGCCGATCCGGTGCAGTCCGCGGTGTGGGGATTCGGCGCCGTGCTCGGGCTCGACCACCCGGACACCTTCGGCGGCCTGATCGATCTGCCGGCCGAAGGGGAGGGTGACGATGAGGCGTTGCCGGACGGGCTGTTCGCGGCGCTGTCGTCCCCCGAGGGGGAGGACCAGCTCGCGGTGCGCTCCGACGGGCTGTTCGCACGCCGGATGCTGCGCGACCGGGACGGCTCCGGCAGCCCCTGGAAGCCGCGCGGCACCGTGCTGGTCACGGGCGGCACCGGCGGGCTCGGTTCGCATGTGGCGCGCTGGCTCGCCACGAGCGGGGCGGACCATGTGGTGCTGCTCAGCAGGCAGGGTGGTGACGCGCCGGGCGCGGCCGAACTGGTGGCGGACCTGGCGGGGGTGGAGGTCACGCTCGCCGCGTGTGATGTGACCGACCGGGACGCCGTGGCCGCGGTGCTGGCGGAGGCGGAGCGTACTCATCCGGTGACCGCGGTGGTGCACACCGCCGGTGCCGGGCTGCCCTCGGCTCCGGTCACCGAGGTGACCGCTGAGCAGTTCACCGCCGTGACGGGGGCGAAGGTGCGCGGCGCGCTGGTGCTGGACGAGCTCGTCGGCGACCGGGAGCTCGACGCGTTCGTGCTGTTCTCCTCCGGCGCCGGTGTCTGGGGCAGTGGCGGGCAGGCCCCGTACGCGGCGGGCAACGCCTTCCTGGACGGGCTGGCGGCCCGGCGGCGGGCGCACGGGCTGGCGGCCACGTCGGTGGCGTGGGGCGGCTGGGGCGGCGGGCTCGGCATGATCCATGCCGACAGCGGCGACCAGTGGCGCCGTATCGGCATCCTGCCGATGGATCCGGCGCCCGCGCTGCGTGCGATGGCGCGGGCCGTGGGCGGTGGTCTGCCGAATGTGATCGTCGCGGATGTCGACTGGGCGCGGTTCGTGCCGGGCTACACGATGGCCCGGGAGCGGCCGTTGCTGCGGCAGTTGCCCGAGGTCGCCGAGATCCTGGCGGCGGACACGCAGGGCGGGGGCGCATCGCGGCGGGAGGTGCTCCTGGGCAGCCTGGCCGAGCTGACCGGCCCGGAGCAGGAGGTGTTCCTGACCGATCTGGTGCGGCGTGAGGCGGCGGCCGTGCTCGGGCATGCGGACGGGGACGCGGTGGAGCCGGAGCGTGCGTTCAAGGACACCGGGTTCGACTCGCTGACCGCGGTGGAGCTGCGCAACCGGATCAACGCGGCCACCGGGCTGCAGCTCTCCCCCACGGTGGTGTTCGACTATCCGAAGCCGACCACGCTGGCGAGGAGGCTGCGTACGGAGCTGGTCCCCGCCGTGAACGGGGGCGGGGACGTGGACGGGACCGCGGACGGCGGGGCCGCCGGCGCGGAGGGCCGCGAGCGGGAGATCCGGCGGGTGCTGGCTTCGGTGCCACTGCGCCGCTTCCACGAACTGGGGGTGCTGGACGCGCTGGTGCGCCTCGCGGACTCCGCGGCCGGCGACCTGAGCGGTCTGCGCGACCTGGGCACCGCCGCGGAGGCGGAGACCTCCGCGCTCGCGGAGCTGGATGCCGACGAGCTGGTGAGCCGGGCGATGCGCGGCACGACCTTCGGAAACGACTGACGCCGCGGTTGCGGAGAGGAGTACACATGGCTGCGTCCCGGGAAGACCTGGTCAAGGCGCTGCGTACCTCGCTGATGGACGCCGAGCGGCTGAAGCGGGAGAACGACCGGCTGATCGCCGAGTCCACCGAACCGGTGGCGATCGTGGCGATGGCGTGCCGGCTGCCGGGTGGGGTGACCGACCCGGAGTCGCTGTGGGAGCTGGTGGACGAGGGGCGGGACGCGATCGGGCCGTTCCCCACGGATCGCGGCTGGGACCTGGAGACCCTGTTCGACTCCGATCCGGACGCCGTGGGCAAGTCCTACGTACGCGAGGCGGGGTTCCTGGAGGGGGCGGGCGGATTCGACGCCGCGTTCTTCGGCATCTCGCCGCGCGAGGCCCTGTCGCTGGACCCGCAGCAGCGGCTGCTGCTGGAGACCGCGTGGGAGACCTTCGAGCGGGCGGGGATGGATCCGCGGTCGGTGGAGGGCCGGGACATCGCGGTGTTCGCCGGGGGCAGCGGCCAGGGGTACGGCGGGGGTCCGGGTGAGGCGCCCAAGGGCCTGGAGGGCTATCTTGGGGTCGGCGCTTCCGGCAGTGTCATCTCCGGGCGCGTGTCGTACACGCTCGGGCTGACCGGGCCCGCCGTGACCGTGGACACCGCCTGCTCGTCCTCGCTGGTGGCCGCCCATCTCGCCGTGCAGGCGCTGCGGTCCGGCGAATGTTCCATGGCGCTGGCCGGTGGTGTCGCCGTCATGGGCCGGCCCACCGCCTTCGTCGAGTTCTCCCGGCAGCGTGGCCTGGCGCCCGACGGGCGCTGCAAGTCCTTCGGCGAGGGTGCCGACGGCACCACCTGGTCCGAAGGCGTCGGGCTCGTTCTGCTGGAGCGGCTGTCGGACGCCCGCCGCAACGGCCACGAAGTGCTGGCCGTGATCCGGGGCACCGCGGTCAACCAGGACGGCGCCTCCAACGGACTCACCGCGCCCAACGGCCCCTCCCAGGAGCGGGTGATCCGCCAGGCCCTGTCCAACGCCGGGCTGACGGTGGCCGACGTGGACGCCGTCGAGGCCCACGGCACCGGCACCGCCCTCGGCGACCCCATCGAAGCCCAGGCCGTTCTCGCCACCTACGGCCAAAGCCGCCCGGAGGGCCGGCCGCTGTGGCTCGGCTCCCTCAAGTCCAACATCGGCCACGCGCAGGCCGCAGCGGGCATCGCCAGTGTCATCAAGACCGTCATGGCCTTACGCCACGGCCGGTTGCCGAAGACCCTCCATGCCGAACAGCCCACCTCCCAGGTGAACTGGACCGCGGGCGCGGTGTCCCTGCTCGCCGAGGCGCGGGCGTGGCCGGAGACCGGACACGCCCGCCGCGCCGGGATCTCCTCCTTCGGCGTCAGCGGGACGAACGCCCACGTCATCCTGGAACAGGCCCCTGAGGAAGCCGAGGCGACCGGGGAGAACACCGCCGATCAGGAACCGCCCGTACGCTCGGCGGAGCCCGCCGACCCCGGCCCGGTCGCCACCGGCCACGTGGTGCCGTGGGTGCTTTCGGGCCATACGCAGGAGGCGCTGCGTGCCCAGGCCGCCCGGCTGCTGACCCAGGTGCGCGAGACGCCCGCCGACAGCCCGCGGGACGTGGGCTGGTCACTGGCCACCACCCGGACCCGGCTGGACCACCGCGCGGTCGTACTGTGCGCCGATGCCGAGCAGGCCGTCGCGGGGCTGGAGGCGGTGGCCTCGGGCATGTCCGCCCGGTCGGCGGTCACCGGGTCCGTGGCCTCCGGAAAGGTGGCGGTGCTGTTCACCGGACAGGGCAGCCAGCGGGCCGGAATGGGCCGCGAACTGTACGGCGGCTACCCGGTGTTCGCGCGGGCCTTCGACGCCGTGTGCGCCCAGTTCGGCGACCTGCGCGACGGGGACGAGAAGGTCTCGCTCGCCGAGGTGGTCTTCGCCGAGGAGGGGTCGGCGACGGCAGCGCTGCTGGACCGGACCGAGTTCACCCAGCCCGCGCTGTTCGCGCTGGAGGTGGCGCTGTTCCGGCTCGTGGAGTCGTGGGGGGTGCGCCCCGCGTATGTGCTGGGCCACTCGATCGGCGAAGTGGCCGCGGCCCATGTGGCCGGGGTCCTGTCCCTGCCGGACGCCTGCACATTGGTGCGGGCGCGCGGGCGGCTGATGCAGCAACTCACCGCGACCGGGGCGATGGTCGCGGTGGAGGCGGCCGAGGACGAGGTGGCGCCGCTGCTCGCGGGGAAGGAGCACAAGGTCTCCATCGCCGCGGTCAACGGCCCGACCTCCGTGGTCGTCTCCGGTGACGAGGACGTGGTCACGGCAGTGGCGGAGACGCTGGCGCGGCAGGGCCGCAAGACCAAGCGGCTTGTGGTCTCGCACGCCTTCCACTCCCCCCACATGGACGGGATGCTGGACGCGTTCCGCGAGGTGGCGTCGCGGCTGGCCTACGCGCCACCCCGGATACCCGTGGTGTCGAACCTCACCGGATCGGTCGCCGCTCCCGAGGAGCTGTGCTCCCCCGAGTACTGGGTACGGCATGCGCGGGGCGCGGTGCGGTTCCTCGACGGTGTCCGCACACTGGCCGACGAGGGCGTGCGCACCCATCTGGAACTGGGCCCGGACGGGGTGCTGACCGCGATGGGGCAGGACTGTCTGCCCGAGGCGGACGCGGCGTTCGTGCCGTCCCTGCGTCCGGGCGTCCAGGAGGACCACGCGGTGCTGGCCGGGCTCGCCGGCCTGTACGTACGGGGTGTGCGGGTGGACTGGGACGCGATGTTCGCCGGGTCCGGCGCCCGGCGCGTCACCCTTCCCACATACGCCTTCCAGCACGAGCACTACTGGCTGGAGCGGGCCGCCGGATCCGGCGACGTGGGCGCGGTGGGGCTCGGCGAGGCGGGCCATCCGCTGCTGGGCGCGGTGGTGCAGCTCCCGGAGACGGGCGGGGTGCAGCTCAGCGGGCGGCTGTCGGTACGGGCCCAGCCCTGGCTGGGCGAACACGTCATCTCCGGTGCGGTGCTGGTGCCCGGCACGGCCATGGTGGAACTGGCCGTCCGCGCCGGGGACGAGACCGGCACCCCGGTTCTGGAGGAGCTGGTGATCGGGCAGCCGATGGTGCTGCCCGGCGACACCGCCCTGAGCGTCCAGGTCGTCGTGGGCGCGGACGAGGGCGGGCGGCGTACGGTGCGGATCTACTCCCGTACCGACGGGGGCACCGACTGGACCGAGCACGCCACCGGCACGCTCTCTGCGCAGGGCCCGGCACCGCTGGACGGGGCCGCGGACGGGGCCGCCGTCGAGTGGCCGCCCGCGGAAGCCGAGCCGATCCCGGTGGAGGACTTCTACCGCTCGCTCGTCGACGCCGGATACGCGTACGGACCGGCGTTCCGCGGGCTCGTCGCCGCGTGGCGCCGGGACGGTGAGATCTTCGGCGATGTGGCGCTGCCGGAGACGTCCGTCGCGGAGGCCGAGCGGTTCGGTATCCACCCGGCGCTGCTGGACGCCGCGCTGCACGCGGGCAGTTTCTGTCTGCCCTCCGACCCGGCGCGACAGGTGACCCTGCTGCCGTTCGCCTGGAACACCGTGCGTCTGCACGCGGGCGGCGCGTCCGCGGTCAGGGTGCATGTCCGCCCGGTCGGCGACGACGCCTTCTCGGTACGGCTGACCGACGGCTCGGGCCAGACGGTGGCCTCGGTGGACTCGCTCACCCTGCGGGCGGTGGACCCGGCCCAGCTCAAGATCGGCACGGCCGACGACGCGCTGTGGACGGTCCGCTGGAGCGAGACCTCCCTGCCGGACGGCGCGGTCTCCTGGGCCCCGCTCGGCGAGTCGGCCACCGGGGCAACCGGGGGCTACGGCGCCACGGGGGACGCAGGGGGCGCGCTTCCCGACGTCCTCGTGGCCGATACGCGCGCCTGGGCCGAAGACCTCACCGGGCCGCCGACCGCGTGGGCCCGGGGGCTCACCGGCCGCCTGCTGGAGGAGATCCAGCGGTGGGTCGCCGACGACGCGATGGCCGGGACGCGGCTGGCCGTGGTCACCCGCGGCGCGGTCGCGGTGCACGACGACGCCGAGGTCACCGACCCGGCCGCCACCGCGCTCTGGGGCCTGGTCCGCTCGGCCCAGGCCGAACACCCGGGGCGGGTGGCTCTGGTGGATGCCGAGGGTGCGTGCGAGGAGCTGCCCGCCGGGGTGTGGTCCGGGGACGAGCCCCAACTGGCGGTGCGCGGTGGCGCCGTGTGGGTGCCACGCCTGACCCGGGTCGAGCCCGGTCTGCGCGTGCCCGCGCAACCGTCGTGGCATCTGGACTCGGCCGAGTACGGCAGCCTGGACAATCTGGCCCTGCTGCCCGACGAGGCCGAGCCCGCACCGCCGGCGGCCGGTCAGGTGCGGATCGAGGTCCGCGCCGCCGGGCTCAACTTCCGGGATGTCCTGGTGGCTCTCGGCATGTATCCGGGCCGGTCGGTGATCGGCACGGAGGGCGCCGGTGTGGTGACCGAGGTCGGTCCGGGCGTCGCGGGCCTAGCCGTGGGCGACCGGGTGATGGGCCTGTTCTCCGGCTCGTTCGGACCGCTGGCCACCGCCGACGCGCACACGGTGGTCCGGATGCCGGAGGGCTGGTCGTTCGGCACGGCGGCCGGGATGCCGGTGGCCTATCTGACGGCGCTCTACGCGTTGCAGGACCTCGGGAGGGTCCAGCCGGGCGAGACGGTCCTGGTGCACGCCGCCGCGGGCGGTGTGGGCATGGCCGCCGTCCAGCTCGCACAGCACTTCGGCGCCACCGTCCTGGGCACCGCCCACCCCTCCAAGCACCACGCACTCCACCGGCTGGGCGTTCCCGCCGAACGGCTCGCCTCCAGCCGCGACCTCGCCTACGCCGACACCTTCCCCACCGCCGACGTCGTCCTCAACTCCCTCACCGGCGAACACATCGACGCCTCTCTCGGACTTCTCAACCCCGGCGGCCGGTTCCTGGAGATGGGGAAGACCGACCTGCGGGAGCCCGGCGAGGTCGGGGCGCGGCATCCGGAGGTCACCTACCGGGCGTTCGACCTCGGTGGGGAGGCCCCCGCGGAGCGGGTGCGGGAGTTGCTGCACCAGTTGGTGGAGCTGTTCGAGGCGGGCCGGATCGAGCCGCTGCCGGTACGGCAGCGGGACATCACCCGCGCCCCCGAGGCGTTCCGCTGGATGAGTCAGGGGCGGCATACCGGCAAGATCGTGCTCACCCTGCCACGCACCCTGGACCCGGACGGCACCGTCCTGGTCACCGGTGGCACCGGAACCCTCGGCGCCACCGTCGCCCGCCACCTCCTCACCCAGCACGGCGCACGCCATCTGCTGCTGGTCAGCCGCCGGGGACCGGACGCACCTGGCGCCACAGACCTGACCACCGAACTCACCGAACTCGGCGCCACCGTCCGCATCACCGCCTGCGACACCGCCGACCGCGACCAACTCGCCGCCGTCCTCGCCGACATCCCGGCCGACCACCCCCTCACCGCCGTGGTCCATACGGCCGGGACCCTCGACGACGGCATCCTCACCGCACTCACCCCGGACCGCCTCGACACCGTCTTCCGCCCCAAGGTCGACGCCGTCACCCACCTCCACGACCTCACCCGCGACCACGACCTGGCGGCGTTCGTGGTGTACTCGTCCGCCGCCGGCGTCCTCGGCGGGCCCGGCCAGGGCAACTACTCCGCCGCCAACGCCTATCTGGACGGCCTCGCACAGTGGCGGCGTGCGCACGGGCTCCCCGCCACCTCGCTGGCGTGGGGCATGTGGGCGCAGACCAGTGGCATGACGGCCGGGCTCGGCTCCGGCGATCTGCACCGGGTGCGGCGTGGCGGCATCGTCGGGCTGTCCACGGCGGAGGCCCTGGACCTGTTCGACCGGTCGGTGGCGTCCGGGCTGTCCCTGCTGGTGCCGTTGCGGTTCGACATCGCCGCCCTCGGTGCGGAGGCCGCGGAACCGCCGCCGCTGCTGCGGGGTCTGGTCCGGCCGGCCCGGCGTACGGCCCGGCCGGTGCCGAAGGCCGGTGAGGGCGGCCTCGCCGAACGGCTGACCGGGCTGTCGGCGGCCGAACAGGAGCGTCTGCTCATCGAGTTGATCCGCGAACAGGCCGCTTCGGTGCTCGGGTTCCCCACGGTCGACCCGATCGGGCCGGAGCAGGCGTTCCGCGATATGGGGTTCGACTCGCTGACCGCGGTGGAGCTGCGCAACCGCCTCAACACGGCCACCGGGCTGCGGCTGCCCGCGACGCTGGTCTTCGACCACCCGACCCCCTTGGCCACCGCCGAGTTCCTGCGGGATCAACTGGGCGGGCGCGCGGTCGAGGCCACACCCCGCCCGGCCCGGCGCGACCGGTCGGCTCCGGACGGCGCCGAGGATCCGGTCGTCGTGGTCGGCATGGGCTGCCGCCTCCCCGGCGACGTCCGCACCCCCGAGGACCTGTGGCGGCTGATCGCCACCGGAACCGACGCGATCGGGCCGTTCCCGCAGGACCGGGGCTGGGACCTGGCCGGGCTCTTCGACTCCGACCCGGACGCCCAGGGCAAGTCCTACGTACGCGAAGGCGGTTTCCTCACCGACGCGGGCGGCTTCGACGCCACCTTCTTCGGCATCTCCCCACGCGAGGCCCTGTCGATGGACCCGCAACAGCGCGTCCTGCTGGAGACCGCGTGGGAGACCCTGGAACGCTCCGGGATCGTTCCCACGTCACTGCGCGGACAGGAGGTCGGGGTCTTCGTCGGGGCCAGCGGCCAGGGGTACGGCACCGGCCCGGGCGCGGCGCCCGAAGGCTTGGAGGGCTATCTCGGGGTAGGCGGTGCGACGAGCGTGGCGTCGGGCCGGGTGTCGTACACCTTCGGCCTGACCGGTCCGGCAGTCACGGTGGACACGGCGTGCTCCTCCTCGCTGGTGGCCCTCCACCTCGCCGCGCAAGCCCTGCGCTCCGGCGAATGCACGATGGCACTCGCCGGCGGCGTCGCCGTCATGGGCCAGCCCGGCGCCTTCGTCGAGTTCTCGCGCCAGCGCGGTCTCGCGTCCGACGGCCGCTGCAAGTCCTTCGGCGAGGGCGCCGACGGCACCAACTGGTCCGAAGGCGTTGGTCTGGTGCTGTTGGAACGACTGTCCGACGCTCGCCGCAACGGGCACGAGGTGCTGGCCGTGGTCCGTGGCACGGCGGTGAACCAGGACGGGGCGAGCAACGGCCTCACCGCGCCGAACGGGCCCTCCCAGCAGCGAGTGATACGGCAGGCCCTGTCCAACGCCGGGCTGACGGTGGCCGACGTGGACGCCGTCGAGGCACACGGCACCGGCACCGCCCTCGGCGACCCCATCGAGGCCCAGGCACTCCTGGCCACCTACGGCCAGGACCGGCCGGGGGACGAACCGCTGTGGCTCGGTTCGCTGAAGTCCAACATCGGCCACACCCAAGCGGCCGCAGGCATATCCAGCGTCATCAAGATGGTCCTGGCGATGCGGCAGGGCACACTTCCCCGGTCCCTGCACGCCGACGAACCCACCACGCAGGTGGACTGGACGTCGGGCGCGGTATCCCTGCTGACCGAGGCGCGGCCCTGGCCGGAGACGGGACACCTCCGCCGCGCCGGGATCTCGTCCTTCGGCGTCAGCGGGACGAACGCACACGTGATCCTGGAGCAGGCTCCGGAAGGCGCCGCACCGCAGGTCGACGAGGCCGGCGACACTCCTGGTCTGGTCGCCTCCGGCGGGATCGCGCCCTGGGTCCTGTCGGCCAAGACCCCCACGGCCCTGCGGGCTCAGGCCCAACGCCTCCTGGACCACCTGAAATCCGGGGTGACCGACCGCCCCCTCGACATCGGCTGGTCCCTGGCCACCACCCGCACCCTCCACGACCACCGCGCCATCATCCTCACCGACACCAGCGCCGAGGGCGGTGAGGCCACGGACGCCCTCACCGCCCTCGCGACCGGACAACCCCACCCCCGCCTCACCACCGGCCACGGCACCACCCAGGGCAAGACCGTGTTCGTTTTCCCGGGGCAGGGGTCGCAGTGGGTGGGGATGGGGGCACACCTTCTCGACACCTCGCCCGTCTTCGCCGCTCGCCTGCGCGAGTGCGCCGAGGCCCTGGCCCCGTATGTCGAGTGGTCGCTGATGGACGTCATCACCGGCGCGCCCGATGCTCCATCGCTCGACCGCGTCGACGTCGTACAGCCCGCCACCTTCGCCGTCGTCGTCTCCCTCGCCGCACTCTGGCAGGCCAACGGGATCCATCCCCACGCGGTCATCGGCCACTCGCAAGGTGAGATCGCCGCCGCCTGCGTCGCCGGACACCTCACCCTCACCAACGCCGCCAAAATCGTCGCCCTACGCAGCCAGACCATCGCCCACCACCTCGCCGGACACGGCGGCATGATGTCCCTCGCCACCCCCGCCGACACCATCGACCTCACCAACTGGCACGACAAACTCTGGATCGCCGCACACAACAGCCCCAACGCCACCGTCATCGCAGGCGACACCGACGCCCTGCACCAACTCCACACCCACTACACCGACCAGGGCATCAGGGCCCGCATCATCCCCGTCGACTACGCCTCCCACACCGGACACGTCGACACCATCAAGAACGAACTCCACCAGACGCTGACCGACATCACCACCGAGCCCGGCACCATCCCCTGGCTCTCCACGGTCGATAGGGAGTGGATCGAACCCGACACGGTCGACAGCGGCTACTGGTATCGCAATCTGCGCCAGACCGTGCAGTTCGACGCCACCATCACCACCCTCGCCGACCAGGGCTACCGCACCTTCATCGAAATCAGCCCCCACCCCGTCCTCACCACCGCCATCCAAGAAACCCTCGAAACACACAACACCCCCAACACCACCATCACCGGCACCCTCCGCCGCGACGACGACACCCCCACCCGCCTCCTCACCAACCTCGCCCACCTCACCACCAACGGAACACCCGTCAACTGGCCCACCCTCTTCACGGGCTCACAACCCACCCGGATTCCCCTCCCCACCTACCCCTTCCAGCAGGAGACGTTCTGGCTGGACCGCAGCGGCCCGAGCGATGTCCGTGCCGTCGGCCTGGAGGACACCGGCCATCCACTGGTCGGGGCCGTGGTGAGCGTGCCCGACACCGACGGTGTGCTGCTCACCGGACGGCTCTCCCTGCGCACCCACCCCTGGCTGGCCGACCATGCCGTCTCCGGCACCGTCTTGCTTCCCGGTACGGCGATGGTGGAGCTGGCGGTGCATGCCGGAGACGAGGCGGAGGCCCCCGTACTGGAGGAGTTGGTCATCAGTCGGCCGATGGCGGTGCCGGGCGAGGGAACACTGCACGTCCAAGTGCTGGTCGGCGGTGAGGAAGGCGGGCGCCGCAAGGTCGGGGTCTACTCCCGTCCCGAGGGCACACGGCAGTGGACCGAGCACGCCACCGGCACCCTGCTGACCGGGGGAACCGCCACCCCAGCGGCCACGGCAGCGCATCCGTGGCCGCCCGAGGGCGCGGAGCCCGTCGCCCTCGAGGGGTTCTATGAGCAACTGGCCGAGGCGGGGTACGAGTACGGCCCGGCGTTCCGCGGCCTGAGCGCGGTGTGGAAGCGGGACGACGAGGTGTTCGCCGAGGTGTCCGTGCCGGAGGACCAGACGGCGGTCGCCGGCCGGTTCGGCATCCATCCGGCGTTGCTGGACGCCACTCTGCACGCCGGGAACTTCTGCTTCGAGTCCAGCGGTGATCGGCCCACGATGCTGCCGTTCGCCTGGACCGACGTGCGGCTCCATGCCGTCGGCGCCACCGCTGTACGGGTGCGGGCGGCGGCGTCCGGCGCGGATGGGCTGTGTGTGCGGATCACCGATCCGCACGGACTGCCGGTCGCCACGATCGGCTCCCTGCAGCTCCGGGAGACCACGCCCGAACAGTTGCGGGCCCTCTCCGCCGTCTCAGGTGGCAATGCCCTGTGGGCGGTCGGATGGGCCGAATGCGGGCTCGACGGCACGACGGAAGCACAGTGGGCCACACTCGGAGAGAGCCAACTCCCGGATTCCCCGCCGCACTATGCCGATGTTTCGCAGGTCGTGGAGGCGGGAGCGCCGCCTACGGCACTCGTCGCCGACGTGTCCGCTTGGGCTCCCGAGAACACCGGGCCGCCCATCGACCGCGCCCACGCGCTCTGTGTCCAGGTCCTCGATCTGCTGCGGCAATGGTTGGACCGGCTCGAGCTGACGGCCACCCGGCTGGTGATCCTCACCCGCGGTGCCATGGCGGTCCACGACACCGCCGAGGTCACGGATCCGGCCGCCGCCGCGGTCTGGGGCCTGGTCCGCTCGGCCCAGTCCGAACACCCCGGCCGGATCCAGCTCATCGACATCGACGAGCACTCCCACCACATCCTGCCCACGGCCCTCAACGCCACCGACCAACCCCAACTCGCCCTCCGCGACGCCACCGCCTACACCCCCCACCTGACCCCCGCGCCCACCACAACGCCCGAGCCCCTCACCCTCGCCCCCGAGGGAACCGTCCTCATCACCGGCGGCACCGGCACTCTCGGCGCCCTCACCGCCCGCCACCTCATCACCCACCACAAGGCGCGCAACCTCCTTCTGGTCAGCCGCCAGGGATCCGACGCCCCCGATGCGGCCCGGCTCAGCGAGGAGCTGACCCAGCTCGGCGCCCGCATCCGCATCGCCGCCTGCGACGTCGCCGACCGCGACCAGCTCGCCACCGTCCTCGTCGACATCCCCACCGACCACCCGCTGACCGCCGTCGTCCACACCGCCGGCGCCCTCGACGACGCCCTGCTCACCGACCTCACCCCGGAACGCCTGGGCACCGTCTTCCGCCCCAAGGTCGACGCCCTCACCCATCTCCACGACCTCACCCGCGACCACGACCTCGCGGCCTTCGTCATCTACTCCTCCGCCACCGGCGCGCTCGGCACCCCCGGTCAGGCCAACTACGCCGCCGCCAACACCTACGCCGACGCGCTCGCCCAGCAGCGCCACGCCGCCGGGCTTCCCGCCACCTCTCTCGCCTGGGGCCTGTGGGAAACCACCAGCGCCCTCACCGCCGGGATGTCCACCACCCATCAGCAGCGCGCCCGCCACAGCGGCGTCATCCCCCTGACCGACGCCGACGGCATGCGCCTCCTCGACACCGCGCTCGCCACTCACCAGCCCCACCTCATCCCCCTCAAGCTCGATCGCACCGCCCTCCAGAACAACGCCGCTCCCCACACCCTCCCGCCCCTGCTGCGCACCCTGGCGCAAAGCCGCCACCGCCCCACCGCCCACGCCACCCCCCAGACCGCCACCGCCCCGCCCCTCCCCGAGCAACTCGCCGCCCTCGATCCGGCCCAGCGACTCCAGCACCTCACCGCATTCGTCCGCGCCGAAGCCGCGGCCGTTCTCGGACACGCCACTCCGGACGCGGTGGGGCCGGACGATCCGCTCTTCGAGATCGGGTTCGACTCCCTGACCGCGGTGGAGCTGCGCAACCGGCTCAACGCGGCCACGGGCCTCCAGCTCCCGGCGGCGTTGTTGTTCGACCACCCCACCCCGGCGATGGCCGCCGAGCACCTCCAGGAACAGCTCGCCCTGAAAGACGCCGCCTGAGACAACGACGTCCCCGGCCGCCGTGGCGGCCGGGGACGCGGCCGTAGGGCGCTCCCCCGCGCTCCTCACCAGGCCGCCGCCGTACGCCGGGCAACGTGACTGGTCCCTTCCCCCGCTTTCTTTGGGGGAAGGGACCAGTTTCACTGACCGGCTTTACGGCCCGGCGGCCGTCACTCCTTACGTGTCCGAGGTGACGCTCTCCCCGGTCCGGGCCGCGCGGCGGCGCTCGTCGCCCGCCTTGATCAGGGCGTACCTGATGGCCAGTGCCGCCGCGTTGACCGCGTGCAGCGCCTCCTGGGCGGCGGTGTCCGGCTTTTCCTGTCCGGTGGCGGCGGCCGAGGTGGACTGTGCGGCCTCCAGGCAGGCGACGCACGCCTCCACGAGGGCGTCCGGCCGCCCGCCGGCCCGGCCCAGCTCCGTCAGCAGCCGGGTGATCTCCCGGTGCACTTCGCTGATCGGGTCCGCCGCCATCGGGTCGGCCACCCTCGGGTCCGCCGCCATCGGGTCAACGCCCCCGCGCACCGTCGTCCGCGGGCCCGTGGCCCGACGGGATGTCCCCGGCCGGGGCCAGGGTGAGGAACCGCTGCTCCCACAGGGCGAACACCTCGGTGGCCAGTGCGTCCGACAGCCCGCCCACGGTCTTGGCCAGATCCCCGAGGGTGGTGGTGCCGTCCACCGCGCCGAGCAGTTCGTACAGCTCGGGCGACACCTTCGCGGACGGGCCGCCGTCGTAGTCGAGGTGGATCTCGTGGATCTGGGCTCCCGCCGAGGCGTCCGGACCGGCCGTCCTGCGCTCGACCAGCCGGGTCACCGGGCGGAACCGCGGCACCAGAACGCCCAGGTCGGGCGAGGGTTTGCCGCGTACCAGGCAGTCCTCCACCACCAGCACGTCCAGGTCGGTGGTCAGGAAGCTGGTGACCACGTCGTCGAGGCTCTGCACGATGGGTTCGGCGTTGTTGTTGAAGGAGGTGTTGAGGAGCACGGGGGTGCCGGTCAGTTCGCCGAACCGCCGCACCAGGCGGTGGAACCGCTCGCCCGACTCGGCGGAGACGACCTGTACCCGGGCGGTGCCGTCCACGTGGGTGACCGCGCCGAGTTCCGCACGCCGCTCCGGCAGCACCGGCACCACGAAGGACATGAACTCGTGGTTGCCGTCCGCGCCGGAGAGGTCGAAGTAGTCGCGGGCGGCTTCGGCGGTGACCACCGGGGCGAACGGCCGGAAGCCCTCGCGCTTCTTCACCATCGCGTTGATGCGGGTCCGGTTCTCCTCGGGGCGTGCGTCCGCGACGATGCTGCGGTGGCCCAGGGCGCGGGGGCCGAACTCGGAGCGGCCGTACGCCCAGCCGAGCACCTGTCCCTCGGCGAGAAGTCCGGCCGCGGTCTCCACGGCGTCGTCCGGGAACTCCACATCGATCAGCGGCGCCCAGTCGGCCAACCGTGCCCTGATCTGCTCCCGGCCGCCCAGTGCCGGGCCGAGGCTCGCGCTGAGCAGCCGCTTCCTCGGGCACTCCAGCGTGCCAAGGCTCGCCGCCGCGGCGTAGGCGGCGCCCTCGCCCGCGCCCGCGTCGTGCGAGGCGGGGTGCACGAACACCTCGTCGAAGAGTCCGGACTTGAGGATCAGCCCGTTGAGGCTGGAGTTGTGGGCGACGCCACCGCCGAAGCACAGGCGGGAGTGGCCGCTGGTCTTCGCCCAGTATTCGAGGATGTGCAGCACGATCTTCTCGACCGTCTCCTGGAGCGCGGCGGCGAAGTCGCGGTGCGCTTGGGTGAACGGCTCGCCCTTGCGGCGCGGCCGGAAGCCCTCGGCGTAGAACAGCGGGCTGACCAGGTTCGGCACCATGATGTTGCCGTGCAGCTCGTACTCGCCCTTGTCCTGGAGGGTGTAGAGCTTGGCGAAGGTGTCGCGGTAGGTCTCCGGGTTGCCCCAGGGGGCCAGGCCCATCACCTTGTACTCGTCGCCGAAGCCGTAGCCGAGCAGATAGGTGGCGTTCAGGTAGAGCCCGCCGAGCGACTTGGGCACCGGGTAGTCGGCCAGCTTCTCCAGTTGCGTGCTCTCGGCGCGGTAGACGGTGCCGGAGTGCAGTTCGCCGCGGCCGTCCAGCACCAGGACCAGTGCGGAGTCCATGCCGGAGTGCAGATACGAGGAGTACGCGTGCGCCTCGTGGTGCGGCACGTACACCAGCTTCTCGTCCGGCAGGTCCCAGCCCAGGCCCTCCTTCAGCCGCTGCCGGATCAGCTCCCGGGAGTAGCGCAGGGGTGCCCGCGGATATTCGGTGTAGAGGTGGTTGAGGACGGTGTCGATGTGGTTCTCGGGAAAGTAGTAGCCCACCGCGTCGACGTCCTCGGGCCGCGCACCGGCCAGCGCCAGGCACTCACGGACCGCGTTGAGCGGAAATTTGGTTGTCTTCTTGATCCGGTTGAGCCGCTCCTCCTCCACGGCGGCCACGAGTTCGCCGTCGCGGATCAAAGAAGCCGCCGAGTCGTGAAAGAACACCTCGCCGAGCTGCGGCACCACATCGGTGTCCGCGGCGGAGAAGTTGCCGTTGAGCCCGAGCACAAGCACAGTGATCACCCAAACCAGTCGGAGGCGAACGCGAGGATGCGGGGCGGAAGACGCCCGCCGGTCACCGGGAGCGCGGCAGCGCCGCGTCGGCGAGCTCAGGCGCCGTCAGCCGCAGCGTCGTCGGTGCCGGCTGGAACGCGGGGGTGAGGTGGAGGCGTTCGACCCCCTCCTCGTCGGGGACCGCGAGGGCGGCGGTGCAGGCGCAGGTGGTGTCGGCGAACCCGGCGAAGCGGTAGGCGACCTCCATCATCCGGTTGCGATCGGTGCGCCGGAAGTCGGCGGCCAGGTGCACCCCGGCCTGCGCCGCCTGATCGGCCAGCCAGTTCAGCAGGGTGGACCCGGCCCCGTAGGAGACCACACGGCAGGAGGTGGCGAGCAGTTTCAGATGCCACACCGCGGGGTGCCGTTCCAGCAGCACGATGCCGACGGCGCCGTGCGGGCCGAACCGGTCGGCCATCGTGATGACCAGCACCTCGTGTGCGGGGTCGGTGAGCAGTCCGCGCAGTACGGAGTCGGGGTAATGCACACCGGTGGCGTTCATCTGGCTGGTGCGCAGGGTCAGTTCCTCGACCCGGGACAGCTCCGGCTCCGTGGCGCGGGAGATGCCCATCCGTATGTCCAGGGTGCGCAGAAAGTCCTCGTCGGGGCCGCTGAACTCGGCCCGCTCGGCGTCACGGCGGAACCCGGACTGGTACATGTTCCGGCGCTGCCGCGAGTCCACGGTGACCACGGCGGGGCTGAACTCGGGCAGCCGGGTGAGCCCGGCCAGGTCCTCGGCCGCGTAGCAGCGCACTTCGGGGAGCCGGTAGGTGACCTCGGCCCGTTCGGCGGGCTGGTCGTCGACGAACGCCATGGCGCGGTCCGCGAAGTTCAGCCGATCGGCGATGGCGCGTAGCGATGCGGACTTGGGGCCCCAGCCGATGTGCGGCAGTACGAAGTACTCGGCGAGGCCCAGCGCCTCCAGGCGCTCCCAGGCGTGGTCGTGGTCGTTCTTGCTGGCGATCGACTGGAGAATGCCGCGTTCGTCGAGGGTGGTGATGACATCGCGCACCCACTCGAACGGCAGCACCTCGCCGTCTTCGAGCAGGGTGCCGCGCCACAGTGTGTTGTCCAGGTCCCAGACGAGACATTTGACGGCCGTCGGCGGCTCGCTCACGGGCTTCCCCTCCGTCATGCTTGCACCTTCTTCCGCGTGTGCTGGGCGAGGACGAGCTGGCAGATCTCGCTGGTGCCCTCGATGACTTCCATCAGCTTCGCGTCGCGGTAGGCCCGGGCCACCACATGGCCGTCGGATGCCGCGGCCGACGCCAGGAGCTGTACGGCGCGTGCCGCGCCCTCGGCCGCCTCGCGGGACGCGACGTACTTGGCGTGCACCGCGTCGACCGCCATATCGGGCGAGCCGGTGTCCCAGGAGGCGCTGGCGTGTTCGCAGGCCCGGGTGGCGTGCCGCTCCGCGACGTACAGTTCGGCCAGGTGCCGGGCCACCAGCTGGTGCTCGGCGAGTTTGCGGCCGGACTGTTCCCGGGTGGCGGTGTGCGTGGCGGCCGCGTCCAGGCAGGCGCGCAGGATGCCGACGCACCCCCACGCCACGGACATGCGCCCGTAGGTGAGCGCCGCGGTGGTCGCCAGGGGGAGCGGCAGTCCGGTGCCACCGAGTACGTGACCGGCGGGTACCCGGACCGCGTCCAGGGTGATGTCCGCGTGGCCGGCGGCGCGGCAGCCCAGCGGGTCCGGCACCCGCGTGACGCGGACTCCGGGGGCCTGGGCGGGCACGACCACGGCCGCGGCGCCGCCGCGGTACTTCCCGAACACCACCAGCAGGTCGGCGTAGTGGGCGGCGGTGATCCACACCTTGCGCCCGGTGACGACCACGTGTGTGCCGTCGTCGGCGATCTCGGTCTCCATCGCCGCCAGGTCGCTGCCCGCCCCGGGCTCGCTGAATCCGACTGCCGCCAGGTCACCGGAGGTCAGCCGGGGCAGAAAGGTGCCCCACTGTTCCGCGCCGCCCAGCCGCCGTACGGTCCATGCCGCCATGCCCTGGGACGTCATCACGCTGCGCAGCGAGCTGCACCGGGCGCCGACCGCCGCGGTGAGCTCCCCGTTGGCATGGCTGTCCAGTCCGGTGCCGCCGTGCTCGGCGCCGACCTGCGCGCACAGCACACCGGAGGCGCCGAGTTTGACCAGGAGGTCGCGGGGCAGCTCCCCGGCCAGGTCCCAGGCGTCCGCCCGGTCCCCGATCAACCCACTGACCAGCTCCGTATGGCTGGTGGCGGCGTCGGTCACGGCTGTGCCCCGCGCAGCCGCAGGACCATCGCGGTCATCGCGTTGACCGTGCGGAAGTTGTCCAGCGCCAGGTCGGGGCCGGTGATCACCACGTCGAAGGTCGACTCCAGGTGCACGACCAGCTCCATGGCGAACATCGAGGACACGGCGCCGGTGCTGAACAGGTCGGTGTCCGGGTCCCAGGTCTGCTTGGTGCGCTGTTCGAGGAACTGCTGCACCTCCTGCGCCACCGTCTCGGCGGTGTGGCTGCCCGGCTCGGATGAGATGGTCACGCCAGTTCCTTCCCGTATGCGTAGAACCCCCGGCCCGACTTGCGGCCCAGGTGGCCGTCGCGGACCTTTTTCAGCAGCAGTTCGCACGGCGCGCACCGGGCGTCGCCGGTGCGTATCTGCAGCACGCGCAGCGAGTCGGCGAGGTTGTCCAGGCCGATCAGGTCCGCGGTGCGCAGCGGCCCGGTGCGGTGGCCCAGGCAGTCCCGCATGAGTACGTCCACGGCCTCCACCGTCGCCGTGCCCTCCTGCACCACCCGGATCGCGTCGTTGATCATCGGGTGCAGCACCCGGCTGGTGACGAACCCCGGCCCGTCGCCGACGACGACCGGCTTGCGCTCCAGCGCGCGCAGCAGATCCGTCACGGCGGTCATCACCGCTTCCCCGGTACGGGGGCCGCGGATCACCTCCACCGTCGGGATCAGATAAGGCGGGTTCATGAAGTGGGTGCCGACCAGTCGTGCCGGATCGGCGATATGACCTGCCAGTTCGTCGATCGGGATGGAGGAGGTGTTCGAGATCAGCGGCACCCGCGCTCCGGTGAGCCCGGCGACCGCTTCGAGCACCTTGGCCTTGGTGGGGGTGTCCTCGGTGACGGCCTCCACCACGGCGGTGGCGTTCCGGCCGTCGGCCAGGGACGCGGTGACCGTCAGCTCGCCCTGCGGGCGGCCGTCCGGCAGGGCTCCCATGAGCTGCGCCATGCGGAGCCGTTCGGTGACCGCGGCCCGTGTCCGGCCGGCCTTGGCCTCGTCCACCTCGACGACCGTCACCGGGATTCCGTGCCCGACGACGAGAGAGGTGATTCCCAGTCCCATCGTTCCTGCGCCCAGCACCGTGAGCCGCGGCGCTTCCGCATCTCCGCTCATCAATCGCCTCCGCAGCGCGTTGTGAACAACGTGCCGACCATGACACGCGCTTCCGCGTTCACGGTATTCTCCGGGCGGTCACCCAAATCCCCTAAGGATCCCCCCTATACCCCCCTCAGCCGGAATATGAGTTCCAGCATTCTGGAAGACGCCATTGCGCGGCGCGTCGACGGATTCTTAGCATGGGCCGCATTGCCTTTCCCTGAACCTTCCCTTTTTCAGCTTTGCGGGGTGCGGAAATCCGATGGCTCAGCAAGTCGATGTGACCGAAGAAATTCTCGGATATGTCCGGGAACTGTCCCTGCGCGATGACGAGATTCTGGCCGGGCTGCGGGCGGAGACCGCGGGTCTGCCCGCAGCCCAGGCCATGCAGGTGATGCCCGAGGAGGGCCAGCTCCTCGGGCTGCTGGTCAGGCTCGTCGGCGCCCGTTCGGTGTTGGAGATCGGCACCTTCACCGGATACAGCACGCTGTGCATGGCACGGGCCCTGCCGGCCGACGGCACGCTGGTGACCTGCGACATCACGGCGAAGTGGCCGGGGCTCGGCCGCCCGTTCTGGGAGCGCGCCGACGTGGCGGACCGCATCGACGTGCGCATCGGTGACGCCAAGGAGACACTGGCCGGACTGCGGCGGGAGGGCCGGGAGTTCGACCTGGTCTTCATCGACGCGGACAAGACCGGATACGCGCACTACTACGAGGAGTCGCTGGCGATGCTGCGGCGTGGCGGGCTCATCGTCCTGGACAACACCCTCTTCTTCGGCCGGGTGACCGACCCCGCCGCGCAGGACGCCGACACCGCCGCCCTGCGCGAGGTGAACAAGCTGTTCCGGGAGGATGGCCGCGTCGAGATCAGCATGCTCACCGTGGGGGACGGCATCACGCTCGCGGTCAAACGCTGACTCCGCGGCTGAGCGCCTGATGAGGGGCTGAGAGTCTGCGCGGCTGAGAGTCCGAACGTCTGACGGCCATGTTCCGGGCCCCCGGGACATGGCCGTCCGCGCGGCTCCGCTGTCAGGCGCGCGGCGCCGCGGTCACGCCAACTCCAGCCGGTCGACGTACAGTTCGGTGGGCAGTTGCTCCCGGTGCTTGATGTCCAGCTTGCGGAACACCCGGGTCAGATGCTGCTCCACCGTGCTGGCCGTGACGTACAGCTTCCCGGCGATCTCCCGGTTGGTGTAGCCCATCGCGGCCAGCGACGCGACACGCCGTTCGGAGTGCGTCAGCCGCTCGATCGCGGTGTCCGACTTCGGCGTTGGTGCCGTGGCATGGGCCTGGTCGTCGGCCGGCAGCCACTCCTCGTACAGCGACGCCGCGTCGCACATCTTCGCCACATGCCAGGCCCGGCGCATGGTCCGGCGGGCCTGCTTCTTCTCACCGAGCGCGTGGTACGCCTGGCTGAGGTCCCACAGCGTGCGGGCCAGCTCGTACTTGTCCTCCTGCTCGGTGAACAGGCCCACCGCCTCGTTGAGCAACTGCGGCCGCCGCTTCGCCGAACTGGTGGCCGCCAGAAGACGCAACGACTGCCCGCGGGCCCGGGCGCCGTCCGTGTGCGGACGGCTGAGCTGCTGGTACACCAGGATCCGGGCCTGGTCGTGGTTGCCCTGCGCCAGCCATGCCTCCGCCGCCCCGATCCGCCACGGCACCGGGTCGCAGCCGCTGCTCAGCCCCCAGTCGGTGAGCAGTTCGCCGCACAGCAGGAAGTCCGCGAGCGCGGCCTGGTGCCGGCCCGCCGCCAGGAAGTAGTGGCCGCGCGCGTACAGGTAGTGCAGCCCGTAGGAGCTTTTGAACATGGCGTTGGGCACGGTCTGCGCGACATGGAACCCCGCCTCCTCGTGCCGCCCCATCCGCGTACACGCCAGGATGAGGGCCCCGAGCGGCAGCCCGATCGCGACACCCCAGGCGCCGGGGGAGGCGTGGGTGAGGGCGGCGCGGGACTGCTCCGCGGCCTCGGCGAGGTCACCGCGGCGCAGTGCGATCTCCGACCTGGCCGCCGACAGCACCGCCTGCCGCATCGGGACGTGCGGTCCCCCACCGGTCTCGCCGAGCGCACCCTCGCACCAGGCGGACGCCAGGTCATTGCGGCCGCCGTAGACCAGGGCGAGCAGGGCGAACAGCCCCGCCTGCTCGTGGCATGCCGGGTCGTGCCCGAGCTGCAGTTCGCGCAGCACCTCCTCGGCCCGCCGGACGGTGTCATGGGTCTGCCCGCCGGTGAGCACGTCGGCCAGGACCGTGCCGGCCCGGGGCCACACCGCCGCCCGTGTCGCCGCGGAGCCACCGTGGTGGGCCGGGGCCGCCCGCCGCTCCGCCAGCCAGGGATAGGTGCAGGTGAGTGCCGCCTCGATGGCATGGAGCTGGTCCGTGGCCGCGGGGTCCTCGCGCAGGTGGGCGAGCAGCCCCTCCACCTCGCTCAGTCCCCCCTTCCACAGGAGCTGCATGAGCAGGGTGACGCTGTCGGGGAGGCCGAGCCGGCCGGCGCGGACGGCGCCGTACAGCGGTGCGTGGTGCCGCGTGGCGGTGGACGGATTGATCTTCCATTCCGCCTCGGCGAGCTTCGCCCGCAGGGCGGCGCGGCGCTCTTCGTGCGGGCATTGCTCGAAGGACTGCTCCAGTAAGTCGACGGCGATGGACGCCTCTTCGCCCACCGCCACCTGCTCGGCCACTTCCAGAAGCACCTCGGCCGACCATGAATCGGGGATCTGCCCGGCCCGCACCAGATGACGGGCGATCGTGGTGGCGGGCCTGCCCTGGTCGTGCAGCAGCCGCGCGGCCCGCTGGTGCAGGGTCCTGCGGGCCTGTGCCGGCATGTCGTTGAGCACGCTCAACCGGGCCGCCTCCTGCCGGAACTCGCCCTCGTCCATCAGCCCGGCTCCGGTCAGCGCCGCGAGCACCTGGCTGATGGGCTCGGGCTCGTGGCCGGTCATCCAGGCGAGGTCGGCGGCGGGCAGGGCGGATCCCACCACGGCCAGCGCGCGCACCACATCCAGGAAGATCGGCTCATTGCGGTGCAGGCAGCTCAGGAAGGACTGGCCGTAGCCGGCCTGGCGGGCCTCGCCGTGTTCGCGGTAGTCGGACAGCAGAGTGTGCAGCAGCAGCCGGTTGCCACCCGTGGCGGCGCAGATGTCGCCGACGTGGCGGCGCGCGGTCTCCCCCAGCTCCGCCACGACCACTTCGGCCACCTGGCCGGGGGAGAGCGGGCCCAGGCCGATGCGGCGCAGGTGCTGGGCGCGCAGCAGTTCGTAGCGGAGCGGCAGGGACGAGGGCAGGCTCAAGTCGTCGGTGAATACGGCCGCGATGCGCGCCGAGTCCAGGCGCCGCACCAGTTGCAGGAGGAAGTGTGCGGAGGCCGGGTCGCTGTGCCGGACATCGTCCACGGCGAGGAGCAGCGGCGTATGTTCCGCGTGGTCGATCAGCGAGGTGCACAGCCGGTGGCACAGCCGGGCGATCCCGGCCTGGTCCAGCGGATCGCCGGCCGCGCGGAGGATGTCCGGCAGCCCCGGTACCTCGGGCGGCCCGCCCGGTGACTTCCAGGCGCCGCGGGCCAATTGTGAGACGATGCCGAAGGGAAGGTCCCGCTCGCTGGGGGAACACGTCGCCGTGACGGTGAGATAGCCGGCCTCCGAGGCTCGCTCGGCGAACGACCGGAGCAGGGTCGTCTTCCCGCATGCCAGCGGTCCGTCCACGAGAAGAGCCTGCCCGGGCCGCACCAAGGAGTCACCGAATGGATGTCCGAGGTACGCCGCGGTATGCAATACCCCGCCCATCGGACGGGAATTCGGCTCGGTATTCACCGGCATGGCATAGCTGTAGGGCATGGTGATGGTCCCCGATCGAGGTCGACGGAATGCGGACTCGCGGCCCTTGAGTCAGACCAAATTGTTGATCGGGACACGATTCCATCAGCCCGCCCCTGCCCGCCTCAACCCCTACCGGAACCTCCGCCCCCTAACCGGCGCCACCGCATCTCGTTCTCTTCATCGCGCCGTTCAGATATCCGTGGCGGGCGCCGCACGGTCAACCCCCTATCGAGTCCGTGCGCCCCTAAAACGCATGCGGGGAAACGTCCAGGTGGCTCGGATACCGTGACGTATCACCATGCGGTGGCGCGGGGCATCGCCGCGAGGGTGGCGCTGACAGTGTCCTCGGGGATCCCGCGCACCAGTCCGGGCCCCTCGGGGCCGTCCAGGACGAACGTCAGCCCGTCGGTGGCCTTTTTGTCCAGGCGCATCAGCTCCACCAGCCCGGACACCGAGACATCCGGGGGCAGCCCGGTCGGCAGCCCGTAGCGGGATACGACGTCATGGTGCTCGGCGACCCGGTCCGGGCCGATGCGCCCCAGCGCGCCGGCGAGCCGGCCGGCGAAGACCGTGCCGATGGCCACGCCCTCGCCGTGCCGCAGCGCGAACCCGGTGGCACGTTCCAGCGCATGCCCCAAGGTGTGTCCGTAGTTGAGGAGGTGGCGCAGGCCCGAGTCGCGTTCGTCCGCGGCGACGATGCCCGCCTTGAGCGTCACACTGGCCGAGATCTGGTCGAGCAGCGGCAGCCCGTCGAGATCGGGCGCGCCGATGAAGTGGCAGCGGGCGATCTCACCGAGGCCGTTGCGCCATTCCCGTTCGGGCAGGGTTTTCAGGTGCTCGAGGTCGCAGAGCACGGCCGCGGGCTGCCAGTAGGCGCCGACCAGGTTCTTGCCCTCGGGCAGATTCACCGCGGTCTTTCCGCCGACGCTCGCGTCCACCTGGGCGAGCAGCGAGGTCGGCACGTGTACGACCGGGGTGCCCCGGTGGTAGAGGGCGGCGGCCAGGCCCACCGTGTCGGTCGTGGTGCCGCCGCCACAGGACACCACCACATCCGAGCGGGTCAGCCCGAATCCGACGAACCGGCGGCACAGGTCGGTCACGGCGGCCAGGTCCTTGGCCTCCTCCCCGTCGCGGGCGGGTACGACGAGCGAGGGCACTTCTGGGTCGGGGGTCTGCTCGGCGGGCCGCGCGGTGACCACCACCGCCCTGCGCGCGCCCAGGGCGGCCACCACCTGTGGGAGCAGCCCCTGCACACCGTGGCCGATGTGAACGGTGTAGGAGCGTTCGGCCAGCCCGACGATGACCTGTCGGGCAGGGGAAACGGAGCCGGCGGCCGGAGTGGAAGTCGACGTGGTCAAGACTGCCTTCCCATCGCTGACGCGGCCCCGGCGAGAAGCCGTCTCGCCGGGGCCGGAATCGGGTGCGGAGCGCTTTTCAGTCCTCGACCGCGATCGCGGCGGCCGGGCACAGGAACGACGCCTCGGCGACGCTGTCGCGCAGCGCGAGCGGCGGCCGCGCATCCAGCAGGACCACGGTCCCGTCCTCCTCCCGCTGGTCGAAAACCTCCGGCGCCGCCAGCGCGCAATGCCCGGCCGCGCAGCACTTGTCCTGATCCACCGAGACCTTCACCATCGTGTTCCCCTCATCATCCTTCTGTCATCCGTTCCGCGGTCACCAGGCGACGGGCACACGGGCGACGCCGAAGTTCATCGACTCGTACAGAAACGCCAGGTCGTCGAACGGGACCTCCAGGCGCAGTGTGGGCAGTCGGCGCAGCAGGGTCTCCAGGGCGATCTGGAGCTCGACCCGGGCGAGGGTCTGCCCCAGGCACTGGTGCACTCCAAAGCCGAACGCGACATGTTCGCGGGCGTTCGGCCGGCTCAGGTCCAGTTCGTGGGCGTCCGCGAAGTGGGGGTCGCGGTTGGCGCTGGGCAGATTGATGATCACCCCTTCACCGGCCGGGATGAGCACGCCGCCGACCTCGACGTCCTCGGTGGCCACCCGTCCGGTGCCTTCCTGGACGATCGTGATGTACCGGAGCAGTTCGTCCACCGCGTTGCCCATCAGCCCGGCGTCCGCCCGCAGCCGGGCGAGCTGGTCGGGGTGGCTCAGCAACAGGACGGTGGACAGGGCGATCATGTTGGCGGTGGTCTCGTGCCCGGCCAGCAGGAGCACCAGGGCGGTGGCGACCACCTGCTGCTGGGTGAGCCCGCCCGTCGGCTCCTGGTCGACGATGAGCCGGCTGAGGAGGTCGTCTCCCGGGTCGGCGCGCTTGGCCGCGCACATCCGGGTGACGTAGTCCACCATGACGCCGAGCGCGGCGCCCATCTCCTCGGCCGACGCGGTGAAGTCCATGACGCCCTGCGACGCCTGCTGGAACTCCGCGAAGTCGGCGTCCGAGACCCCCAGCATCACGCCGATCACCTGGGACGGCAGGGGGAAGGCGAAGTCGGCCACCAGGTCGGCCGGCGGGCCGTGGGCGATCAGCCGGTCCAGGAGGCCGTCGACGATGCCCTGGATCATCGGCCGCATCGCCTCGGTGCGCCGGATGGTGAAGTTCGCGGTGAGCATGCGGCGGATCCGGGCGTGCTCCGGATCGTCCATCCTCCCGAGGTTGAACACCTCGGCCGGCACCTCGAACTTCACGAAGCGGGGCATCGCCTTGTGCGTGCCGTCGGCGCTGAACCTGCTGTCGCCGAGCGCGGCCCGCGCCTCGTGATAGCCGGTGACGAGAAACGGAGTGCTGCCGTCCCACATCCGCACCCGCGTGACGGCGGACCGCTCGCGCAGCTCCTCGTATCCCGGCGGGGGTGAGAACGGGCATGCAGCAGCCCGCAATTCGGGGTAGTCGCGTATCTCGTCCATGCCTGTCCGTCCCGTCAGTCGCTTCGTCGCCACCACTGCGCCGCCCTACGGATGGACAAGTCTGGTCCGCGCACCCGCTCTCCACTCCCCTAACCACTCCCCTATGCCCCCTTGGCTTGAGGGCAGGTATCCCCCGTGCCTCGGCGGCAGGACGCTCAGCAGGAGGACGATCCGGTGGCTCCGATGAGCAGCCACAGGCGACGGGACAACTCCTGCCGATTTCCCACGGAGAGCTTGCGGTAGATGCGGGTCAGATGCTGCTCCACGGTGCTGACCGTGATGTAGAGGCTCTTGGCGATCTGCCGGTTGGACATCCCCGACGCGGCCAGGGTCGCCACACGCCACTCGGCCTCCGAGAGAACGGGCTGCTCTGCGCCTTCGGCCGATGCGCCGGGGTCTCTCTCCTCGGACTCCCCGGCATCCCCTGCAGCTTCCGGCAGTCGAGCGTCCGCGGGGCTCTCGGCGCCGTCCACGACGAGGTCCCTGCGGCTCTCGTGCTGGGCGCTGATCCCGCACTCGTCCATCAGCTTCTGCACCTCATGCCAGGTGCTGCGCGCCTGTTGGGTTTCCCCGGTGCTGAGGAAGTCCTGGCTGAGCTCGGCGAGCGTACGGGCGAGTTCGAAACGGTCGCCGTGCTCGCGCAGACACTTGGCGGACTGATAGAGGAGCAGCCTGCGCTTGTCCGGGTCCTCGGCCATGGCCAGAACGCGCAGCGCTCGGCCACGGGTGCTCAAGGGGCGGTCGGGTGAGAGCTTGAGCTCTTCCAGGGCGAGTCTTTTGGCCTCCGCCGGCTCCTGGACATGCAGATATGCCTCGGCGGCGTCGATGCGCCAGGGCGCCAGGTCGCCGAAGTCCACGGGCCACTGGTCCATCAGCATCCCGCTCACCATGAAATCGTTCAGCGCGGCGTAGGGGCGGTTGGTGGCCAGGCAGTACTGTCCGCGAGCCCGGAGGTACTCCAATCCCACAACGCTGTCGAACATTTCCTTCGGCACCCAGTAATGCAGATATCGCTGGGCCTCATCGAGTCTGCCGATGGCGGTGTGGGCCGCCACCAGAACGGAGAGCGGTAATCCGATGGCGACGCCCCAGCCGCGCGGGGGGATGGACTTCAGTGCGGTGCCGGCGAGATCGATGGCCGAGGTGAAGTCCCCATGGCGGCATCTGATGTAGGCACGCATGGACAGGGCGACGGCGCCGGGCGTCTTCATGTTCAGCTTGTCGGCCGCGGTGAAAAGCGCGCCGCACAGCCGGTCCGCCGTTTCCGTTTCTCCTCTCGCGGCCAATGCCCAGACCATTCGGCAGGCGTATGCGTACGCGAACCAGAAGTGGTTGGAGGGCGACAATAGATGCATGGTATCGGGAGAGAAGTCCGCCACCTGCCGGGGATCCTGGAAATGCCCGATCTCCATGCCCAGTTCGCCGACGGATAGCTGCAGACCGTGCTCCAGGTTGGCCGCCCACAGTCCGTCGACTTCCCCGTCCGAGGGAGCGTGGTCGGGGAAGTCATGGATCAGGGTCGGTTTGAGGAAGGTGGCCCACTGCCGGGTCACCCGCAGAGCGGCCATGCTGGACGCATTATCGGTGTCACCACCGCCCGACAGCCACTTGAAGGCTTCTTCCCCATCGCTGAACCGGCCGAACCACAGCACCATGAAGAGCAGGAAGCACAGATACTGCTCGGGGATGTCCGCGGGGAATTCCTCCCGTATCGCGGCCACCAGGCGGTCGAGTTCGGGTTCGGCGGTCGCCGGATTGCTGGACCATAACGCCCCGACCAGCGCCATGAGAATGTCCAGGTGCTCCCGCCGGCCGAGGTCCGCGCGGGCGGCGAGCCGCAGGCCGGCGATCGCTTCCTCCGTACGGCCGTGGTCGAGATTCTTCTGGGCCGCGTGCCAGAGCACTGTGACGCCTTTTTGGTCGGGCGTTTTGTCGGCGGTGACCAGGAGTTCCGCCACCGCGATCGGGTCGGCCCCATCGGCATACAGAAGTTCGGCCGCTTTCGTGCTGAGGCGGGCCCGGTCCTCCGCGGGCAGCGTCTCCAACGTGGCGTATCGCGCCGCGGGGTGCCGGAAACGTCCGTCCTCCAGCAGTCCCGCGGAGTTCATGATGGTGATGGCCCGGGCCGCGCGTTCCTGGCCGCATTCGAGCAGATTGGCCACCCGCCACGGGCTGCCGTACCGGTCCAGCACCGCGAGGGCCTGTGCCACCTGGAGCAACGCCGGATGGGATAACAGGCAGCCGCGATGGGCCTCCTGGAACTCCGCACCGACGGTGACAGCTGTCTCCGACCCGCCCGGAGCTGCTTGGAGATGGTCGCGCAGCAGGGCCTTGACCAGTCTGGGATTGCCACCGCTGACGGCGTGACAGGAGGCGCGGATCCGGTCGGCGAGGTCCGTGTCGCTGTGCCGCTCCAGCAGGTGTCCGACCCCGGATTCCGGGAGTGTATCGATCTTGATCTTGTAGAACTCATGGAAGCTGTGAGTCCCGGCGCACAGCTGATGTGTCTGCCCGCCGGTCATCACGACGAGCGTACGGGTGCCGGAGGCATGCCTGGCGATATGCAGAAGGCACATGAGGGAGGGGTAGTCGGCATGCTCGGCATCGTCAACCGCGATGATCAGTTGCCTGCCGCCCGCGATACGGTGCAGCACATCGGATATTTCACGGACCAGGCTTCTCAGCATGCCGGGTTCGGCTTCCGAATACCGCTCTCCGGCAGTCCTCCAGCGCGTCACGACGTCCAATTCACCCGTGAACGCGGAGGACCAGATAAGCTGTTCCACTATGTTGAACGGGATGGCGGTGTCGTCCGCGAATCCGGACGCCATAAGACAGACCGCACCCGACTCGGCCGCCTGCTCCTTCAGACTTCCCAATAAGGAGGTCTTTCCGACACCGGGCCCCCCGGTCACTTGGAGAAGCCCGCCGTTGCCTCGTGCTGCCGTGTCGAGGACGTCGCGAAGCTCGAATTGATAATCTGTCAGTCCCATACTCATCAGTCCTCGCTGTGGGGGTGTGCGTCTGAGCGATGAGTTGATCTCCGCAGTCATCCCACCCTGCGGAAGAAGGCTTCTCTGACGAGACAGATAACCGCTGCGCCGACGGCGGCTGATTCCCTGATCTGGATCACCTCCGGTGGGAGCCCATCTCCTTGACGTTCATACAAGCAGAGTCACAACCGGAGCGAAACCTTCCACCGATCATGATGAGCCACGGTTTCCGACCCCCGTGCGAACGTGCCTGACTGAGCGGGCGGCCCCGTCCTCGCACCCCCGAGAAGGGCGGGACGCCACCGGTGCCGACGCGCAGGAGAAAGGCGATGTGCGGCATGCCGACGCGAATGCACCTCAGACTCTGAACCGATTATGGACCCGGCAGTATTCCTTGCCCTGTGCAAAGCTGGTGGTTTACCCGCAGCCGCCCCGGCCGGTCGCCGCTCCGCGCCCGTCCCAGCGGGCTCCGGAGCGGCAAGTGCCCCACCTGCGGTCATCCCCCGGTTGCCTCAAAGTCATGTCGCGTACCATTCCCGGCAACCTCCTCGTCCCTCAGCAGATAATGTCTGCCCCCGACTCGTCGCGGAGATACGGGGATTGACCCCTATATGATCACCGTGACAGCGCGACCATAAACGGCCGCCGCCCTATGATTCCCCTAAACTCTTCGCCGCGATTTGGCCGGGATTTATCTGCCTGCAAAACGGCCGAAACGGGTGCGCCGTGGACCGAGCCCGGGGCCGGACCCGCGGCATACGATGCCGGAAGTCCTGGCTCCTGGCCACATCAGAGACGAGGGAGCGTGAACTGTGATCGTCAAGGGCGCGTTGTTCGACTTCTCCGGGACGCTGTTCCGAATCGAGTCCGCCGAGTCCTGGCTCCGTACCGTGCTGGAGCGGTCCGGGACCGCGGTCCCGGACGAGGATGTCCTACCCTACGCGCGGAGCCTGGAGGAGGCCGGTGCGCTGCCCGGCGGCGCCCCGCCGCGCGCGGTGCCGCCGCACCTGGAGGAGGTGTGGGCCGTACGGGACCGCGGCGCCGAGCTGCACCGGGCCGCCTTCACCGGTATGGCCCGCGAGGTGCCGCTGCCCCGCCCCGAGCTATACGACGCCCTCTATGACCGCCATATGGAGCCCGCGGCCTGGCGGCCCTACCCCGACGCCCGCGAGGTGCTGGGCGAGCTGCGCCGGCGCGGGGTGCGGATCGCGGTGGTCAGCAACATCGGCTGGGATCTGCGCCCGGTCTTCCGCGCCCACGGCCTGGACCCGCTGGTGGACGCCTATGCGCTCTCGTACGAGCACGGGGTGCAGAAGCCGGACCCGAGGCTGTTCCAGGCCGCGTGCGACGCGCTGGGCGTGGCCCCGGGCGACGCGGTGATGGTGGGCGACGACCGCCGGGCGGACGGGGGAGCGGCGGCCCTGGGCTGCCGGGTTCACCTGGTGGACCATCTCCCGGTGGACCGGCGTCCGGACGCCCTGCGCGCGATTCTCGGCCTGCTGCCGGACGCCGCCACGGCTCCCTAGGCCCCGCGGAACGAAGCCCGAAAGGGATCTCACGGGGCGAACCCACCGGTTCGGGCGATCCCCCGATGTCGCCCGAACCGGCGGAGACATACGGCGGCCCTCGAAGGATCGGCGGACAACCGAACGTCGCCTGAGTATATTGGCTGACAGCCAGCCAACGCAGGAGTTACAGCATGGTCCCCCGAAGCCCGTCGGTCAATGAGGAGTTGCGCCGCCGATCCCAGGCCCGTCTGCTGGAGGCGACGGTCGAGCTGATCGACGAGCACGGCTACGAGGCGACCACCCTCGCCCATATCGCCGACCGGGCCGGAGCCGCCCGCGGCCTGGTCTCGTACTACTTCCCGGGCAAGCGGCAGCTGCTGCAGACGGCCGTCCACCGGCTGATGCACATGGAGCTGGCCCGGGGGCTCGAGCGGGAGCCGCGTCCGGAGGGCGAGGAGACCGGGCGGGAGCTGATGGCGCGGGCGATCGACGCGATCCTGGGGCTGGCCCGGGACCGGCCGCGGCTGATGCGGACGCATATGGCGGGGATCCTCACGGCCGAGGGCTTCATCCAGTGCCCCGAGCAGCAGCGGCTGGCCGGTCTGCTGCGGGACACCGTCACGCGGTACGGCTCCGAGGACCCCGAGACCGACTACCGGCTGCTGCGCGCCCTGCTGATGGGCGCGGTGGTCGCGGTGCTGCTGCCGGGCGCGCCGATGCCGCCCGAGCGGCTGCGGGCGGAGCTGTTCCACCGCTATGGACTGGACTGGGAGCTCGGGCTCCCGCCGGGCGAGGAGCCGCCCGACGGGAGCCGGATGAGCACGCTGGAGTGAACGAACGGGCACTCAGCGGTAGTCGGGCTGCGTCTGCGTGTTCAGCTCGCGCAGCCGGACCGACGCGGCGCTGTCGGTGCGCCGGTCGTGGATCTTCAGGACATCGAAGCCCTTTTCGATGTCGTTGGAGTAGATGTAGCCGTTGTAGTAGTACGCGGACCAGGAGCCGCCGGTGACGAGCGTGTCGCCGGAGAGCGGCCCGCGCTCGAAGTAGCCGATCTCCTTGGGCTTGTCGGAGTTGGTGAAGTCCCAGACGGAGACGCCGCCCTGGTACCACGCCTGGACCATGATGTCGCGGCCCTTGGCCGGGATCAGCGAGCCGTTGTGGGCGACGCAGTTCTCGGTGTCGGCCTGGTGGCGCGGGATCTTGTAGTAGCTCCGGAAGACCAGCTTGCGCTTGTCGCCCTTGCCGACGATGTCGTAGATGCCGTCGGCGCCGCGGTCCTGGCCCACCTCGGTGTTGCAGGTCGCGGCGACGCCGCCGCCCAGCTCATCGGTGAACACGACCTTGGTGCCGCGCTCGTTGAAGGTCGCCGAGTGCCAGAAGGCGAAGTTGACGTTGTCCTCGACCCGGTCGATGACCCTCGGCTTCGCGGGGTCGGCGATGTCGAGCAGGACGCCGTCGCCCATGCACGCGCCCGCCGCCAGCTTCAGCTTGGGGAACGTGGTGAGGTCATGGCAGCCGGTGGTCTGCGAGACGCCGGGGTTGGTGGGTCCACCGGGGTTTCCGCCGTCCGGGAAGAGCACGGGGAAGTCGATGACCGCGGCCTTTTCGGGCGCCTTACGGGGCACCTTGATGACGGAGATGCCGTCATGCGGGGGCCGGCAGTCCGGGAAGGTGGCGCTGGGCGCGTACGAGGAGACGTAGATGTACACGTCCTTGCGCTCGGGCACCAGGGTGTGGGTGTGCGAACCGCACGAGGTCTCGACGGCGGCGACGTACTGAGGGTTCCGCTTGTCGCTGATGTCGAAGACCTTCATGCCCTCCCAGGAGGACTTCTCGGTCGCGGGCTGGGTGGTGCTGGTGCAGGAGTTGTCGCTGCGCGAGGAGTCGGTGGAGAGGAAGAGCAGGTCTCCCGAGACCGACACATCGTTCTGCGAGCCCGGGCAGAGCACCTGGCTCACCATCTTCGGGCTCTTCGGCCGGCTGATGTCGTAGATGACAAAGCCGTCGTAGTTGCCCGCGAAGGCGTACTTGCCCTGGAAGGCCAGGTCGGTGTTGATGCCCTTGAGGTCCTGCTTGGGGATGTTGGTGAGGTGGCTGACATTGTCGCTGTGGACCACCTGGTCCACGCCGGGGATGTCGCCGTTCTCGATGGCGGCCCTGGCTTCCGACTGCTGACCCTTCGTCACCCGCTCCTTGTGCGGGGCGTCACCGGGGTCGGGCGTCGCGGCCGCCGGGCCCGCGGCCAGCAAGGTGGCCACCAGACCGAAGGCGGCCGCGGCCGCGCCGAGATATCTGCGCCGCTGCGGAGGTCTTTCCCACGGCTTCACTGCGTCCTCCCTTTTTCGCCGTCCCCGTTCGGAGTTGAACGGTTGACGGACCGGGGGAAGTATCGCTCTATCCATGTACACCACAACAGGTAGCAACATGTTCGTAAAGAGAATTTCCCAACGCGCCCGGACCGGTCGCGCCGCTGACGTGCTAAGACGGTCTGCGGATCCCAAGCGCCCCAGGAGGCCACGGTGTTGAACCGCCGTACGACGCTCCACACCGCATCCCTCGCGGCCGCCGTGGCGGCGGCCCTGGCACTCGTCCTGACCGGCTGTGACGCGGAGAGCGGCGGGGCCGACGCCGGAAAGGGCAAGGACGGGAAGCCCGCGGTGATCGCGCCGGGCAAGCCCGGCGAGGCGGCGAAGAAGCTGTCGGCCGAGGAGGCGGCGAAGGCGGGGGACGACGACTCCCCCAACACGGCCGACCGCTCCTACGTCCGCATGATGATCGAGCACCATGCGCAGGCCCTGGTGATGACCGACCTCGCCGCCGACCGGGCCAAGTCGGCGAAGGTCAAGCGGCTCGCGGAGCGCATCGCGGCCGGGCAGAAGCCGGAGATCGAGGCGATGCGCGGCTGGCAGAAGACCAACGGCGGCGCGCCGAAGGGCGACGACAGCGCCCATGAGGGCCATGACGCGAAGATGCCGGGAATGGCCACCGCGGCCGAGCTCAAGCGGCTGCGCGGCGCCGAGGGCGCCGACTTCGACGCGCTCTTCCTCAAGCTGATGATCTCCCATCACCGGGGCGCGGTCTCCATGGCCACGGATGTGCTGGCCCAGGGGAACAACATCCGGGTGGAGGAGATGGCGGGCGATGTGATCGCGCAGCAGAGCAGCGAGATCCGGCGGATGCTGCGGATGTCGTAGGCGGATAGCAGAGCCGGGCTCGCGGCGCGGTCGCGGGCCCGTGGACCGGTGGCCGGGAGGCGTCATCCGGGCCGGTCCCCCGGCGCGTAGTGCCGGACACGGCGCCCCGCCGGGTGGGATGCTGGAGACATCCTGCGGAAGGGGCTCCTTCGTGCTTCGCGTCGCGGTCGTCGGATCCGGGCCGAGTGGGGTGTACGCCGCCCAAGCTCTCGTCCAGCAGCAGGCTGTCCCCGAGGTGTCGGTGCATGTGCTGGACCGGCTGCCCTGTCCGTACGGGCTGGTGCGCTACGGTGTCGCGCCCGACCATGAGAAGATCAAGTCGCTGCAGCACACCCTGCGCGCGGTCCTGGAACATCCCCGGGTCAGCTTTCTCGGCCATGTGCATGTGGGCCCGCCCCCGCTGGTGCCCGAGCGGCTGCTGGAGCTCTACCACGCGGTGGTCTACTGCGTGGGGGCGGCGACCGACCGGCGGCTCGGCGTTCCGGGCGAGGAACTGCCGGGCAGCTTCTCCGCGACCGACTTCGTCTCCTGGTACAGCGCCCATCCCGACGCGACCGGCGACGCCTTCGCGCTCGGGGCGGACTCCGCCGTCGTCGTCGGGGTGGGCAATGTCGCGGTGGACGTGGCGCGCATCCTGGCCCGCGGGGCGGAGGAGCTGCGGCCCACCGATGTGCCGCACGCCGCCCTCGGGGCGCTGTCCGACAGCCGGGTCTCGGACATCCATATGGTCGGCAGGCGCGGGCCGTCGCAGGCGAAGTTCACCACCAAGGAGCTGCGTGAGCTGGGCTCGCTGACCGGCGCCGAGGTGCTGGTGCGCCCCGAGGAGCTGGCGCTGGACCCGGGGTACGAGGACCCGTCGGGGCTGCCGGGGGTCAACCGGCGCAATGTCGAGGTGCTGCGCGACTGGGCGCGGCGTGCGCCCGTGGGCCGGCCGCGCCGGATCCATCTGCGGTTCTTCCTGCGGCCGGTGGCGCTGCTGGGCGAGGGCGCGGTGCGCGCGGTGCGCTTCGAGCGGACCGCGCCGGACGGGCGCGGCGGGGTCGCGGGCACCGGGGTTTTCGAGGACATCGAGGCGCCGCTGGTGCTGCGGTCGGTGGGCTATCGGGGTGTGCCGCTGCCGGGGCTGCCGTTCGACGAGGAGCGCGGCACGGTCCCCAACGCGGCGGGGCGGGTGCTGCGCGGCGGCGAGCCCTCGTCCGGGGAGTACGTGGCGGGGTGGATCAAGCGCGGGCCGACCGGGGTGATCGGCACCAACCGGCCGTGCGCGAAGGAGACCGTGGCCTCGCTGCTGGCCGACGCGGAGGCGCTCGCCGCCCGCCCGGTAGTGGCGGATCCGCTGCGGGCGCTGCGCGAGGCGGGGGTGGAGCCGGTGGAGTGGACCGGCTGGCTGCGGATCGAGGCGGCCGAGGAGGCACTCGGGGCGGCGCTGGGGCGTACGAAGGTGAAGATTCCGGACTGGACGGGGCTGCTGGGCGCGGCGCGCGAGCAGGAGTGAACCGGGCGGGGCGCCGGGCGGGCTCCGCCGGCGGTCCCCGGGTCCGCGCTGTCGGAGGGGTTGACACACGACGGCAACGCCCCTGAAATCAACAGATTGTTGAAGCCTTCTACGGTTGCCTCACCCTGATCCGCCGCCCATCCCGTCGCCGTGCGAGGAGCCGCCATGACGTCCGTACGTCCTCCCGTGTCCATACGCCATCCCGTGGACGAGGTGCCGCCGCCCGGCCGGCTCGCCGCCTTCGGACTGCAGCATGTGCTGGCCATGTACGCGGGCGCGGTGGCCGTGCCGCTGATCGTCGGCGGCGCGATGAAGCTGTCCCCCGCCGATCTGGCGTATCTCATCAACGCCGATCTGCTGCTGTGCGGTATCGCCACGGTCCTGCAGTGCGTGGGGCTGTGGCGGTTCGGCGTCCGGCTGCCGATCATGCAGGGCTGCACCTTCGCGGCGGTCACCCCGATGGTGCTGATCGGCACCGAGGGCGGCGGGCTGCGCGCGATCTACGGCTCGGTGATCGTGGCCGGGGTGGCGATGATCCTGCTGGCGCCGGTCTTCGGGCGGCTGCTGCGGTTCTTCCCGCCGCTGGTGACCGGCACGGTGATACTGATCATCGGCCTGTCGCTGCTGCCGGTCGCGGGCAACTGGGCGGCGGGCGGCCAGGGCGCGGCGGACTTCGGCGCGCCGAAGAACCTGGGCCTGGCCGCCGGGGTGCTGGTCGTGGTCCTGGCCGTCCAGCGCTTCGCACCCGGCTTCCTGAGCCGGGTCGCGGTGCTGGTGGGGATCGTGGCCGGGACGGCGGCCGCGATACCGCTGGGCTTCACCGACTTCTCCGGGGTGGGCGATTCCGACTGGGTCGGGGTCTCCACCCCGTTCCATTTCGGCTCCCCCACGTTCGAGACGCCGGCCGTGGTGTCGATGCTGGTCGTCGCGCTGGTGACGATGACCGAGACCACCGGCGACTTCATCGCGGTGGGCGAGATGACCGGGCGCCCGGTCGACCGGCGGCGGCTGGCGGACGGACTGCGCGCGGACGGCACCGCGACCGTGCTCGGCGGGGTCTTCAACACCTTCCCGTACACCGCCTTCGCGCAGAACGTCGGCCTGGTGGGGATGACCCGGGTGCGCAGCCGCTGGGTGGTGGCGGCCGCGGGCGGCATGCTGGTGCTGCTCGGGCTGGCCCCGAAGCTGGGCGCGGTGGTGGCGGCGATCCCGGCCCCGGTGCTGGGCGGGGCGGGTCTGGTGATGTTCGGTACGGTCGCGGCGAGCGGGCTGCGCACGCTGGCCGGGGTGGACTTCCGGGACAACCACAACCTCACCGTGGTCGCGGTGTCGGTCGCCGTGGGGCTGCTGCCGGTCGGCGTACCGGGGATCTACAAGGAGTTCCCGAACTGGTTCCAGACGGTGATGGACAGCGGGATCAGCGCCGGGTGCGTCACCGCGATCGCGCTCAATCTGCTCTTCAACCACCTGCCGGGCGGGCGGGCTTCAGCCCCGGTCGCCGCCGAGGCGCCCCTCCTCGAGGGCCGCGGCGGCGAGGACGCTGTCGAGCAGACCGGGGAACAGCGCGTCTAGGTCCTCCCGGCGCAGCGCGTTCATCTTGGCGGTGCCCCGGTAGATCTGGTGGATCACCCCGGATTCGCGCAGCACCCGGAAGTGGTGGGTGCTGGTGGACTTGCTGACCGGCAGGTCGATGACCGAGCAGGTCAGCTCGGCGGACTCCTCGGCGAGCGTCCGCACCACCCGCATCCGCATGGGGTCGGAGAGCGCGTGCAGCACATCCTCGAGGCGGATCACCTCGCGCCGTGGGTGCTCCAGCGAGCGCCCCGTCGCTGGTGGCTGGGGCCCGGTCGACGTGGTCTGCGTCTGCACGGTTGCTCCTCATCGCCTCGTTCCGTGACCCCCAGTGTAGTTTGACGATCGCCGTACTACTTCAGGCCAGGATGGAACGGGAGCGATCCGGGTTACCGGACGGCGCGGTGGTACTGGTCCGGGTTGCGCACCTGGCCGCCCAGTTCGGTCGCCGCGCGACGGGCGAAGTAGGGGTCCCGGAGCAGCTCGCGGCCCAGCAGGACGGCGTCCGCCTCACCGTTGGTGACGATCTTCTCGGCCTGCTCCGCCTCGGTGATCAGCCCGACCGCGGCCACCGGCAGCCCGGTCTCCCGGCGCACCCGCTCGGCGAACCGCACCTGGTAGCCCGGCCCCGTCGGAATGCGCACACCGGCGGCGTTGCCACCGCTGGAGACGTCGAGGAGGTCCACTCCATGGTCCTTCAGCAGGGCGGCGAGCCGGACAGTGTCCTCCGGGGCCCAGCCGTTCTCCTCCAGCCAGTCGGTGGCCGAGATACGGAAGAACAGCGGCAGGTCCTCCGGCCAGACCGCGCGGACCGCGTCGACGACCTCCAGGGCGAAGCGGACGCGGTTCTCGAAGGAGCCGCCGTAGCCGTCGGTGCGGTGGTTGCTGTGCGGGGAGAGGAACTCGCCGATGAGGTAGCCATGGGCACCGTGAACCTCGGCCACCTCGAAACCGGCCGCGAGCGCGCGCCGTGCGGCGTCCGCGAACTGGCGGGTGATCTCGCCGATCCGCTCCACGGACAGCTCGTCCGGCACCGGATGGCCCTCGTCGAACGGAATCGGGCTCGGCGCCAGCGTCTGCCAGCTCCCCTGATCGGCGCCGAGCGGCGCACCGCCCCTCCAGGGGGCGTCGGTGGACGCCTTACGGCCGGCATGGGCGAGCTGGATGCCCGGGACGGTGCCCTGCCCCTTGAGGAAGCCGACGAGCTTACGGAACGCCTCGACCTGGGTGTCGTTCCAGATGCCGAGGTCTCCGGGGGTGATGCGGCCCTCGGGGGAGACGGCCGTCGCCTCGACCAGGATCAGCCCGGTGCCACCGGTGGCGCGGGCGCCGTAGTGGACGAAGTGCCAGTCGTGCGGGACCCCGGCGCCCTCGTCCCCATCCGCGCTGTACTGGCACATGGGCGACATCCAGAGGCGGTTGGGGATGGTCACCGACCGCAGGGTGAAGGGCTCGAAGAGGGCACTCATCAACGTCTCCGTTTCTCCTCGCGGGGCCCGGCCGGACCGCGCGGTAGTACGGTAACCATCGTAGTACGACGATCGTCAAATTACGAAGCCCCTCGTACGAGCGCGCCCGGTCTCCGTCGGCGCACACACCCATGACCTGGGATGACGCGGACGCCCTCGGATAAATGCGGACGCGCTCCCTCCGGTTGTCGGTGGTCGGGTGCAGACTCTGTGATGCCGGACACACTCCCTTCTCCTTCACCGATCCGCTCGCCGTTCGTTCCGCCGCCCTTCCCGCACCCGCACTCCAAGGAGTGAGCCGTCATGAACGATGTCCTGCTCGCCGTCGGCACCCGCAAGGGTCTCTTCCTCGGCCGCCACGGCGGCCAAGGGGGCTGGGACTTCACCGGCCCCCACTTCCCCATGCAGGCGGTGTACTCCGTCGGCATCGACACCCGGGGCGACCGCCCCCGGCTGCTGGCCGGTGCGGACAGCTCGCACTGGGGCCCCTCGGTCTTCCGCTCCGACGACCTCGGGGGCAGCTGGCACGAGCCCGCCAAGCCCGCGGTGAAGTTCCCCGAGGGCACCGACACCTCGCTGGAGCGGGTGTGGCAGCTCCAGCCCGCCGGGCCCGACGAGCCGGGGGTGGTCTACGCGGGCACCCAGCCGGGTGCGCTGTTCCGCTCCGAGGACGGCGGGGAGACCTTCACGTTCGTGCGCGGCCTGTGGGACCACCCGCAGCGGCCGGAGTGGGGCGAGGGGTTCGGCGGGCAGGCCGTGCACACGGTCGTCCCCGACCCGAGGGACCCGCGGGCGCTCATGGTCGCCGTGTCCTCCGGCGGGGTGTACCGCTCCGCGGACGGCGGGGAGAGCTGGGCACCGTCCAACAGCGGGCTCAAGGCGGATTTCCTGCCGGATCAGTACCCGGAGTTCGGGCAGTGCGTCCACAAGGTCGCCCGGGACCCGGTCGATCTCGACCGGCTCTATCTGCAGAACCACGGCGGGGTGTACCGCAGCGACGACGGCGGGGCGCACTGGGCCGAGATCGGCAAGGACCTCCCGGCGGACTTCGGCTTCGCGGTCGCCGTCCATCCGCGCCGCGGCGGCGTCGCGTACGTCTTCCCCGTCAACGACGGGTCGGACCGCTACCCCCCGGGCTACCGCTGCCGGGTCTTCCGCACCGAGGACGCGGGCGCCACCTGGGAGGAGCGCTCCGCCGGGATGCCGGACGAGCTCCACTACGGAGTGGTGCTGAGGGACGCGCTGCGCACCGATGACGCCGACCCGGTCGGGGTCTACCTCGGCAATCGCAACGGCGAGGTGTACGCGAGCGCCGACGAGGGCGAGAGCTGGCGGCAGATCGCCCGCCATCTCCCCGATGTGCTGTGTGTCCGGGCCGCCGTGATCGGCTGAGAGTGATCGCGAGCGGGATCGGGTGAGAGTGATCGCGGGGCGGCACGCGGCCACCCGCTGAGCCACTAGAGTGACGCGGTGTGGCAGCACGACCCTTGAATGAAATTGTGGAAGCGGGCTGGGCCAAGGCACTTGAGCCCGTCGAGGAACGCATCGCGGCGATGGGCGACTTCCTGCGGGCCGAGATCGCGGCAGGCCGTACCTATCTGCCCGCCGGGCCGAATGTGCTGCGCGCCTTCCAGCAGCCCTTCGACGAGGTGAAGGTGCTGATCGTGGGTCAGGATCCGTATCCGACGCCCGGACACGCGGTGGGGCTCAGCTTCTCGGTGGCGCCCGAGGTCCGGCCGCTTCCCGGCAGCCTGGAGAACATCTACCGCGAGCTGCATACCGACCTCGGTCTGCCGCGCCCGTCCAACGGCGATCTGACGCCCTGGACCCAGCAGGGCGTCCTGCTGCTCAACAAGGCGCTCACCACGGCCCCGCGCCGGCCCGCCGCCCACCGCGGCAAGGGCTGGGAGGACGTCACCGAGCAGGCGATCCGGGCGCTGGCCGGGCGCGGCCGCCCCCTGGTGTCCATCCTGTGGGGCCGCGACGCCCGCAACGTACGGCCGCTGCTGGGCAGCCTTCCGGCGGTCGAGTCCGCGCACCCCTCCCCCATGTCCGCCGACCGGGGGTTCTTCGGCTCACGTCCGTTCAGCCGCGCCAACGACCTGCTCGTACAGCAGGGGGCCCAACCCGTGGACTGGCGCCTTCCCTGACCCCATCGTTCCAGGTGGGCGAGGGGTAGTCTGCCCGCCATGACATCACATCCGAACACCCCTGCGGGCTGGTACGCGGACCCCCAGGGCACGCCGAACCAGCTGCGCTGGTGGGACGGTGCCCAGTGGACCGCGCATACGCACCAGGGCCAGCCCGGCCAGGCCCCTCCGACGCAGGCCGCCCCGCCCAACCCCAACCCCGCCAGGGTCCAGCACCAGGTGCAGCAGCAGGCGCATGTGGGGCCCACGATGGGCGGCGGCGGCACGCTGTTCACCGAACCGGTGCTGGTGGTGAACCAGAAGGCCAAGCTGATCGAGCTCACCAATGAGTACAGCGTCTTCGACCAGCAGGGGCGCACTCTCGGTTCGGTGGTCCAGGTCGGCCAGAGCACGCTGAAGAAGGTCGCGCGGTTCGTCTCGAGCCTCGACCAGTTCATGACGCACAAGCTGGAGATCCGCGACGCCAACGGGCAGCCGCATCTGGTGCTCACCCGGCCCGCGAAGTTCATCAAGTCCAAGGTGGTGGTGACCCGCCCGGACGGACAGCCGGTCGGCGAGATCGTCCAGCAGAACGTCATCGGCAAGATCAACTTCGGCATGCTCGTCAATGGCCAGCAGGTGGGCGCCATCAAGGCGGAGAACTGGCGGGCCTGGAACTTCGCCATCGTCGACCACACGGACAGCGAGGTCGCCCGGATCACCAAGACCTTTGAGGGCCTGGCGAAGACGATGTTCACGACGGCGGACAACTACGTGCTGCAGATCCACCGCCAGCTACCCGATCCGCTGCTGAGCCTGGTGATCGCCACGGCCCTCACCGTGGACACCGCGCTCAAGCAGGACTCGCGCGGATTCGGCTGAGCCGGTGGGCGACACGGTGCCCGACGATGCGGTGACGCATGTGCTCGGGATCGATTCGGGCGGTTCCGGCGTGCGGGTGGCGGTGGCGCGCGCAGACGCTCCCGGCGTACGGGGTGCGGGGGCACGCGCAGACGCTCCCGGCGGCTCCGCGGAGCAGCCACCGGCCTGGTCCTCGCCACCGACTTGGTCCTCGCCACTGACCTGGTCCTCGTCCACGCCCGCCGCCGTCGGCGACCGGGGCATCGACGCGGAGAGCCTGCTGGCGCGGGTCCTGCCCGCGGCCCGGGAGCTGCTGCGCGAGGCCGGGGCCCGACACCTCGGCGCGGTCTGTGTCGGCGCGGCGGGCATGGCCACACTCGGCGACGATCTGCGCGCCAGGCTTCCGGAAGCGCTGGCCGACGCCTTCGGCGTACGGCGACTCGCCCTGGCGGCCGACGCGGTGACCGCGTACGCCGGGGCCTTGGGACAGCGTCCCGGCGCGGTGGTCGCGGCGGGGACGGGCCTGATCGCGCTGGGCGCGGTGCCCGAGGGCTTTGTCGGTGGGCTGGGCGGTACGGACGGCGAGTCCGCCGCAGACGGAGTATCCCGTACGGACGGCCCGGGCGATGCGCACGGCGCATCCGGTACGGACGCCACGGCCACGGGCGGCGACACCCGCCGGGCCACCGGCGGCTGGCGGCGCGCCGACGGCTGGGGCCATCTGCTGGGCGACTGCGGCGGCGGTGCGTGGATCGGCCGGGCGGGCCTGGAGGCGGCCATGCGCGCGTACGACGGACGCGAGGGCGGCTCGAAGCCGCTGCTGGCCCGTCTGGAGGCCGTGTTCGGCCCCGCGACCGGGCTGCCGGGGCGGCTGTACCCGCGCCCCGACCGCCCCGCCGTCCTGGCGTCGTTCGCCCCCGAGGTGGGCCGGTGCGTCAGGGAGGATCCGGTCGCGGAGGCGATTCTGCGGGCAGCCGCCCGCCATATCGCCGAGGCCGCGGAGGCGGTCTGCCCTCGGCTGGAGTCGAGCGAGGTGGCGCTCACCGGCGGGCTGTTCCGCATGGGCGCGCCACTGCTGACGCCCGTACGCGAGGAGCTGGCGGCGCGGCTGCCCGGGGTCCGGGTCACGGAGGCGGCCGGGAATCCGCTGGACGGGGCGCTGTGCGTCGCGGCGGCGCTGGCGGCGGACGGACTGCGGCTGCCCCGGGACCCTGCGCTGCTCAGCATCGTCTGAGCGCCGCCCCCGTGCGAGCACGCCGCAGGGCTTCCGCTGCGGGGCCTCACCCCTTGGCCACGGCGCGAAGCCCCAACCCGTAGCCACGACGCACGGCTCCCGACACGGGTGTCCCATATGGGCGCTCAGCATAGGCGCCCATATGGGATTCCATGACCGGCAATTCCGGACACATGGTCGATTCTTCGAGCAAGTATGGCCGCTGAGCGCACATCACCACACAACACCAGTCGACAAAATGGGACAGATACTCCCAGTCACACCCTCCCGAACAGCCGAGCCCATCGAGCGACTAACATGCGGCGCCATGAGCTCCCCCACAGGGCCCGCGTCCGGCCTGCCTGTACGAATGCCGCGTCCCCGCCAGCCCGGACGGCACCGCCGACCGGAGGCCGCCGCCGCGCCTCTCGGCGCGCCTCCGCTGGTGCTGGCCGTCCCGGGTGCCCCGAGCGACGGTGCCCGGCGCCTTGCCGAGGACCTGGTGAGCATCGCCCGCTCCGAGATGCCGGGGCTCGACGCTCAGATCGGTTTCCTGGACGGGGACGGACAGGAGTACCCGCAGCTCGAGGCCGTGCTCACCCGCGCCGCCCAGGAGAACCCCGAGCGTCTGCGACAGGCGGCCGAGGCCGCCAAGGCCTTCGCCGACGAGGCGGCGGAGGCGATCGCCGCGGCCGAGGCCGCGGGCGAGGTCGTCGACGAGGTCCCGCCCTTCCCCAGGGTCCCCACGGACGGTCCGGCGGCCGTCGTGGTCCCGCTGCTCGCGGGCCCGGACAGCGCACAGCTGCGCCGGATACGCCAGGCCGTCATGAGCAGCGGCTCGGCGGCCGAACTCACCGACGTCCTCGGCCCCCATCCGCTGCTCGCCGAGGCCCTGCACGTGCGTCTGTCGGAGGCGGGCCTGGCCCGCGCCGACCGCGCCCGTCTCTTCACGGTCGCGACCGCCGCGGACGGCATCATCCTCGCCACGGTCGGCGGCGAGGAGGCGGCCCAGGCCGGTGGCATCACCGGCATGCTGCTCTCCGCGCGCCTCGCGGTGCCGGTGATGGCGGCCGCGCTGGACGTGGACGGGGCCGTCCTCCGCGTCGCCGAGCAGCTGCGGTCGGCCGGCTCCGCCCGGCTCGCCCTCGCGCCGTACCTCATCGGCCCGGAGGTCTCCGCCGAGCTGATCTCGGCGGCCGCCGAGGAGGCGGGCTGCGCGGCGGCCGAGGCGCTGGGCGACTACCCGGCCGTGGGCAAGCTGGTGCTGTCGAAGTACGCGGCCGCGCTGGGCATCACACTGCAGCAGGCGTCTCCGGCGATGCGCTGACCCAACGCACGACGAACCAACGCACGACGAAGCAAAGCACGAGAAAGCGGGGGCGGTGACCGTCAAGGTCACCGCCCCGCTCGTATCCGAGGGGCCCGTATCCGCTGAGCCCCGTACCCGCCCGGCATACGTCAGCCGAAGACCACGCAGGACGCCGCCGGTGCCGGAACCGAACCCCCTCGACGCGGCACCCCCGTCGAGGGGTCGATGTCGAACCAGGTGACATCGCCCGAGCGCTCATTGGACACATAGAGTCGCCGTCCCGACGGGTCGAGCGTCAGATCGCGGGGCCAATGGCCGCCACAGGGCGTGGTGGTGACCAGCTCCATACGGTCGCCGTGCGCGTCGAGGGCGAGCGTCGCGATGCTGTCGTGACCGCGAGTGGCGGCCCATACGAAGCGGCCGTCCCCGGAGACCACGAGCTCGGCGGGGTAGGACTCGACGTCCGTACCCTCGGGGACCAGCCGGGTCTCGCCCAGCGGTTCGAGAACGCCGGACGCCGCGTCCCAGCGGCAGGCGGTGATCGTCGGATCGAGCTCGTTGATGACATACACGCGGTCGCCACGCGGATGGAACGCCAGATGGCGCGGACCGCTCCCCGGACGCAGCCGGACCTCGTGGTGCGGACGCGGCCCGGGCAGCGCGTACACCTGGACCGCGTCGATCCCCAGGTCGACGGCGAGCAGCCAGCCGCCCGACGGATCGGGCGCCACGGCATGGGCATGCGGCCCCTCCTGCCGCTCCGGATGCGGTCCGCTGCCCTCGTGCCGCAACACGGCCACCGGCTCCCCGAGCCGGCCGTCCTCCAGCACCGGCAGCGCGCTGACGCTGCCGGAACCGTAGTTGGCGGTCAGCAGCCGCCCGCCGGCGAGCGCGAGATGGGTGGGCCCCGCGCCCCGCGCCGGCACGGGCTCACCGAGCAGCGCGGGCGGATCCTGCGTGACATCCAGCGCGGCGGCCGCCCCCTCCTCGGCCTCGCTCACCGCATACAGCACGCGCCCGCCGGGGGCGAGCACCAGATAGGACGGGTTGACGACCGCATCCGTGGAGTTCCGGATCCGCAGCGCGCCGGTCTCGTCGTCGACATCCGCGACGGTGATCCCGGCACCGCCCGCCACAGTGAAGGACCCGATATACGCCCGCAGCCCGTTCCCACTCGCGCCCACCGCACTACCCTTCCGCCGACTCCGGTTCCGTTACCCGCTCGGCGCCGACGGTAACAGAGCGGTCTAGACCAACGCTGGTCCGTCGCGGACACGCGGGTCGCTCACCGCGCGTGGCGATCATCCGTCGAGGTGAGCGGCGGTTAGCATGTTGACGCATTGCCGTGCTCACGACCGGGGGAATTCATGAGCAAGGAAGATCTGCCGGAGCCGAAGGACGACGAGCTGCCGCTGCCACCGGACAAGCCGCTCACGGACGGCATCTTCGCACCACCGCCTTTGTCGGCTCCGCCAGGCTCGGCCAACATCTATGATCCCAACGCACCCGCGGCCCAACGTCCATTGGCTCCGGGTGTGCAGGGACCAGTACCGCAGAACCTCGTGATCGCGCCGAGCGTGCTGCGCGGGGCAGCCGGGAAGGCGGACGACGTCTACGACACGCTCCACAAGCAGGCGGCATCCCTGGAAGAGCCGACAGCCACAGCGGCCAAGTCCGTGGACGGCCTCCAGGTACAGGGTGCGCTGAAGCGTTCACACAAGCACTTTGAGGAGCAGGCCGGCACGGTCACCGCCTGGCTCGCCCATATCTCCGAGAGCCTGCGTCTGGCGGCCAACACCCATGTGAAACAGGACGGGGGCACAGGGGACTCGTTCGGCAATGGAAAAAGCCAAAGTCCCTATCTCAGGAACCAGGGCCTTGCCCATGATCCATCCACTTCGTCGATCTGGAGGTACTGATGGGGTCCTTCTACGAGGACTTCCGTACCGCCCACTTCGGCGCCCTGGACACCTTGGCATCGAAGTGGAAAAGCGTCCACGAAAAGATCAAGAACCTGGACGACAAGATCCGGGACGAGGTGCTCAAGCCGCTCCGCGACAAGGGGTACTGGGAGGGCATGGCCGCCCCCTATGCGTGGGCGCAGATCGACGACATCCAGCGTCAGGCGACGGCCGCCGCCAAGGTGGTCGACGCGATGCGCAGGTCCCTCGAGGACGGGGGTGGAGAGCTGAAGGCCGTCCAGAAACGCCTGCACGAGGCGGTGAAGGGGTTCGGCGAGGAGGGGATGTACGTTGGCCCCGAGGGCAAGGTGATCCTGGGCAGCGCCTGCGATGTGCAGGGCAACCTTTCCGAAAAGGACGCCAATAAGGTCGACGCCGCCCAGAAGAAGCTCAATCTGATTCTCCGTGACGCGTTCGAGGCCGACCAGAACCTGTCCATCACACTGATGGACAACATCGGTCTCGACCTCTGGTTCAACACCGGAACGCTGCGCACGGACATCAATCACACCGATGGAATCAGCACGGACCGCTACGACCGACTCGGCCGGGAGCTGAGCGGCCTGGACCCCGACCCGGAGAAGAACCACCTCACACCCCGCACCCTGGCGGCCAACTGGCTGGCCGGGACCGGTGAGGACTCGTACTCCTTCTCCCAGCATGACCCATTCGTCGAGCAGCTCCGCAAGAGTGAAAGCATGGACAGCATCCGAAGCCAGACCCTGGACGGATGGAAGGCCGGCCACCCGGAGGGCAGGGTCAAGTACCAGATCGCAGGGAAGTCGCTCCCCGAGCAAGGGGCCACCTTCCTGAAGGACATGGCCGGCCTGTCCGGAGTCGACAACCTCTGGGGCGGAGACACCAACGAGGCACAGTCCCTGCTCGGCTCCTACGATGTGGACTATGTCGTCAAGGGCACCGATCCCGATGGCAAACTCGTCGTGCAGTACACCCTGAAGAACGACACCGACATGGAGTCGTTCATACCCGGATATTCGTCCGTCGAGAAGATCGCCAACCACGACACCGGCCCCGGCGCGGGCATCAAGGAACGGATGGTATGGACCGAGCGCGTCGATCCAGCCGACCACTGACACACTCATGGCGATGACAAAAACCAATGAGCCAGGCCCCTTCCGCCGGATCTGGCGCAATCGCCCGCTCAGGTTCACGCTGATCGGGCTGACATGCCTCGTGCTCCCCGTAGGGTGCATAGGGGTGCTGAACGCGGTGTCGGGAGAGTGCTTGCGGCCCAATATCAAGGTCTCCGAGACCGTTCTGCCAGAGACGTACCGGGGCCCCGACGGCATGCGCGTCAGCCTCTACCCCAATGGGGACATCCAGGTGCGCAACTGGCCATACGACCCGTTCGAGGACGACGGACGCCACTTCGACGGCCAGGGGAGCTGGGCGTACCAGCTGGGCACGACCGCTCCCGGCGAGGAGAAGTTCCCGTATGTCGCGTTGAGCTTCGACGAAAGCGCCTCCGAGGGCGATGCCCCGGTGGAGGACCAGAAACTCATGGTCGGCGGCTCCTCCGAGGACCCCGTGCTCTTCGAACAGGACGACCCCGACGGCTGCCCCGACGCGGAGTTCCGGCAGTAGCCGGAGCGGCCGCGGCGGGGCGGCGGTCGGCTGCGCCGACGCCACGGGCCGGACTCTTGGCATGCTGTCCCCATGAACACCATGCCCGCCGTGATCTTCGACCTGGACGGCACTCTCGTGGACACCGAGCCCCTCTACTACGAGGCGGGGCGGCGGACCCTCGAGCGGTACGGGATCACCAGCTTCACCTGGGAGGAGCACTCCCGGTTCATCGGGATCGGCACCCGCGAGACCCTGGAGACCCTGCGCGGCCGGTACGGCATCGGGGCGTCCGTGGAGGAGCTGCTGGCCGTCAAGAACCGGCATTTTCTGGAGCTGGCCGCCACCACGACCGAGATCTTTCCCGCGATGCGCACCTTCGTGGAGCGGCTGAGCGCCGCCGGGCATCCGCTGGCCGTCGCCTCCGGCTCGTCCCGCTCGGCGATCGAGACCGCCCTCAAGGCCACGGGACTGGACGCGCTGCTGCCCGTCTATGTGTCCGCGGAAGATGTCGGCCGCGGCAAGCCGGAGCCGGATGTGTTCCTGGCCGCCGCGCGGCTGCTGTCCGTCGATCCGGGGCACTGTGTGGTGGTCGAGGACGCCGGTCCCGGGGTGGAGGCGGCGCGGCGGGCCGGGATGCGCTGTATCGCCGTTCCGTACGCGGCCGGGCCGTCGCCGGACGGTGAGCCGTTCGCCTCCGCCGGGCTGCTCTACCGGGGCGGGCAGCCGGAGTTCGACGCCGAGCGGGCCTACGAGTGGGTCACGGCGCACAGTTGAGGCCGTGAGACCATGCGTCGCATGCCCGGACATTCACGGGCATGTCGTAGGAGAGACGGAGGGCGTATGGATAGACGTGGGGGTAAGGCGATCCGCCGTTGGGGGACGGCGGTCATCGCCTCGGCGGCGGCCTTGACGGTCGCCGTACCGGCGAACGCGGCCCAGGCCACCGAGGCCAGGAGCGGCCCGTCGGGGGTCAGTGCCAAGGGCGCGTATCTGCTGGACAACAACACCAACAAGCAGCTGTGGGCCAAGGCGGCCGACACCAAGCGGCCGATGGCGAGCACCACCAAGCTCATGACGGCGGTCGTGGTACTCGACACCCGGGGGCTCAATCTCGGCAAGAAGGTCACCGTCAAGCAGTCGTACATCGACTACACCGCCCGCGTCGGCGGGAGCAAGGCGGACCTGCAGAAGGGGGACAAGCTCACCGTCAAGCAGCTCCTGTACGGCCTGCTGCTGCCGTCCGGCTGTGACGCGGCCATGGCGCTCGCCGACACGTTCGGCACCGGTGACACCACCGCCAAGCGCACCAAGTCGTTCATCGCGCAGATGAACAAGAAGGCGTCCGCGCTGGGGATGACCAAATCCCACTACGACACCTTCGACGGCATCTCGGAGGGCGGACAGAACTACACCACGCCCCGCGACATGGCCAAGCTGGCCAGGCACGCGCTGGGCAACTCCACCCTCGGCACGGTCGTCAAGTCGGTCGACACCATCCAGAAGGCCCCGGCCGCCAACGGCAGGACCAGGACGTACTACTGGAACAACACCAACAGGCTGCTGGGCTCGTACAGCGGCGCGATCGGCATCAAGACGGGCACCGGCACCGCGCCCGGCAGGTGTCTCGTCTTCGCCGCGAAGCGTGACGGACGCACCGTCGTGGGCGTGATCCTCAACGCTCCCAAGCGCTACCCGGACGCGAAGAAGATGCTCGACTGGGCCTTCCGGTCCCACACCAAGGTGACCTGGCGCCAGCTGCCCAAGGGCACACCGCAGGACTGATCCCAGGACAGATCGCGGGAGTGATCCACGGCCCGCTTTCCACGCGGGTGGTGCCCCGGCCGGATGGCCATCCGGCCGGGGCACCGGGCCGTAGGAGCGGCGGTCAGCCGCACTTACGCCCGGTGTTGATGCACTTCACGGCCTTCTTCATCAGCGAGTTGGACATCACGTTGATGAAGTCGCCGTGGTCGGTCACCGGCTTGTGCAGCTGCTCGGGGAAGCTGTCGACCGCGAAGAGCGAACCGGGCGCCACCTTGTAGGTGATCCGCTGGATCAGCTGCGGGATGGCCTTGAACCCCTTGGCGCACGCGCCCTTGGCGTCCGCGAAGGCCACATGGGTGCGGTGGTTCGCGCTGTCGGCGTTCTTGCCGTCCCAGCAGCTCTGGAACTTGAAGGTACGGACCACCTTGCTGCCCTTCGGGCAGAGCGGGTACTTGTCCTTCAACTGCCGGTTCTCGAATCCGGTGCAGCTCCAGGAGGCGTTGGCATTGGCCGTGCCGTTGGTGAACGCCTTGGCGTCGCCGGTGATGATGCGCAGGAACTTGGGCATCTCGACGACCTTGGACACCGCGCTGCCACGGAAGCTGATCGACGCGGTCTCCGGGCGCAGGATCCGCCCCACATTGCCCTCGGTGCCGCCGCCGGGCTGGTCGGCGTCGGCCTCCTTCGTCCCGTCCTGTTGCCGCAGAACCGGCCAGTAGTGGGTGGAGCGGTCGCCGTTGGTGCAGGTGGTCCCGGCGGCGGCGAGGCCGTCGTTGGTGGAGAAGGCGTCGGTGTCGCGGTTGCCGACGTAGTCGTGCATATGGTGGGCGCCGTTGCTCACACCGGGGGCGACGATCACGTTGTCCGAGTTGAAGTGCTTGTTCTCATTGCGTCCGCAGCGCGATGAGAAGGTGCCGCGGGAGGCGTTGCCCCGTGTACGGGGGTTCTTGACGTTCGGCCGCACCCTGCGGATGTCCACGAAGTCCGCCTTCACCGGGCCGGACTGCGCCTGGCCACCCGCGGCCGGAGCGGCGGGGGCGGCCGTTCCCGCGGCGGGGGTGGCGCCCGCCGGTGCGGAGGTGGCGCCCGCCGGTGCGGCGGCCGGGGCCGCTTGCTGCACGGTGCAGGACGCCAGCGTGTCCAGGCCGGACGGGCGGCTCGCCACGCGCCCGATCTCCTTCCCGATGCGGTTCAGCGCGCCACGCCGCTGGGCGGTCAGCGGCTCCAGCACCCGGGTACGCACCCAGTCCTGGTCGGCGCTCGCGCCGCGCGTGGCAAGCTGCTGGTAGGCGTCGGCGACCTGGCTGTCCATCGTCGCCAGTTCCTTGTCCACGGTGGGCCGCGCCTGCTGCGGCACACTCGACAGCCGGGTCGCGGCATCAGGGCACTTGACGGTCATCGCCGCCCGCGCCGGAGCCTGCTGCCCGGCCGATCGGCGGGCGGCGGAAGCATCGTTGTCGGTCATCAGGAGCGCCCCGCCGCCCACGGCCAGTGCGGTCACTCCGACCACGGTCAGCCCGATGACCCTGGATCGCTTGTGTCTCTTCTTGTTCCTCATCCTTCGCCCCTCATCGGCAGTCTTCATACGCCGGGGACGTGTTGCCCTCGGCCACATCGGGCCGCGCCCCCATCACCCCCGTCCCGGGGCGGAGGGCACAGCGCGACGCCGATGGATACGGACAGCGAGGCGATCGTTCTCAACGGTGGTCGCGATAAGTCTTAGTGGCTTCACCACATGTCCACCGCCCGGCGGAATGAAACTGATCAGTTCCGGTTAAAGTGTTTACTTCGCCGTACCCCCGTTACCCCTTCTACGCGCCCGCGGAGCCCCCACATGTCCAGCGCGAACTCGTCCAGTGGGCGTCATCGCAAAGCCAAGCCCATGAGCCTCGCGGTCCGCCGCGCGTTCATCATCGCCGCCGTCCCGGTCACCGGTGCGTTGCTGTCCGCTCCGTCGGCGCTCGCCGCCGACAAGAGCACCAAGAGCACCGCGACGACCGCCCAGTCCGTGGCCGCCGACGGGCTCGACCCCGCCGAGCAGAAGATCGCGGACAACCTCAACACCCGCGCCCAGAACCCGAACCTCGGCGGCACCTTCAGCGGCATCGTGCTGGACTCCGCGTCCGACAAGGTGATCTGGGGACATGACGCCGACACCGCGCTGATGCCCGCGTCCAACGCCAAGCTGGCCACCGCCACGGCCGCGCTGACGGTGCTCGGCCCCGAGCACCGGTTCACCACCAAGGTGGTCTACGGCGATGGCACGCTCACCCTCATAGGCGGCGGCGACCGGCTGCTGACCACCGCCGACGTCACCGAGCTCGCCAAGTCCGCCGCCGCCGGGGTCAAGAGCGCGGGCCTGGGCTCGGTGAAGATCCGTATCGACGACAGCCTCTTCGCCGAGCCGACCCTCGCCAACGGCTGGAACGACTCGTACTACGACGACCAGGTCTCGCCGGTGCGCTCCCTGGTGGTGGACGGAAAGCTGTCCGCGGACACTTCCATCGACGCGGGGAAGGTCTTCGCCAAGCAACTCGCCGATCAGGGTGTCACCGTCGATGGTGAGGTCACCCGCGGCACGGCGTCGGCCACGGACGTGCCGGTGGGATGGCATCTGTCCCCGACGCTGGCCGAGACGGTCAAGAAGATGCTCAAGACGAGCGACAACGACATCGCCGAGACGATGCTGCGCATGACCGCGATCGCCGCCGGTAAGCCCGCCACCTACGAGGACGGCACGGCCGTGGTGCGGGACGTCCTCAGCCGGCACTACGGCGTCTCGATGGAGAACTTCGAGATCTACGACGGCAGCGGCCTGTCCCGCGCGGACCGCATCCCGGCGCGGACCGTCGCGGACATCCTCGATCTGCTCACCGATCCGCGCTACAGCGGCCTGCTGCGCTCCATCGACGAGGGCCTGCCGGTGTCGGGCGAGGCGGGCAGCACCCTGGGGCCCGAGTGGGGCCGCTTCGACACCCCGGACTCCCAGTGCGCCGTCGGCCAGGTCAAGGCCAAGACGGGCACCCTGACCGGCGCCATCGCCCTGAGCGGCCTGACCAAGGCGGCGGACGGCCGGTGGAAGGTCTTCTCCTTCATCGAGAACCAGTCCTCCGCCGACCCGGCCGCCACCAAGGACACCCTCGACGGCCTCGCCGCCACGGTCAACGGCTGCTGGGCGTAGCCGCACCGCCCGAGTCCCTGGCCCCGCGGGTCACCCGGCGGTGGCCTGCGCGGCCGGGGGCTCGGGGTGGAACTGCTCGACGCGGTCGCGCTTGGTGTACATGTCCCAGTAGTACTCGGCGAGGTCGTCCGGGTCGGCGACCGGGAAGTTCGCGAACGCGTCGACGTTGGCCACGGCCAACTCCGCCATCTCGCTGCGCTCGATCAGGGCCCCGATCGTGAGGGTACCCGCGTAGACACCGGTGTCGGCGAGCTCACCATTGAGCGAGTACAGGTAGTTGCGGGTAGCGGCCATCACCGGGCCCACGCCGCTGAGGTGGGGTATCGGCTGCGCCGCCGAGTAGCCCTGGGTCAGCAGGAAGGCGCCGTCGCCGCGCTCGGTCCACTCCGGCAGCACGGCGCGGACCACCTCCACCGGGGTGAACAGGAGCAGCGGCATCAGCCCCTCCAAGGTGGCCGTATTCAGCTGAGTGGCGGCGGTGAAGCCCTGGTCACCGCTGATCGGCCCGTATTCGATGGCGTCGATCCGGCCGAAGCGGTCGCGGATGGCCGCGATCAGGGCGGGCACCTCGGCGGGCTTCGACAGATCGGCGGAGAAGGCGGCCGCCTCGATGCCTTCGCCGGCAAGCCGCTCGACAAGCCCGTCCAGGCGGTCCTTGCGGCGCGCCACCAGGGCGACCCGGAAGCCTTCGCGCCCGAACCGGCAGGCCACGGACACACCGAGACCGGTACCGGCCCCGAAGACGGCGATCACTTTGGACATGGGGGCTCTCCTTTGGATCAGCTCTGGATCAGCTCTGGATCAGCTAACTTGACCATTGGGTCAACTTATGCCGTCGACGGTAACATGAAACTTGACCGCAGGGTCAAGTTAGTCCCGCGGGAGAATGCGACCATGAAGGACGCCACGCCAGGACCAGGAGGAACGACCGGATGCGGGCCGACGCACAACGAAACGCGGAGAAGCTGCGGGCAGCCGCCGCCGAGCTGTTCCAGGAACGCGGCCTCCACGTACCGCTGAAGGAGATCGCCCGGCGGGCCGGGGTGAGCCACGGAACGCTCTACAACCTCTTCGGCACTCGCGAGGCGCTCATCGACGAGGTGGTGACGGACCTGGCGGCCGAGCGCCTGGAGGAGATCGCCGAGCGGGCCTTGTCCCGCGAGGACGCCTGGGAGGGGTTCGCGTACTACATCGAGCAGCTCTGCCGGATGCAGGCCGTCGATCCGGCGGTCGCCGATGTGGTCGGGGGCCGCTACCCGGGCGCCGAGCGCCTCATGGCCGTCTGCGGCCGGACGCTGGACGCCGCCAAGCGCATCATCGAACGGGCCCAGGACGCGGGTGCGCTACGCCGCGACTTCACCACCGAGGACCTGGTGTTCGTCCTCGGCTCCAACTCCGTGCTGGCCCGAGCCACCCCCCGCACGGCCCCTGACGCCTGGCGCCGCAATATCGCCTTCCTCCTCGACGGACTGCGCACCGAGGCCGTCCGCCGGCCACTCCCCGTCGGCCCGCTCACCCCGGAACAGGTCTACGAGGTGATGGAGAAACTCACCGGCAAGTGATAGCCGGACCGGTCCTTCCGGTCGTCCCCCGCGTCACGCCCGCAGGTAGGCGAGCACTGCCAGCACCCTGCGATGTGTCTCGTCCGCTGGGGGAAGGTCCAGCTTGGTGAGGATGCTGCTGATGTGCTTGCCCACCGCAGCCTCGGACACCACCAGTTCCCGGGCGATGGCACCGTTCGACTTGCCCTCGGCGATCAGCCCCAGCACCTCCCGCTCCCGCGCGGTGAGCCGGTCCAGCGGATCGCGGTGTCGGCGCAGCAGCCGGCGCACCACTTCGGGGTCCACGACGGTGCCACCGTCCGCGACCTCGCACAGGGCGTCCACGAAATCCTCCACCTGCCCGACCCGGTCCTTCAGCAAGTAGCCGACGCCCGAGCCGTCACCGGAGTCCAGCAGTTCCGAGGCGTACGTCCGCTGCACATACTGGCTGAGGACCAGGACGGGCAGCGTGGGCCGCTTCTCGCGCAGCCGCACCGCCGCGTGCAGTCCCTCGTCCTGGAACCCCGGGGGCATGCGCACATCCGTCAGGACGATGTCGGGAACGTGCTCTTCGACCGCGGCGAGCAGCGCGGGAGCGTCACCGACGGCCGCGACGACGTCATGCCCGCAGCGGCTGAGCAGGCCGATGAGCCCCTCTCTCAGCAGCACGCTGTCCTCGGCCAGTACTACGCGGAGCGGTCGGTCCGTACGCAAGGGAACTCCACACGCAACAGGGTCGGTCCGCCCGGCGGACTGGACAGGGAAATTCTGCCATTCAGCGCCGAAACCCGGTCCGCGAGTCCGGTCAGACCGGTTCCGGCGCCGGCGTCCGCACCGCCCCGGCCGTTGTCGCGCACGTGGAGGAAGAGTCGTCCGTCCCGGTGTCTCCCGCTCACCTCCGCGCGGCTCGCCCCGCTGTGCCTGGCGATGTTGGTGAGGGCCTCGCACACGACGAAGTACGCGGCGGCCTCGACCGCTTGGGGCAACCGCCCGGGCAGGGCCAGCTCCACGTCCACGGGAATCGCGGAGCGGTCCGCGGCGTCGGCGACGGCCGCGGGGAGGCCGTGGTCCGAGAGGACCTTGGGGTGGATGCCGTGGATGAGTTCGCGCAGCTCCGCGAGGGCCTTGTCCGCCTCCTCGTGAGCCTTCGCGAGCTGATCGGCGACTGGCCCGGGAGGTGCGTCCAAACGGGCCAGACCGAGCGTCATCGTCAGCACCACCAGCCGTTGCTGCGCCCCGTCGTGCAGATCGCGCTCGATGCGGCGACGTTCCGCCTCGAAGGCGTCCACCAGCCGAAGGCGGGAGCGGGTCAACTCAACAACCCGCGTGCCCAGGTCGACCTCGCGCGAAGCGATCAGCACCCGCGTCAGTGCGGCCCGGGCACCGGCCACCACCCCCAGGACATAGGCGCACAGCCCCATGATCACCACCCCGAGCGCGGCTGTTGCGAAGGCCGCCGGCCAGGTGGTGACGGTCCACTGCTTGAGCACCTTCACCTCCTCACCGCCACCGACCGTGAACATCAGCAGCGGCGTTGCGACCATGGACAGCGGGGCGAGCAGGGCAACCGCGACGACGAGCGCGTCGACCGGCCACAGCAGCCCGGCGAACAGCAGGGCATGGCCCAGCTCCCGCCACGTCGCCTGCTCCCTCATGCGCGTCGTCAGCCAGGCCCACAGGCCATGGGCAGTGGGCGCCCGGTGCTGGTCGACAGCCGGACCCGGGTCGATCAGGCGCATCCTGTGCCGTTCCACCCAGGCCACCGGGATACCGGCGAGGGCCGCGAGAACGAGCAGCGGGAGCCCCACCAGCGCGATGGCGAGAACGACTCCGGCCGCCGCCATGGCCCCGATCACCACGAGGGCGACGGCACCGGTCACCGCTCCGGTGAGCAGGTATCCGGCGGAGCGCCACGGCCACGAGGACAGCAGGAAGCCCGGCCTGGACATGGCTTGCCACACATTCCGCGGATGCATGGAGGTCACCGTAGAAGTCCCGCTCCGCCGGTGCCATCGGGCCAGGCAGACCATCGGGGGTATGCCTGGCCCTACCCCAGGACTCGCTTCTGCCGTACTGCGTCGTGGTGCCCGCACCCGGTTTCGTGGAGTCACCGAACAGAAGGAGAAAGGGCCATGAACGATGAGGCGATCCAGATGTGCTCCGTCAGCAGACGCTACGTCAACGGCGACGGCGCGGTGACGGCGCTCGACCAGGTCTCGCTTTCGTTCCCCCGGGGAACGTTCACCGCCGTCATGGGCCCGTCCGGCTCGGGCAAGTCGACCCTGATGCAGTGTGCCGCGGGGCTGGACCGCCCCACATCGGGATCGGTCACCCTGTGCGGGACCGAGCTGACGACGCTGAGCGAGACCAAGCTGACCCTGCTGCGCCGCCGGCGCATCGGGTTCGTGTTCCAGGCGTTCAACCTGCTGCCGTCCCTGACCGCCGAGCAGAACGTGACCCTGCCCCTGCGCCTCGCCGGCCACCGCCCCTCCACGGCCCGGGTACGTGAGGTGCTCCAGCAGGTCGGGCTCGGCGAACGGGCGCGGCACCGGCCGGCGGAGCTGTCCGGCGGCCAGCAGCAGCGCGTCGCCCTGGCCCGCGCTCTGATCACCCGGCCCGATGTGCTCTTCGGCGACGAACCAACCGGTGCCCTCGACTCGCGGACCGGCCGTGAGGTGCTGACCTTGCTGCGCGGCATGGTCGACAGCGAGGGCCAGACGATCATCATGGTCACGCATGACCCGGTGGCCGCCTCCTACGCCGACCGTGTGCTCTTCCTCGTCGACGGACGGGTGAGCGGCGAGTTGGCCGGGGCCGGCGCCGACACCATCGCCGCGCGCATGGCCACGTTGGAGGCCGTGCCGTGCTGAGCGTCGCCCTGGGCACCTTGCGCACTCGCTGGATCACCTGTGTCGGCAGCTTCGTCGCCCTCTCGCTCGGCGTCGCGCTGACCGCGGTGATGGGCCTGGCGCTCGCCTCGTCACTGGACGCACCCGACCGTGCACCCGAGCGGTTCGCCGCCGCACCGGTCGTGGTCAAAGGAGCCGACACCCTGCGGGTGCCCACCTCGGTCGGCGTCCGGGTCCAGAAGCTGGCACACCCGCGCGCCGTGCCCGCCGAGACCGTCGCGAAGCTGAGAAGGCTCGGCGCCGTCGTCGCGGACCGGTCCTTCACCGTACACGCGCGGGGCGGGCCAAAGGACCTGGTGGGGCATCCCTGGTCGACCGCCGCCTTCACCCCGTACCGGATCGATGCCGGACGCCCGCCCCGCGCGGCCGACGAGGTCGTGGTCAGCGGAGCCTGGGCGAAACCGGGCGAGCGCGTACGGACCGATCGCGGCACCGTACATGTCGTCGGAACCGTCGCGAGGCGCGACTTCGAGAACGCCGTCTTCTACACCGACGCACGCGCAGCCCAACTGTCGCCGGTCTCCCCACAGTTCGTCGTGGACGCCGACCCGGCAGCCGTACGCGAGGCCGTGCGCGGCAACGACGGCGTCCGGGTCCTCACCGGGGAGGGACGCCGCTACGCCGAACCCGCCCCGGACCGGGACAGGGAGGCCCTCACCGCGATGAACGCCATGTTCGGCACGGCCGGCGGTGTCAGCGCCTTCGTGTCGGTGTTCGTGGTGGCCTCCACCTTCGCGTTCGCGGTCGCCCAGCGGCGCCGGGAGCTCGGGCTGCTGCGCACGGCGGGAGCGACGCCGGGCCAGATCCGCCGGATGGTCTTCGCCGAAGCCCTCGTGGTCGGCGTGCTCGCCTCGGCCACCGGCTGTCTGATCGGCGCGTACGGTGCGCCGCGGCTGGCCGATTGGGTGGTCGACGGTGGTCTCGCGCCGAGCTGGTTCACCATCGGCGACCACACCTGGCCGTACCACATGGCCTTCTGGACGGGGCTGCTCATCGCGCTGTGCGGCGCGGCAGCCGCGTCCTGGCGAGCCGGCCGCACCGGCCCCGCACAGACACTGCGCGAGGCGTCCGTGGACAACGGGACGATGACCCGGGGGCGCCGGCTGTCCGGCCTGGCCCTGCTGGTGACCGCCACCGTGACCCTGTGCTTGGCCCTGGTCACGGACCCGGGTGAGCTGCTGCATCGGAAGACCTACGTGAGCCGGCCGATGCTGCTGATCACGGCGGTCGCGCTGCTCGCGCCGGTGGCGGTACGACCACTGACCCGGCTGATCGCCTGGCTCCCGGCCCGGCTGCCCGGTGCCGGCGGCATGCTGGTGCGGGAGAACGCCGCCGCCGGTGTACGCCGCACGGCCGCCGTCGCGGCACCCGTACTGGTCACGGTCGCCCTCGCCGGTTCACTTCTGGGCGCCACCGCGACACTGAACCGGGCCAGGGCCACCGAGACCCGTCAGCAGATGGCCGCCGCATTCGTCATCACCCCCGCCGACGGGGCGGGCTTCGATACGGCAACGGTGCGAAAGCTGCGCGAGGTGCCCGGCGTCGAGGTGTCCGCGACCTCTTCGAGCGCCGTCCATGTCCTGGAGGACGGTACGTCGCTCGTCACGTCCGACGCCCGTGCCGCAGACCCCGGCCCGCTCGCCGCCACGACCCGGCTGCCCATCAACGCCGGAAAGACAAGCGATCTCGATGACGACTCGATCATCGTCAACGAGGAGTGGCAGCGGCACACCGTGGGCGAGCATGTGCGGGTGTGGCTCGGCAACGGCACGAAGAGGTCGCTGCGGATCGCGGCGGTGATGGCCATCGGCACCGGCAACAACGGGGTCTACGTCACCCCGCGCAACGCCCCGGGCGCTACCGTCGACCGGATCGACGTCGCCCTCACCCGCGGTGCCGACGCGCACGCCGCGGCCACCGGGCTGCGCGCCGCGGTGCACACCACCGGCGGACACGTCCTCACCAAAGACCAATGGCTGAAGGCGAGTTACCCCGAGACCACGAACCGGACGACCCGGCTCGGCTTGCTCCTGGTCCTTGGCATCGCCCTCCTCTACACGGGCATCTCCCTGGCCAACACCATGGTCATGGCGACGTCCGACCGCATCCGCGACCTGGCCGTGCTGCGCCTGGCCGGAGCCACCACGTGGCAGGTGCTGCGGCTGGTGGGAGCCGAGGCGCTGATGGTGGTCACGGTCGGCGCGGTCCTGGGCCTCCTGGTCGCCGGGCTCAACCTGGTGGGCATGTGGAGTGCTCTGGCGCTGCTGTCGGTGTGGGCCACGATCGACATCCCCTGGACGGCCATCGGCACTGTCGTCGGCGCCTGCGCGGTACTCAGCGTGATCTCGTCGGTCGTCCCCGCCGCGTTCGCCCTGCGTCGCCGGGCAGTGGAACTGGCGGGCCTACGGGAGTGACCCCCGTCGCCTCCGGCACGCTCACGTGCCGGAGGCAGCAGTGTCAGCGGTTCATGGCCGCCCAGAACTCCTCGAAGGACATCTGGCGATCGCCGTTGGTGTCGAGCGAGTCGATCAGCGCCTGGGCCGCCGCCGCGGTGATCTCCTGGCCCTCCAGCTCCGCGACGACCTGCCGGAATTCATCCGCGGTGACCAGACCGTCGCCGTCGAGGTCGTAGCGCTCGAACACCGTGCGCGCCGCTGTCTCCATGATGTCTGTCATGTGCTCCGCCTATGTGCGATCTTCGCTGACCGGCCCAGACTATCCCGGCCATCCGCGGGCCCCTCCATCACGCCGAGGCGGCATCCGGACAGGGCTGTTCAGCCCAGGAAGCTCAGCCGGACCTGGCGGTCCGGGTTGTCGACGTTCGTATCGACCAGGCACACCGACTGCCAGGTGCCCAGCGCCAGCCCGCCGCCGATGACCGGGAGGGTGGCGTGTGGGGGTACGAGGGCGGGGAGGACGTGGTCACGGCCGTGGCCGGGGCTGCCGTGGCGGTGGCGCCAGCGGTCGTCGGCGGGGAGCAGATCGCGCAGTGCGAGGAGCAGATCGGTGTCGCTGCCGGCGCCCGTCTCCAGGATCGCGATCCCGGCCGTGGCATGCGGGACGAAGATGTTGAGCAGGCCGTCGCCGCCGCCCGCCACCTCCCGTAGATACGCCTGGCAGTCGGCGGTGAGGTCGGCGACGGTCTCGGTGGAGCCGGTGGTGACGTTGATGGTGTGGGTACGGAATGTGCTCATGGAGCCATCCTGGTACGCCGCCGCGTAAAACTCCCGCAACAAAGGTCCGAGGGGCAAGACACCGTTGACCGGTTCCGGACACCGTCGCTAACTTCAAGGGCATGTCTACGTCAGCCCTGCTCACCACGCGCGGTCATATCGACCTGCTGCGGGTGGCGTCCGCCGCGTGTCCCGGCCTCCGCTGACCTTTCTTCTCCCTCCCCACTCCTCCCGCTCGCCGCTGTCTCGTTCCGCCGTACCACGCTGACCGTCGTGGCCTACGGGCATCGAGGCGTACCCCTTTTGTGGAGCCCCCATGTCCCCGGTTCTCGAACCGGTCGTGCCGCTCTCCGCGCGCCGCCGCCCCGTGCCGCGCTGGCTGCGCCGCACGACCGGACCCCTTCTGCTGCTGGTGCTCTGGCAAGTGTCCAGCGCCACCGGTGTGTTGCCCTCCGACATCCTGGCCTCGCCCGGCACCATCGCCGGTACCGCCTCCGACCTGCTCAAGGACGGCACCCTCCCGCACGCCATGCTGGTGTCGGTGCAACGGGTGCTGATCGGACTGGTGATCGGCGGGGTGATCGGCGTCGCGCTCGCGCTGATCTCCGGGCTCTCCCGGCTCGGCGAGGACCTCGTCGACGCGAGCGTGCAGATGCTGCGCAGCATCCCCTGGGTCGGCATGATCCCGCTGTTCATCATCTGGATGGGCATCGGCGAGGCCCCGAAGATCGCGCTCATCGCACTGGGCGTCACCTTCCATCTCTATCTGAACGTCTACGCGGGCATCCGGGGCGTGGACGCCCAGCTCATCGAGGCCGGGACCGCCCTGGGGCTCGGCCGCTGGGGGCTGATCCGCCATGTGGTGCTGCCCGGGGCGCTCCCCGGCGCGATGACCGGGCTGCGCTACTCGCTCGCCACCGCCTGGCTGGCGCTGGTCTTCGGCGAGACCATCAACGCCGATGACGGGATCGGCTTTCTGCTCAACCGCGCGCGGGAGTTCTTCCAGACCGATGTGATCGTCGTCTGCCTGATCGTCTACGCCGCCCTCGGCCTGCTCGCCGATTTCATCGTCCGCACTCTGGAGAGGCTGCTGCTGCAATGGCGACCGAACTTCACCGGCAAGTGAACTCCCTGGAGAAGGAGTTGGAGAAGGGGAAGGCTGGGGGCGAGAGCGGCGATGCGGCGGTGCGGGTTCGCTCGCTGACTCGCTCGTTCGACGGCCGCCCGGTCATCGACAACCTCCAACTCGACGTCGAGGCAGGCGAGTTCGTGGTGCTGCTCGGTCGCAGCGGCTGCGGCAAGTCCACGCTGCTGCGGGTGCTCGCCGGGCTCGACCGGGAGATCGAGGGCGAGGTGCTGGTGCCGCGCCGCAAGGCCGTCGCCTTCCAGGCGCCACGGCTGATGCCCTGGAAGCGGGTCTGGCGCAATGTGCTGCTCGGGCTGCCCGGCCGCCCGGGGCGGGCCGTGGCCGAGCAGGCACTGAAGGAGGTCGGCCTCGGCCACCGCGTCGACGCCTGGCCCAAGACCCTCTCCGGCGGTGAGGCCCAGCGCGCCTCGCTCGCCCGTGCGCTGGTGCGCGAGCCCGATCTGCTGCTGCTGGACGAGCCGTTCGGCGCGCTGGACGCGCTCACCCGGATCACGGCCCAGCAGCTGGTCGCCGAGTTGTGGCAGCGGCGCGGCTGCGCGGTGCTGCTGGTCACGCATGACGTGGAGGAGGCCCTGCTGCTCGCCGATCGCGTCCTGGTGATGGACGGGGGCGTCATCGCGCATCAGATCCGGGTGGACCGGGACCGGCCGCGCGACATCGCCGATCCGCTCCTCGCCGAGCTGCGCACCGAGCTTCTGGACCGGCTGGGTGTGAAGGCGCCCGAGCCGGCCGTCCACAAGGTCGCCTGAGGGTTGCTTGGTTTCCCCCGTACCGCCCCCACGTCTGCAACCGATCGCGCCCTCTCGCGATCTCCCCGCACTTCTCGTACTACCCGCACTTCCCGACCATCCCGAACGGACCCTGCTGACATGAGACGGCGCATCCTCCCCGCCCTGTCCCTCCCCCTCGCCCTGCTGCTGTCCGCATGCGTCAGCTCGACGCCGCACAACGGCTCCGGCTCCTCCGGCAGCACCGACGGCAAGGGCGATGTGACCCTCAACGTCGGGGACCAGAAGGGCAACGACGAGGCGGTGCTGCGCGCCGCCGGGCAGCTCGACAACCTTCCCTACAAGATCAAGTGGTCGACGTTCACCTCCGGCCCGCCGATCCTGGAGGCCGTGGGGGCCAAGGCCGTGGACATCGGCGGGGTGGGCAACACCCCGCCCGTCTTCGCCGCGGCCGCCAAGTCCGACATCAAGGTCGTGGCCGCCAAGCGCGGTACGGCCGACGGCGAGGCGATCGTGGTCAAGAAGGGGTCGCCGCTGAAGAAGACCACCGACCTCAAGGGCAAGTCGGTAGCGGTCGCTCAGGGCAGTTCGGCCCACTACCAACTGGTCGCCTCGCTCGCCAAGGCCGGGCTCTCGATCAAGGACGTGCAGGTCAAGTTCCTGCAGCCCGCCGACGCCCTGGCCGCCTTCACCCGCGGCAAGGTGGACGCCTGGGCCGTCTGGGACCCGTACACCTCCCAGGCGCTGCGCCAGTCGGACGGGCGGGTCCTCACCACGGGCAAGGGCGTGGTCAACGGCCTCAACTTCCAGGTCGCCAACCCCTCCTCCCTCGGGGACAAGAAGAAGGCGAAGGTCATCAAGGACTATCTCGGGCGGCTGCGGCGGGCCCAGGACTGGGTCTACAAGCACCCCGAGGCGTGGGCCAAGGTGTGGGGCAAGGAGACCGGGCTGCCGTACCAGGTGGCGCTGGACTCCGTGAAGCGGACCAACGGCACCCGGGTGTACGTCGCGGTCGACAAGCCCGCAGTCGCCTCCGAGCAGGAGATCGCGGATACCTTCGCGAAGCTGAAGCTCACCCCGCGCCGCTTCCAGTTCGCCGATTACGTGGACACCCGCTTCAACGGCGATCTGCCGCCGTCCACCTCCGCACCGCGCACCTATGGAAAGGGATCCTGAGGACACCCCTTTTCGGAAGCGTCGCATCGGGTAAGCGCGTCTGCATCGTCAAAACCGCGCGAAACGCACCCGATGAAATGAGGTGAGCGTCATGCACACCGCCACGGCCCAGCGGACGGCTACCCCGCCGTCCGCGCTGCGGGCAACCCTGGAGTGCCGCCCCGAAGCAGCCTCGCACGCACGGCATCTCACCGGCACCTTCCTGGAAAGCCTGCATCCGGCGCCCGATCAGGGCGCCGCCGAGGCGGTGGTGCTGGTCGTCTCGGAGCTTGTCACCAATGCCGTACGGCACTCGGGCGGCCAGTTCTGTTCGCTGCGCCTGTCGGCGCACCCTGATGCCATCGCCATCGCCGTCGGTGATGCCAGTCACGTACCGCCCCAGCGGCGCACTCCGGATGTCCGCGGGGAGGGCGGCGGATTCGGCTGGGCGATGATCTGCGACATGGCCACCGCCACCGCCGTCAGCGAGGAGCCGGGCGGCAAGACCGTGAACGCGATCGTCGCCCGGCGAGGGCGGGCGAGGGGGCATGCCGCTGCCCCGACACCGAGGTGACCTGCTCCGCCACCCACCTGACGACGCTCCGTCCGGGCCGCCGGGCCCGAGCCGGGGAGCTGCGCGAGCCCCCGCGTTACGGCGCCGCCCCCTCCCCCGTCGCCGCCCGCTCCCCCGTCGCCGTCCGCGCACGGTCGACGGCCACGGCGATCCCGTCGAGGACGCGTTCGAGGCCGAAGACGAAGTCGTGGTCGGTCGCCGGGTCGTCGTACGCGCCATCGGGCGCCGCTTCGAACAGGCCCGAGGAGAAAAGCAGCGCCACCTGCGGAAAGCGGTCCGGGGTGATGAGCCGCGCCAGGGTCCTGCCGTAGGCCCGTTCGGTCTCCTCCTGACTCAGGCCCGTCTCGCTCCTGCCCTGCGCGTGTTCCTGGGCGAGCAGGGAGGCGTGGCGCACATAGCCGCTGAGCAGGGTCAGACTGCCGACCTTGGCGGCCCAGTCGAGTTCCGTGCCGCTCAGCGCGCTCAGGCCCGCTTCCATCCACGCGATCTCATGGGGTCCCATCGGCGGCCCCGCGATGGGGAGCCGGGGAAGCCAGGGCCGGTCGTGGTTGACCAGCCGCTGGGCGACGGTCCACTGCCGTAGCCCCGCACGCCATCGGTCGGGAGCGGTCTCGACGTCGGGCGGAGCGCCGAGCGCCAGGTCCCGCATGAGGACGAGGAGCTCGTCCTTGGATCCGACGTGGCGGTAGAGGGACATCGGGGAGACGCCCAGCTCCTTCGCGATCTTCGGCAGCGTCGCGCCCGGCAGCCCGTCGCGGTCCGCCAGTTCCACTCCCGTACGCACCACGCGCTCGGTGTCGAGCGCGGCGGGCCGGCCGAGGCCCGAGACCGATACCGGGAGTCTCCACAGGCGGGCCAGCTCGGCGGGCGCCTCCTCCTGGTCGGCCGACATGGCGCTTCTCCTTCTCGTACCTCGGTTGCTCACCAGGTACATCATGGCGCACGGCTACTTAGTTTTCCGCATATAGATTATGGCTTATACTAAGCCGGGGCCGAGGGCTCGTTCATGTCCCGTTGCCCCTTGGGCCCTCATGTCAGGACGGAGAGAGTTCCAGGTGACAGCCATAACGCAGTCCCATGCCCCGGGCCCCGCACGGGGCCCTGTGCGCCGGACCGAACGGGCCCTGGCGCCCGACCTGGCCCGGGGCACCATGCTGTTGTTCATCGCGCTCGCGAACGCCGCGGTGTTCGCCTTCGGCAACCAGCCGGGCGCCGAGGCGTCCCCCCACGGCTGGGAGCGCGGGTTCAACCTCGCCATGTTCGTCTTCGTGCACGCTCGCGCCTATCCGATGTTCGCCGTGATGTTCGGCTACGGGCTGGTGCAGCTCACCCGCAGGCAGGACGCTCAGGGCACCGGGCCCGGCGCGGCGCGCTCGGTGCTGCTGAGGCGCAACGCGTGGCTCGTCGCCTTCGGTCTCGCGCACGCCGCGCTGCTCAACTTCGGTGATTTCCTCGGGGCCTACGGCATCGTCGGCATCCTCTTCACCCTGTTGCTGCTGCGCCGCGGTGAGCGGGTGCAGCGCGTCGTGCTGTGGCTATGGGGCTGGATGGTGGTCTACGTCGCCGTTGTGGCGGCCATCGCCGTGTACCACGCCACGAACAGCACATCAGGGTCCGCCGCCGTGCCGACGGACGGTGTCGATTCGCTCTCGGCCCCCGACTACGCCGCGTCCGTGGCCGACCGGCTCGGCGAGTGGCCGATCCACACGCTGACCGTCGTGCCGTTCATCGTGATCGTCTGGCTGGGCGCGTGGGCCGCGCGCCGGGGCGTACTGGAGGACCCGGCCCGGCACCGGCGCCTGCTGATCCGCACCGCCGTGATCGCCCTCGGCATCGCCTTCGCGGGCGGGGCGCCGATCGGCCTCGTCAGCGCGGGATTCGTGCATGTCGACGGCGCCACCGCGGACGCGTTCCTGTTGCTGTACGAAGTGAGCGGCCAGTTCGGCGGCCCCGGATACGTGGCGCTGTTCGGGCTCCTCGCCCTGCGGCTGTCGAAGGCCCGCTCGGACGCGCGGCCGAAGCTCCCCGTGGCGGCGCTTGCGGCCCTGGGCCAGCGGTCGCTGAGCGGCTATCTGTTCCAGTCGCTCGCATGGGTGCTGCTGCTCTCCCCCTTCGCCCTCGCGCTCGGAGAGCGCACCGGCAGCCCGACGCTCACCGCTTGCCTGAGCGCCGCCCTGGTCTGGCTCGCCACGGTGGCCGGGGCCTATCTCCTGCAGCGCCGTTCGCTTCCGGGGCCCGCCGAGAAGCTGCTGCGGAGGCTTACGTACGGACGCCGGTAGCCGCTCGGTGGCGCCTGGTAGCACCCCGCACCGCTACTCGATCGTGCGCACCGCGGCCTGCGTCAGGGTGGTCGCGGTGCGCACGGCGCTGGCCACGGCGGCCTGCGGATCGAGCCCGCACAGATCCATGAGGGTGAAGAGCGCCTCGGCGCTCACGGCCACCGCGAGATCCCGTTTGAGCTGGGCGAACGCTTCCGGATCCGTCGCCCCGAGGGTGCCGTCGAGTGGCCGGAGCGCATGGTCGATGAGCCCGAAACGGATTCCGGGCCGCGCGGTCGCGGTGGCGGGCTTGGTGATGGTGGCCGCGATCATCGCCCGTACCGCCCCCTCGCGGGCGAGCACGCCGCGGAGCAGGAACTCGCAGGCGAAGGCGGTGCGCTCGACGGGGTCGGCGGAGTCCGCGACCGGCGCGAGCGCCTCGGCGGGCGGCGGCCAGACGCCCGCCAACGCCTCGCTGATCAGCGAGTGGAGGTCGGGGAAGTACCGGTAGGCGGTGGCCTCCGACACCAGTGCCGCGCGGGCCACGAGTGGCATGGTCACCTCGGCGCCCGTGCCGATGAGTTCGCGGGCCGCCGCCACGATCGCCGTGCGGGTGCGCTGTTTTTGGTTGATGCGGCCGGTGCCCGCCTGCGCAGTCATCGCAGAACCCCTCCTCCTGTTCGCTCCAGCCTCCATCGTAGCAACACACCCTCATTGTGAGAGTGGACTTGCATAACGAGGCTCGCTCTCTCTACTCTCATGAGAGTCAGCTCTCACGATGGAGGCGGCGATGAACAGGGTTTCCCGGAGGCGACCGTCGCGGCCTTGAGCCACTACGCCACGGTCCCCGCGACCGACTTCGCCTGACGGCCGGGCCCGGCCAACTCCCCTAGAAGACAACCCACTTGAGGAGCACCCAACATGACCCGCACCACCCACACCCTCACACTCGACCAGGGCACCCTCGATGTCACGGTCGACCTCCACGGCCGGCAGGGGCATCCCTTCCTGCTCCTGCACGGAGGCGGCGGCCCGCAGACCGTCGCCCCGTTCGCCGGCCTCCTCGCCGAGCAGCGGTCGGCCAGGGTGTTCTCCCCCGTCCACCCCGGCTTCGACGGCACCGCCCGCCCCGACTGGCTGACCGACGTCAAAACCCTGGCCCAGGTCTACGCGCAACTGCTCGACGCACTCGATCTGCGGGACGTGGCCGTCGTCGGCAACTCCATCGGCGGCTGGATCGCCGCCGAACTGGCGGCGCTGGGCAGCGACCGGATCAGCAGCGTCACCCTCGTCAACGCGGTCGGGATCCACGTCCCCGGCCACCCGATCGCCGACACCTTCGGCCTGACGCCCGTCGAGCTGTCCCGCCTCTCCTTCCACGACCCCTCGAAGTTCCGCTTCGACCCCAGCGCGCTCTCCGAGGCGCAGCGCGCGGTCATGGCCGCCAACCGCGCCACGCTCCAGGTGTACTCGGGCCCACACGCCATGGCCGATCCCACCCTGGCCGAGCGCCTGACCAAGGTCGCCCACCCGACCCTCGTGGCATGGGGCGCGAGCGACCAGGTCGTGGACGCCGACTACGGACGTGCGTACGCCCAGGCCGTCCCGGACGCGGAGTTCCGGCTGCTGTCCGGCACCGGCCATATGCCCCAGTCCGAGACACCCGACCAACTGCTGCCGGTGGTCTGGGACTTCGCCGACGCCCATGCCACGACCCGGCCGCGCCCCTGACCCGCCCGTCACCGCCCCTGCGCATACACCGTGCGCACGGCGAAGGCCGGCCGCCTCGGTGGCGACCGGCCCGGCGTTCAATGGCGTACGTTCAGCCGCCGACGTTCACATCGATGCAGGCGTAGAAGGCGTTGGAGGTGTCCGCGATGTTCCAGACCGCGAGAACCTTCTGCTTGCCCTTCAGACCGCCGAAGTCGACCTGGTGGGTGACGGTCTCGCCCGGCTGCGCCCCGCCGTCGTTGACCTCCGCGATCTTCTGACCGCCGACGAAGTACTGCCAGGTGTTGGTCGCGTGACGCGCGGTCAGTTTCCAGGTGAAGCTCGCCCTGGACGGGACGGGCGTGACGGCCCAGCCCTTGTTGTCGTCGTCGAGTTCGGCGAACCGCGAATTGCCACCGCTGCAGCTCGTCAGCCCCTTGGGACCTTCGACGCTCTGCGGCTCGTACTTGATGTCGCCACAGGCCACGGTCCCGGCGGCGCACTGTGCCTGACGGCTCGGCGGGTTCGAGATGTAGCCGTGCGCGCTTGCCTCGCCCGCCGGGAGGCTCAGCGCGATCAGGGGCGCTATACCCGCGCCGACGAAAACGGACACCCTGCGTTTCATGTTCATGCCAACTCCTTAGCGGTGAGGGCGCCACGCCGGACGGGAAGCCCTTACCGAAGGTCAGGATGTGGGGGGGATGTGGGGGGTGGCTGCACGGAACGCTTCATGGGCCGCGAAGGCGGTCGCGAATCTACGCCCGCACTAGGTCTAGACCATACCGTCTGTCAGTTCACGGTCAAGACATCAGACGGATGTGGTCTGGTCCACTGTCATCCCCGCCGATGTCATACCCCTCACCAGCCGGGCCGGGGCCGGGGCGCCCGGCGGTCAGGACACGACGACAGCCGGACGCGAGAGCGGTCAGAACATGAAGAGGCTCAGGACGAGAGGGAGTTCAGGACGAGAGGGCGGTCAGCCGTCGCCGGTCGTGGGGGGACGAACGGCGGTCCAGCCGCTCTTCCAGACGGCCCCGGGCCGCATCGCAACGCCCTGCGGACACCAGCGCGAACAGCAGCGTCTCCTCGACGATCTCGCGCTGCGCCGCGCTGCCACCGACGCCGGGGAGCCGTGGCAGCAGCCGCTCCAAACCGCGTGCCGCCTCGGTCCAGCGCTCCTCGAGGATGTCCTCGAACGCCGCGCACAACGGGGCGATGACACTCCGCTGCACCTCATCCGCGCGCAGGGCGTGGACCCGCAGCCGCCGCAGCCCCGGCAGGTCGCCCGCGGCGGTGAGGGCGATGGCGGCGTGCAGGGCGACGAACGCGGTGGCCGGACGCTCCAGGACGTCCACGGGAGCCGTGTCCAGAACGTCGCTAATCGGGAACGGCCCCTGCCACGCGCCCGCCAGCCGGGCTCGCCACAGCAGCGAACCGGAGTCGACCAGCGCGCGAACCCCGTCCACCTTCCCGGGGGACAGCTGCTCCGCCCACCGGCGGCGCACCGCCGCCGTGTCCTCGAGGGCGAGTTCATGCAGGGCGGCGTGCCAGGAGAAGTGGGCGCGGTGGGTACCGCCCCGGCCCTGGTGGGCCAGCCATCGTCCGAGTCGCTCACGGCCCGCCTCGTGGTCGCCGCGCTCATAGTGCACATGGGCCAGGGCGTGCATCGCGTGTCCGGAGGCGGGCTCGGCGGCCAGCGCCTGCTCGGCCAGGGCTCCGGCCTCGTCGTAACGCCCCTCCTCCTGGCGCATGAAGGCGAGCAGGGACGTGTGGAACCAGCTTCCCCCGTGCGCCGGGGCGGTCCGCTCGACCACGCGCAGTGCGGTAGTGCCGTCGAGATCGCGCAGACCGGAGAACGCGATGGTGGGCACCGCGACGGCGAGCGCCAGCGCATCGCCCGGGTACTCCTCCAGGTGGCGCAGGAGGGCGGTGTCACCGTCCGCGGGCGTGTGCAGGACACGGCGGGAGACGACGTCCACGAAGGAGCGCTCGTAGTCGTCGGCCCGCTCGCGCACCGCGCGCCGGGCATCGGCCAGGGCCCGGGAAACGTCCACGTCGGCCCCGCACTCATGGCCGATGAGCGCGAGCGCGGCATGGGCGAGGGCGAATCCGGGGTCGAGCGCCACGGAGCGGCGGAGCGCCTGCGGGGCCCCGGCCCGGACCTTCAGCAGCCGGTCCACCCCGAGGCGGTAGGCGGTGGCGGCGGCCGCGTGCGTGCTGAGGGTGAAGCCCGATGCGTCCGTGGGTCGGCGTGTCCGGCGCCGCACAGGGCCGCCACCGGCGGGGAGGGCGGGCGCCGTCCACGGGTCGAGGACCGCCTCGGCGATGGTGGCGGCCTGGGCGCGGATCTCCGGGATGGCGGTCGTTTCCCACAACTCGCCACGGCGGGGAGCGCCGAGGGTCCACAGCGGGCGGGTGCTGCTGCCGTCGGCGCCGTGCAACCGTCCGTCGTCGGTGGCCACGCCCATGCTCAGCGGGCCGGGCAGCGCGGCGCCCTGGCCGAGCAGGCTCCGCCACAGCGGGTCGGCCGTGTCCGACAGCCGCAGGCCCGGCCCCGTACAGTCCACCACCCAGCCCACCGGCAGTGTTCGCGGGCCGTCGCCGGTGGTGAGGGAGACCGTCAGGGAGCCGTCGGGCCGCGCCGAGGCGGCAGCGAGCCGCCCCTGGTACGTCCGCATCCGCCGGGTGCGGCGCATGCGCCCCACCGCCTCCGCGGTGGCCGGGGGCATACGGTGGCGGTGGGTGTTCCACAGGGAGCCGTACTGTGCCACGAACTCGGCTCGCTCCTCGGTGGACATCGATGCCCAGATCTCGGCCGTGACCGGGCGCAGCCCGTCCACCGCGGGCCGCCAGTCGCCGTGGGTTTGCATGACGCGGCCGATGTGCTGACGTACCGCGGCGCGCAGCGCGGGCAGGGGCAGGCCATGCAGTGGTGTCGTACACGCGGCGGCGGGCAGCGGGTCCACCGCATGCGCCTGCGGCAGCCTTCCGCCACGGGAGACGGCGTGCACCGTGCGGCCGGGGCGGTCGAGCGTCATGGCGATGTCCACCGAGGTCAGCCCGGTGCCGACGAGGAGGACATCCTCCTTGTCGCCCTGTCCGAGGGCGGCGTCCAGGGCGCCCGGCGCCCAAGGGTCGGCGATGAAGCGGTCGTTGCCGCGCAGTGCCTCCGGCGCCCATTCGGCGTTCGCACGGGACGGCCCGGTCGCCAGCACCACACGGTGCGCGTCGACGGTCCGGCCATCGGCGAGCTCCAGCCGGGCCGTCGGGTCCCCGCCGGGGAGGGTGGTCCAGCGGCAGCCGGTGGCCCGGGTGCGCAGCCTGCGGACGGTGACGACACCCTGCGCCGCCATGATCGCTCGCCCGAGGGTGTCGGCGAGGTAGGCGCCGTAGCGGTAGCGCTCCACGAAGTCGCCGCCGCGCACGCCCGGTTCACCGTGGTGGCACAGCCACCGCACGAAGTGTCCCGGGTCGTCGGGGTAACAGCTCATCTTGCCCGCCGGCACATTGAGGCGGTGGCGCGAGTCAAGGGTGGAATAGGCGATGCCGCGCCCCGCCTCCGGGGCCGGGTCGATCAGCAGGAGTTCGAACGGGGTACGGCGGCGTGCCGCGGTCTCGCAGAGCTGGATCGCCACCAGCGCACCGGCGGCGCCCGCCCCCACGATGGCGACAGTCCTCGTACACGGCCCTGACGTCGTACACGGCTCTGGCGATGCCATGTGATACCTCCTGCTTCCCGGGAACCGGCGGCCGAGCAGAACCGGTGCCCCGCTCACGCAACCGGTACGGTAGCCAGCTAAGTGCACCAATTCAATGAACTTGGTGAACTGATGGCAGAACGGCGGTGAGTACTTGGCCGGAGGCCGGTGCCCAAGCTGACGGTATGGTGCCTCGGCTCATGAAACGGACGTGCGTGATAACTTGCCCAGGTGCGGATCACAGCCAAGTCGGACTATGCCGTCCGGGCGATGGCCGAACTGGCGGCCGCGGAGGGCTCACCCCTGACCGCCGAGCAGGTGGCGACCCGGCAGGACATTCCACTGCGTTTCCTCTTCGGCATCCTGCGGGAGCTGCGCCTGGCCCATCTGGTGCGCAGTGTCCGGGGTCCGGAAGGGGGATATCTGCTGGCGCGCCCGGCGAAGGAGATCACCCTCGCCGACGCGATCCGCGCCATGGACGGCCCGCTGGCCAACGTACGGGATGTGGGCCTCAGCGGTCTGGAGTACCCGGGAGCGGCGGCGGTGCTCCCGGATGTGTGGCGCGCGGTGCGGGCGAGTCTGCGCCAGGTGCTGGAGAAGACCACCTTCGCGGATCTGGCCGCCGGTGAACTGCCCCCGCTGGTCCAGGCGCGGGCACGCGAATACCTCGACGACGTCCGCCACTACGACACATGACGGCCCGGGGCCGACGGCCTCGACGACTCGGGACGCGGCCGGCCCGGCGGAACCCATCGACGCACCACTGCCCCCCGTTCGCGGGCCCGGACTCAGCGTTCGTGGCCGGGGGGAGAAATCGCTCGCCGGGCGGGCCGCGCGCTGCTAGCTTGCGGCCGTGGATCTCTTCTCACGCTCGTGGACGGCGTTGCGCACGGCGGTCGCCGAGCTCCCGGACGAGGACTTCGCCCGGCCGTCCGGCTGTGCCGGCTGGCTCGTACGGGACCTGGTGTGCCACCTGATCATCGACGCCCAGGACGTCCTGATCACCCTCGTGACGCCCGCCGAGACGGAACCGACGCGCAACGCGGTGACCTACTGGGATGTCGCCGAAACGCCACCGACCGGCGACGACCCGCTCGACGCGCTGACCGTCCGGATGGCCGCCGCGTACGAGAAGCCGTGGCTGCTGAAGTTCCACCTCGACGACGTCGGCTCCGCCGCCGGACGCGCGGCCGAGCTCGCCGACCCGGGCCTGTGGGTCAGCACCCGCGACGAGGTGTTCACCGCGGCCGACTACCTCTCCGTGTACGTGCTGGAGTGGACCCTGCACCACCTCGACCTGATCGCACACCTCCCGGGCGCGGCGGAACCGCCCGCCGAGAGCCTCTCCGGGGCACGCGAGATGCTGGAGCGGATCGCCGGGGCGGCGTTCCCGGCGTCGTGGTCCGACACGGGCGCACTGCTGGTCGGCACCGGCCGGCGAGCCCCGACCGACGCGGAGCAGGCCGAACTGGGCGAGCCGTCCGCGAAATTCCCGCTCTTCCTCGGATAGTCCGCCGGCCTCCGTCGTGGCCCCCTCCCGCCTGGCGGCCCGCACCCTGCTGTTCCGCGCCCCCTGCCATCGGCGTCATCCCGCGCGCCGGGCCGCCGGGTTGCCCTGATGGGTGAAGGCGGCCCAGAGGTGGATGCGGTCGAGGTCGGTGCGGACGGCTTCGTCGCACAGCTCGGCGTGGAGGGTGGGCGGTGGCTCGCGCCTCGGGTCGAGCATCCAGAGCTGGGCCGCGCGCAGGGCGTCCACCGGGGCGAGGCGCTGCCTGGTGACGAAGTCGTGGAAGACGGCCATCATCAGGGCCGTCGTGGCGTCGTGGACGGCCCAGCGCGAGCCGATGACATCGGCCGCACCGCGGGCGATCAGGGCGGTGGACAGAGTCAGGGCCTCGTCGTGGTCGCGGGTGCTCAGGTCCGTCTCGCAGGCGCTGAGCACCACCAACGGGCCCGCGGCGTCGGGCTGCCCGGTGGCGGCGCCGTCCAGGATGCGGGCCACGGTCAGGCGTCCGCCGTCCTCGGGACCGGCCGGTGGGGCGGCGAGCCACAGTGCCGAACGCGTGGGATCCGGGCCGGCCAGGGCGTGGCAGGAGATGTGCAGGACGGCGACCGGGGAGCCGCCGCCGGGAAGGACGGCGAGAATGTCCTCGGGGGTGCCCGGCGCGTCGCCGACGGTGGCCGTGGGGAACTCGCCGTAACGGAGGCCGTCGGGGTAGCAGGCCGCGCGCAGCGCCTCCGCCTCGATCTCGGCCCATACGAGGCTGAGTTCGGGGTCGGCGACCAGCACCTGCCCGGCGGTGGTGGGCAGCCGGTCCCGGGTCGCGGCCCGCAGGAACTCGGCGCCGGAGGGCGCGTAGCTGAGCACCGCGTCCTCGCAGGCGTACCGGTGCTCGCGCCCGGCGGTCCCGTACGGGGTGCGGGCCGCGTGCCAGGCGACCGCGCCGAGTGGCCCGCACGGCACCAGCACGATCCGCGGCGGCCGGTGGAGCGGGCCTACGGCTGCCAGGACGGGGCCCATCGCGGCGGGCCAGGCCCAGTCGCACAGGTCGCGCAACGACGCTTCCCACCGTTCGTCCCGCTCCATCTGCGGGCCCGCGTCGGCCGGGGCGTCGGCGGCTGCCCTGGAGCGCCGGGCGGTGGCGTCGAGGTAGCGCTCCAGTGGCGGGCTGCCGGGCGTCAGGAGCGGCAGCTTCAGGACGGTGGGCCGCGCGTCGCCGGTGCCGGGGCGGAGGATCAGAGCGAAGCCGGGCATGCCGGGGCGCTGCCCGGGGACGAGGTAGACGAGCGCATCGGCCCCGGCGGCGGTGAGACCGGCGGTCAGTGACGGCAGGTCCGGGGGGCCGAGCAGTTTCCAGGCGTCCGCGCCGCTGCCCGCGCCCAGCGCTTCCAGTGCCCTGCGCCGCAGCGTGCCCGGGATCTGCGGCCCGGTGGACTGACCGCTCGGCGCGGCCGGGGTGCCGGGCTGAAGCGGGTCCGCGGTATCGGGCTGGGGCGCGTCCGCGGCGACCTCGGCGCGCCACTGCCGGGCCAGGTCCGGGTGTCCCCGGGCTTCGAGGAGTTCGGGAATGCCACGGGACGCGGCCGCGGCCCGCAACACCAGGGCCCGGCCCCGTTCCAGCGCGTGCACCGCATCGGCCGGGCGGTCACACACGGTGGTCCAGTAGGCCAGCCACAGCGCCTGTGCCGACCCGAAGCGAGCGACGGACAGGCCGTGTTCGGAGCCGAGTTGGAGGAGAACGTCGGCGGACAGCCTGACCAGCGCCTCGCTTCTGGTGGCCAGGGCGGCCTCCCGGTCCTCCTTGGCGCTCGGACCGCCGCGCTCACGGCGCAGCCAGTGGGCTTCGGAGAGCTGGGTCAGGGCGTCGGCGGAGTGCGGCAGGCCGTTTCCCCGGGCGAACATCTCGCGGACCTGGGACAGCTCGGTGATGCACACGTCGAGCAGGTCCGGGTCATCGAGGTGGCGGGCCACGTGCAGCAGGGCCCGGCCGAGCTGATACCGCAGCCGGAGTTCCTCGCGGGGGGTGGGCTGCGGTCCTTCGAGGATCCGGTGGACCTCCGCGATGGCCTCATCGGCGGCGTCCCGGCTGGGCTCGATCATGATCAGCCGGATCAGCGCGAAGGCGCGCAGGGCGGGGAAGTACGGTCTGAGCATGGGGGCGATCCGCCGGGAGTCGGTCCCCACGACCTCCCGCAGGTACCAGGCCGCGGCGCGGAATTCCTCCGGATCCTGGCTGCGGGCGGCCTGTTCCTGATGCACCTCGGCCAGGGTGCTGGCGAGGGTGAAGCGGTTCTCCTGGTCGGGCGACAGGGTGGCGTACAGGCCGGTCAGCTCCTCGATCAGGCGCGGCAGCACGGTGGGATCCCCGCTGCGGCGGGCCAGAGCCAGGTCGTTCTGGGCGGCGAACACCACCAGGGTGAGCTTGTTCGTCAGTGTCAGTGAGTCATCGCCCTCGCTGGCGGCGCGCAATTCTCTGCCCATCGTCCGGGCGGCGTCGGCGGCCCGAAGGCTGCCCCCGAGTGTCGCCGCCTCATAGACGAGCCCCGCCAGGCCGGTGGCCAGGGTACGACGGGCGGCCGTGGCCCTCTCACCGTCCCCTGGCGAGGTGGCCATCATCTCCCGAAGCCGGGCGGCGCTGGTCTCCAGGTGTGCCAGATCCCCGGTCTGGGACACCCGTACGCCATCGACCAGAGCGGCCAGCTGCTGCTCCAGGCCGAAGTACCCCGGGCCGCCGGGACGGTCGTCGGGGTCCGGCCCCGGCTCCGACATGGCCTCGTCCACCTCGTCGAAGTCCATCGTGCCGGGCACCAGGAGGTTGGCGTGCACCAGCAGGACGGCGTGCAGCTTGGCGATGCGGGCCCGTTCGGGTGTGTGGTCCGGCAACTCCCGCAGGGCCCGCCGGGCGACGTCCGCGCCGTGACGGACCCGCGGGGCCAGCGCCCGGGGGTCGCCCTCGCCCGATCTGAGCCCGGTCAGCAGCGCGTGCAGCGGCGCGAAGGCCGGTCGGTCCAGCCCGAGGGCCGCCACTTCCGCGTCGGCCTCCTCGGGGGAGGCCGTGGCGCGGTCCGCGGTCCTGTACAGCCACACCAGGAGCTCCGTGAACCGCGCTAGATCGTCGGAGGCCCAGCCCAGCACGGTGTGGACGGCGTCGGCCAGCAGGTCGTCGGCGCGTTCCCCGGCTTCCCCGCTCCCCTCGGCTTCCCCGATTTCCGCGAGAAGGGCTGTGTCCGTCGGCTCCGGCCGCTCGGCGGCGGCCGGGGACCTCCCCCCGGACAGGGCCGAGAAGCCGGAGGCGGACGAGAGCGTGCGCTCGATCTCCGACGTGAGAAACCCGAGGACCCGACGCCGCTCCGGATCTTCCGGGCCGCCGGCGAGGCGCTCGATGACCCCCCTGGCCTCCGCCAGCTCGTCCCGCAGAGACACGGTCAGCGGCTGCGAGCCGAAGGCCCGAAGCCGCGGCTCCTGGCGGGGGCCTTGCCGCTCCGCCCGCACGGCCCGCGCGTAGTGCGCGGGGACGAGCAGCCGGAGCAGAGCTCCCCGGGCTTTCGCCGCGATCGGGTCGGTCAGCGGTCTGGTGCGGTCGGCCCAGCGCAGATGGCGCAGCGCGTACTTCCGTTCGCGCCGGGCGGCGTCAGACTGGTCGCCCGTGCCACGGCTGACGATCCGGACGCACATCAGCACGCCCAGCAAGGGGACGAAACCGTTCCGGAGCGGATCGTCCTCGGGCAACAGCTGCTCGATGGCGGCAACATGCTCGATCGCGTGGGCCAGCGCGACGGTTCGCCCCGGGTCGTCCCCCACTTGGCGCACCACCTCGCCGGCCTGGCGGGCGGCGATGGCGGTCCACGCTCGCAGCGCCCGCGCACCGTCCTCACCCTCGTCGTGGCGCCGTTGCTCGTCCTCCATGCCGCACTCCCCCCGGTGCCCGGACACGTACCCGCTGACGACCAGCCTCCCACGTGGCGGAAAAGGGCTGTAGCACCCGAGCGGCCCCGCAGGGGGTGTTCTCACGCGTCGGGCAGCACTCCGGGCCGGAACTTCTCGACGCCTACGACGCGGTGGACATGGTGCGGCTCGATGTACACCGCCACGCGCACCTCACCGGGGGCCAGCCAGGGGAATGTCTCCGTGCCGAGGTACTTCTGTGCCAGACGGTCCATGACGTGTACGCCCGGCTCCCCCTCAACGAAGCGGACGGCTCGGCCCCGGATCTCCACCCGGTGATACGGATCCTCGGTGTCCATACAGCACAGTGACACCCGGGGATCGCGCCGAAGGTTCTCCTCCTTGATGCGCCCCGCCGAGGTGTTGATCACCACCAGGCCGTCCTCCAGGTCGGCCCACATCGGGGTCAACTGCGGCGACCCGTCCGGGTTCAGGGTGGCCACTTGCCAGAACCTGGGTTCCTGAAGCCAAGCGCGTGTGATCTCATCCAGGGTGGCAGCCATGCGGTTCCGCTCCTTACTCATCGTTCAAGCGGTCCAACGCATACCCGGCCACCAGGGTTCCGAACTGCCTGCCGCCCCGACCGCGAACAAACGCACACCGGCCGACGCCGAGGCGGCCTGCCTCGGCGTCGGCCGGTGAGGTTCAGTCGTGCCGGGGAGGGCTGATCAGGGACGCCCGGCCACGGCCAGGAGGCAGCCGAACTCGTCCACCCCGAGCAGGTCGGAGAGCTGGAAGCGGACGGGACGGTCGATCTCGGTGAGGGCGTTGGACATTTCCCGGAAGGTGCGCTGCATGGTGTTCTCGGTGATGTCCAGCAGCTCTCGCAGCCGCAGTCCGGTGCGGTGCATCATCGGCACGTAGTCGTCGACGTCGGGCAGGGTCACCATGGAGACCCGGCAGAAGCCGTCGATGGCCGGGTTCCGCTCGGCCTTGCGCGGGCCGCGCTCGAAGAACTCGGTGAGGACGAGCCGGCCGCCGGGGCGCAGCACCCGGTAGACCTCGCTGAGCACCTGCTCACGGTCGGGCATGTGGACCATCGACTCCAGCGCCATCACCGCGTCGAAGGTCTCGTCCTCGAAGGGGAGCCGCATCGCGTTGGCGTGGCGGAAGACGGCGCGGTCGGCGAACCCCGCGTCGGCGGCGTTCTTGTTCGCGGCCTTGATCTGCTCCTCGCTGATGCTGATGCCGGTGACCCTGGCGCCGGTGCGCTCCACGATCTGCAGGCCCGGCCCGCCCACCCCGCAGCCGAGGTCGAGGACATGGGCGTTGGCGTCCACCTTGAGGCGCTCGATGACGACGTCGGTGAACCGTACGGCGGCTTCCTCGTACGGAGTGTCGGACTCCGGGTCGTCCCAGAAGCCGATGTGGAGCTGGCGGTTGACGAAGCCGTAGCTCAGCTCTTCGTGGAGGATCTCGTCGTAGAGCTTGCCGACGGCTTCCGGCACCGGCACGGGCAGGGTGGACTCGGGCATGGGCACTGCCTTCCTGATCGATGGATCCTCTGTCTGGTCCACCCGCGGCTCGGACGTGCATGTCCGAGGGACATCACCAGGCCACGGGAAGCTCATAGACGCCGTAGACGATCCCGTCGTGCTTGAACGGGATCCTCTCCAGTTCGGTCGCCAGTTTCAGTGTGGGAATGCGCCGGTAGAGGGTGCTGTAGATGACCTGGAGCTCCATACGCGCGAGGGTTTGGCCCAGGCACTGGTGCACCCCGAAGCTGAAGGCCAGGTGGCGGCGGGCGTCGCGCCGGAGGTCCAGCCGCTCGGGGTCGCCGCTGAAGGCGTCGGGGTCGCGGCTGCCGATGTCGTTGGCCATGATGACGCCCTCGCCGGCGCGGATGACCTGCCCGGCGACCTCGACGTCCGCCAGTACCGCCCTGCGCATTCCGGTGTGGGAGATGTTCAGGTAGCGCAGCAGTTCCTCGACGGCCGAGGCGATGAGTTTGGGATCGTCGGTGCCGCGCAACAGGTCGAGCTGGTCGGGGTGTTGCAGGAGGGCGACCGTGCCGAGTGCGATCATGTTCGCCGTGGTCTCGTGTCCGCCGGAGAGGACCAGCACGCTCATCTGGACCGCCTCCTCGCTGCTCAGCTCACCCGCCTCGACCTGGGCCGCCAGCGCGGAGAGCAGGTCGTTCGCGGGGTCGGCGGTCTTGGCGCGCAGCAGCACACGCAGATACTCGAGCAGCCGCTCGCTGGCCCCCGCCCGTTCTTCGGGGGTCACGTCCTGCCGGATCATGACCGCGCTGTTCGTCTCGAAGAAAGCGTGGTCGTCGTACGGCACACCGAGCAGCTCGCAGATCACCAGGGAGGGCACGGGCAGCGCGAACGCCGTCACCAGGTCGACCGGGTTGGGACCGGCCAGCATGGTGTCGATCGCCTCGTCCACGATCCGCTGCACCGCTGGCCGCATGGCCTCCACCCGCTTGACGGCGAACGGCCCCTGCACCATCCGTCGCAGCCGGGCATGCTCGGGATCGTCCATGAGCGGGAAGCTGGCGATGAACGTGGCGTCCTTGTCGATCGGGATGGGACTCGGGTACCCGGGCTTGGTGAAGTCGGCGCTGAGCCTACGGTCGCGCAGCAGCGCCCGCTGGTCGGCCTGCCGGGTCACCAGCCACGGTGTGCTGCCGTTCCACAGCCGTACCTTCGTCAGTGGTCCCTGCCGCTGCATGGCCCGTAGGCCGGGGGGCGGATCGAAGGGGCAGCCCGCCGCCCTGCGCATCGGAAACTCCGCGATCTCGGCCTGATGCTCGTCCGGCGTATCCATGCCCGTCATCGCTTCCTCGCTTCCTTGGCCTGCATGGATTCTTGCCCGGGTGGCATTCGGCGGTTCCCCTAACCAGCCCCCTCATCCCCCCTGCTCCGGCGGGGCTCCTGTTACGGCCCCGCCGTTCCCTGGGCGGCGGGCGCGGTCAGGGGAGGTAAGGGGGTTGGTTAGGGGAGCGGCCCATGCGCTCACCGCATAAGAATCACTAGCGACGACGGGTTTCTTCTGGCCGACGACCACACGTACGGAGAAGTGACACGACCATGTTCGACGCGACGACGTACCTGCAGCGCATCGGGGCCGAAGGGAAGAGTGCGCCGACCCTGGACACTCTCCGGACCTTGCACAAGCGGCATCTGATGGCCGTCCCGTATGACAATTCGACGGCCGCCGACCGGCTGCCCGCCTCTCGGCGGCTGGCGGGTATCCCCCTGGACGAGGTCTTCGACCACGTGGTGACCAGGGGCAATGGCGGGGTGTGCTACGAACTCAACCGGCTGTTCCACGCCCTGCTGACGGAACTCGGCTTCGACGCGCGCACGGTCACGGCGGCGGTCCGGCTGGCGAACGGCAGCTTCGGCCCGGAGGACGAGCACTCCTTCAACCTGGTCGTCCTCGACGGGCGGACGTATCTCGTGGACGTCGGCTTCATCGGACCGTCGTATCTGGAGCCGCTGCGCCTGTCGGATGAGGAGCAGCATCAGCACGGCTGCTCCTATCGCGTGGCCCGCCGTGGCGGCCACCGGGTGCTGGAGCGGCGGCTCAAGGGCGGCGACTGGCAGCCGGTCTACCGGTTCCGGCCCGAACGGGCGGATCCCGCCGGGTGGGACCTGGTGCGGCTGGACGGCCTGGACGACTATGCCGCGGACTCCGTGCTCGCCGGGACCACATTTCGCGGCCGGGCCACCGACGGCGGGCAGATGGTGCTCATCGGCAAGCGCTATCTGACCGTCGAGGACGGCGTGGAAAACATCAGGGTGCTGGTGAAGGCGGACGAGTACCAGAGCGTGGTCGATTCGATCCTGGCCGGGGCATGAGCGGGAAGGAGGCGGCCATGGTGGTGGCGCATGAAGCGGACACCGGGCAGGGCGATGCGCTGGTGGCCGATGTACTTGTGGTCGGGTACGGGCCGGTGGGGCAGCTGCTGTCGGTGCTGCTGGCGCAGCGCGGGTGGCAGGTGACGGTGGTGGAGCGCTGGCCGAAGCCGTTCAACCTCCCGCGCGCGGTCGGTTTCGACAGCGAGGCCGCGCGCATCCTGGCCTCGGCCGGGATCGGTGACCAGCTCCGGGAGTTCGGCGAGCCGTCGCGGGACTACGCCTGGCGCAGTGCGAAGGGCGAGACGCTGATCGAGTTCGAGGTGGCCGACCAGGGTCACTGCACCTGGCCGGAGGCGATGTCGGCCTTTCAGCCCGCTCTGGAGACGGGGCTGATCGAGCGCGGGGAGACGCTGCCGGCCCTGCGCATCCTGCGCGGGTACGAGGCCGTGGAGCTCACCGACGGGGGCGACCACGTACGCCTGGCCGTGGTCGGCCCGGACGGGGTGAGGACGACCCTCACCGGGCGCTGGGTGGTCGGCTGCGACGGGGCGAACAGCCTGGTGCGGCAGCGCACCGGGACCTCCATGACGGATCTGGGGTTCTCCCACGACTGGCTGGTCTGCGACGTACGGCTGCACGAGCAGCGCGAGTTCCGGCCGAACAACCTGCAGATCTGCGACCCGGCACGCCCGCGCACGGCGGTGTCGGCCGGTCCGGGACACCGCCGGTACGAGTTCATGCGGGTGCCCGCGGACGGGCCGGACCGGTTCGGCACCGAGGAGCACGCCTGGGAGCTGCTGAAGCTGTTCGACGTGAGCCCCGGCAACAGCGTCCTGGACCGGCACGCGGTGTACACCTTCCAGGCACGCTGGGCGCATCGGTGGCGGTCGGGGCGGATGTTCCTGGCCGGGGACGCGGCGCATGTGATGCCCCCGTTCGCCGGTCAGGGCATGTGTTCGGGGTTCCGCGACGCGATGAACCTGGTCTGGAAGCTGGACCTGGTGCTGGGTGGTCAGGCGGCGCCGACGCTGCTGGACACGTACACCACCGAGCGGCGCGACCATGTGCAGCACGCGGTGAAGATGTCGGTGGGCCTGGGCCGGGTGGTGTGTGTGACGGACCGTGAGGCGGCCGCGGACCGGGACGCGGCGATGCTGGCGGCGCGGAAGCGGAACATCGGGCCGAGCGGTTCGGGCCGCTCCGTGGTGAAGCCCCTCGCCGACGGGGTGCTGCGGCGGGACGGGCAGGGCCGGCCGGCGCCGTACGCCGGGGAGGCCGCGCCGCAGTGGCGGGTGGGCCACCACGACCGGACCGGGCTGTTCGACGACGTGGTGGGCACGGGCTTCGCCCTGCTCTGCGGTCAGGACCTGGTGCCGGTGCTGGGCACGCGGCGGCTGAAGTTCCTCGACGGCGTCGGGGCCCGGGTGGTGCGTATCGTGCCGGCGGACACGCCCGCGGCCGATCTGGGGCCGCGGGACGTGGTGGATGTGGAGGGCCGGTATCTGCCCTACCTGACCGGGCTGGGGGCGGTGGCGGCGCTGGTGCGCCCGGACTTCTATCTGTTCGGCATCGCCGGGCGGGCGGACGAACTGCCCGCGCTGGTGGAGGACTTGGAGCGGCAGCTCGGCGCGGTGGCCCCGGTGTGACCTCTCCGCGCCCGGGATCCGGGCCCCGCCCGACGCGCCGGGGCCGGGGGCTCCGAGCGACGCGCCGGGGCCCGGCTTCCGGGCGCCGCGCCCCCGGCGTGGGTGACCCGGTCACCGAGCGTTGGGCGAACGGCTGCCTGAGGCTACCGGCACTCCGTATGCTCACTGCATGATCGATGTGCCGCTCTCCGCGCTGGAAGTCGCCATGGTCCAGACTGGTACGCGAGCCGTGGACACGCTACGTGACACCACCGCCTTCGCCCAGCGTCTCGACGCCCTCGGCTACCACCGACTCTGGTATGCCGAGCACCACCACTCCCCCGCCATCGGCGCGTTCCCACCCGTGGTCCTGACCGCCCACGCGGCCGCGTCGACATCGGCCATCCGCCTGGGCTCCGGAGGCGTACTCGCCCCCAACCACGCCCCCATCATGCTGGCGGAGCAGTTCGGCACCCTCGCCGCGCTGCACCCCGACCGGATCGACCTGGGCATCGGCCGCGGCCCCGGCACCTTCGACGAGTCCACGGCCCGGGCGCTGCGGCGCGGCGCCGGACCGACGACGGACGACGAGTACCGGGACGATGTGGCGGCGACGCTGCGGTTCCTGGTCGAGGAAGTCGCGCTCGGCCCGCTGCCGGAGCCGTGGCTGCTGGCCTCCAGCACCGCCGGTGCCGCGCTCGCCGCGGAGCTCGGCCTGCCCCTCGCCTTCGCCCATCACATCCGCCCCGACAACACCCTCGCCGCGCTCGGCCACTACCGTGCGCACTTCGCGCCGTCCCCGTGGGGTGCGAGCCCCCGGGTGCTGGTGTGCGTGGAAACGATCTGCGCCGAGACCCAGGAGGAGGCGGCGCGGCTGTCCGGCCCGATGGACGTGGTCAAGGCCGGGCTCCTCAAGGGGCACAGCGAGGTTCCGTTCCCCTCACCCGAAGAAGCGTCCGCGCACCCGTTCACGGCGGAGGATCGGCAGGCGCTGGCGGCCTTCCGGTCCCAGCAGGCGTACGGCGCGCCCGCGACCGTCGTGCGGCGGCTGACGGAAGTGGCGGACGCGACCGGGGCGGACGAGCTGATGCTGGTCACGCCGGTCTACGCGCTGGCGGCCCGCCTGCGCTCGTACGAACTCGTCAAGGAACACGCCGCCGCGCCGTCGGCCACGACGCCGCAGCACTGACCGCATATCCACGGCAGGCACGCCGGGCCGCCCCTGGGCCCGGCGGGTGCCTCACAAGAATCACACAAAGCCCTCTCCTACGGTCCGAGCGACGAATTCGCCCAACTCGTAGGAGGTTGCGCCATGTTCGGCAGTCGCCGTCCACGTGTCCTCGCCGCCTTGTGTGCGGCTCTGGCCATCGCCTTGCTGGCCTCGTGTGCGAGAGTGGTGAGCGCGGCCACCGAGGGTGACTCCCCCGCGGCCGACACCTCGAGCTCGGGCAAGAAGCCCAACATCGTGTACGTCCTCACGGACGACCTGGCGTGGAATCTCGTGGAGTACATGCCGCATGTGCGGCAGATGCAGAAGAAGGGCACCACCTTCACGAACTTCTTCGCCACGGACTCGCTGTGCTGTCCGTCGCGTACGTCCCTCCTCACCGGTCAGTACCCGCACAACACCGGGGTCTTCACCAACACCGGCGACGACGGCGGCTACGGCGCGTTCATGAAGAACCGCAACGAGGAGAAGACCTTCGGGCCCGCGCTGCAGCGCGCCGGCTACCGCACCGGGTTCATGGGCAAGTACCTCAACGGGTACCAGCCGGCCGACAAGAACGGCACCTCCAAGCCGTATGTCCCCTCCGGCTGGGACGAGTGGGACGTGGCCGGGGACGGCTACAAGGAGTACAAGTACGACCTGAACGAGAACGGCAAGGTCGTGTCCTATGGGAAGGCTCCCCAGGACTATCTGACGGACGTGCTGTCGAAGAAGGCGACCTCCTTCATCGGCGCCTCGGCGGATGCGAAGAAGCCGTTCATGCTGGAGGTGGCCACGTTCGCGCCGCACGGCCCCGCCACACCCGCGCCGCGCGACAAGGACACGTTCCCCGGGCTCAAGGCGCCCCGGACCGACGCCTACGACAAGGCCACCCGCAACGCGCCGAAGTGGCAGCGCTCCTTGTCGCCACTGACGGCGAAGGAGAAGGAGGAGACCGACCAGAAGTTCGCCAAGCGGGTGCGCTCCGTCCAAGCGGTCGACGCCATGATCGGTCAGCTGGAGAAGACACTCGAGGAGAAGGGCCTGGCGGACGACACCTACCTCGTGTTCGGCTCCGACAACGGCTTCCACATGGGCGAACACCGGCTCCGCCCGGGAAAGCAGACCGCCTACGACACCGACGTCAAGGTGCCGATGATGGTCACCGGACCCGGCGTTCCGGCCGGTGAGGAGGTGTCGCGGCTCGCGGAGAACGTCGACGTCAACCCGACCTTCCTGGACCTCGCGGGCGTGGAGCCGCCGTCGACCGTGGACGGACGCAGCCTCAGCGACCTGATGCACGGCCGGACGGAGGACGAGTGGCGCCAGGCCGTCCTGGTCGAACACCATCACGCGACGTCCAAGGAGGGTGACCCCGACGCGGCGCCCAAGGACAGCGGCGACCCGCCGACCTACGCGGCGATGAGGACCGACGACTCCCTCTACGTCGAATACGCCGATGGGGAGCGCGAGTTCTATGCGCTGGGCTCCGACCCCGACCAGTTGACCAACCGGGCGGCGTCGCTCTCGGCCGCACAACGGGCCGCCCTGCACCACACCCTCACCGCGCTCCAGCGGTGCAAGGGCACGGAAAGCTGCCAAGCCGCCTCCCGGACACAGACCTAGCGGCGACTCCGGCACCCGGCCCCGGCGACTATCCGGGGCCGGGTGCCGGTTCCGACCCGGTCGCTTCGAACTCGATACGGACCTCGTCGGAGAGCTTCAGCGCACCCAGGAACGCGCTGTACGGCTTGATGCCCCAGGTGGATTGGGTGACGGACGCCCAGCCGCGCAGCGTCCCCTCGGGATCGCCGCTCCCGTGCACCGTCACCGGGTGGGTCCGGCCCTTGATGGTGAGGTCGCCCGTGATCTCGAAGGACTCGGGCGTTCCGGTGATCCGCGTGGAGCGGAAGGTGATCGTGGGGTGCTCCGCGGTGTGCAGCAGCCCCTTGCCCTCCAGCGTCCGCTCGATCTCGGCCCGGTCGCCCTCGCTGAGCGGCTTCAGCCCGCCGGTCGCCTCCCGGACGCTCAACGAGTCCGTCTCGACCGTCACGGTCACCGCCGACTCCTCGGGGGCACCGCCGACCACCGTCGCCTCCCCGGACCAGCGGGTGGCCTCGATCGTCAGATCGTGCCCCGCCCTCCGGCCGAGCCCGGTACGGCTGGTCTTGATCAGCAGTCGTCCGCCCGGCGGCCCGAGGCGATGGCTTCCCTCACTCAGTGTCACAGCACTCACCGTACGCGACGACCAGGGGCTTTCGCGGTATGTGTTCCGGTACGTCCCGTGGCGACGTCATGGCACTCAGCCGCCCAGGGCGTGGATCTGGTTGACGATGGCGCGCATCTGGGGAGCGGACTTCTGGGCGTAGTCCCGACCGGTAATCCCCACCAGTCCCAGCAGCCCTGCGGGTTGCCGCGGGCCAGGCTGATATCGGTCTGCGGGTAGCGGCGCTCGACGAGCGGTTGCCGGAGGCCCTGCTGTGCGAACAGCCGGAGATCGCCGAGCGGCTCGTGGCGCACTACCTGGGCGGTGCCCTGAGCAGACCCCCGCGGGGCGCTCCGCCGAGCGGCCCGACGACCTCTCAGGCGCCGGGCCGGTGTGACGCCGACGGTCCCGCTCCGGAAGGCGGTGTCATGGCGGGGATGACGCCACCGGCGAGAACCGCTTCCCGCTGCCGGGGGGAGAGACGGTGGCGGACGGCGTACTCCTCGTCCCGGGTCGCGTTGCGGACGCGAAGAGTCGGGGCGCCGCCCGGGGAGAGGGCCCCGCACAGCCCGGACAAGTGCAGCCGGTCGTCGGTCTCGATGCGCTCGTAGTCGGCGGGATCCACGAATTCCAGTGGCAGAACACCGAAGTTGACGAGGTTCTGCCAGTGGATGCGGGCGTAGGACTTGGCGATGACGGCTCGCAGCCCGAGGTAGCGCGGCGTGATGGCGGCGTGTTCGCGCGAAGAGCCCTGTCCGTAGTTCGCACCGGCGACGATGAGATGCCCGCCGTCCTCCCGGACCGCCTCGGCGCGCCGCGGGTAGTCGGGGTCCAGCCGGGTGAGGGTGAATCCCGCCAGCTTGGGGATGTTGGAGCGGTAGGGCAGGGCGACCGCTCCGGCCGGGGAGATCTCGTCGGTCGAGACATCGTCGCCGGCCTTGAGGAGGACGGGGCCGTGCAGGCTGTCCGGCAGCGGATCCAGCTCCGGCAGTGCGGAGATGTTGGGGCCGCGTTCCAGCGATACGCGCGCGGCCTCGTCCGGCGGCAACGGCGGCTCCAGCATGGCGTCGTTGTTCGCGGGCGGGTCGGGCAGGTCCGGCGCGGGAGGAGCCGCCGAGAGGCGGTCGGCCCAGTCGCGCGGATCCGTGATGACGCCGGTCAGCGCGGAGGCCGTGGCGGTCTCCGGTGAGCACAGCCACACCGCGTCGTCCTCGGTGCCGGAACGGCCGGGGAAGTTGCGCGGGAAGGTGCGCAGGGAATTGCGTCCCGAGGCCGGTGCCTGTCCCATGCCGATGCAGCCCAGACAGCCCGACTGGTGGATCCGGGCACCGGCGGCGATCAGGTCGAACGTCGCGCCGCGGCGCGTCAGGTCCTGGAGGATCTCGCGGGATGTCGGGTTGATGTCGAAGCTCACCCCGGCCGGGACCTGCCGCCGGGCCACCATGGCGGCCGGGACGGCGAAGTCGCGGAATCCGGGGTTGGCGGAGGAGCCGATGACGACCTGGGCGATGGGCTCTCCGGCCACCTCCCTGACCGGCACGACGTTTCCCGGAGACGTGGGCCGTGCGATGAGCGGCTCCAAGGACGACAGGTCGATCTCCTCGTCGAGGTCATAGGACGCGTCCTGTTCCGCGGTGATCTCGACGAAGTCATCGCCACGCCCCACCCCGTCGAGGAAGCCGCGCACCGCCTCGTCCGACGGGAAGACGGTGGTGGTGGCGCCGAGTTCCGCCCCCATGTTCGCGATGACGTGCCGGTCCATCGCGGTGAGGGAGGCCAGACCGGGTCCGTGGTACTCCAGGACACGTTGGACGCCTCCTTGCACCCCGTGACGGCGCAGCAGCTCCAGGACCACGTCCTTGGCGCTCACCCAGGGAGGGAGTTCCCCGGTCAGCCGAATGCCCCAGACCTTGGGCATGGTGAGGTGGAGGGGCCGTCCGGCGATGGCGAGTGCCACTTCCAGGCCGCCGGTGCCGATCGCGAGCATGCCCAGAGAGCCGCCGGCGCAGGTATGCGAGTCCGAACCGGCGAGGGTTTTGCCGGGAGCGCCGAAGTGGTGCATGTGTGTGGGGTGTGAGACGCCGTTGCCGGGCTTGGAGAACCACAGGCCGAAGCGGCGGGCGGCCGAGCGCAGGAAGAGGTGGTCCTCGGCGTTGCGCTCGTCGGCCTGCAGGATGTTGTGGTCCACGTACTGCACACTGGCCTCGGTCCGGACCCGGTCCAGGGCCAGCGCCTCCAGCTCCTGCATCACCAGCGTGCCGGTGGCATCCTGCGTCAGCGTCTGGTCCACGCGCAGCGCGATCTCCTCCCCCGGCTCCATGCGGCCGGACAACAGGTGATCGCCGATCAGTCGCTGCGTCACGGTGCCGTGCGCGCGAGCGCGGGGCAGATCCATAGAGCCACCGCCTTTCCGGGCGGAGTGTCCGGGCCCTCCGGGCGCCCCACAGCGGGTTCCCGTCAGATGCCCCTATATACCCCCATACTGCACCCATCGCAGGGGGTCACGGCGATGGCCCGGCCGTGCGGATGCGCGGTCGACGGCCGCCTCTTACAATTCGGCCCCCTCCGGATCATTTTTGTACTGACTCTTGACGAAAATCAGCGGGCGTTCGCATGCTGTGCTCCATGCCGACCAACTCCGAGAACAGGTTGCACATCGACAGACGGACGTTGTTGACCGGAGTCGCCGGATCCCTGGGAGTAGCGGCGGGACTGCCCGCGACCGCGGCCCAGGCGTCGCCCACGGAGGCCCCGCCGATAGGGCGACACCCGTCGAACTGGCCCCAACTCAAGCCCTACGGCCTCGCGGACACCCGGCTGGACCTGTGGCCGCGTCAGGACAACTCCTTCGTTCTCCCGCTCGAACGGCGGCCCCGCGACCGGGAGCGCGGCGCGGTCTGGATGCGGGACACCTACGTCAACTGCTTTGTCGTGGACGGCCGTCCGATGTACGTGGCCACCGGCACCACCCGCGTGCCCGGGCTCGGCGCGGCCGCCCCGTGGAACGACGGCATCTTCGTGTGGGTGTCCCCGTCGCTTCGCGGGCCATGGCGGCTGGTGGACACGACCGGCATCCGGCCCGGCGCCGAGCGGGGCAAGGTGTGGTCGCCCGAGTTCGTCGGCGAGAACCGGCCCGGGCGCACGGTCGTCGCTCCGTGGCAGGAGTACTGGTACGACGACCAGTTCGGCAAGCGCGGCCAGGTCTGGGCCCCGGAGCTGCACTACTTCCGCGGCACCTGGTACCTCGTCGCGTGCATGGGCGACCACTCCCGGAAGGTGGGTTCGTTCCTGCTGGTGAGCGAGGGCGGGGTCGAGGGCCCGTACCGGCTCGTCGAGGGCAACCTCGACAAGCCCTTCGGCGAATCGTTCATCGGAGGGCCGGAGTTCATCGAGCCAGGCGCCTACCACCACATCGACGGCAGCCTCTACACCGAGGGCGACGACGCGTGGCTGGTGCTCCACAACGACCTGTACGCACCGTTCCGGAACGACATGGAGGACATCAACCCGACGACCAAGCTTCCCACGTTCCGGCAGATGCCGTACTCCCCCGAGCCGTATCTCGAGGGCGCGTACGTGTTCAAGTACCGGAGCAAGTACTACCTCGTCCAGGCCGCGTGGGACCGTACGTCGATCGATTCCGACGGCAGCACGCGCTACGCCTACGACCCACCGGGCCCCGGCCGTGTGCAGTACCAGTACGACGCCGTCGTGGCCGTCTCGGACACCTTCGAGGGGCCGTACTCCCAGCGCTGGACCGCGGGTGTCGGGGCGGGCCACAACAACTTCTTCGTGGATCACGGCGGCCATCTGTGGGCGACGTTCTTCCGCAATCCGAACTTCGGCTACTGGTCGCACCCGTCGCGCATCGCCGACGCCGCCGTCCCCGGTGTCGTGCGGCTGGAATGGACCGGCCCGGAGGGCAACCGCCTGTATGTCCAGCGCCGGAAGCGGGATCGTGTCAGGGGGTGACCGGGCCGTCCAGCTCGACGATGATCCGGACACTGTCCGGGCGGGACCAGGTGGAGCTGCACATCACCGCACGCCCGGAGGCCGCGTCCCGGCTCAGGCTCTCCACCAGCCACATCGGCCGGTTGTGCGCCGTCTCCAGCCCCTCCGCCACCCGCCGGTCGGGCAGCACGCTGCTCACCCGGCACCAGGCGCGGACCGGGGTCACCCCGCACATCTGCCGCAGGATCGTGTCCAGCGACTCCACGGCGTGCACGGCCGCGTCCAGCTCCGGCAGCATGTCGACCGGGATCCACTCCTGGGACCAGCCGCTGAGCAGGCCGTCGATGTACGACTGCCGGGTCAGCAGGTGGACCGCGCTGCCTTCGGCACGTTCCAGCCGCTCGGCGATGGCGCCGGTGACCGGGACGGTGGTCACGTCGCGCACCACCGTTCGCGGTTCACCGCCCGCCTCGCGGATCGTCTGGTGCATCGAGGGGACACGGCTCTGGGAGAGCACGTAGTCCAGCGGACGGCTGACGAAGGTGCCCGCGCCCCGGACCCGGCGGACCAGATGGCGGCCTTCCAACTCCTGCAGGGCGGACCGGGCGGCCGCCCGGCCGACGCCGAAGCGGGCGGCGATCTCGTGCTCGCTGGCGACCCGGACATCAACCGGCTGGTCCGCGATCTCGGCGGCGAGCACCTCGGCAATCTCGGTATATCGACTTCTACTGGGCACCTGGCCACTCTGAACCCCGGCGAGTTGTCCGGACAAGTCAGCGAAATGAACCATTCCGCAGCTAGCTGGTGAATGCTGGGGACAGGTGTTGTGTCCTCGGGATGCCACCGGGAGGGATGACGAAGGCCGCCGCCCGAGGGGCGGCGGCCCTGCGTGAGCGGTCGTGCGATCGGTGCCGGGTGTCAGGCGTACACCTTGCGTACCCAGACGGCCAGCCCCTCGATGAGCAGCACCAGCGCCAGCACCATCAGGACGATGGTGGTGACCACCGGGAACTGCAGGACCCGGGCCGCGTTCAGCAGGTCGTAGCCGATGCCACCGGCGCCGACGATGCCGAGCAGCGTCGCCGAGCGCAGATTGACGTCCAACTGGTACAGCAGGTGTCCCACCACCGCCGGCCAGGCCCGGGGCAGGACGGATCCGAAGAACACCTGGTGCCTGCGGGCACCGGTGGCGACCAGGGCCCGGGCCGGGCCCGGGTCGGTCTCCTCCAGGGAGTCGGCCACCAGCTTGCCGAGCAGGCCGACCGAACCGACGCCGAGGGCGAGCGCGCCGGAGACCGCGCCCAGGCCGGTCACGACGACGAAGACGATCGCCAGGACGAGTTCCGGGATGGCCCGCACCAGGAGGATGACCGTACGGAAGAACCGGGCCGCCCGGGGCGACCCCACCACGTTCCGCGCCGCGAGGGTGCCCAGCGGCAGCGCCAGGACCAGCCCGATGAGGGTGCCCGCGAGCGCGATCTGCAGGGTGACCCACAGATCGGCCCAGAGCTGGCCGCCGATCCCCCCGGTGCCGGGCGGCAGGAAGTCGCCCACCGTCGGGAAGAACGACTCGGCGCCGCGCCGCAACGTGTTCCAGGACAGGCCGGAGCGCACGGCCGAGGCCACGACCAGGGCGACGGTGAGCACCAGCCAGGTGGTCCGGCGGATCCGCCGGGCGTCCCAGCGCGGCAGGCCGCGGCGTACGGCGGTGCCACCGTCGGCCGTCGGCGCCTCGGTGCCCATGGTGGCGGTGGTGCTGTCGGCACCAGCGGTGGTGGCCGCGGTGGCGCCGGAGGACGGGCGGGCCGGAGCCGTGCCGCCCGGCCGCTCGGCGCGGCGCGCGCCCTGGCGCTCCGGCCGCCGGCGGCGGGGCCGCCGTGCGGCGGTGACGTCCTGGAGCAGCGTGCGCCGGATGGCACCGGAGATCGACTCGGCGACGAAGCAGAGCAGCAGCAGGACCAGGGCGATGGCCATCGCCCGCTGGTAGTCGAGGGTGGTGATCGCCGTGGACAGCGCGTACCCCAGACCGTTGACGCCGACGAAGCCGAGCACGGCAGAGGCGCGCAGGTTGATGTCGAGGCGGTGCAGCGCGGTCGCCACCAGGGACGGCAGCGCCTGCGGCAGCACCGCGGCGGTGATCTGCTGCAGCCGTCCGGCGCCGGTCGCGCGCAGTGCGGTGCGCGGCCCCTCGTCGGTCTGCTCGACGGCGTCGGCGTACAGCTTGCCCACCATGCCGACGGAGTGGACACCGAGCGCCACCACACCGGTCATCCCGCCCAGCCCGAAGACACGGAAGGCGGCGATGGCGAAGACCACCTCGGGGACCGCGCGGCAGAGCACGATCACGCCGCGCGAGACGAGACGGGCGCCGGTCCCCGGGGTGGTGTTGCGGGCCGCCAGCAGGGCCAGCGGCATGCTGAGCACCACCGAGAGCACGGTGGCGGAGACCACGATGGCCAGCGTCTGCCAGATCAGCGAGAACAGTTCACCGGCCGGCGGGAAGTCCAGTGGCAACGTCCGCGACAGGAAGTCCACCGCGTTGTCGGCGCTGTCGGTGAGCGTGGCGACATTGAGCCGGAGCGCGATGAATGCCCACACCCCGCCGATCACACACAGCATTAGGGCCGTGGCCGCGCTGAGCCCGGCCGCGGTGGGGCGGGCCAGGGTCCGCCGGTGCGGGCGCGTGGCGCCGGGGCCAGGACCGGGGGCGGCGGGGGGCGCGGTCGGGGGATGATGGTCGACTACGGACACTCAGTCCCCCTTCGTGAACGCCGCCGACGCGGTGACCGGGGCAGGAGCGGTGGCGGAGGCGGGGCCGGGGGCAACGACCGAACCGGCCGCGACGGCGGCGGCCACGCCCTCGGCGCTCCCGGCGGCCACCTCCTCGTACAGCCGCATCACCGTCGCGCGGTCGATGCCCTCCGTGGCCACGTCCATGACGACCCGGCCCGACCGCAGGCCGATGATCCGGTGCGCCCAGGACAGGGCCAGGTCGACCTGGTGCAGGCTGCACAGCACGGTCAGTTCCCGCTCCTGGGCGACGCGCGCCAGCAGCCGCATGACCTGTGCCGAGGACTCGGGGTCGAGGGAGGCGACCGGCTCGTCGGCGAGCAGCAGGCCCGGTTCCTGCATCAGGGCGCGGGCCACGGCGACGCGCTGCTGCTGGCCGCCGGACAGGGTGTCCGCCCGCTGGAAGGCGTGTGCTGCCAGGCCCACCTGTTCCAGCCCGTCCAGTGCGCGTTCCCGCACCGCCCGCGGGTAGCTGAGCAGCCCCAGCCGGGGTCCGCGCAGCGACCCGAGGGCGCCGGTGCACACGTTCTCCAGCACGCTGAGCCGCCCGACCAGGTGGAACTGCTGGAAGACGAAGCCGATCCGGCGGCGCAGCGCGCGCAGCTCGGACCGGTCGGCCCGGGCCAGCGCGGTGCCGAGGACGGTGCCGTCGCCGGAGGTCGGCGCCTGGAGGCCGTCGAGCAGCGAGAGCAACGTCGACTTGCCGGAGCCGGAGAGCCCCAGCAGCGCCACGACCTCGCCGGGCCGCACCTCGAACGACACATCGTCCACGGCGAGCAGGGAGTCGGCGCCGGTGCCGAACCGCTTCGTCAGCCCGTCCAGCCGGATCACCGGATCCCCGGCGGTGACCGGGGAGGCGGTGGCGGTGGCGGTGGCGGCAGTGGCCGCGGTGACGGTGGGGGCCGGGGCCGTCACGAGCCGTCCTTGCACTGCGCGTCCTTGGTCGCATCGCAGACCGCGCGGACGCTGTCATAGTCGGAGTCATCGACCGCGGCGAAGCCCCAGTTGTCGTCGATCTTGCAGCCGTCGCCGGAGCAGTAGCCCTTGGACTCCATGTAGTCGGCGTTGCCCTTGGTCAGGAACGCGTCGATGACCTTCTTCTGCAGGCTCGCGGTGAGGTCGGTGGAGACCGCGGCGGGCGAGCCGGGGATCTCGGAGGACTTCCAGACGGTCTTCAGCTGCCCCTTCTTGAGCTTGCCCTGCTTGATCAGGTCGCTGTCCACCATGGTGTCGAAGGCGAAACCCGCGTCGCAGTCGCCGGAGGCGACCGACAGCGCCGAAGCGTCGTGACCGCCCGCCATGACCTTGGTGTAGTCGGCGGCCTTCACGCCCGCCTTCAGCAGACCGGCCTGCGGATAGAGGTAGCCGGACGTCGAGGTCGGGTCCACGAAGCAGACCTTGTGGCCCTTGAAATCGGCGAGGCCGTTGATGTCCTTGGAGCCGCTGCGGGTGATGCCGTACGACTTGTAGCCCGGCTTGGCGCCCTTTGCGGTGACCAGCGCGCCGGCCAGCTTCACACCCACTCCGCTGTCCTTGGCGACGACGTAGGAGAGCGGACCGTAGAGCGCGACGTCCGCCTTGTGCGCCCGCTGCGCCTCGATGACGGCGGCGTAGCTGGTCGCCTTCTGCATCTGGACCTTCTTGCCGGTCTCGTCCTCCAGCAGCTTGACGAGCGGGGCGTACTGCTGGGCGAGGGAGGTGGAGTTCTCGGACGGGATCGCCGCGACCACCAGAGAGTCGGGATCCCGTCCCTCCGACGTGGAGCCGTTGTCCGAGGCACTGGCGCCGCAGGCCGTGAGCACGAGCGGCAGCAGCGCGGCGGCGAGGGGAAGGCGGAGGTGGCGAGGCATGGGTCGTCCTTCGAGCGGTGGGGCGATTCGGGCCTCTCGGGGAGGTGAGGGCACCGGCGATAGCGCCCACCTTGCGGAGAACAGGTGTGCACGCCCCTCGCCGTCGGTTACGGCTGTCTGAACGATGCGGGAGACAACGGGTGGCTTGACCGGACAACCCGGGGGTCCGGCACGGTCGTGCCGGACCCCCGGGTTGCCTGGTTTCGCTATGTACGCGTCAGCGCCGGCCGACGTCGCCGCTGTCGTTGGTGGTGCCGTTGGTGCTGTCGTTCGTGTCGTTGGTGTCGTCCTCGCCCGCCTCCAGCAGGCCCGCCGCAGCGCCCACGATGCGCGGGTCGGCCACGCCGACGACCTCCTCGTCCTTGCCGATGTAGTCGAAGCGGGCGAGCACACTGCGCATGGCCTCGACGCGGGCCCGCTTCTTGTCGTTGCTCTTGACCACCGTCCAGGGCGCGTACTCCGTGTCCGTCTCCCGGAACATGGCGACCTTCGCGGCGGTGTAGTCGTCCCAGCGGTCCAGCGAGGCCAGGTCCATCGGGCTGAGCTTCCACTGCCGTACGGGATCCACCTGGCGGATGGTGAAGCGGGTGCGCTGCTCGCTCTGGGACACCGAGAACCAGAACTTCACCAGGTCGACGCCGTCGTCCACGAGCATCCGCTCGAACAGCGGCGCCTGCCGGGTGAAGCGCTGGTACTCGTCCTGCGAGCAGAAGCCCATGACCCGCTCGACGCCGGCCCGGTTGTACCAGGACCGGTCGAAGAGCACGATCTCACCCGCGGTCGGCAGATGCTCCACGTACCGCTGGAAGTACCACTGGCCACGTTCGCGCTCGGTGGGCTTCTCCAGCGCGACGACCCGTGCGCCGCGCGGGTTGAGGTGCTCGGTGAAGCGCTTGATCGTGCCACCCTTGCCGGCCGCGTCCCGGCCCTCGAAGACGATGACGAGCCGGCGTCCGGTCTCCTTGATCCAGCTCTGCAACTTCAGCAGTTCGATCTGCTGCAGCCGCTTGTGCCACTCGTACTCCTTGCGCTCCATGCGGTGCGGGTACGGGTAGTTCTCCCGCCAGGTGTCGACCGGGCTTCCGTCCGGCCGGATGAGCACGGGGTCGTCGTGGTCGCTGTAGTCGACCCGCAGGTCGGACAGCTCGGACAGCAAGGGCGGCGTTGTCATCCAGTCCTTCCTTTCGGCTCTCAGTGGAACTGCGGCACGATCAGATAGATTCCGTACGCCACCACCGCGGCGCACGCCACAAAGCACAGGCCGGCCTGGGTGAGGCCGACGGTGGAGCCGGTGCCGTTCTCCTCACGGGCTGTCTCCACGCGGGCGAGGCCCAGGACGCCGAGGGCGAAGACGACGACCACGGCGACGGTGACGCCGATGCTCACCGCGGCGACCTGGCCGAGTGCACTCCAGTCGAGATGCATCGCTTTCAACTCTCCGTGATTCAGGGGGACTTACGCGGCCGTGCCGACCTTGGCCGACGGCTCGGTGCGGATGGTGACCTCGTGGGCGTCGTTGACGTTCTTCGCGTCCACCGGGTTCCGGCGCGAGAGGAGCACGATGCCCCCGGCGAGGGCCGCACCGACCAGGGCGACGACCGCCGCGCCGATGTTGCCGCCGTTGGTGACCACGCTCGCGGAGACGCCGCCGACCAGCGCGGCGGCGGGCAGCGTGACCATCCAGGCGATCACCATGCGGCCCGCGACACCCCAGCGCACCTCCGCCAGCCGTCGGCCGAGCCCGGCACCCAGGATGCTGCCGGATGCGACCTGCGTGGTGGACAGGGCGAAGCCCAGGTGCGCGGAGGTGAGGATGACGGTGGTGGAGGCGGTTTCGGCGGCGAAGCCCTGCGGCGACTGGATCTCGGTCAGACCCTTGCCCATGGTGCGGATGATCCGCCAGCCGCCCAGGTAGGTGCCGAGGCCGATGGCGAGCCCCGCGGAGGCGATCACCCACAGCGGCGGACCGGCGTCGTGGCCGAGAGAGCCCGCCGAGATCAGGGTCAGCGTGATGACACCCATGGTCTTCTGCGCGTCGTTCGTGCCGTGCGCGAGGGAGACGAGCGAGGCCGAGGCGATCTGGCCGATCCGGAAGCCCTTGGTCACCGACTTCTTGCGGGCGCGGTCGGTGAGCCGGTACGCGAGGTAGGTGGCCAGCAGCGCGGCGACACCGGCCACGATCGGCGAGGCCACCGCGGGTATCAGCACCTTCTCGACAACCTTGTCGAAGTGCACGCCGTGCGAGCCCGCTCCGACCCACACGGCCCCGATCAGCCCGCCGAACAGCGCGTGCGACGAACTCGACGGCAGCCCGACCAGCCAGGTCAGCAGATTCCAGAGGATCGCCCCGACCAGCCCCGCGAAGATCATGCCTGGGGTGACCAAGGTGTCGTCGACGATGCCACCGGAGATGGTCTTGGCGACCTCGGTGGAGAGGAAGGCGCCGACGATGTTGAGGATCCCGCTCACCAGAACCGCCGCTCTGGGCGTGAGCGCGCCGGTGGCGATGGATGTGGCCATCGCGTTGGCCGTGTCGTGGAAGCCGTTGGTGAAGTCGAAGGCGAGGGCTGTGACGATGACGACCGCCACCAAGAAGGTGATGTGGTCCATTCCTGCATGCAAACAAGCTCAGGCCAATGCTCGGCGAACTCGAGGCAAAGGCAGTACAAGGACAGTGCACGTAGCTCGTGGGAAACCCACCGGCGGCCGGCCGGCGGACCAGGCCCGCGTCCGCGGGGAGGACTCTGCCGGCCACATCGACCTTGCGCCGCTGCACGGCGATCCGTGCCCGCAGAAGCCCGTGGCGGCTCACCAGTTCCGGCGGATCCCGCAGCCGGGCGCCTGTGACGGCCTCTCCCTGTGCCGACGGTCTCGGGGACGGTGCGGAACAGCCGGACAGCGCCGTGGCGAGTGCGAGCAGCGCGACAGCGGCACGGCAGGTCGGCTTCGGTCGAGATGCCATCGCTGTCTCCGGAAGTGGCCGGGGAGGATCTGGAACGCGGCGCGGCGCGGTGTCACCCCGGTGGATCACCCGTCTCACCCGGTCGGACCCTGCCGCGCGGCCCGGTGCCACGGGTCCCGAGAACGTTGAGGAGGCATAGCCCCAAGGGCGAGCGCATGCGAAGACCTCGGGCGAAGCTCTCACAACATCTCAGAGGAAGACCTCAAGGGAAGCGAGAACACCATGGTGGCGTCTCCGGCTCTCGGCTCCGGACGCGGACTGACCCGCGCACGCGTCGCGGCGGCCGGGTGCGCCGTAGCGGTGTGCGCGACCGTGGCGGCCCCGGCCGCCGCGGAGGACGACACGTCCCGCGGCAAGCCCACGGTGGTGCTGATCCACGGCGCGTACGCGGACGGCTCGAGCTGGAACGGTGTCATCCAGCGCCTGGAGCGCCGCGGCTACCCCGTCATCGCCCCCGCCAATCCGCTGCGCGGTCTGTACACCGACTCCACCTACATCGCCTCCGTCCTGGACAGCATCAAGGGCCCGATCGTGCTGGTGGGCCACTCCTACGGCGGCGCGGTCATCAGCTCGGCCGCGGCGGGCCACCCCCGGGTCAAGTCGCTGGTGTACGTGTCCTCCCTGATGCCCGACAAGGGCGAGAGCGGACAGTCGCTGGCCACCCGGTTCCCCAGCGAGCTCGCCACCGCCACCAGGGCGGTCCCCTACCGGGCCGGTGACGGCATGCGGGGCACGGACCTCTACCTCAAGCGGGACAAGGTCCACCGAGTCTTCGCCGCGGACCTCCCGGCCAGTACGGCGAAGCTGCTGGCGGCGACCCAACGGCCCGCCGCTACGACCGCGTTCTCGGAGAAGGCCAAGGTGGCCGCGTGGCGGCAGATCCCGTCCTGGGTCCTCGTGGCCAAGCAGGACAAGACCATCAACCCCCGGCAGGAGCGTTTCCAGGCCAAGCGCGCCCACTCTCACACGGTGGAGATCAACTCCTCCCACGTGGCCATGATCGCCCACCCCCAGGAGGTCACCGACCTCATCATCAAGGCCGCCACGGCCACCGGCTCGGCCCGGCCGTCGCCCGCCGTCAAGCCTTCCGATTCCCGCGCCGGGGCGGAGTCCCGGCCCGCCGACACGGCCGCCGCGTGGGTGACCGGCGGCGCGGCGGCCCTTCTGCTGGGCGGCGGAGCCCTCGTCCTCGGCCACCGCCGACGTCGGCGGTCGCGTTCTTCGCTCAGGTAGGGCGGCTACAGCCAGCCGTGCTCGCGGGCGATGCGAGCCGCCACGTGGCGGTTTTCCGCGCCGAGTTTGGCCGCGGCGGCCGACAGATAGTTGCGCACCGTCCCGGGGGACAGCGCGGCCCGGGACGCGATCTCCGCCACCGGTGCCCCGTCCTCGGTCAGCGACAGCATTTCCGCCTCGCGGGGAGTGAGTGGCGATTCGCCCCCGGCGATGGCGTCCGCCGCCAGCTCGTGGTCGACGTAGCGGCCGTCCGTGTGCACCGTACGGATGATCTCCGCCAGTCGCCGCGCGGACACCGTCTTCGGCACGAAGCCGCGCACGCCCGCGCCCAGCGCTTGTTTCAGCGCCCCGCCCCGGGCGTGGCTGGTGACGATCATCGACGTGCACTCGGGCACCGCGTCCCGCAGCGTCGCCGCCACCGACACCCCGTCGCATCCGGGCATCCGCAGGTCCAGGACGGCCACGTCGGGGCGGTGTGCCCGGGCCATGGCCAGCGCCTCGTCGCCGGTTCCGGCCTCCGCCACGACGGTGATGTCGTCCTCCAGCGCGAGGAGCGAGGCGAGGGCGCCTCGGATGAGGTGTTCGTCGTCCGCGAGCAGAACCCTGATCATTCGGCCGTCTCCCAGGGAATCCTCGCGGTCAGGCGGAAGATCCCGCCCGGGCGCAGTTCGGTGGTCAGCGTGCCGTCCACCTCGGCCAGGCGCTCACGCAGTCCCGGCAGGCCGCTGCCGGTGCCGGGCCGGGGGGCCGTGCCTGCCCCGTCGTTCTCCATCACGAGCGCCACCCAGCCCGAGACCGTCGCGCGCACCGACACCTCGCAGCGCGAAGCGCCCTGCGCATGGCGGAGTATGTTCGTCGTGCCCTCGCGGACCACCCAGCCGAGCGCCGCCTGCGTGTGCGCGGGCAGCCGCGCCGCCGGGCCGTTCTCCATCCGGCAGTCGATCCCGGCCGCCTCCAGTACGGATCGGGCCCCGGCCAGCTCGGTGAGCAGGTCGGCGGTGCGGTAGCCGCGTACCACCGCGCGGATCTCCCGCTGTGACTCCTGCGCGATGTGCTGCACCTCCTCCATCTGGGCCACCGCCTCTTCCCGGCCCCGCCGCGCCAGCTGCACCGCGAGCTCGCTCTTCAGCGCCACCACCGCGAGGTTGCGGCCGAGCACATCGTGCAGGTCGCGGCCGAAGCGCAGCCGCTCCTCCGCGACGGCCAGCCGCGCCTGTGTCGCCCGCGCCTTGGCGAGCTCCTCGATCAGCCGCACGCTCCAGCCGGTGACCCGCATCCCCGTGGCCATGAACGGAACCATGAACAGGATCCCGCCGACCGCGAAGGCCAGCAGCTCCCCCGACAGCCCGCTGGCCATCGACGCGCCGAGCGCCGCCGCCGGCACCGCCCCGACCAGCACCACCCCGGTGCGGGTCGGCAGTGCCAGCATCGGCGGGCCCGCGTAGAACATCATCAGCCAGACCAGGTAGGTCACCAGCTCCCGGTCCCCGATGCGGCCGGCGGCCAGCAGCGCGCAGCCCACCGCGGCCATGGCCACGGTGGCGGCGACGTACAGCGCGACCAGCCCGACCGGGCGGGGTCCGGCACCGAGGTAGCGGCGCAGGGCCGCGCGGGAGAGCAGCAGATGGGCGCCGACGTGTGCCGCGCCCACCGCCGCCACCAGGGCCGACCCGAGCGTGCCGGCGTCCGACGTCTTGATCCAGAACGCCCACAGCGCGACCTCGGCGGCGGCGAAGGCGGCCAGGGTGCCGAGGGTGTAGCGGCGGTAGCGCTCGGGGCCGTCCGGGCCCCCGAGCCGCTCCACCCAGGTCTCCACGCTCAGGCTCCCCGGCCCCGTCACCGCGGGCCGCGACACCTCGGGCTCCGCCACCTCGGACTCCGCCGTTCTCAACTCCGCGGTCCCCAACGGAACCGCCGACGCACAGCAAACACTGCCAGGCCCGTCCATGCCAGCGCGAGGATCACCGCCCGGAGCTGATCCATAGCGGCCAGGTCACCCGTCCAGCCGCCCCGCAGCAGGTCCATCACCGGCGAGAACGGCAGCCAGGCGGCGATGTCGGCCATCGTGTCCGGCATCACCTCACGCGGCGCGAAGACCCCGGAGCCGGCCATGGTCACCAGCAAGAACGGCAGGAACGTCATCTGGGCACTCTCCGATGTCCGGGTGAACGCCGCCGTCAGCGCCGCCCCGGCGACCATCATCGCCACTCCGCCGAGCAGACCGAGCACCGCCAGGTGCGGCGCGGCCGGTGCGTCCGCGTCGAGGAACGCGGTCATCCCGACCGTCAGCAGCAGGGACTGCACGACCGCCAGCACGAACGCCGGGAGCGCGCTGCCGACGAGGATTTCCCAGTCGCGTACCTCGCCGCTGCGCAGCCGCTTGAGCACCAGCCCCTCGCGGCGCACCACGTACACGCCGACCAGATACGTGTAGACGGAGAAGAGAAGTGCCGTGGCCAGTGCGGCGGGCAGCATGACGGTGGCCACCGACAGGCCGGTGCCGCCCAGGTCCAGCTCCTCGACCGTGCCGCGCATCGCGAAGGCCATCACGCTGGGCAGGACCACCGCGGTGACCAGGGACGCCTTGCTGCGCAGCAGCAGCGTCAGCTCGGCGCGGCCGAGGGCGGCCATGCGGTCGGCGGCGGTGCGCCGGGTGGCCGTGGCCACGGACGTTCGTGTCGTACGGGCTGCTGGCGTCGTCATCGTGCCGCCTCGCTCTCCAGGCCCTTCGCGATCTCCATGAACGCCTCCTCCAGCGTGGCCGAGCGGGCGTCGAGACCGCGCAACTCCACGCCCTTGTCCCGGGCCCACACCAGCAGCGCCGTGGCCGTGCGCTGCAGATCGGCGGTCTCCAGCCGGACCATCCCCCCGGCCTCCTCGTAGCTGGTCACACCCAGCGGTGCGAGCGGTGGCACATCACCCAGGAAGTGGTCCCGGGGCAGCTCGAAGCTCATCCGCGAGGGCCGCTCGGCGACCACGTCGGCAACCCGCCCCGAGGTGGCGATCCGCCCCGCGTGCATGATGGCCAGCCGGTCGGCCAGCTGCTCGGCCTCTTCCAGATAGTGGGTGGTGAGCAGCACCGTCGTGCCCTGCTGCTTCAGCTCCCGGATCAGCTCCCAGGTCTCGCGGCGGGACTGCGCGTCCAGGCCGGTCGTCGGCTCGTCGAGGAACAGCACCTCGGGCCGTCCCAGCAGGGCCAGCGCGAGATCGAGGCGCCGGCGCTCGCCGCCGGAGAGCTGCTTGACCCGCACCGCCCCCCGCTTGGACAGCCGGGTCAGTTCCAGGGCCTCGGCCACGGGGCGGGCGCCGCTGGTGCAGCCCGCCCACATGCGTGCGGTCTCCGTGACCGTCAGCTCCGTCGGGAAGCCGCCCTCCTGGAGCATCACCCCGATACGGGGGCGGACGGCGGCGCGTTCGCGGTACGGGTCGCGGCCGAGCACCCGGACGGTTCCGGCGGTGGGGGTGGCCTGCCCCTCCAAGACCTCGAGGGTGGAGGTCTTACCGGCCCCGTTGGTCCCCAGCAGCGCGAAGAGCTCACCGCGGGCGACCGTGAGGTCGATGCCACGCACGGCCTCGAAGCCCCGATAGTGCCGCCGTAGGTCGGCGGTTTCGATCACAGTGTCCATGCATTCCAGACTCCCGGCGCGGCGGGCCCGATGGCAGTGCGGTCTGTCATGCGTCCATCTGACATCTGTCATGCGAACCCTGGAGATACGTCACCGGAGATACCGTCAGAGGTCTTTGACGGCGTCGGTGAGCGCCTGGTCGAGGATGGCGGCACCGTGGGCGATCTCGTTGTCGCTCGCGGTCAGCGGGGGCGCGATCCGGAAGGTGCCTCCCATGCCGGGCAACTGGACGATGTTCATGTGCAGCCCGAGTTCGAAGCAGCGCCGGGTGACGGCCGCGCCGAGCCGGTCGGCGCCACCGGTGCCCAGGATATGATCGCCGGCCAGTTCCATTCCCAGCAGCAGCCCACGGCCGCGGACGTCGCCGACGGCGTCGTGGCGGGTGGCCAGCGCGTCGAGATGACCGCGCAGTGCCGTGCCGAGCTCGCGCGCACGCTCATCGAGGCGGTCGCGGACCAGTACCTCGAGGACGGTGTTGCCGACGGCGGCCGGCAGCGGGTCGCTGACGTGGGTGGTGAAGAACAAGAACCCCCGCTCATGCGCCCGCTGCTCGATCTCCGGGCTGGTCACCACCGCGGCCAGCGGCAGCCCCGCGCCGAGCGTCTTGGACAGCGTGAGGATGTCCGGGACGACGCCCTCGTGCTCGAAGGCGTACCAGTCGCCGGTGCGGCACAGCCCGGTCTGCGCCTCGTCGAGGATCAACAGCATGTCCCGCTCACGGCACTTCTGCGCCAGGGCGGCGAGATAGCCCGGCGGGAGTTCGATGACGCCGCCGGAGCTGAGGATCGGTTCGACCAGGCAGGCGGCGAGGCTGCCGACCGACTGGGCGTCGATCAGGTCGAAGCCCAGGTCGAGCTGGCGGCGCCAGTCGAGCGCGCCCTCGGCGTCGACGATGTCGGGGTGGAAGCGGTCCGGGACCGGCAGTGCGAAGTTGCCCGGCGCGGCGGGTCCGTAGCCCTTGCGGCCGGCGCTGTAGGTGGCGTTCGCGGCGGCCTGGGTCATCCCGTGCCAGGACCGGGCGAACGAGACGATCTCATGGCGGCCGGTGACGAGCTTCGCCATCCGCACCGCGGCCTCGTTCGCCTCCGCCCCCGTGGTCAGGAGCAGCACCTTCTCCAGCGGCTCGGGCAGGGTCTCGGCGAGCCGGCGAGTGAGGTCGACGACCGGGCGGCTGAGCATGCCGCTGTGCAGGTGATCGAGGAGGGCGACCTGCTCGCGAACCGTCGCGACGATCGCCGGGTGGGAGTGGCCGAGGATCGCGCTCATCTGGCCGGAGGTGAAATCGAGCAGCTCGCGACCGCTCTCGGTGAACACCGATGTGCCCGCGGCGCGGGCGATGATCTCGGGGGTGAACGGGGCGTGGCCGCTGTAGCGGATGAGGTGGCGCTCCGGGGCGGCACCGGCAGTCTCGGAAGGCATATGAACGACGGTAGGGATGCGCCGCTGCGCGCGTCCATCGCACAGATCCGACCGCTCTGTCAGGTGGAACCGTACAGCGAGATCGTACGGCCGAACCTACAATCGGGCCCATGCTCAACTCGGGCCGGCTGCGGCTGCTCAGCCTGCTGGAAACTCTGGGTACCGTCCGCGCGGTCGCCGAGACGCTGCATCTGAGCGCCTCGACGGTGTCCCAGCAACTGGCGGTCCTCGAAACCGAGACCCGATGCCGGCTGCTGGAGCGGACCGGGCGGAAGGTGCGGCTGACCCCGGCCGGTCTCCTGTTGGCCCGTCGCGGCCGGGAGATCCTGGACCAGATGGCCGAGGCCGAGGCCGAGTTGCACGCCCTGAACGACGAGCCCATCGGCACCGTACGGCTCGGGGCGTTCCAGAGCGCCATCTACACCCTCGCGGTCCCGGCGGCGACCCGCCTGGCCACCACCCACCCGCGGCTGCACCTGGAACTGATCGAGCTGGAGCCGCACGAGAGCGGACCGGCCCTCCGCTCGGGGGAGGCGGACGTCATCGTCACCACCACCGACTACGTCGGCCTCTCATGGGGCGCGGACCTCGAGATCATTCCCCTGGGAACCGACCCGATCGTGCTGGTGCTGCCACCTGACCACCCCCTCACCGGCCGCACGACGGTGAATCTCGCGGCATGCGCGGAGGAGGTCTGGGCGTGTGACCGACCGCAGTCGTATATGGCGGATCTGACCGTACGGCTGTGCCGCGAGTCGGGCTTCGAACCCCGGGTGGCCTGCCGGTTCAGCAACTATCTGATGCTGCTGCAACACGTCGAGTCGGGCCGGTCGATCGCCCTGCTGCCCGCCCTCGCCATCACACCGGACCACGCCGTCGCCACCCGGGAGCTGAGCACACCGGTGCACCGCAACGTCGCCATCGCGGTGCGCCGCGGCACTACGCAGCGCGCGGCGGTGCACGCGGTCGTCGCGGCGCTGCGCGACCACCCCGAACTCCCGGCCCTGTCCGCACCGCACCAGCGCCCCGGCCGGGAACAGGGTGGCTTCGGTGCGTGATATTTTCGGTGCTGCCGTGCGCTGCCGCGAACCGAGGAGGTGAGACCGATCAACGCTGTGACAGGTCGGGCCTCCCTCCCCCGCATGGTCTAGGGAGTGCCCGCGGAAGGCATCCCGAAAGGCTTGAAACGCCATGCGCTTCATCTCTGAGACATCGTCCGACGGTGTCCGCGAACAGCTCTTCACCCTTGGTGAGATTCCCGGTGTGCTGTGGACACCGGAAGGTGCCGCCGGTACGCGTCCCCTGATCCTGATGGGGCACGGTGGCGGTCAGCACAAGAAGGCCCCCGACATCCTGGCCCGCGCGCGCCGCTACGTGGCCGAGTGCGGTTTCGCGGTGGTGGCGGTCGACGTACCCGGGCATGGCGACCGTCCGGTGGTCGAGGAGTACGACCGGATCGCGACCGAGAACCAGGCTCGGGTGGCGGCCGGAGAAGAACTGGCCCCGCTCATCGCCGACTTCCAGGCGCTCGTGGCCCGCCGGACCGTCCCGGAATGGCGGGCGGTCCTGGACGCGGTTCAGCGACTCGAACACGTCGGCGCCGGGCCGGTGGGCTACTGGGGGGTCTCGCTGGGGTGCGGACTCGGCGTTCCGTTCGTTGCCGCCGAACCCCGGGTCCGCGCGGCGGTGCTGGGCCTGAGTGGGGCTCTGGCCTCGGCCGGGGACGCCGCGCGGATCACCGTCCCGGTGGAGTTCCTGGTGCAGTGGGACGATGAACGAGTGCCGCGGGCCGAGAGCTTGGCGCTGTTCGACGCCCTGGCCTCGGCCGAGAAGACGCTGCACGCCAACCCGGGCAGGCACGGGGACGTCCCCGCCTTCGAGCTGGACAGCGCGCTGCGGTTCTTCGCCCGGCACCTCGGCTGATAGCGCCGCCCGGCACAGCCGCGCCGATCGCGGCACGGCTGTGCCGGGGGGGCTCAGGTGATCCGGGCGTATTCGCGGAACTCCCAGTCGGTGACGTATCGCTGGAACCTGGCCAGCTCATCGCGCTTGAAGGTGAGGAAGGCGTCCACGAAGGGCTTGCCGAGCACATCGGTGAGCCGGTCGTCGGCTTCGAGCGCGTCGAGTGCCTGGCCGAGGCCGGTCGGCAGCGCGGCGGCGGTGCCCCTGTCGTGGCCTTGGCCGGTCATCGGCGCCGCGGGCTCCTCGGCGGCGGCGATGCCCAGATGGGCCGCGGCGAGCACACCGGCGATGGCGAGGTAGGGATTGGCGGTGGCATCGCCGAGGCGCACTTCCAGACGGGTGGCGCCGCCGCGCTCGGGCGGGATGCGCACCAGGGCGTTGCGGTTGTCCAGCCCCCAGTTGATCAGCCAGGGGGCTGTCGTGTCCGGGCCGAAGCGCTTGTACGAGTTGACGGTGGGGTTGAGGAGCGCGGAGAGCGCGGGGGCGTGGGCGAGCACCCCGGCCAGGGCGTGGCGAGCCGTGGCGGACAGGCCGTAGGCGCCCCGGGGCGCGTCGAACACGTTCCGGCCCTCCGCATCGACGAGGGAGAGGTGGAGGTGGAAACCCGAGCCGCCTCCGTCGTTGAACGGCTTGGCCATGAACGTGGCCAACCTGCCCTCCGCATGGGCGAGTTCCTTGACAGCGGCCTTGAAGCGAAAGGCCCGGTCGGCGGCGTCCAGCGCCTCGCAGTGGCTGAGGTTGATTTCGAACTGGCCGCTGTCGAACTCGCGGTTGCCGCCGCTGACGTCGAGCCCGAGGGCGTGCAGCGCCCGGACGGTCCGCAGCAGGTGCCCGTCCGGGTCGCCCTTGCGGCCGGTCGTATAGACGTGGCCCGGGGCGGGGGCGTAGCGCCGCCAGCCGACGGGCGAGGCCGGGTCCGGGTCGAGCAGGACGTACTCCAGCTCCGGGCCCACGACCGCGGTCAGGTCCCCGTCGATCAGCAGGCCGATGACCTGCCGCAGCAGATCCCGTGGCGATTCGGGCACGGGCAGTCCGGTGGCCGGGTCCCGGACGTCGCCGATGCACCCGGCCACACCCGGTTCCCACGGCAGCGCGACGAGCGTGGTGAGGTCGGGGCGTACGAGGATGTCCGGCATACCGGCTTCGAGACCGCCCGGGATGTGCGAGTGATCGCCCAGCGCGCCCGTGTGATACACGGCCCGGCTGAAGGCGAGTCCATGGCCGACCGCATGGGGCAGGTGGTGCAGCAGGATGTCCCGGCCGCGGTCGGAGCCCATCATGTCGGGATAGGCGACCCGTACGACGTCGATGCCCTCGGCGGCGAGTGCCTCGGTCCTCTGGCGGACGCGGTCGGCTGTCTCGGCGCTCAATGGTCGCTCCGCAAAGTTATTTGATGCCAAACGGGAGGGCCCACACGATACGAGGCGGCCGGGCCGTCCACAAGGGATCGCCGCGATGCGACCAGGGCGCGAACGCCCCGGCGCCCGGCGCACCCGGGGATACATTTGATCGCGAACGAATGACACGGCGGTCCTTGCCGCCCGCAGCCGAGGAGGATGCCATCGTGCCCGGGCGCCGCCGATCCATCACCGAGACCGAACAGGCCGTCCAGGAACGGCTCGGCGGCTTCGAGTTGCAGCGCGAACAGATGGCCGCCGTCGCCAACATCCACCGCGCCGCCGCGGCCGTTCGCCAGCACCTGGAGAACTCCGTGCTGCGCCCGCACGATCTGACCTGGACCGGCTTCGTGGTCCTGTGGGTGCTGTGGATCTGGGGCGAGGCCGAGACCTGGTCGGTCGCGGAGGAGGCGGGCGTTTCCAAGGGGACACTGACCGGGATCGCGCGCACTCTCGAGTCACGCCACCTGGTGGCCCGCGCGCCGCACCCCGACGACGGCCGGCGCGTCCTGCTCTCGCTGACCCCCGAGGGCGAGGTCCTCATGGAGCGCCTCTTCCCCGCGTTCAACGCCGAAGAGGCGTTCGTCGCCACCCCGCTCAGCGCCGAGGACTGTCTGCGACTCGCCAACGGGCTGCGCGCCATCGTGGCCCAGTTGGAGGCGCACGGCGAAGAGCGCCGACGGCAGCTCCTCGACGGAAGGGACCTGGCCCCGCGCCGCTCGGGCCGCCGCTCCCGCCAGTGACCACGCCCGGGGGCGGCACCTCGGCGCGGCCTCCCGGCGCGGCACCCGGCCACCGAAGGCCACCACGGCAACCTTGACCCCGCCTCGTGGCAGAGTTAGCTTGTTTGGGGCCAAACAAGCTGGAGGATCGGGACATGCCCCAACAGCCGGACACAGCTGTGCACGAGGCGCGGATCGCCGGCGTCGCCGTCGACACCCGACACTGGATCGGCGGCCGGCGCGTGGCGTCCGCCGACACCTTCCCCGACGTCTCGCCGATCGACGGCAGCACCCTCGCCCGCATCGCCCGCGGCGGCCCCACCGAGGCCGAGGCCGCCGTGGCCGCCGCGAAGGCCGCCTTCCCCGGCTGGGCGGCCACTCCCTGGGCCGAGCGCGCCCGCATCCTCCACGCCATCGCCGACGGGGTGGAAAAGCGCCTCGAAGAGCTGGCGATCGTCGAGACCACCGACAACGGCGCGCTTCTGCGCTCGCACCGCCGGGGTGTGATGCCACGCGTCGCCCGCAACTTCCGCTTCTTCGCGGACTGGCTGCTGACACTGGGCCACGAGGACTTCGCCACGCACACCGGCGGCCCCGCCGCGCCCGGCTACACCAACCACGTCAGCTGGGACCCGGCGGGCCCGTGTGTGCTGATCACCCCGTGGAACGCTCCGCTGATGCTGGCCACGTGGAAGGTCGCCCCGGCCCTGGCCGCCGGGAACACGGTGGTCCTCAAGCCCGCGGAGTGGTCCCCGCTGACCGCCTCGCTGCTCGCGGACATCGCGGCCGAGGCGGGACTGCCACCCGGTGTGCTCAATGTCGTCCAGGGCCACGGGGCCGAGATCGGCGACGACCTCACCTCCCACCCGGACGTCCGCCGGATCAGTTTCACCGGCTCGGTGGCGACCGCCCGGCGCATCGCCGCCTCGGCCGCACCGAACCTGACCCCGCTGAGCCTGGAACTCGGTGGCAAATCACCGCTGTTGGTCTTCGCGGACGCGGATCTAGAGCTGGCCGTCGACCTGGCCGTGGAGCAGTTCGACAACGCCGGGCAGGTGTGTCTGGCCGCCACTCGCCTCCTTGTCGAGGAGTCGATCGCGGACGAGTTCACCGAGCGCTTCGTGGCGAAGGTCGCCCGGTTGCGGCAGGGCGATCCGCGCGAGGAGGCCACCGACATCGGGCCCACCATCCACCCCCGCCAGATCGAGCGGATCGACGGCTTCGTGCGGCGGGCGGTCGCGTCCGGTGCCCGCGTGGTCCTCGGCGGCGGCTCCCACGCCCGGCTCGGCGGTCTGTACTACCGGCCCACGCTCCTCACCGATGTCGCCCAGGACTCGGAGGTCGTCCAGGAGGAGGTCTTCGGCCCGGTCCTGACCCTGCAGACGTTCGTGGACGAGGCGGAGGCGATCCACCTCGCCAACGACACCCGCTTCGGGCTGGCCGCCACCCTCGCCACCGGCGACCACCGGCGCGCCGAGCGCGTCACCGCCCAGTTGGTGGCGGGCACGGTCTGGGTCAACTGCTTCTTCGTACGCGACCTGCGGGCGCCCTTCGGCGGCTCCCGCCTCTCCGGCGTCGGCCGTGAGGGCGGCACCTGGAGCTTCGACTTCTACTGCGACCTGAAGAACCGCGTGATGGCCCCGAAGGGATTCCACGACCATGGGTGAGATCGTCGGGGCCGGTCTGCTCGCCCATGTCCCCACCATCGTGCTCCCGGAGGAGACCCGCCGCGAGCTCAACGACGGCAAGGAGATCACCCTCGTCACCGGTCTCCGGCAGCTCCGCGAGGACGTCTTCGCGCGCGACGACTACGACACCGTCGTCGTCCTGGACTCCCACTGGGCCACCACGGTCGAGTTCGTCGTGACGGCCCAGCCGCGGCGCGCCGGGCTGTACACCTCCGAGGAGCTGCCGCGCGGCATGTGCCGGATGCCGTACGACTTCCCCGGCGACCCCGAACTCGCCAACGCCATCACGCACTTCGCCGACGCACACGCCACCTTCATCACCGCGATCGACGACGCCTGTCTGCCGATCCAGTACGCCACCGTCAACCTGTGGAAGTTCCTGGGCGAGGGCCTGCCCGGCAAGCGGTGGATGACGATCGGGGTCTGCCAGACCGGCGACATGGAGGACCACTTCCGGCTGGGCCGGGCGCTCGCCGACGGCATCGCCGCCACACCCGGCCGCCGTGTTCTCCTGATCGCCTCCGGCGCCCTCTCGCACACCTTCTGGCCGCTGCGCGAGATCCGGGACCACGAGTCCAGCGACCCGCGCCACATCTTCACCCCCGAGGCGAGAGCGGCCGACGAGGAGCGCATCGCCTGGTTCAAGGAAGGCCGCCACGACAAGGTCCTCGACACCATGGACACGTTCTGGACGTACCGGCCCGAGGCGAAGTTCTTCCACTACCTGATGATGGCCGGTGCGCTCGGCGAGCGGGCGTGTGTCGCCCGGGCCCGCCAGTACGGCGCGTACGAGAACGCCGTCGGCACCGGTCAGGCCCACCTCTGGTTCGACCGCCCGGCCGACGGCTGGACCGGCGCCGGCTCGCCCGCCTCCGCCACCGCGCGCACCCCGCACAGCCCCGTCTGAGGAGAGCCGACATGCCCGAATACCGCCGCATCCTCCTCGACGGCGCCGTGGTGGAGACCGTCCGCGAGGGCGACGCACTCGTCACCGGCGACGGTCGCCGCGTCACGGCCCAGGAGGCCCGGCATCTGCCGCCCGTGGTCCCCTCCAAGGTGATCGCCGTCCACCTCAACCACCTCAGCCGCGTCGCCGAGTTCCAGAGCCGGCTCCCCGCGGCCCCCACGTACTTCCACAAGCCGACCTCGGCGCTCAACTCCCACCAGGGCGCCGTCGTCCGTCCCGAGGGCTGCGAGTGGCTCAACTACGAGGGCGAGGTCGCCATCGTCATCGGGAAGACCACCCGGAACATCGCGCCTGAGCAGGCGGCGGAGCACATCGCCGGTTATACGATCGCCAATGACTTCGGCCTGCACGACTTCCGGGACACCGACGCCGGTTCGATGCTCCGCGTCAAGGGGTCCGACACCCTGTGCCCGCTGGGTCCGGGGCTGGTCACCGGCTGGGACTTCCATGGCAAGTACCTGCGCACCTACGTCAACGGCAGGCCGGCGCAGGACGGCTCCACCGACGAGATGAAGTGGGACATGCACTACCTCGTCGCCGACATCGCCCGCACCATCACGCTCTACCCCGGCGACGTCCTGCTCTCCGGGACGCCCGCCAACTCCCGCCCCGTACAGCCCGGCGATGTCGTGGAGGTGGAGGTGGAGGGCCTGGGCCGGCTCACCAACCACATCGTCACCGGCCCGACCCCCATCCGCACCGACGTCGGCGCGCAGCCCACCGAGTCGGAGGAGGTCCGGTCCACCGCCCTCGGCGGCGACTGGGAGTTCCGCGGCATCCGCCCGCCCAAGCGGCCCTGAACAAAAGCTCGTCGTGACCAAGGAGTGGACCATATGGATCTGAACGGCTGGCTCGCCGCGGCCCTGGCGTCGAACGCCGATTGGGCGAAGACCTTCGGCCCCTACCAGGCCCATCCGGCGCTGGCGGTGGACGACGACCGGTTCGCCGCCGCGTTCGAGGTCTTCACCGAGCGACTCAAGGACAACTACCCCTTCTTCCATCCCCGTTACGCGGGCCAGATGCTCAAGCCGCCGCATCCGGCGGCGGTCGTGGGCTACCTCACGGCGATGCTGATCAACCCCAACAACCACGCCCTGGACGGCGGCCCGGCCACCGCCGACATGGAGCGGGAAGCCGTCGAGCAGCTCGCCACGATGTTCGGCTACGACACCCATCTCGGGCACCTGACCACCAGCGGCACCATCGCCAACCTCGAGGCGCTCTTCGTGGCGCGCGAGCTGCACCCCGGCAAGGGCGTCGCCTACAGCACCGAGGCCCATTACACCCACGGCCGGATGTGCGGTGTCCTGGGCGTGGAGGGCCATCCGGTCCCGATCGACGACCTCGGCCGTATCGACCTCGACGCGCTGGAGGAGCTTCTGCGGACCGGCAGCGTCGGCACCGTCGTGCTCACGGCCGGCACCACCGGGTTCGGCGCCGTCGATCCGATCCACGAGGCGCTGGCGCTGCGCGAGCGCTACGGTGTGCGCATCCACGTCGACGCCGCCTACGGCGGTTTCTTCACCCTGCTGGCCGGGGCGGAGGGGCCCGAGGGCCTGCCCGAGGAGCCGTGGCGGGCCATCGCCGAGGCCGATTCCATCGTCGTGGACCCGCATAAACACGGCCTCCAGCCGTATGGCTGCGGCGCCGTGCTGTTCCGTGATCCCTCGGTCGGCCGGTTCTATCTGCACGACTCGCCGTACACCTACTTCACCTCCGAGGAGCTGCACCTCGGCGAGATCAGCCTGGAGTGTTCGCGCGCGGGCGCGGCCGCCGCCGCCCTGTGGCTCACCTTCCAGCTGATACCGCCCACGCGCGAGGGGCTGGGGCAGTCGCTCGCGGCGGGTCGGCGCGCGGCCCTGCGCTGGGCCGAACTCATCGGGAACTCCGAGCACTTGGAGCTGTACCAGGCCCCGGAACTGGACATCGTCAGCTACTTCCCGGTGACCGAGGCCGCCACGCTGTCGCAGATCGACGCGGCCAGCGCCCGGATCCTGCAGGAGGGGATGACGGACGGCGACCCGGTCTTCGTGAGCACGGTCCGCCTCGGCGCCGATCGCCTGGCGGCCCTCCATCCGAAGCTCATCCGGGACGCGGACGGTGCGCGCATCCTGCGCAGTGTGCTGATGAAGCCGGAGTCCGAGAGCTACATCGACCAGCTCCACGCCCGCCTGGAGCGGCTCGCGCGTGGGTGACGGTCGCCGCCCTGCCCCCTCAGCTCATCCGCGTCAGGAGCGTGACGGCATGACCGGCGTCCACGGCTACTTCCCGCCCAAGACCGCCACCGGCGCCTCGGCCCTCATCCCCTCCCCGCCGTGGCACTACTCCGGCGACCTGCTCACCATCGAGTACCGCACCGACCCGGCGCGCGTGCGCGAACTGCTGCCCGAGCCGTTGGAGCCGGCCGCCGAGGATCCGGGAGCGGTCGCGCTGATCTGGGCCGACTGGCAGTCCTGCGCGACCGGCGGGCGGGAGCTGCTGGACCCGGTGCTCTCCCAGTACAAGGAGACCTTCGCGGTCGTCCGCTGCGCCTACCGGGGCCGGACGTACTCCCGCTGTGTCTACATCTGGGTCGACAAGGACTTCGCGATCGCCCGCGGACTGCATCAGGGATATCCGAAGAAGCTCGGCTCCATCCATCAGACCCGCCCCCACCCATACGGGCCCGCCCCGCGCATCGAGGCGGGAGCCCGGTTCGGCGCGACCCTCGCCGCGGCCGACCGGCGCCTCGCCCAGGCCGTGGTGACCTTGCGCGAGCCGTCGGAGACCGGCGGCTTCGTCAACGGCCACCCCATGGCCCACCACCGCTGGCTGCCCTCGATCGAGAACGGCAAGGGGCTCGCCCTCGACGAACTGGTCGAGTCCGGCGCCGCCTCCTTCGAGGGCGGGCGGCCATGGGTCGGCGACGCCGAGCTGGAGCTGTTCGAGGCGCCCACCGAGGAGCTGGCCCGGCTGGAGATCCACGAGCCGATCGCCGCGTACTACCGCCAGGTCGGCGTGGTCTGGGACGGCGGCCGGCTGCTGGAGTCCGGCACCTCGCAGGCCCGGTAGAAACCCCGTCTGCGACGATCTCCGCGTGGACTACCCGAACGACCAGGCCCCCGGCGCGCCCGTCCGCTCCGGCATCCCGGAGCACGGCCGCGTGCCCAAGTACTACGCCGTCAAGGCCCAGATCGACCGGCTCGTAGACGAGTTGGGTGAGGGCTCCCCCATCCCCACCGAGCGTGATCTCTCCGAGCGGTTCGAGGTCGCCCGGGAGACGGTACGCCAGGCGCTGCGCGAGCTGGTGCTGGAGGGCAAGCTGCGGCGGCAGGGCCGCGGCACGGTGGTCGCGGGCCCCAAGCTGGCGCAGCCGCTGTCGCTGGCCAGCTACACCGAGGGCGTACGGCGCCAGGGGCGCACCCCCGGCCGTTCGCTGGTCACCCTCGACCGCTTCCCCTGCCCCGACGCACTCGCCGCCGAGACCGGCCTCACCCGCGGCGAGCCCGTCTGGCATCTGGAACGGGTTCTGCTCGCGGATGACGAGCGGGTCGGCCTGGAGAGCACGTACGTGGCCGAGGCCCGCGTGCCCGATCTGGACACCGCCTTCGATCCGGACTCCTCCTTCTACGCCTACCTCGCCGAGCGGGACATCGTCTTCGGCGACGCCGACGAGCGGATCGAGACCGTGCTGGCCACACCGCGCGAGGCCCTGCTCATCGGCACCCCGCCGGCCCTGCCGATGCTGCTCATCCACCGCGTTTCGCGGGACACCGCCGGGCGTCCGCTGGAGCGGGTGCGGACGCTGTACCGGGGCGACCGGTTCTCCTTCACGACACATCTGAGCGGCTGAAAAATGCCCCTTTGCCCCCACTTGTAGCATCACAAAAAGATAACGGGTCTAGCCCAAATGTGATGCCCGGTTCACGCTCTCGTTGACAGCCGGATTCCTCCGGTTCCCCAAACGCATGGAGCGTGACGGTCGTGAGAGTGATAATCGTCGGAGCCGGCGTGGTGGGCACCATGCACGCCTGGCACGCAGTGGAACGCGGCCATGAGGTCGTACAGATCGAGCGCGAGACGGAGGCTCGCGGCGCCTCGCTACGCAATTTCGGCCAGATCTGGGTGAGCGGCCGAGCGGGGGGCGAGGAGCTGGACACCGCGCTGCGGGCCCGGGAGCTGTGGGAGGACATCGGCGGCCGCGTTCCGGCGCTGGGCTTCCGTCCGAACGGTTCCCTGACCCCGGTCCGCGGCGAGCTGGAGCTGGCCGTCGCCGAGGCCGCCGTCGCCCGCGCGGACGCCGCCGCGCGCGGCTACAAGCTGCTGACCGCGGGCGAGGCACGGGCCCTCAACCCCGCCCTGCGCGGGGAGTTCGCCGCCGCCCTGTACTGCGAGCGGGACGCGGCCGTCGAGCCGCGCACCGCCCAGCTCGCCCTGCGCGCCGAGTTGCTGAACTCCCCGCGGTACACCTTCCTGCCCGGCCGCGAGGTCCGGGAGGTGATCGGCGAGCGGGCCGTCCGCGACGACCACGGCGAGGTGCACACCGGTGACGCCGTCGTCCTGTGCACCGGCGCCTGGCTCGGCGGCCTGGTCCGCGAGCTGGCCGGTCCGGATCTGCCGGTGCGCCGCGTCCGGCTCCAGATGATGCAGACCGACCCCCTGGGCGAGCCGCTGACCACCTCGGTCGCCGACGCCGACAGCTTCCGCTACTACCCGGCGTACGCCTCCTCCGCCCTGGAGGAGCTGAACGCGCGGCAGCCGCAGGCCGACACGGCCGAGGAGCACCGTATGCAGCTGCTGATGGTGCAGCGCGCCGACGGCGGACTGACCATCGGCGACACCCACGAGTACGAGCACCCCTTCGCCTTCGACACCCTCGAGGACCCCTACGACCACCTCACCGGCGTCGTGGAGTCCCTCCTCGGCCGCCCGCTGCCGAAGATCCGGCGCCGCTGGGCCGGGGTGTACGCACAGTGCACGGACACCAGCCGGGTCGTGCACCGCCAGCGGGTGCGCGACGGTGTCTGGCTGGTCACCGGGCCCGGCGGGCGCGGCATGACCTGCTCGCCCGCGATAGCCGAAACCACCGCGAACGAACTGGGCTGGTGACGCATATGACTACCCCGACCGACACCACCGGCGGCATCCGCCTGGTGGCCCTCGACATGGCCGGCACCACCGTCGCCGACGGCGGCCTGGTCGAGCGCGCCTTCGATGCCGCCTCCGGTGAGCTGGGCGTCCGGCCCGGCACCCCCGACCACGCCGAGAAGCTCGCCTATGTCCGCGCCACCATGGGCGAGTCCAAGATCTCCGTCTTCCGCCATCTGTTCGGCGCCGAGGAGCCGGCGCAGCGCGCCAACGCCGCCTTCGAGCGGGCGTACGGCGAACTCGTCGACGGCGGTCTGATCGCCCCCGTGCCCGGCGCCCGCGAGGCCATCGAGGAGCTGGCCGCCGACGGCCGTACCGTCGTCCTCACCACCGGCTTCGCCCGCGTCACCCAGGACGCCATCCTGGACGCGCTCGGCTGGCGCGGCCTGGTGCCGCTCACCCTGTGCCCCGCCGACGCGGGCGGGCGCGGGCGGCCGTACCCGGACATGGTGCTGGAGGCGTTCCTGCGGACCAGGGCCGCCGAGGACGTGGCCCAGGTGGCCGTCGTCGGCGACACCTCCCACGACATGCTCAGCGGCGTCCGGGCCGGGGCGGGGCTGGTCGCCGGGGTGCGCACCGGGGCCCACGGCGACGAGGCGTTCCGCGCGGCCGGGGCGACCCACGTACTGGACTCGGTCGCCGACCTGCCCGCCCTGCTGCGGGGAGTCGGCTGATGGGCATCCGCTTCGACGCGGTCACCGTCGCCTACGACGGGAACGTCGTCCTGGACGCCCTCGACCTCACGGTGGCACCCGGCGAGGTCATGGCGCTGCTCGGGCCGTCCGGATCCGGCAAGACACCGCGCTGCGGGCGGTCGCCGGGTTCGTACGGCCCGCCTCCGGGCGGGTCTTCCTCGGCGACCGCGACGTCACCGACCTGCCGCCGCACCGGCGGGGCATCGGGATGGTCGTCCAGAGTTACGCGCTCTTCCCGCATCTGCGGGTCGAGGACAACGTGGCGTTCGGCCTCAGGGCCCGCAAGGTCCCCAAGGCCGAGATCCGGGCCCGGGTCGCCGAGGCGCTGGAGATGACCGGTATGGCCGCCTACGCCCGCCGCCACCCGCGCGAGCTCTCCGGCGGCCAGCAGCAGCGCGTGGCCATCGCCCGCGCGCTCGCCATCCGCCCGGACGTCCTCCTCCTCGACGAGCCGCTGTCCGCGCTCGACGCCCAGCTGCGCTCCGGCATGCTGGCCGAACTCGCCGGGCTGCACCGGGAGTTGCCCGAGGTGTCGATTCTGTACGTCACCCACGACCAGGTCGAGGCGCTCACCCTCGCCGACCGGATCGCGGTGATGGACAAGGCCCGGCTCCAGGCCTGCGGCACCCCGCGGGAGCTGTACCGGGCCCCGGCCGACGCGTTCACCGCCTCCTTCGTCGGCAACGCCAACCTGCTGCCGGTGACGGTCGGTTCCGCGGGCGTGTCCTTCGCCGACGCCGAGATCGCGGTCGACACGGCGGGGGCCGTACCGGGCGCGACCGCCACCTTGTGCGTACGCCCCCATCTGGTCGGTATCGGTGCGGGCCCCAACCGGCTCACCGGCACGGTGGCGGAGATCCAGTGGCGGGGCGCCACCCACCGGCTGTACGTCGAGGTGGCAGGGCACCGGGTGATGGCCGACGTGCGGGAGCTGCGCGAGCCACCGGCCCATGGCGACCCCGTGACCGTGCACTTCGCGCCCGAGGACGCCGTACTGCTGACCGCCGGGGTGAGCGGCCATGGCTAGCGCGACCCTGAGCACTCCGGCCAAGGCCCGGCCCCGCGCGGCGGCCTGGGCCTGGGCGTGGGCGCTGCCGCCCGTCGGCCTCCTCGCCCTGGTCTTCCTCTATCCGCTGGCCCTCGTCGTCCAGCAGTCCGTACGGCCCGACACCGGTGGCACCTCCGTCCAGCCGTACGCCGACGTCTTCGCCTCGGAGGCGTTCCGCGAGGCGCTGTGGACCACCGTGTGGCTGGCGGCGGCCTCGACCGCCGGATGCCTGGTGCTCGGCTTCGTGCTGGCGCTGATCATCGCATTCGTGCCCTTCCCGGGGGCGCGGGCGGCCGCACGCTTCATCGATGTCTTCCTGTCCTTCCCGTCCTTCCTGATCACCCTTGCCCTGCTGTTCATCTACGGCTCGACCGGTATGGCCAACGGTCTGTGGACGGATGTCACCGGCGGCGGTGAGGGGCCCTTCCAGTTCCTCACCACACCCTGGGGCGTACTGCTCGCCGAGATCACGTACTTCACGCCGTTCGTGATGCGTCCGCTGCTCGCCGCGTTCTCCCTGCTGGACACCGCGCAGCTGGAGGCGGCCAGTTCGCTCGGCGCCCGGGCGCCCCGGATCATCCGGCAGATCATCCTGCCCGAGGCACTGCCCGCCCTCGCGGCGGGCGGCAGCCTGGTCCTGGTGCTGTGTCTCAACGAGTTCGGCATCGTGCTCTTCACCGGAGCCAAGGGCGTCACGACCCTGCCGATGCTCGTCTACGGCAAGGCCATCCTGGAGTCCGACTACCCGGGCGCCTGCGTGGTCGCCGTCGTCAACGTCCTGATCTCCGTGGGCCTCTACGGCCTCTACCGGGTGGTGAGCCGCCGTGCTGGTGCATAGCCGCACGGCGAGGTGGGCCGTGTGGGGGGTCTTCCTGATCCTCTTCCTGCCCCTCTTCGCCCTCCCGCTCCTCGTCGTCCTCGGCGCCTCCTTCGCCACCCACTGGTCCGGCGTCCGGCCCTCGGGGATGATCACCGCCAACTACCAGGCCGCCACCCGTGGCGAGGCCCTCCAGGCGCTCACCACCAGCCTGGTCACGGCGGTCACCGCGAGCCTGCTGGCGCTGGCCGTGGGCACCTGGGCCGCGCTCGCGGCGGCGGGCCTGAAGAAGCGGTCGCGCAAGGTCCTGGACGCCCTGTTCGTGCTGCCGGTCGCCGTCCCCTCCGTCGTCGTCGGCCTGGCGATCCTGGTGGCCTTCTCCCAGCCGCCGGTGCTCCTCAGTGGCACCCGCTGGATCGTGATCACCGCCCACACCGTCCTGGTCACCGCCTTCGCCTACCAGTCGGTGTCCGCGGCGATCACCCGTCTCGACCCGGCGTACGAGCAGGCGGCGGCCTCGCTCGGCGCCCGCCCCGCCGCCGTGCTCTGGCGGGTCAGACTGCCGCTGCTGCTGCCGTCCCTGACCGCGGCCGTCGGCCTCTGTTTCGCCCTTTCCATGGGCGAGTTGAGCGCCACGATGATGCTCTACCCGCCCGACTGGACCCCGCTGCCGGTCCTGGTCTACGCCGCCACCGACCGCGGCGCCCTCTTCACCGGCTCCGCGATCGCCGTGGTCCTGATGGCGGCGACCCTGCTGGTGCTGCTCGCCGTCTCCCGGATCCGCACCCGGGCCTCCTACCGCTGACCCCGCGATTCCCCTCCCACCGCAAGGAGTTCATCTCGCCATGCCCACGAACATCCGCAGGCCGCTCGCCGCCCTCTGCGTCCTCGCCCTTCCGCTGACCGCCTGCGGCGGCAACACCGCCGCCTCCGACGAGAAGGTCGTCACCGTCTACAGCGCCGACGGCCTCAAGGGCGAGAAGGGCGACGGCTGGTACGACCGGATCTTCAAGGACTTCCAGAAGGAGACCGGCATCAAGGTCGCGTACGTCGAGGGCGGCTCCGGGGAGATGGTGCAGCGCGCCGCCCGCGAGAAGGTCAATCCGCAGGCCGACGTCCTCGTCACCCTCCCGCCGTTCATCCAGCAGGCCGACGCCAAGGGCCTGCTGCGGAAGTACACCCCGAAGGGCGCCGATCAGGTCGGCGGCGCCGACAAGGCCGCGAACGGCACCTGGACGGCCGTGGTCAACAACTACTTCGGCTTCGTCCACAACACCAAGAAGGTGAAGCGGGCCCCCGCCACCTGGGAGGACCTCCTCGACGGGAGCTACCAGAACAAGCTCCAGTACTCCACCCCGGGCGTCGCCGGGGACGGCACCGCCGTCCTCATCAAGGCGATGCACGACTTCGGCGGCGAGAAGCCCGCCATGGAGTACCTGGCCAGGCTCCAGAAGAACAACGTCGGCCCGGCCGCGTCCACCGGCAAGCTGGCGCCCAAGGTCGACAAGGGCGAACTGCTCGTCGCCAACGGCGATGTCCAGATGAACTACGCCCAGTCGAAGTCCATGCCGAACCTCGGCATCTGGTTCCCGGCCCGCCAGAATGGCAAGCCCACCACCTTCGCCCTGCTGTACGCGGCCGGCCTGGTCACCAAGGCCCCGCACACCGCGAACGGCAAGAAGCTCCTGGACTACATGCTGAGCCGCACGGCCCAGAACCAGGTCAGCGAGGTCGGTGGCGGCTTCACGGCCCGTAAGGACATCGAGGCCACCGACGCCAACGCCACCGCGCTCAGCAAGCTGATGGACGGCGTGGAGGTCTTCCAGCCCGACTGGAACGACATCCAGAAGAACCTCCCGTCCTACATCGACGCCTGGAAGTCGGCCACCGACAGCTGAGCCCCGGCTCAGGCGGGAAGCACCACGTACACAGCGCCCGCGTTCGCGGTGAAGGCCGTGACACCCGGCTCCGGCCGGGTCGTGGGGACGGGCGCGTTCCCGGAGGTCACCCGCACGTCCTTCGCCGTGCGCAGCCGCGCCGGCCCGCCCGCCCGGGCCGTCAGCCGCGCCTCGTCCAGCGCGCCGCCCCGCCAGCTGATGTCCACCTCGAAACCGCCCCGCGCCAGCAGGCCCCGCACGCTCCCGTCCGGCAGTTGCGACGGGAGGGCGGGCAGCAGATGCAGCTCGTCGTGCTGGCTCTGCAGCAGCCACTCGGTCACTCCGGCGCAGGCGCCGAAGTTGCCGTCGATCTGGAACGGCGGGTGCAGGTCGAAGAGGTTGGGGGCGGTGCGCTCGGGAGTGAGCAGATCGGCGAGCAGTTTGTACGAACGGTCGCCCTCCTGAAGCCGCGCCCAGAAGTTGACCTTCCAGGCGAGCGACCACCCTGTGCCCGCGTCACCGCGCCGCACCAAGGTGGTGCGCGCCGCGGTGAAGAGGTCCGGGGTGCGGGTCCGGCTGATCTGGTTGCTCGGATGCAGCCCGTACAGATGGGAGACATGGCGGTGCTCCTGTTCGGGGGCGCTCGCGTCCCAGTCCTGCTGCCACTCCTGGAGCTGGCCCTGCGCGCCGACCTTCATGGGGGCGAGCCGTCCGCGCGCGGCGAGCACCTGGTCCCGGAAGGCGGCGTCGGTGCCGAGGGTATCGGCGGCCGAGGCCACGGCGCCGAACAGGTCGCGCAGCAACTGCGTGTCCATCGTGGGCCCGGCGCACAGCGAGCCGCCGCCTCCGCTGTGGTGGGCGTTCTCCGGGGAGACGGAGGGGCAGGTGACCAGCGCGCCCGTGGCCGGGTCGGTCACCAGCACGTCGAGGAAGAACTGGGCCGCGCCCTTGAGGACGGGGTAGCGCGCCCGCAGTTTCCCCGTGTCGCGCGTGTACCGGTAGTGCTCCCAGATGGCCATGGACATCCAGGCGCCGCCCATGGGCCACATGCCCCAGAAGGCGCCGTCGACGGGGGCCGTGCCGCGCCAGGCGTCGGTGTTGTGGTGGGTGACCCAGCCGTCCGCGCCGTACTGGGTGCGCGCCGTCGACCGCCCGGCCACGGCCAGCTCGTCGAGCAGGGCGAAGACCGGTTCCCAGCACTCCAGGAGGTTGGCGGGGGCGGCCGGCCAGTAGTTCATCTCGGTATTGATGTTGATGGTGTACTTCGAGCCCCAGGGCGGGCTCGTGAGGTCGTTCCAGATGCCCTGGAGGGTGGCCGGCTGGGTGCCGGGGCGGGATGCGGCGATGAGCAGATAGCGGCCGTACTGGAAGTGCAGCTCGACCAGTTGCGGATCGCCGCCGGAGGCGAAGCGGGAGACGCGCTCGTCGGTGGGCAGGGCCGCCGCGTCGCTGCTGCCCACGTCCAGCGAGGTACGGTGGAACAGCGCGCGGTGATCGTCGACATGGCGGCTGCGCAGTTGGCCGTAAGGGCGGTTCGCCGCCGGGTTGAGGTCTCCGGCCGCCTGGCCCGCCGCGTCACCGTTCGCGTTCTCCCAGTTCACATAGGTGGTGCCGATGGCGACCAGGACGGTCGCCGCGTCGGCTCCCCGGACGGTGACGGTCCCGCCCGCGCTGGTGGTGGTGCCGCCCTCGGCGAACACCCGCACCAGCGCGCGGAACCCCACCGCGCCGCCCACCCCGCCCGTGGCGTCCCCCGTACCGTCGAGCGCGGCGGTGAGCGGGTCGGGCGAGGACAGGGAGGTGCGCAGCGGGCTTTCGAACGTGGCGCCGAAGGACAGCGCGCCTTGTCTCGACGCGGACAACCGGACGACGATGACGCGGTCGGGAGCGCTGGCGAACGCCTCACGGGTGAAGGTCACACCGTCGCGGGTGTACGTGGTGGTGGCCACCGCCGAATCCAGGTCCAGCTCCCGCCGGTAGCCGGTCACCGTACCGGCCGTCGGCAGGCTCAGCAGGAGACTGCCGACGGTCTGGTACTGCGCCTGGCCGCCGGGCACCCCGAGGAAATCGGAGTTGATCAGCGTCTCGGCCTCGGGCCACTTTCCGTCGAAGACGAGCTGCCGGATGCGGGGCAGGGCGGCCAGGCCCTTGTGGTTGTCGTAGCTGTGCGGCCCGCCCGCCCAGAGGGTGTCCGCGTTGAGCTGCAGCCGCTCGGTCTCCGTGGCCCCGAACACCATCGCGCCGAGCCGCCCGTTGCCCAGCGGCAGGGCGCTCAGCCAGTCGGCGGCGGGCTCGCGGTACCACAGCGCCAGCGGCCGGTCCGCCTTCTCGCGCCCGGCGGCCTCCGCGGCGTGGGCCGTCCCGGCGGGCAGGCCGGCGGCCGCGAGGCCCGTGGTGGTCGTGGCGGCGAGGGCCATGAAGTGTCGGCGCGGCACATCAGGGGTCACTGCGACTCCAGGAAAGGGTGAGTGGGGGGTCTGCCTCGATCCGGGACCTGCCTCGGTCCGGGACCTGCCTCGATCCGGGATCTGCCTCGGTCCGGGACCTGCCTCGATCCGGGACCTGCCTCGGTCCGGGATCCGTCCGGCCGTCCCGGCGGGCCGCTGCCCCGCGGCCCGGGTGCCGGGTCAGCGGCCGTGACCGGTTGTGGCCACGCCCATGGCGTACGTGATGCCACCGAGGAGGTGCTGCCGGAAGGCGGGCTCGGTGTAGGACTCCTTGGTGTGGCCGAGGCCGGTGTAGAAGGCCCGGCCGCCCTTGTACTTCTGGTACCAGCTGATGGGGTGGTCCCCGTTCATGGTGCCGCCGGTGTACGAGGACTCGTCCAGCGCGGCGAGCACGTGCACGGTGGCCGTATCGCGGGGATTGGTGCGGTAGTTGTACCACTCGTCGGTGCGCACCCAGGTGTCCCCGAGGTGGCCCGTCGCCGGGTGGGCGTGGTCCTCGACCTTCACCGTGGCCTGCTGGATCGCCGGGTGGGACTGGAACCACGCACCGCACAGCCCGCCGTAGAACGGCCAGTCGTATTCGGTGTCGGCGGCGGCGTGCACCCCCGCGTAGCCGCCGCCCGCCGCGACGTAGCCCTCGAAGGCCGTCTGCCCGCCCGTGTCGAGGACGTCGCCGGTGGTGGACAGGAAGACCACCGCGGCGTAGCGGGCGAGGTTGCCGGGAGTGAAGGCGGCGGCGTCCTCGGTGGCGTCGACGGCGAAGCCGCCCTGTGCGCCGAGGTCCTTGATGGCGGCGATGCCGTCGGGGATGGAGTCGTGGCGGAAGCCCGCCGTCTTGGAGAACACCAGCACCCGGCCCGCCCTCGGCCGCCTGCGGGCGGACGTGGCAGAGGCGGGCGCGGTCGCCGCGCCGGTGAGCAGTACGGCACCGGCCGCGGCCTTGATCACGGAGCGGCGCCGGGTGGGGGCGGGCAGATCGGGACGTTTCCTGTGCACGGGGAACCTCCGGGGAGAAGTGTGATTCTCAAAGGGGGTTGGGCACAGGCGCGCGCCGTCGCGCCTAGGGCGCCGCACGGCTGCGAGCCTCGGTGAGGGGAGGGGCTGCCTCCGTGGGCGTAAGGGGACCGTACCGAGTCGGCCCCACTTTGCAAAGCCCGTTGACAAAAAGCTCTGGCCGGCCATCCGGTCACCGCCTCGTGGGCGCGGGACGGCCCGCCAGCCGTGGTGTGAACGTGGCGTGGAAGATGGTCGACGCGGCGCCGACGGCGGCGGCCTCGCGGCTGAGCACGGACCGCTCGACATCGACCCGGCGCAGCCGTCTGGCGGTCGGGAAGTCGTTGACGATACGGGAGATCTCGGCCGTGTAGAGGTCGGCGACCCCGTCGGTGAAGAACGGCCCGCCGAGCACGACCAGGTCGATGTCCAGCAGGTCCACCAGGGACAGGGCGCCTCTGCCGATCGCCCCGGCGACCTGGCGCACGGCCTTCTCGGCGACCGGGTCGCCGGCCCCGGCCGCCGCGCTCACCACCCGGTGGGCCTCGCGCGGGTCGTGCGCGGCGCGCGGGCCGAGGACCATGCCGAGCCGGGCGGCCGTCTCGGGGATGGACACCGGCGGATTGCACTCGGGCAGGATCTCCGGTCTGCCGTCCGCGTCGACCCGTTCCAGGGCGACGGCGCACAGCTGGCCGAACTCCCCCGCGTTGGCGCTGACTCCGCGGTGGATGTCGCCGCCCAGGAACAGCCCGGCGCCGACCCCGGTGCCCAGGTACAGGTACACGAAGTCGCGGGCGCGCCGGTCGCGCCCGATCCACCGCTCGCCGATGGCCGCGGCCGAGGAGTCCTTCTCCATGACGATGGGGCACGGGAAGCGGTCCTTGAGCATGTACAGCAGCGGCACATCCCGCCACACCGACAGCAGCGGCGGGTCGAGGACGGTGCCGGAGGCCACGTCGACGGGGCCGGGGGTGGCCACGCCGATGCCGAGGAATCCCCCGGGCCGCACCGCGCCACCGGCGGCGGACAGGACCCCGCGGCCCAGCCGGGCGATGTGGTCGACGAGCTGGTCCGGGCTGGCGGTCTGCGCGACGGGTTCCGTACGGCTGCGCACGATGGCGCCGTCGAGGTCGACCACGACCGCCGTCAGCACATCTGGGTCGACATGGATGCCCAGCGCGTGCCCGGCGTCACCGCGCAGCCGCACCGGGGTGCGCGGCTTGCCGGAGGTGGCCTGCCGCCGGTCGTCCTCGACCAGGATGCCGCGGTGCAGCAGCGAGCGGGAGATCCGGGAGACCGACTGCTGGGTGAGGCCGGTGCGGTGCGAGATCTCGCCGCGGGTAATGGTCCCGGCCAGCCGTACCGCCTCGATGACCACGCACTCGTTGAAGGAGCCGAGGTCGATCTGGTTCGCGCCGCCCCAGGACTCCCGGCGCTGCTCGCCACCGGCCCGGGAGGCCCCGGCGAAGTGGGTGGCGATGGGTTCCCGGAGCCAGCGCACGGGCTGCCGCTCGCGGGCGCTGCCGGGCCGGTCCGCGTAGCGCGTGAGGGCGGCGGCCAGGTCGAGGTAGACGCGGTGCGAGGACTCCGGGTGCCGGGTGCAGTCCAGGCCGACCATGGCCCGCAGAAAGGTGCGCCAAGTGGTGCGCACCGGAAGGGCGTGGTGGACCACCCCGCCCCTGGCCCACCGCTGGGACGACGGCCCGCCCTCCCCGGTGTCCCACAGGGTGATGGCGTGCAGGGAGGCGCCGGGGTGGCGGCGCCGGGCCTCGGCCAGGTATCCGGCCGGCCGGTCCTGGCCACGCCGCTCCCCCGGCACCGGGGAGGGCGGGACCTTCAGCGCGGCCTCCACCGCCGCGTCGACGGCGGCGATGACATCGGCCCCGGGAGAGGCGCCCGGCGAGCCGCCGTGGCGCCGTTCGTGGGCGGCCGGGCGGGTGCCGACGAGCAGCAGCGCCCGGTGGGTGTCCAGATACAGGCCGAGCACCCACACCTCGGCCTGCGGGAGCGGGGGGCGGGTGGGCACGGCGGGGACGGTGGCGTTGCCGGGCGTGACCCGCCAGCGCTGGCGGATCGCGGCGACGGCCGCGTGGCTGTAGCCGAGTTCGCGGGCGACCGCGCGGGAGGCGCCGCCGCCGTCGGGCGCCAGCACCGTACGGGTGATGACCTCGGCCTCGTCGATGATGCTGGGCCGCCCGGGCCGTGGACGCTCCCGCAGGCCCGCCACGCCGGAGGCGTCGAAACGCTGCCGCCAGTTGCCCACCGTCTGCCGGGAGACATCGAGCCGCCGGGCGATCTCGGCGTTGCGCAGCCCCTGGGCGGCGAGCAGGACGACGGCGGCGCGAACGGCACGCGAACCTCCCTCCGCCACCCAGTGCCGCAGCAGCCTGCGGTCCTCCTCGGGCAGCCCCGGGGCGTCCTGGTACGGCGGGTTCACGACGCCCCGCGCGCCAGCCGGAGGGTCAGGATCTGGAACGGGCGCAAGTTCAGGTCCAACACGCCCTGGGTGTGGGTCAGCTCGGCCGTTGGATTCTCCATCAGGTCGGTGACCTGGACGCGGTCGACGGCGAATCCGGCCGCCAGGGTGGTGCGGACCCGGCCGCCTCGCGACTCGTAGAGCCGGACCACGACGTCGCCGGAGCGGTCGTCGGCGAGCTTGAGCGCCTCCACCACGACGCCCGGATCGCCCACCGCGACCAACGGCGGTCCGGTGAGCCGGGGCGCGGCGGCGCGCAGCGGGAGGCTGAACGCGTATCCCCCGGCCACGGCGTCGCCGATCTCGGCGCCGGGGTACAGCGCGTAGCGGAAACGGTGCCGGCCCCGGTCGGCATGGGGGTCGGGGCTGTGGGAGCCGCGCAGCAGGGTGAGCCGGAGGGTGGTGGTCGTTCCGCCGTCCTCGCGGGTGAGGCGGGCGACGTCGTGCCCGTAGGTGGAGTCGGTGAGCAGGGCCGCGCCCCAGCCGTGTTCGCCGATGTGGACCCAGCGGTGCGCCCACGCCTCGAAGCGGGCGACGTCCCAGCTCGTGTTCTCGTGGGTGGGCCGCTCGACATGGCCGAACTGGATCTCGGACGCGACGCGTTCGGCGTGCACGTCCAGCGGCCAGGCGGCCTTGAGGACGGTGTCCTCCTCCCGCCAGTCGATGTCCGTGTCGACCTCCAGGATCCGGCTGCCCGCGGCCAGGCCGAGGCGCTGTACGACGACGGACCGCCCGGTGGTGCGCTCCACCCGCACACAGGCCAGCAGCGGACCCTCGTCGTCGAGCCGGACGGCGGTCGCGGTGTCCAGGTCGCGGTGGACGTTGCGGTACTGGGCGTCCAGGTTCCAGGCGCTCCAGCGCACCGGATCGTCGGGGTGGAGCTGCAGCAGGTTCCCGGCGCCACCGGGCGCGATGGCCTCCCTGCCGCGGTCGTGGTCGTACACGGAGCGGACCAGCCCGTCGCTGTCGATATGGACCGTCAGCGCGCCGTTGTCCAGGACGTATCCGCCCCCGTCGGCGGGACGGGCGGTGACCGGCGCCTGGTCGGCGGTGCCGGTGCCGAGGACGGCGGCGCCGAGCGCGGGGGCCTGGGCGAGCACGGCGTACCGGCCGTCGGACAGCTTCTGCACCGGGCCGCCGGCGGTGGGCGGCGCATCCAGGCGGACCACCTCGCACCGGGCGTGGGGGGCGGCGTTGAGGACGGCGAGTGGTTCCGTGGTGTCCGGGGTGCCCGCGGCGCGGGCCACGATGCGCTCCAGGCCGCGGTGGATGGCGCGGTAGGTCTGCTCGGCCTGCTGGTGGACCCAGGAGATGGCGGTGCCGGGGAGGATGTCGTGGAACTGGTGGAGCAGCACCTGCTTCCACAGCGCGTCGAGCGTCTCGTACGGATAGGGCTGGCCGGTGCGGACGGCGGCGGTCGCCGCCCACAGCTCGGCCTCGCGCAGCAGGGCCTCGCTGCGCCGGTTGCCGCGCTTGGTGCGGGCCTGGCTGGTGTAGGTGCCGCGGTGGGTCTCCAGATACAGCTCGCCGCGCCACACGGGCGCGTCGGGGTACTCCTCGCGGGCCTCGCGGAAGAAGTCCGACGGCGACTGGACCCTGACCCGTGGCGAGCCTTCGAGGTCGGCCAGGCGCCGGGCCTTCTCCAGCATCTCGCGGGTGGGCCCGCCCCCGCCGTCGCCGAAGCCGAAGGGGGCCAGGGAGCGGGTGCCCGCGCCCTTCTCGGCGTACGTGGCGACGGCGTGGGCCAGCTCGGCGCCGGACAGGGTGGCGTCGCAGGTGTCCACGGGCGGGAAGTGGGTGAAGATCCGGGTGCCGTCGATCCCCTCCCACCAGAAGGTGTGGTGGGGCAGCTTGTTGGTCTCGTTCCAGGACAGCTTCTGGGTGAGGAACCAGCGGGCGCCCGCGAGCGCGGCCAACTGCGGGTAGGCGGCGGTGTAGCCGAAGGAGTCGGGCAGCCAGACGCCGTCGGTCTCCACGCCGAGTTCCTCGGAGAAGAAGCGGCGGCCGTGGACGAGCTGACGCGCCAGGGCCTCGCCGCCGGGCAGGTTGCCGTCGGCCTCGACCCACATGCCGCCGACCGGCGCCCAGTTGCCGTCGGCCACCGCCTTCTTGATCCGCTCGAAGACGTACGGCTGGTGGTCGCGCATCCACGCGTAACTCTGGGCGGAGGAGCAGGCGAAGACCAGCTCCGGGTACTCCTCGGCCAGCGCGGCCATGGTGGAGAACGTCCGGGCGCACTTGCGCACGGTCTCGCGCAGCGGCCACAGCCAGGCGGAGTCGATATGGGCGTGTCCCACCGCGGCGATGGTGTGCGCGGTGTCGTGGGCGCGCCGGTCCAGGACCGGGCGCAGGATCGCCCGGGCCGCCGCGGCGCCCGCGGCGACGCGGCGCGGGGGCACGCTGTCCACGGCCCGCTGGAGCGCGCGCAGGATCTCGTGGCGGCGCGGCAGTCCGAGGGGCAGTTCGCGCATCAGCTCGTCCAGCACCTCCATGTCGTGGAGAAGCTGCCAGACGTCCTCCTCGCGGACCACGAGGTCGGCGCGGCGCAACTGGTACAGGTCCTCCTCGCCCGCGGTGAGCCGGTGGCCGTAGTGGGTGCCGATGCCCGCGCTGCCGACTATGGGCGGATTGGCGGCGGCCTCGACGAGCAGGCACACACTCTCGCCGCCGACGGCGCGGGGGGTCAGCGGCACCGAGCGGTTGTGGGGGTGCAGGCCCTGCAGCGGGGTGCCGTCGGCGTCGTGGACCAGGCCCTCGGCCTGGCCTCCGGGGCCGCGGGAGAGATCGAAGCCGAGGTCGAACAGGGCCTCCACCCGGCGGCCCGCCCACCGTTCGGGGACCGTGGCGGTGACGCGGAACCAGGTGGTCGACCACGGGCCGCCCCAGCTGCCACCGATGACGAACGGCCGGTACTCGGCGCGCAGCGCGTCGGCCACCGGTACCGGCTCCCCCGGGAGGTGCCAGGCGGCGACCTCCAGCGGGACGCGGTCGCCGTACAGCGCCGGGCGCAGGCGCTCGGCGATGAACTTCGCGATGCGCTCTTCCACGGCGTGGCGGTCGTCGTGCATGGTCGGCCCTTCCTCCTGCCTGCCCCCGGGAAAGTGCGCGTGACGCTTATGTAAAACCATGTGTGTTATCACGTCAACGCTTCGGCCCAATTACCGTCCCGTTGCCCTGAGCTGCTCCTCTGACCTGCGAATTTACTGGGCAAAAGAAGCGATCCGACACCCTGTCAGGAGGAAAATAAGCGGCCTCCCACCGACTGTGTCAGATAAGAGAATTGACACCGGACGCAGAAATGCGGCGGGGAGGAGTCGGCGTTCTCCTCCCCGCCGCGTGGGCCGTCCGGCGGTTTCCCCTCGGGTTGTCCGGCGCGGCCCGGCTCGGTCCCGGCTCAGCCGGTGGTGAAGGTGAAGTCGTCCAGGTCGAAGAGGTTGCCCTGGCCGGTGACGCCCTTGAAGACGAGGCAGAGCGTCGTCGTCCCCGAGGGGGCGCCGCCGAGCGTGGCGCTCACGTCCTGGAAGTTCTCCCAGCCGCCGGTGGCGGGCACGGTCGCGGTTCCCAGCAGCGTCCCGGTGGGGCTGCCCGCGCGGACCTCGATGGTGCCGCCGGGTCCGCCGGAGGAGATGCGGGCCGTCAGCTTGGTGGCGTTGTTCAGGAGGTACGGCTTGAAGGAGATCCAGTCGCCGTTGTCGGTGAAGCCGACGGTCTTGCCACCGTGCGCGGTGGAGTGGCTCGCCTGCTCGATGCCCTGGAACGCGGTGTAGTGCTCGGCCTGGCGGTGCTTCGGCTGAGCGACATGCTGGGTGTGGGTGGTCAGCGCGGGCTGGCCGCCCGCTCCCTTGTCGGTGTATTCGGCGTCGAAGACCCCGAAGATATTGGCGTTCTCGTCGTGTTCTCCGTCCGCCAGCGTCTGCAGGGTGCCCTCACAGCCGGTGGCCGAGGTGATGGGGTGGGCGTGGCTGTCGTGCCCGAGCAGGTGGGTGATCTTCACCTTGGCGCAGTCGATGGTGCCGTCTTCCGGGTCGCTGACCTTGATGCGGAAGGGCACCTTGTCGCCGAAGGTGAACAGCTGGCCGTCCCCGGGCAGTTCCAGGGTGACCGTCGGCGCGGTGTTGCCGACCGTGATGTGGACGCTCGCCGTGCCGGTCAGGCCGCCGGGGTCCCGGGCGGTCAGGGTGGCGGTGTAGGTGCCGTTGGCGGTGTAGGTGTGCGCCGGGTTGGCCTCGGTGGACTTCCCGCCGTCGCCGAAGTCCCAGCTATAGCTGATGGCGTCACCGTCGGGATCGCTGGTGCCGGACGAGGAGAAGCCGACCCGCAGCGGCGCCTGCCCCGAAGTCTTGTCGCCCGCCGCCTGGGCGACCGGTGCCCGGCCTCCGACGACGTTCTCGATGCGGTACAGCGCCGAGTTGGCGTCACCCGCGCCCCATCCGGTGCCGTAGTCCAGGACGTACAGCGCGCCATCCGGGCCGAAGGCCATGTCCATCACCTGGGTGCCGGTCCAGGGGAAGGCGTTGATGGAGCTGACCGTGCCGTCCGCGCCCTGGTCGATTCGCTTGATCCACTTGCGGCCGAACTCCCCCGCGAAGAAGTCGCCGTCGTACTCCTGCGGAAACTTCACCGGCGAGTTCAGGTTGGCGTCGTAGCGGTAGACCGGTCCGGCCATCGGGGATTCCGAGCCGGAGCCGAACTCGGGCACCGACCCGCCGTCGTAGGGAATCCAGGCGGCCTGGGCCGGGGGCAGGTCGGTGAGGCCGGTGTTGTTCGGGGAGGTGTTCTTCGGCGCGGCGCAGTTGAAGGCGGAGCCGGAGGTGCCGGTGGCGAAGTCGTAGTCGATGTACGGCTGGTTCTTGCCGACGCAGTAGGGCCAGCCGAAGTTGCCGGCCTTGGTGACCCGGGCGAACTCCACCATGCCCTGCGGACCGCGGGTGGAGCTGGCGTTGCCCGCGTCGGGCCCGTAGTCGCCCACGTAGACCACGCCGGTGGCCTTGTCGACACTCATCCGGAACGGGTTGCGGAATCCCATCGCGTAGATCTCGGGGCGGGTCTTGGCGGTGCCGGGGGCGAAGAGGTTGCCCGCCGGGATGTCGTACGAGCCGTCCGCCTTGACCTTGATGCGCAGGATCTTGCCGCGCAGGTCGTTGGTGTTCCCCGCGCTGCGCTGGGCGTCGAAGGCCGGATTGCGGCTCGCCCGCTCGTCGATGGGCGTGTAGCCGTCGGAGGCGAAGGGGTTGGAGTCGTCGCCGGTCGACAGATACAGATTGCCCTGTGCGTCGAAGTCGATGTCGCCGCCGACGTGGCAGCACATGCCACGGGAGGTCTTGACCTCCAGCACGGTCTTCTCGCTGGCCCGGTCCAGGGTGCCGTCGGTCTTGAGCACGAACCGGGAGAGCCGGTTGACGCCGTCGAACTTCGTGAAGTCCGCGGCCGTGCCGTTCTCCGGGGCATCACCGCCCGGGGTGTTCAGCGGCGCCGCGTAGTAGAGGTAGATGAAGCGGTTGGCGCTGAAGCCCGGGTCGACCCCGACGCCCTGCAGCCCCTCCTCGTCGTGGCTGTACACCGGCAGGGTGCCGGCGACCTTGGTGGTGCCGGCGGCGTCAGTGAGCCGCAGGGTGCCGTCGCGCGAAGTGTGCAGCACCGAGCGGTCGGGCAACACGGCCAGCGACATCGGCTCACCCGTCTCGGCCACCCCCTTGGCCAGGGTGACCTGCTGGAACACGGGGGCAGCGGCGGCGGCCGTCCGGTCGGGGTCGGGCTTGGCGTCCGCCGCCGGGGCGGTGAGCGTCAGGGTGGCGCCGGTGAGCAGTGTTCCGGCGAACAGCGCGAGGGATCTGCGCAGTCCGAGGCGTTTCCTGTGCACGAAGGTCCTCCGTATGCAGTGGGGATACTCGCGGAAGTGCTGAGCACAGGCGCGCGCCGTCGCGCCGCGGTACGGGCCTTGGGCAGGGTGGAGGGGACCCTTGTGCCCGTACTCGACACCGCCCTAGCCGTGGCCCGCCGACGCGGACAGCTCGCCCACGAAGGCCACGGGCTCGGGACGGGAACATGTGGTACCGACCGGGAGCGAGGTCCGCTCCCGGGCGCCACCGCGCCAGGGCTCCACGGAACCGTCGAAGGTGTCGGGATCCGGTACCGACAGCGAGCCCTCGCTGCCGTGCGCGTCCACGGCCTTGCGCGCGGTCCGGGTACCCGGGCCGAGCACCGTGTCCGGCGCGCGGCCGACCCGCGGCCCGGCCCGCTGTGCCGCGCCCATGATGGCGTCGGCCTCCTCGCCGACCAGCCCTGTCCTCAGCGGCTCGCCCACAGCGGTCCTCTCTCGGTCAGCCCCCGCGCCCCGACTGGGGTGGCGCTCGTCGCGTTCGGTCTCACGGCCTCTGCACGCTCCCGTCGGTGGTCCGCAGCAGGGCCCAGCGGTCGTGGGCCAGGGGCTCGGGGGCGGGATAGCGGCGCGCGACGCTCTCGTCGAAGTCGACTCCGAGCCCCGGGGCCTCCCGGGGCTCCATCGCCCCCAGGCGCGGCACGATCGTCCCGGGGAAGACCTCCAGAACCGCCTCGCGGAAGGTCGCCGCCTCCTGGACGCCGAAGGCGGGGCTGGAGATGTCGAGAGCGACGGTGGCCGCCTGCGCGAGCGGGCTGACGTCGCCCGGCCCGTGCGGGGCGAGCCGGACGCCGTGCAGCTCACATGCGGCGGCGAGCTTACGGGCCGGAGTGAGGCCGCCGAGCGTGGGGATCCGGATCCGCGCGAAGTCGATCACCGGTCCGGCCAGCAGCGGCAGGAACTGGGTGAGATCGCTGAACAGCTCGCCCATCGCGAGGGGCACCGGGGACGCGGCGCGCAGCCGCGCGAAGTGCGCGGCGTCCTCCGGGGCGAGCACGTCCTCGACGAAGTACAGCCCGGCGTCGGCCACCCGGCGCAGGAACTCCCCGGCCTGGCGCGGGTCGAGGCGCTCATGCGCGTCGTGCAGCAACTCGACGCCGTCGCCGACCAGTTCGCGGGTGCGGCGCAGCACCGGGGGCACCGCGCGCAGATAGGCGGCGCTGTCCCAGCGACCGGAGCGGTCGTGTCGGGCCCGGGCCTCCTCGGCGCCGGACGGGGCGGCTCCGTAGGTGTCGGAACCGGGAACGGCGGTCTGGACGCGGACGTGCCCGAAGCCCCGTTCGCGCGCGGCGGCGACCTTGTCGGCGAGTTCTTCGGCGTCCCGGCCGTCCACGTGGGTGTAGGCGGCGGCGCGGTGCCGGAAGCGGCCGCCGAGGAGGGCGTACAGCGGGGCGCCGAGCCGCTTGGCCTTCAGGTCCCACAGGGCGACGTCGACGCCACCGAGGGCGTTGCCGGTGATCGAACCACCGCGCCAGTAGGCGCTGTTGAGGGCCAGGCGGTGCAGGTCCTCGATGTCGCCGGGGTCGCGGCCGCGCAGCAGCGGCGCGAGGTAGTCGTCGATCACGCTGCGGACGGCCAGGGTGCGCTGAGGGTCGCTGGCACATCCGAGGCCGTACAGCCCGGGGTCGTTGGTCTCGATCCGCACGATGAGGTACGGGCAGCCCTGCGGGGCCGTCAGGAACGTGCGTACGGCGGTGATGCGGAGCTTGTCGCCGCGCTCCTCCACCCAGGGGGCCTGGGCCGGCGGGAGGTGCGGCTCATGGGGTGCGGACATGCGCTCCCATTCCGGTAGCCGAATGGCAATCGTCCATTCGAACGTAAGGAGGGTTCAGGAGCGGTGTCAATGACCGTACCGGGATACGGTCAGGACCGGGGCGCGCGGCGGTGTGCGGGGCTCAGTGCTCGCCGAGGCGCTTCAGCAGGGTCCGCAACGAGTGGGCCGCCTCGGTGACATGGGCGGCGATCTCGCTCAGCCGGGCGTCGTCCATCCGGCTGCGCGGCGCCGAGCAGCTGATCGCGTCGCCGCCGCCGTGCCCGGTACCGAGCGGGACCGCCACACAGCGGATGTCCACCGAACTCTCGCCCTCGTCCTCCGCCCAGCCGCGCTTGCGGGCGTCGGCGAGCTGGGCGAGCAGCTCGTCCGGGTCGGTGACGGTGCTCGGAGTCAGCGCCGTCAACGGCCAGTTGAGCCGGCGCTGGATCTCGGCCGCGTCGTACTGGGACAGGATCGCCTTGCCGAGGGCGGTGGCATGCGCGGGCAGCCGGCGGCCGACCGCCGAGTACATCCGCAGGGCATGGCGGGATTCGCGCTTGGCCAGGTAGACGACGTCCGTATCGTCCAGCCGGCCGAGGTGGACGGCCTCGCCGGTCTCCTCGGCCAGCAGGTCGAGCACGGGCCCGGCGATCCCGGCGAGGTCGTCGCTCTCCAGGTAGGCGGTGCCGGTCAGCAGCGCCTTGAGACCGAGGCTGTACAGCGTTCCCGACGGGTCCGTCTCCACCCAGCGGCGGGACTCCATGGTGCGCAACACGGCGTGCAGACTGCTCTTGGGCACGGCCAGGGTGCTCGCCATGTCGGCGAGCGAGAGCCGGGCGCCCTCGGCACCCAGGAGTTCGAGCACTTCCAGGACGCGCGCTGCGGACTTGACGTCCTCGTGACGCCGGACCCGCGCTGCTCCCGACACCGATTCCACGCCAGCCTCCGCTCCCCGGCCCGGCGCCCCGCTGGCCCCGGTTCCCGACACCTTACGCAGCTTGTCTTGACGCTATATCACGGCAAGCCTATGTTCCGTTACTCCAACGTCATTCGGCCTTCTGAACGCATCGGCATGAGGCAGGGGCTCGTATGCATGCCAGATATCCGCTTTCTCCTCAGTCGGGACGTTTCTCCCCGCCGCCGCGCCGCGCCCGCCTCGCGGCGTTGGGCCTCGCCGCCGCGCTGTCGGCCTCGGGCTTGAGCGGCTGCGGCAGCGCGTCGGGGGCGGGCTCCGCGGACGTGACGATGTGGACGTTCAAGCAGTCGCATGTCGCGGGGTTACGGGCGGCCGCCGCGGAGTTCGGGGAGAAGACCGGCATCGAGGTCAGGATCGAGGCGTACACCCCCGAGGACGCCTACAGCATCAAGGTCCAGAGCTCGGCCATGACGGGCGATCTGCCGGATGTCTTCGAAGTCCACTCCGACGGGGAGGACTTCGTCTACGGCGCCGCGGGCATCGTCGAGGACCTGCGCGGACAGGTCCCGGCGAGCTGGAACAACCGCTTCAACCCGGCGGTGCGCCACTCCGGCACGGTCACCCAGGAGAAGTACGAGCAGTCGCTGCCGGTGACCTCCACGAGCCACGGGGCGAAGAAGGGCGCGCGCTACAGCCTGCCGTTCACCATCGGCACCTTCGGGATCATCTACGCCAACAAGGCCAAGCTCGCCGCCGCCGGGATCACCCGGCCCCCCGCCACCTGGGAGGAGTTCATCGCCGATCTGAAGAAGACGAAGGCGAAGGACCCGCGGACCGGCGGGCTGAGCCTGGGCCTGAAGGTGCCGTCCACCGGGCTGAACTGGATCGGCCAGCCGCTGGCCTTCGCCCAGCTCGGCAAGGACGGGTACGAGGCCCTGTACGGGCGGGAGAAGTCCGCCGACTGGGGCTCGCCGAACGGCACCAAGGTCCTTGACGCGTACGACCGGCTGACGCCGTACTGGATGCCCGGCACCCAGACCCTCACCATCGACGACGCCGACCAGGCGTTCGCCCAGGGCAAGTCGGCCTTCGACGTCGGCGGCACGTTCACCCTGGCCTTCCTCCAGGAGGCCGGGATGAAGGCCGACGACATCCTCGCCTTCGGCCTGCCCGCGCCCCGGGAAGGCGCCGTCAAGGACCTCGCACTCGGCCCGATCGCGCTGACCGGCCTGGCCCTGAGCGATTCGAGTCCCCGCAAGGACGAGGCCAAGAGGTGGATGCGGTACCTCTCCGAACCCGACGTCGCCGCCAGGTTCTCCCAGGCCGCCTCCGATCTGTCCGCGACCGAACTGGGCGCCGAGTCCGCCGACGTCCTCGGCCCGAACCTCGCCAGGCTCATGGCCACGTTCAAGGGCACCCCGGAGAACACGTACAACCCGTACGACACCAGCTTCCGGCCGCCGACGCTCGACATGGACGAGGCGGGCGCGCCCCTCATCGACATGTCGCCACTGCGCCAGACCAGCCCCGTCCAAACCGGCCTCCGGCTGCGCAAACTCATCGACTCCTACTGGAAGGAGGCTTCGTGACGGCCGTCGGCACGCCTCCTGCCTCCACGCCCCGGACGGCCGCCGCGGCGGCCACGCGACGCTTCCGCCGACCCGCCACGACACCCGGCGGCCGCGGGCGCGAGGCACTCACCGGCTATCTGTTCATCGCCCCCGCGGTGATCCTCTTCGCCGTGATGGGCCTGTACACCGTGGGCTACGGCTTTCTGCTCGGCTTCGCCCGCTGGAACGGCTTCGCCCCGCACTGGGACTGGGTGGGCCTGGACAACTACGCCGATCTGCTGTGGCGCGATCCGGTCTACGCGCCGCGGGTGCACGAGGCCGCTCGCCACACCCTGTACGTCATGATCGCCGTGCCCGTGCTCACGGTCGCCGTGTCCTTCCCGCTGGCCATCGCCCTGGCCAGGGTCAAACGGGCGCAGGCGGTGCTGCGTTCGGTCTACTTCCTGCCGTACGTCACCTCCGGCATCGCCGTCTTCTACGCCTGGCAGTACATCCTCCAGCCGGACGGCGCCGTCAACTACCTGCTGCGCGTCCTCGGACTCGGCTCGTTGCAGGAGCCACAGGGCTTCCTCGGCAATCCCGCCACCGCCCTGCCCACCATGATCGTGGTGACCGTGTGGACCGAGGTCCCGGTGGCGATGCTGATGTATCTGACCGGGCTGCAGACCATCGACCGCGGCCTCATCGAGGCGGCCGAGCTGGACGGCGCGGGCTGGTGGCGCACCCAGATCTCGGTGGTCTGGCCGCTGCTGCGCCCGATCACCGCGATCGTCGTGCTGCTCACCCTCAGATCGGCGCTGCACGGCTTCCAGACCTTCCTGATCATGACGAACGGCGGCCCCGGCACCCACACCGACGTCCTCGGCCTGGAGGCGTACCGGCTGGCCTTCCTCTCCAAGTTCGCCCCCACCCTGGGCCTGGCCAGCGCCCTGGGCTGGATGCTGTTCGCCGTCGCCATCGTGCTGGCGCTGATCAATCTGAGAGCACTGCGGAGCCGCGTATGACGACACATCCCGCCCCGGCCCCTTCGGGCACGCCGGGCACGCCGGGCACGCCGGGCACCAAGCCCGCCGCCACACGCCGGATCGGCGCACGCGTCCTGATCGGCGTGCTGCTGACCGGGTACGCGCTGGTGAGTCTGTATCCGTTCCTGTGGATGGTTTCGGGCGCCTTCAAGGACCAGTTCGAGGTGGTGCGCGGCGGCCATCTGATCCCCGAGCACCCCACGCTGCACACCCTCACCGACACCTGGAACCGGCTCCACTTCCTCGACTACTTCCTCAACAGCCTCAAGGTCACCGCCCTGACCGTGGTGTTGACGCTGCTGATCTACGCCGCCGCCGGATACGCCTTCGCGGTACTGCGCTTCCCGGGCCGCGCCTGGCTGTACCGCCTATTCGTGGCGCTGCTGTTCGTCCCGGGGGTGACGGTGCTGCTGCCGATCATCCTGCTGGAGCACAACCTCGGCATCCTCGGCACGCACTACGGGCTGGTCCTGCCGTTCGTCAATGGCACCGCGCCACTGTCGGTGATGCTGCTGACCGGCGCCTTCACGGCCGTACCGAAGGAGCTGCGGGACTCCGCCCGGGTCGACGGGGCCGGGGAGCCGCACATATTCGCCCGTGTCTACCTGCCGCTCGCCCGGCCGGCGCTGATCACCGTGGCGCTGCTGACGGCGATCCCGACCTGGAACGAGTATCTGCTCACCAAGGTCTCGCTCAACGACGAGTCCGCGTACACGCTCTCCCTCGGCCTGCAACAGCTCTCCGCGCAGAACGTGCCGCAGTACAACAGCCTGATGGCCGGTGCGCTGATCGTGGTGATCCCGGTGATCCTGCTCTTCCTCGCGCTGCAGCGGTACTTCGTGAACGGACTCGTCGGGGCGGTGAAGGGATGACCCACGTGCTGGTGACGGGCGCCGCGGGCCACATCGGGCGCCATGTGGTCGAGGACCTGCTGAACCACGGCTACCGCGTGACCGCGACCGACCGTAACCCCGTCCACGACCCTCGTCTGGAGCGCAGCCTCGCCGGGGACCTGCGCGACCGCGAGCTGGTGCGGGAGGCGCTGCGCGGGGTGGCGGCGCTCGTCCATCTCGCGGCCATCCCGCACCCCGACACCCGGGATCCGGCGGGCCAGTTCACCGCCAACTGCCACACCGCCTACCTGGCGCTGGACGAGGCCGGGCGCGCCGGGGTGCGCCGTGTGGTGGCCGCCTCCAGCATCGGCGCGCTGGGACTGGCGTGGTCGACCCACCGGCGCTCACCCGGCTATGTACCGGTCGACGAGTCACACGCCACGCTCGCCGAGGACCCGTACGGACTCTCCAAGCTGGTCCTCGAACAGGTCGCCGAGGGCACCCACCGGCGGTGGGGCACCGACACCGTGTGTCTGCGCTTCCCCTTCACCGGCACCGGCCCACGGCTGACGCGCCAGCTCGCCGCCGTGCGCGCGGATCCCGGACACCACGCGAGCGACCTGTGGGGGTGGCTGGACACCCGCGACGCCGCCGCGGCGGTGCGAGCCGCGCTCGGCGCCGAGGCGCGCGGCAGCCATGTGCTGTACGTGGCGGCCCCCGGCACCTCATCGGACATCCCCACGGCCGAACTGCTCGCCCGCTACCACCCCACCGCCAGGATCGTGGCGCCGCTGTCCCGCTTCGCGGGGCTGTACGACACCTCGCGCTGCACCCGGCTGCTGGGCTTCGCCCCCACCCACGGCCGGCCTACCGCCGACGCCGTCCCCGAGGGTCCCCACCGCTCCTCCCCCACGGAAGGAACATGAGATGGCACAGAGCCCCGGCACCAGTCGCCGGACCTTTCTGACGGCCACGGCCGCGGGCGCCCTCGGCGCCGGCGCGCTCGCCGCGGCGGGAGGCCGGGCGGCCGCCGCCGCACCCGCCGACGACCCCGGGACACCCGCCACCGCGACCCGTCTCGCCCCCTCGCCAAACGTGCACATCTTCTACTACCCCTGGTACGGCAGTCCGGAGGTCAACGGCTCCTGGCGCCACTGGCCGCAGGGCGGCCTCACCCCGCCCGACCGGATCGGCTCCGACTTCTACCCGGCGGCCGGCGCCTACGACTCCGGCGACCGCGCCGTCGTCGACCGCCATATGGGGTGGCTGGCCCAGGCCGGAACCGGTGTGCTCGTCACGAGCTGGTGGGGGCAGGGCGGTTACGAGGACCAGCGGGTGCCGCTGCTCCTGGACGCGGCGGCAGCGCGCGGGCTGAAGGTGGCCTGGCATATCGAGCCCTACGCCGGCCGCACGGCGCAGTCCGTGGTGGACGACATCGGCTATCTCATCCAGCGGTACGGCGGCCACCCGGCCTTCTACCGGGACGCGGCGCACGGCGACCGCGGCGCGTACTACGTCTTCGAGTCCCTGCGGATCGTCGACTGGGCCCCGCTGGACCAGGTGGCCGACCGCGCCATCGTGCTGGCCCAGACCACGGACGTATCGAAGGTCGCGCACTTCGGCGGCATGTACACCTATGACGCCATCGCCGCGGGCAACAACCCGCAGTGGGCCGGCCCGGCCGCGTACTGCCGCGACCACGGCATGGTCTGGGCACCGTCCATCGGCCCCGGCTACATCGACGACCGCGCCGTGCCCGGGAACACCACACCCACCCTGGAGCGCGACGACGGCGCCACCTACGACCTGGAGTGGAACAACGCCCTCTCCCCCGCCAACGGGGGCCCGCCCACCTGGGTCTCGATCACCTCGTTCAACGAGTGGCACGAGGGCAGCCAGATCGAGCCCGCGGCCTCCGCCCCGCCCACCGCGCAGAGCTACCGGACCTACAGCGGGGCGTACGGGAGGACGGGCGCCGCGGCCGAAACGGCGTATCTCGACCGCACCGCGTACTGGGTGGCCCGGTTCGAGGCCGCCCGCCGCCGCTGAGGCGTGGTGTGCCGGGGCCCCGGCCGGGGCCCCGGCGAACCGCGCTAGACGACCGGTTTCGTGGGCCGGTCGGGGGTCAGCGCGATCTCCTTCTTGAGCATCCGGCCCCCGTCTCCGGTGAGGCGGAGGTAATAGTCCGAGGAGCAGACGGTGCCGTCCTCGTCGAGCGCCCAGATCCCCGAACCGGCCGGGACCATCGACGCGTTCTCCGCCGTCTTGGCTATCTGATTGCCCTCGTTGTACTCGTCGAACATGGAGATGTAGATGCCTTGGGCGCCCACCCGCACCATGTTGTAGAACTGCCGCCACATGAAGTCGCCGTGTGCGCGCTGCCGCGACTGGGTGTCCCCGGGGAGCACACAGGGCTGGTAGTCGATCCCGTTGGCGTTGCAGTCGGCCTGGTCCGGGGTGTTGACGCCGGAGAAGAAGCGGTCGGTGTCGGCGATGTTGCCGATGCGTCCCACCATCCACGGCGAGAGCATGTTGAAGGCGTGGTAGACGCCCATGTAGCCGGGGCGTGAATCCTCGTTGCCGGACCGCCAGTGGGTCGGAACCCCGCCCATCACATAACAGCCCTGGGCCTTGAACCAGTTGACGACGTCCAGGCAGTCCGCGGCCGACCAGGGCTTGTTGGCCTCGTTGAAGCCGAATCCCCAGATGCCCACCACCGGCTTGCCGTTCTGTCTGGCGTAGGCGGAGGACGCCGTATGGGCCTTCATCTTGTCCGTCCAGTCCTGCTTCAGCTGGCTCTTCATGTCGAGCCAGCCGGTGGCGTCGTACATGATGTAGAACTTCCGGCCGTACCTCTCCGCCGCCGAGCGGACCTTGGTGGCCATGGCGTCGCGCGTCGGCCCCTCGGGGCTGAAGGGGTTGAAGCGCTGGAGGGCGGCGGTGTCGATGGCGTACTGCTGCATCCAGCGGAAGTGGGTGTCGACGGTCTGCTGGTCGTAGGAGGAGAACAAGGTGGCCGGCTGGCCGTTGTTGAGGTTGCTGTAGTTGGTCCGGTAGCTCTTGGTGTACTCGCGCATATCCGGCCAGCTGTGAATGCCCGTGTTGTCCGGCGACGGCGGCTGGGACATGTTGGCGGCCCAGTGCCACCAGCCGTTGATCGGGGCGCCGTCCCCCGCGCAGGCGAACCAGCCCTGATAGCCGACGGTGACCTTGCCGACGACGTCACCGGGCGGGCTGGCCGCGGCGGCGGTGCCCGTCGTCAGCTTGGCGGCGCCCAGGGCACCGAGCGCCGTGGCGCCGAGCGCCGAACCGATGAGATGGCGGCGTGAAATACCCATGAGGGCCTGCCTTTCCGGCAGTGAGCGGCTTGAGTGGGGGTGCTCGCTGCGGCGGATCGTAATCACGCATTCATGATTCCGCAATTTAATGGACGGTTTACCGAATTCAAACGGAAGCGCTTTTCGTCGTTTATGCGTCATTCCCTCATGCGCGATCAAGGATCGAGGACCAGCGGTCGTCAGTGCCGGGCGGGCAGGTCACGGTCTCGCCGGGGTGGGCCTCGAAGACCGTGCCGTCGCGGGTGCCGATCAGGGCGATGCCCTCCACCACGTGCAGGGTCTGGCCGACGGCGTGGCGGTGCCAGGCGATGTGCGCGCCCCAGGCCCTGCACCTCGACGACGACCAGCGCGGCTACCTCTTCGGACTCGCCGGAAAGGAAATCGCCCGCCCCCGGCGCCGGGCGCGGCAGAAAGTCCAGCCGCAATTGCGGCGGCTGCTCGACGACCTCACCGCCACCCCCGCCGTCGCCATGGGGCGGCGCATGGACGTCATCGCATCGAATTCCCTCGCCGCCGCACTCATCACCGACTTCGGGCAGGTTCCGGAAAGGCACCGGAGGTATGTCCGCATCCTCTTCACGGACCCCGCCGTGCCCTGTCGGCGTCACCGGCCGACTGAGACCCGGGCGCACCGCCCCGCCGAGATGTGCATAGGCTGAGCTCCTGTCAGGACAACAGCGGCACGTAGGGACACAATGCGGAAAGAGGCGGTTCGGTACCTTCGGTGTCCACACTGCTGCGACGACACCATGACGATGGCCGACGGCGCGCTGCGGTGTTCCCAGGGGCACAGCTTCGACGTGGCGAAGCAGGGATATGTGAATCTGCTGCGCGGGGCCGCCAAGTTCAGCGCGGACACCGCCGAGATGGTGGCGGCCCGCGCGGACTTCCTGGCCGCCGGTCACTTCGCACCGATCGCCGGGGCACTGGCCACGCTGGCGCGCGAGACGGCACCGGCGCCGACGGGCGGGGACCCCGGCTGCGTCGTGGACATCGGCGGCGGCACGGGCTACCACCTCGCCCGGGTGATGTCGGAGTTCCCGGGCTCCGAGGGCGTCCTGCTCGACATCTCCAAGTTCGCCGCCCGCCGGGCGGCGCGGGCGCATCCCCGTATCAGCGCGGTGGTGGCCGACGCCTGGGACGGGCTGCCGTTCGCCGACGGGGCCGCGTCGGTGGTCCTCAACGTCTTCGCACCGCGCAATCCGGCCGAGCTGCGGCGGATGCTGCGCCCTGAGGGTGTGCTGCTGGTGGTGACGCCCCGGCCGGATCATCTACGGGAGCTGGTGGAGGCCCTGGGGCTGCTGCGGGTGGACGAGCAGAAGGACGAGCGGCTGGCGGACCGGTTCTCGGCGCATTTCACCGAGGTGGCCCGGGAGCGTTCGCGGAGCACCATGACGCTGGACCACCAGGCCGTGCCGCGGCTGGTGGGGATGGGGCCCAACGCCTGGCACCAGCACGGCGAGCGGCTGAAGGAGCGCGTCGCGCTGCTGCCCGAGCCCTGCGACGTGACGCTGTCCGTCACGCTCACCGCCTACCGTCCGCTGGTCTGACGCCACCGCGGAGATGCCCCGGCCCGCCGGGCTGCGCCCGGCGCCGGTCAGGTCCAGACGGTGTATCCGCCGTCCACGCGGATCGCCTCGATGCCGCTGATGTACCGGGCGCCGCAGCGGTCCTGGGGCAGGACGAGCTGCGGGCCCGCGCGGTCGAGCGGGGTGCCGTCGATGGTGACCGCGAGCAGGACGGGGGCACGGCCGAAGTCCGGGTCGATCTCGGCCCAGGACAGCAGCGCGCGGTGGCCGTCCGCGCCGCGTACGGCGATCAGGAAGCGCAGCCGGTCCTTGCGCCGGGCGGGGTCGAAGGCGGGACCGGCGGAGACCAGGACGTCGTGCAGGTAGGGTCCGGTGAAGCGGTGCTGCTGGATGCCGCTGGTGGCGCAGTCGAAGCTGACCTGTGCCCGGTGCTGGGGCCAGGAGAGCAGTTCGGACACCGTCAGCCGGGCCGGACGGGTCACATCGCCGGTGAGGGCGAGTTCCGCCACCGGACCGGCAGCCGTGCTGGCAGCTACGAGGGAGTCACTCACGGGCTACCACCTCCTGGAGGACCGTTACCCGACCCCCCGTCCCACGCAAACGCACATGCCATGCTGAAGGATCAAAGATCCGGCTGATGCGATGTGGAAAGAGGCTTTCTCCTCGCATCTGCGGCGTGGCGCCCGACTCACCCGAGGCCCGGGTTCCCGGTCCGCAGGCGCCAGTGCCGGCCACCGTGGACGAGCGTCGCGACGCCCAGGAGGAGGAAGCCACCGCTCGACACCGCCAGCAGTGTCCAGACGGCTGTCTCCCGGCCCGGCACGTCCGCCGCGTATGTCCAGCGCACCAGGAAGTTCGTGGTGGCGGCCACCGGAAAGCTGTAGATCCACAGCCCGGTGTGGAAGGACCGCTCGCGGAGGGTCGGAAGCATGAAGGCGACCAGGGCGAGGGTGAAGAACAGGATGCCGGAGAACCCGTAGCCGACCCCGTCCAGGCGGCCCCCGTGGGCGGCGAGCCAGGCGTTGCTGCCGACGGCGGGCGGGATGACCAGGACGGTGAGGGTGGGCCGGGCCGGTGGCGGAAGCGGACTGCCGGCGACCAGGCTGCCGAGGATGACCGTGCCGAAGGCCAGCCAGTACAGCACCCCCACGGCGAAGGCCGCTGCCGCGATCTCGGGCAGGTGCAGCGTCGACGCGGTGATGCTCGCGATGAACGGCGCGGACGAGACCGGCAGCAGATAGCCGGGGTGCAGGGTGGTCTCGCTGAGCCCGCCGGTGAACCAGTGGGCGAGCAGACGCGCGGCGACCAGCGCGGCCGCCACGGCGAAGACGGCGTAGGCCCAGCGGGCGCCCTCCTCGCCGAAGCGCGAGAAGTGACCGGTGATCAGCATGCCGATGATGGGGACGTACGCGAGGGCGAACCCCTGGCCCGGGTGGCGCAGATCCTCGCGCAGGTTGTGCCACCGGGCTCCGCCGTGCCGCACGTATGCGGCCAGGAGCACGACCCAGACCAGTCCGCTGATCACGAACAGCACATCGCTGATCTGGATCCATGCCGAGGCGACGGAGGTCGCCGCCTGCCAGGCTCCGCCCAGCCCCGCGGAGCCCAGCGAGATCGCCAGCAGGCTGATGCGCGCGCTCCGCGAGCCATGGGAGGCGGGAGCCGCGTACGGCGCGGGTCCGGCCGAAGCGGCGGGACCGGACAGGATCGGCGGGCCCTGGCCCCGCTCCGGCCGGAGGTCCGAGCCGTTCTTGGCAGTCATGAGCTGTGTCCTCGAGGTTGATCTCGGAAGATGATCTTGTAATGGATGTTTTATTTTAGGCGCTTACTTATAGCATGCACGACGACCGGGATGTAAGCCTCATTCGCCAATAGACCATGTGCTATGGTGGCTGGGTGGCCAGAGAAGAATCGGACTCAGCGCGGCGGATTCCCGCGACCGCGGCGGCGATGGTGGACCTGCTCAACTCCCGGCCGCACGGTCCCGGTTTTCCGGACACGCTCCAGACCCCGGAGACGGCGAGCGCCGTCCTGCGCCCGTTCGGCCAGCCCGCGGCGGAGGCGCCGTCACCGCAGCGCATCGCCAAGATCCGCGGGCTGCGCACGACCCTCATGGACATCGCGTCCGCGCCCGACAGCGCCGGGGCGGCACCCGGCTGGGCACAGCTCGCCGAGCGGGCGTCCGCTGTCACGCTGCGGCAGGATTTCTCGGAGCCCGGGACGGTGCGGCTGCGGCAGGTCGGTGGCGACCCCGTGGTGGGTGGCATCACCCTGGCAGTGGCGGAACTCGTCTCCGACGGCACCTGGCCCCGTCTCCGCATCTGCGCCAACGAGCTCTGCAGCCACGTGTTCTACGACACCACGCGCAGCCGCACCCAGCGCTGGCACTCGTACGAAGTCTGTGGCAACAAGAGCAACGTGGCCGCGTACCGAGCCCGGAAGAAGACCCGGCCCGGAAGCTGACACCGGGACGGGTCTCGCCAACTCCCTGACGGAGAAGGCCAGTTCACTGGAGAGAGCCAGTTAGCCGGGAAAGGTCAGTTCGCCTGCCACCGCCCCGCCGGTGCCCACGACCGCGCTGCGGAACCGGTCCGGGTGCCGGGCCGTGGCGAACAGCACCGCGCTGGTACCGATGTCGCCGGAACCGGGGTCTTGATCTCGCTCATGCCCTCGTCCTCTCGCGATCCGTGGACGACTGGGCCGGTCAGGTCAGCGGGACGTCGAGGACCGCCTTGCGGTGGCTGAACGTCTCCAGCGAGTAGCGGCCGTGGTAGCTGCCCATGCCGCTCTCCCCCACGCCGCCGAACGGCAGGGTCGGCACGGTCAGATGGAAGATCGGGAAGCCGAAGTTGACGGCACCCGAGGAGGTTTCGGCGATCAGCCGGGCCCGGGTGGTGTCGTTCTCGGTGAAGGCGTAGAGCGCGAGCGGCTTGTCGCGGTCGTTGATGAAGGCGATGGCCTCGGTGAGGTCGGCGACGGTCAGGATGGGCAGGATGGGGCCGAAGATCTCCTCCCGCATCACCGGCTCGTCGGGCTTCACGTCCACCAGCACGGTCGGGGCGATGTACTTCTCGGCGCGGTCGCTCTGTCCGCCGGTCACGGTGCGGCCGGAGCCGAGCAGCGCGGTCAGGCGGTCGAAGTGGCGCTCGTTGACGATGCGTCCGTAGTGGTCGGCGGCCTGCGGGTCGGTGCCGTACAGCTGCTCGATCGCCTGGGTCAGGGCGGCCGCCAGCGCCTCGGCGGTGTCCGGGTCGGTGAGGACGTAGTCGGGGGCGACGCAGGTCTGTCCGGCGTTGGAGAACTTGGTGGACGCGATGCGGGCGGCGACCGCGGTGAGGTCGGCGTCGCGGTCGACGAAGACCGGCGACTTGCCGCCGAGTTCGAGGGTGATGGGGGTCAGATGCTCGGCGGCCGCGCGCATCACGATCCGGCCCACGGTGCCGTTGCCGGTGTAGAAGACGTGGTCGAAGCGCTGGGCCAGCAGCGACGTCGTCTGGGCGACGCCGCCCTCGACCACGGCGGTGGCCTCGTTGTCGAGGTAGGCCGGAAGGAGCCGGGCCAGCAGGGCGGAGGTCTGCTCGGCGAGCTCGGAGGGCTTGATGACCACCGCGTTGCCGGCCGCCAGCGCGGCCGCGACGGGGGTCAGCAGCAGATAGATCGGATAGTTCCAGGCCGAGAGGATCAGGGCGACACCGAGGGGGTCGAGCTCGGTGCGGGCCGTGGTCCCCTCCGGCAAGTGGGAGACGGTGACCTCCGCGGGCTGCGGGGCGAGCCACTCCTCCAGATGCTCGAGGTAGTCGTCGATCTCGAGCACCGTGATGTCGATCTCCGCGCGGTCGACCTCGTCGGGGTTCTTGCGCAGATCGGCCCAGAGGGCGTCGGCGATGGCCGCGCGGTTCTCGGTCAGCAGCGCGCGCAGCCGGGTGAGCTGCTCGCGGCGCCAGGCGAGAGACTTGGTACGGCCACTGCGATGGGTCTCCCGCAGCCGCGCCACGAGGGCGGCGGCGTCGGTCTCGGTCAAGGCGGGGTAGGTGGTGGTCATGGGGCATCCCGTTCTGTGGAAAGGGGCCCGGCCCGCGGGCAGGGTGTGCTGGACATCGTAAGCGTCTTTCAGAATTAGACGCTTACGTTATAGCACACGCGACCACCGGCGTGTAATTTTCTATTGTCGATAGACCATGCACAGGGGCCGCCCCGACCGGGCGAGGCCCTCGCCACCACCGTCACCGCGCCCCGGGTGTCACAGCACGGCGTGGGCCGGGATCTCCTCGGGTTCCGGAGCCGGCCGGGCCGTCCAGTCCCGGGGGCCGGCCGTACGGCGAACCTCCGCGCCGTGCCGTTGCCCGCGGACCTGGACGGCCTCCCAGCCATCGGGGGGTTCCGGACCGACGCGGTAGGCGATGTCCGGCTCGCTCGCGCGGCGGGTGACCTCACACACCCGCACCTGCCCCTGCGGGGCGAGCGCCAGCATCCGGAAACACCGGTCCGCCGCCTCCCCCATCACCCGCGGGGCGGTGTCCGGCTCCCCCGGCCGGAACAGCAGATAGGCGTCTCCGGTGACCACGGCGACATGGAGACACGCAGGGCCGGGGCCCATGGGCGCGGGTCCGGCGCCGCGGCCGGCGAAGCGGTCGCGCATCGCGAACGCCGCCCGTACCGCCCGGGCCGCGTCGTCCTCATGCGTCTCGGGGTGGCCGAACAGCGCCGAGAGGACCGGCCCGGCCGCATGGGCCATGGCCCCGCCGAACCGTGCGGCCTCCTCGCGGACGACCCGCTCGGCCTCCCGCAGCGCCTCCTGGACGCTCGACGGATCGTGGCCGTGTCCCTCCAGGGCGTGGCGCACCCATACGAGGCTGATCCGCTTGTGTTCCACCGTGGACTCGTTCAGCCGCCGTGGCCGGGTGGCACGCCCGCCCACCGCGCTGAGCCCCGCCCTGCTCTGGGCCGGGGTCTCCCGCGCCGTATCGGTCCCGGGGAGGTCGGTCCTGGGGAGGTCGGCCCTGGGCAGGGGCGTCACATCGACCAGCGCGGGCGGGGACGGAGGGTCGAGCTCCGGGGCGTGGGCGAGGATGGCCCGCTCCAGCTTCTGCATCTCGCGGGTGGGCTCGAGGCCGTACCGCTCGACCAGCTCGACGCGGCGGTGGCGGTAGGCGGCAAGCGCTTCGGTCTGCCGGCCGCAGCGGTAGAGGGCCAGCATGAGCTGACAGCTCAGGCGCTCGCGCGTCGGCTCGGCGGCGGCCACCGCCTGCAGCTCTCCGAGGACCGCGTGGTGACGGCCGCACGCCAGCTCGGCCTCGAAGAGGTCTTCCAGCGCGTTGAGCCGGCTGTTCTCCCACGCGGTCAGCTCCGGCCAGACGAGGCCGTCCTCGACGAGGTCGGCGAGCGCGGGCCCGCGCCACAGCCCCAGGGCCTCCCGCAGCACCCGCGCGGCCGACTCGTAGGAGCCGGCGGCCACCTCGGCGTGTCCGCGCTCCACCGCCCGCCGGAAGCGGAGCAGATCGACGGCGTCGGGATCCACCCGCAGCCGGTACCCCGGGGCATCGGTCACCAGCACCGCCCGGCCCTCGGAGCCGGGTTCGCAGGACAGCGTCCGGCGCAGATCCCGGACCGCGTTCTGCAGCATCTTCCGGGCGGTGAGCGGGGTGTCACCCGGCCACAGGGCGGCCAGCAGCCTGCTCGTGGCCACCACGCTGTTGGCGTGGATGAGCAGATGGGCGAGCGCCCCTCGCTTGATGACTCCGCCGAGCGGCACTGGTGCCCCGTCATCGAGCACCTCAAGGGGGCCGAGCAAGTGGAAGTCCACGGAACCTCACCTTCTGTCTGGATGTGCGTGTCCCCGTGTGTCCCCCGTGTCCCCCGAACCCGTCTCCAGGGCGTCGGCCATCGCCAGCCGCAGCAGTTGCATGCGATGGGTGGCCCCCGTCTTGGCCCGGATGCGTCGCATATACGTGTCGACGGTGTGCGGACTGAGGCCCAGGGCACGCGCCACGGAGGGGTAGGTGTGCCCCTCCAGGACGCGGTCCAGAACCTCGCGTTCGCGGTCGCTGAGCAGTTCCAGCGGTTGGCGGTCGGGCCGTCCGGCGTGCTCGGCAGCGCCGGAGGCGGCTGCGGCTTCGGACGAGCCCACCGCGCGTTCGTCGGGCCGTCTCACCCCATGGCCCCGTAAGCCGGACATGAGATACGGCACCGCCCCATCATCGGTCCGTCGGCAGAGCCCTGCCGTGAAAGCCCCAGCCGGTGTCGTCGTCCTCGGGCGAGTCGGAGCCGCCCCCGACCGCCAGGGTCGTCCCGGCGACGGCGAGCGAATGAAGGCCCCGTGTGCCGGTTCCGGCACGGTCGTGCGCCGACTGCGCGGCCGCGCCCAGGAAGAGCGAGAGGGCCGGTGCGGCGATCGCGGTCATGACGGCGGTGAGGAACAACGTGCGCAATGTGGCCTCCGGTTGAAGAGATCCGGTACGGAATTCGGCCCTGGGCTGGATGGATCGATCATGGCGGGGGCCCGGCCCGCGCACCACGCGTTCCGCCGCTCACCAACGTGCTGGGCAACAAAACGAGGGGGGATCATAAGGGGCGCAACGGGATTATTCGGTTGTCCGGTTTCGCCTTGCGGGGCCATCTGCGCGCCATGGCCGCCCCCATGAGCGAGTGGTCACGGTGTGGCGTGGAGCACCAGCAGCAGCAGCTCGCACGGGGCGACGGCCTCGGAGAGCGTGCAGGAGTGGCGTGCGGGCACGAAGCACATCTCCCCGGCGCGCAGCCGCAGTTCGACTCGCCCGCTCCGGTGGTCCGCACGGCCGTCGTTCTCGACGCGGCAGCGTGCTCCGCCACGCAGCGGGAAGAGCAGGACGTCGGCGCCGACGTGCCCGAGGGGGAGCGTCGTCCCGGCGGGGAGCAGCCGTTCGTACGCCTCGACGGGGTAGCCCATGACCTGGCCCAGATCGGCTGCGAGTCGGTGCGCGCCGGTGCCGGGGGGCGCGGGCCGCCACTCCCTGTCCGCCGGTTCCCGGCCGTACGCCCCGTAAAGGCCCGGGAGGACGGTGTGAGCGCGCTCGGGCCATACCACCGCGGGGCCCCTGTCCTGGTAGGTCGAGAGGCACAGCGCCATGTCACGGAGGAAGAGTTCCCAGTTGGTATCGGACACCCTTGCCCTTCGCTCTCGAAAGGTCGCACCTCGTGACCGCCACCGGCAACGGACGACACAAGCGCTCTCCGAGGCGATCGAGCACCGATCGCACGGCAGGCATGGGCAGCTGACGACGTGGAGCGGCCCGCCCGGGCCGCCCGAAGTCTGTGTCTGCGGAACCCCCCGCGCAGGCGATGCCCATCCTCGCCCGCCGGTGGTGCGGTGTGCCAGTCCCTTTTCGGCGGTCCCGCGCCGACGTGACAGACGGCCCCGCGGAAGCGGGCCCCGCCGAGACGCGATCCGCCGAAGCGGCCCCACGGAAACGGTCCCACGGAAACGGGCTCCGCCGAAGCGGGCTCCGCCGAAATACCTGAGGCCGCGACGGTATCCGCCGTCGCGGCCTCGCACCCCCGTTGACGCGCTGATGGCAGACAGGCGCCGGCTACCCGGCGGCCTCCCGCACACCGGTGTCCGGTTCGCTCTCGTCTTCGCTCTCGTCGTGGTCCAGCAGACCGGCGCGGGCGGCGAGGACTCCGGCCTGGAACCGGCTCACCGCCCCGAGAGTGTCCATGATGTCGGCGACGTGCTTGCGCGTGGTGCGCAGCGACATCCCCAGCCTGCGGCCGATCGCTTCATCCTTGTAGCCTGCCGCCAGCAGGCGGAGGATCGTTCCGTCCAGCTCTTTCGCCACGGATTCGAGGCCGTCGGCGGCGGCGTCCGAGAAGGGCCGGGCATGGGCCCACGCGTTCTCGAAGATCGAGCGGAGATAGCGGACGAGGGACGGCTCGCGTACGATCACCGCCCCCAGGCTCCCCTCCCGGTCGGGGACGAACGCCAGGTCCCGGTCGAAGACGATCAGCCGGCCGAACGGATCGTGGACGGTCCGGTATTCGGCGCCGAGGCCGGACATGACGGCCACGTATGCCTGACTCGGCGCGTTGAACCGGGCCGTGTGGTTGTAGAGCGTGCGCATGCGCACCCCCCGGGCGAGCAGCGCCGTGTCACGGCTGATCGCCTCCTCCAAGACCTCCGGTGCCCGCCCGCCGCCCGGCTGACTGCTCAGCACCTCCTCCTGACACTCGTTGGAGGCACGGTTCAAGGCGGCGCGGACCTCGTCCAGATGCCCGATCACCTCGATGCTCCCGGTGGCACAGCGCCTGCCTTCGAGGAAGTGGGCCCGCAGCCGTCCGAACTCGACGCCGATCTGGTCCAGTTGGCGCCGCCGTTCCTGCAGGGACTCCTGGATCGGGGCGGTGAGCGCCGCGGCGGCCAGGTCGGGGTCGACGGGCACCAGGAGCGCCGGGTCCGTGGAGTGGGAGCGCAGCAGGCCCAGTTCCGTCAGCCGGCGGACCGCCGCGTCGAGCTCTTCCTCGGACATTTCCAGCTCGGATAAGGTGCCCAGGAATTCTCTGGTCACCTGCTGGAATCTCAGGATGCAGGAATACAGCTCGGCTTCGGCATCACTCACATACGAGGCGCCGCAAGCGGTGGGCTGGAGGAGCGGGTTCACAAGCTCTCCCCTCGTCCGTCGACGAGTCGTATCGACGAGCAATCGGACGGGAATCCAACATCGGACGGCCGGTGTCTCAGCAGCATTTTGTTTCTTTTCTCTTCTACCACTGGTCCTGTCAGAAGGGCTTTGGAGAGACAGACGGCCATCGCCGCGGAGGGGTTCACCGGGGCCCCGTACCGCTGGGCAGGGCCGTGCCCAGGAGCGCGGCCACGGCCGTCGTATGGCCGTCGAAGGCCAGCGTGACCGGTGTGTCGAGGACCTGCCATCCGGCCGTCTCGGGCATCGGCGCGGGCTCGGGCAGGGTGCCGGCGTCGCGCACCGGCAGCAGGGCGAAGACCTCGAGGGTGTCCCGGGTGGAGTGCACGTCGAAGAGGCGGACCTGCCCCGGGTCGGCCGCCAGGCCGGTTTCCTCCCGCAGTTCCCGTACGGCGCCCTGCTGCCAGGTCTCGCCGACCTCCACATAGCCGCCGGGCAGCGCCAGTTGCCCCAGGGCGGGCTCGATCGCGCGGCGCACCACGACCACTCCGAGCCGGCCGGACAACGTTGCCACGGGCTGTAGGACCACCGCGGCGGGCAGCGGGTTGCGCCATTGGGTCTCACCGCAGCCGGAGCAGTCCCGCGGCCATCCGGCGCCCTCGGCGCACGCGGTACCGCAGTAGGGACAGTGTGTGACGCGGCGTCCGCGCGTGTAGCCCATGAGCCTCCCCCTCCGCTTCCTCGGCGTACGGCAGCACGCAAGATACAACAAGCGGGGCTCCATACCGGCGGGGATGCCCGGGACCGGGCCTGCTCCGCCCGGCCCCACCGCGTCCAGAGGGGCCGATGTCCCGGGAAAGCTCCGGTCATTGAGCGGTCATTTCCCCAACCGCGCACCGGGCGTTCGCAGTTCCCTGCGAATTCCGCCCGATCCCTACAGTTGTCGGCGTGCTGAATCGACTTCTCCCCGCTTCGGGGCCGGGACGTGTTCTGGCCTTGGCGACTCTCTTCATCACCATGGGGCACGGCGCCTTCATGACGTGTTCGGCGCTTTATTTCACCACTGTGGTCGGCATTTCCGTGGCCCAATTGGGGCTGGGGCTGACCATCGCCGGAGCGGTGGGGCTGTTCGCCGGAGTTCCCCTGGGACATATCGCCGACCGCCGCGGAGGACGCGAAACGGCGGCCCTGCTGATCGCCCTCAACGGACTGGCCGCCGCCGGCTATCTCGTCGTCGGCTCCTTCGCCCAATTCACCCTGGCGGCATGCCTGTTCGTGGTGATGGAGCGGGGCGGCCGGGCGGCACTCCAGACGGCCATCGCGAGCACGCTGCGGGGTGAGGACCTGGTGGAGACCCGGGCCCATCTGCGGGCGATCACCAATGTGGGCGTGGCGGTGGGCGCCGGCTTCGCGGGCATCGCGCTGCAGCTGGACACCCCCGCCGCGTTCCGTACCGTCCTGGTGCTGGACGCCCTGTCCTTCCTCGTGGCCGCGGCCGTGCTGACCGCCCTTCCGAAGGTGGCGCCGGTGGCCACGGCGGCGGACGGCCCCGGGCAGCCCCGGCTCGCGGTGCTGCGCGACCGGCCCTTCGCCCTGGTCACGGCCTTGAGTGCGGTGCTGTCCCTGCACGCGGTGCTGCTGGAGATCGTGGTGCCGCTGTGGATCGCCGGGCACACGGACGCCCCTCGCTGGATGGTGACGGCCCTGTTCCTGCTCAACACGGCGAACGTGGTGGCGTTCCAGGTGCGGATCGCCAAGCGGGTGACGGAGATTCCGCTCGCGGTACGGGCCGTCCGGCAGGCCGGTTTCGTCCTGTGCGCCGCCTGCGCCCTGTTCGCCGCGTCGGCGGCGGACGGCGTGGCCATGGCCGTGGTCTTCCTGCTGCTGGCCGGCGCCGTGCATGTGTACGGCGAGATGGTGTTGTCGGCCGGCGCCTGGGTCATCGGGTTCGACCTCGCGCCACCGGACAAGCAGGGGCAGTACCAGGGGTTCTTCTTCTCCGGATACGCGGCCTCCTTCATGATCGCCCCCACCTTCCTCACCGCCACCGTCCTCCAGGGCGGTGCCCTCGGCTGGCTGCTGCTCGGCGGCCTGTTCGTCCTCGCGGGCCTGGCCATGAAGCCGGTCGTCGGCTGGGCCGAGCGCACCCGCGCCCCACAGCCGGCGCACAGCGGCTGACCCCCCAAGGAGCACTGCGATGGAACATCGAACGTCCCTGTCTCCCGTCCGGCCCCCGGTGCCGAATGCCGGGGACGGGCCCGCCCACGGCGCCTTTCTGGCCGGCGCGGCCGATCCGCACGTCCCCCCGCGCGAGCGGCTGCTGGGAAACGGCACTCCGCTGGCCGATGTCACCGGCCGCCCCCGCCCGGACCTGACATCCGGGCCGTCCGACGCCCTCCACGAGGAGGTGTCCGAGCAGCTGTGGAGCCGTGGCCTGGCCGCGATCCAGCTCGATGAACCGCTGCCCAACGACCGGTTCACCGCGCTCGGCGCGTTCCTGGGCACCGCCATGCCCGAACGGGACCCGGCGGTCGCGCCGTATGTGGAGGAGGAGGTGATCCTCAACCTGCGCAGCGAGCACGCCCGTACCGACGACGTGGCCCTGCAGCCCTTCGCCGGCAACTACCTCTCGCTGCACACCGAGAGCAGCGGCGCCCCCGTCGAGCGGCAGCCGCGCTACATCGTGCTGATGTGTCTGGCCCCCGGGGACGCGTCGCAGGGCGCCAGGACGGTGCTGGTGCCGATGCGGGAGGTGGCGCGCCGGCTGGCACCGAAGACCCTGGCCGTACTCTCCCGGACCCGCTACCGCGACCGCCCCGGTGTTCCCACGATCGCCCGGCAGGTCGGGGACCGCTGGGTGTTCTCCCTCCGCGACTTCCTCGCCGATGAGCTCCAGTGGTCCTACGAGGGGCCGGAGGAGGACGCCACAGCCGTGGGCGACGCGCTCCGCGAGCTTTTGGCGGCCATGTACGCGCCGGAGCACGCGCAAGGGCTCCAGTGGCGGCGCGGGCTTCTCGTCGTCATCGACAACACCTACTTCTTCCACGGGAGAACCAGCGGTTCGGCCACGCCCGAGGCCCGGCTCCGGCATCTCAAGCGCCTGCGCGTCGTGTAGCCCATGCCATCCGTTCACGCTCGCCCACACGGGCGGCCCACTCGGGGAAACGCATGAAACTCTTCGAATCCGTACCGTCTCCGCGTCCGTGTCACGCCCCGCCGGACGCGCGCGAGACCGCGGCGCGTCCACCGCATCCCGGTGGCATCCGCGACGTCTTCACCCCCGCCGTCGACCATCGTGTCCTGGAGGTCTACGCCCGGGCCCGCGACCCCCACGACGCCCTGGAGCTGCGGAACCTGTGGCTGGGGCGGGTCGAGCACGAGCTCGGCGGCAACGCCCTGCGCCCGGCGCTCGCCGAGACCTGGCGGGCCAGCAGGCCGCGCCGGGCCGTCGAGCCCGAGGAGGTGCTGTCCTCCCGCGCCACCGTGCGGTTCGTCAAGGAGCTCTTCAACTGGTTCTTCCGTGACGACCTGTACGGCGAGCTGCGGGACAACGCCCGCTACATCCTCTCCAGCGGGTCGATCGACGAGGAGCGGTGGGGGCTGCCGCAGAGCCTGAAGGAGTGCATCCGCTACGCCCTGGACCGGGACTGGTACGGCTACTCCGACTCGCGTGGACGTGTCCCGGCCCGCGAGGCCATCGCCGCGTACGAGAACGCCCGCATCCAGGGTGCGCGCTACGGCACCGAGAACGTGGCCATCACCATGGGCGGCACCTTCGCCATCAGCACGCTCGCGGACTTCGTGCTGCACGGCGGCCCGCGCTCCCCCTCACCGGCGCTGTGCGCGATCCCCAACTACCCGCCCCTGGTGGAGACGATAGCCCGCCGGCACGACGTCCAGCTGGTGCCCCTGGTCTCCCAGGACGGCCAGACCTCCCTCGAACCGCTGATCGCCGCCCTCACCCCGGACACCCCGATGGTGATGCTGCAGACGGTGGGCAATCCGACCGGCGCCGCCGTGGCCGAGGCCGATCTCGTCCGGCTGATCCGCGCCGCCTCCCCCTCCACGGTCATCGTGCTGGACGAGTGCCATGAGTGGCTCGGGGACTACGAGAAACGCTCCGCGGACCGCGCGGCGCCCCAGGTGGTGCGGGTGTCCAGCCTGTCCAAGACCTGGTCGGCGCCGGGGCTGAAGGCCGGGTGGTTTCTCGCCGACCCGGCGTTCATCGACGAGTACTACGAGTACGCGTCGTCCTCCTTCGGCGGCCCGCCCTCGTTCTTCTACACGACCATCGAGGTGCTCGCCCGCCTGGAGCGGTGGCTCATCACCGGGGTCGAGACGCCGGGGCCGGCCGAGGCCAAGGAGTTCGAATCCGGCTACGACATCGACCTGGTACGGCTGCGGAACGCCTACCGCGGCTACCGCGCCGAGCGGCTGCGCCGGGCCGAGGACCTGACCGTCCTGCGGGACGCGGCCACCGTACGGCTGTCGGAGATCCCCGGCCGGGTGCTTCCGCCGCGTTTTTCCATCAACACCGCCGTGGAGCTGCCCGGTTGGGACGACTCCTACCGATGTTTCCGCGACGTCCTGCGGGAGACCGGCGTCTCGGTGTTCCCCGGAATCCTCACCTTCTGCCTCTCCGGCGGCGTCGTCAGGGTCACCACGGCGCGGCCCTGGGACGAGCTCTCCGCCGCCTTCGACCGGCTGCGCTCGCATGCCGCCCCGGGATACGGAGGCTGAGCCATGGACGGATGGTTGACTGCGGGCGGCCGCAAACTGGTCCTCGGCATGGTGCATCTGTCACCGCTGCCCGGCACCCCCTTTCACGAGGACGGTTCCTTCGACCGCACGCTCGACACCGCGGTCCGGTCCGCACGGGCGCTGTACGAGGGCGGGGCGGACGGCTGCCTGATCCAGACGGTGGACCGGGTCTACACCGTGGACGAGGAGTCCGACCCGGCGCGCACGGTGGCGATGGGCCTGATCACGCGCGCGGTGGCCCAGGCGACCGATGAGCGGTTCCACATCGGCGTACAGCTGATGCGCAACGCCCTCACGGCGTCCCTGGCGGTGGCGAAGGTCGCGGGCGGCGGCTATATCCGCGCGGGCGCCCTGGTGGGGCAGACCCTCACCGCGCACGGCATGGTGCGGGCCGATCCGCTGCGGGTGATGGAGTACCGCCGCCGGATCGGCGCCGAACACGTCAGGATCATCGCCGAGATCGACTCGATGCACTTCCGGTGGTTCGGCGGGCAGAAGACCACCGCCGAGGTGGCGCGGGCCGCGCGGGCCGTCGGGGCCGACGCGGTGTCGCTGTGCCACCCGGACGAGGACACCGCGCTGGACATGATCGCGTCCGTCCGCGAGGCCGCGCCCGACCTGCCAGTGATCCTGGCCGGACACACCCGGCACGAGAACGCGGCACGGCTGATGGCCGCGGCGGACGGGGCGTTCGTGGGCACCTGCCTGGAGCGCGACGGCTGGGGCGGCGAGATCGACCGCGACCGGGTGGCGGAGTACGTCGACATCGTACGGAGGCTGGAGCGGTGAGCGGCCGAAGCGAACCGAACACACCGGCCGGCGCCGGAATCCAGGCGCCACCGCCACCTTTGGACCCACGGGTGATGCTGCGTCAGGTCGACGCTCTCGCGGCGGACCTCCGCGAGCGGACCGGGCCCTTCGACGAGCAGGTGCGCACCCTGCTGCCCGCACGGTGGGCGGCGGTGGACACCGTCAGCATCGTGGGCGACGGCGACTCGTACCACGCGGCGTGCGCCGTACGGATGGCCTTCGCCTCGCTGGCCGGGGTGGACTGCCGCCCGGTGAACGCGCTGCGCTTCGTGGAGTACGACCACCCCGGGTCCGGCGGCCGCCAGCCCCGTACGGAACTGACCCTCACGGTCTCCGCCTCGGGCCGCACACCGCTCGTCGTGCGGTCGGCCGAGCTGGCCCGTGACGGCGGGGCGCATGCCATCGCGGTCACCGCAACGCCCGACAGCCCGGTGGCGCGGGCGGCCGACGGCGCCCTCCTGGTCACCCTGCCGGACACCGAGCGGTCGCCGGGCGTGCGCACCTACCAGGCCAGCCTGCTGGGCCTGCTGCTGATCGCCATCCGGCTGGGCGAGCTGCGCGGGCGCCTCAGCGGGCCGGAGGCGGACGCGCTGCGGGGTGAGCTGACCGCACTGGCCGGACCGGTCGAGGCGACCGCCGAGACCGCCCGGACCCGGTGCCGTGAGACCGCCGAACACATCGCCGACGCGGCCGTGCTCAGCGTGCTCGGCAGCGGCCCCTCCCACGGCACCGTGCTCTTCGCCGCCGCCAAGGTGATCGAGACCTCCGGCGTCTTCGCCACCGGGCAGGACCTGGAGGAGTGGTGTCATGTCGAGCGGTTCGCCCGGCCGCCCGAGGCGCCCGTGATCGTGGTGGCCGCGCCGGGGCGCTCGTACCGGCACGCCGCGGAGGTGGCCGCGAAGGCGGCGGCGCTCGGGCGGCGTGTCATCACCGTCGCGCCCGAGGACGACTCCGCGATCGCCCGGCACGGCTGGGCCGCGCTGCCGGTGTCCGGACACGTACGGGAGGAGTTCTCGCCCCTCCTCTACCACGTGTTCGCCGCCCCTCTTTCCTGCCATCTCGCCCAACACCTGGGACGGGCGCCGTTCCTGGCCGACCTGCCCCGTCCGATCCCGACCACCCCCCAAGACCGCGGAGAGACACCGTGACCCGGACTACGGACGACCTGTCCACCCAGCAGATCATCTCCCTCCTGACGGAGGAGTTGCACGACCTCGACCCCGCGGAGCGCAGGGCGAAATCGCTCGAACTGCTCTCGGTGTTCGGCCGCGCCAAGGCCGACGAGCTGCCCGCCGAGGAGCGCCCCGAGGCGCCCGGGACACCGCCCGGCCCCCTGCTGATCTGTGACTGGGCCGAGGACCTCGGTCTGGACGGCACGACACAGCAGCTCGGCATCACCGTCGAGCCCGGCCCGACGAAGGTGACGAAGACCGCCGACGCCACCGGCCACTCCCTGGTGTCCAGCGGCCATGTGGGCGCCGACATCCTCCACATCCCGGCGAACAGCGGTTTCGCGCCCCACACCCACCCCGGCGACCATCTGCTGTTCGTGCTCGCGGGCACCGGGACGATCGCGGTGGCCGGGGAGATCGTGCAGACCCGCCCCGGTCAGGTGTACATGGTCCAGGGAGCCATCACCCACGCCGTGGGCGCGGTCAGCGACCACATGATCCTGTCCGTGGGCGCGCCGCACCGCCGCCTCGACAGCCTGGACCGGCAGGAACTCACCGCCTATGCCGCGCTCTTGGGCGAGTTCGGGGAGATCACCTGCCGGATCTGTGACATCCGGGCGACCAGCGGCGAGGAGCTCGCGGCGCAGGGCTGCACCCACTCCCCCCACCGGTTCGGGTGAGCGATGGCCTCTCCAATCAGCGCCGATGAGGTGTCCACAGCCGCGGCCACCGACGCCGCGATGGCCCACACCTACCGCGGCATCCCCTTCGAGGACCGGCTGACCCCGCACCCCACCCTGGTGTCCTGGCTCGCGCACCACGCCCGGACCCGGGGCGGGGCCCCCTTCCTGACCACCGTGGCGGACGACGGTGAGCTCACCACGCTCAGCTACGGCGAGGCCGATCTGCTGAGCCGGCGCCTGGCCCGATGGCTGCGCGCCGGGCTCCAGGTGTCACCCGGGCGGACCGTGGCCCTCGCCCCGGTCAACGACCCGGCCTCGATCGTGGCCGTCCTCGCGGTGCTGCGGGCGGGCTGCCCGCTGCTGCTGCTCGGCCCGCAGGACCCCGCCGACCGGCGACGGCAGCAGACCGAGGCGGTGCGGGCGCAGGTGGTGCTGCGGCCGCCGTCGGTGCCCGCCGAGGCGCTGCCGGAGGCGGTCGTCCTCCCCGATCCGCGGACCCTGGAGGAGCCGCAGGACGACCTCGGCGGCCCGCAGATCGACCCGGACCAGGACGCCCTGTTCTTCGCCACCTCGGGGTCCACGGCGGCCTCCAAACTGGTCGCCCAGTCCCACTACAACGCCGCCGTGAACGCGGAGGCGCTCGGCCGCCACCACGGGCTGCGCCCCGGTGACCGGCTGCTCGGCTGCCTTCCCGTCCACCATGTCAACGGTCTGCACTTCACCGTCCTCGGCGTCCTGGCGGCCGGTGCCCATGTGCTGCTCGCGGACGGCTTCGATCCACTGCGCTACCCCCGGCTGCTCCAGCGGTTCCGGCCGCGGATCGCCAGCGTCGTGCCCAGTGTGCTGGAGGCACTGCTGGAGACGTGGCGGTCGCCCCAGCTCCCGGAGGACTTCGGGTATTTCGTCTCGGCTGCCGCACCGCTGACCACGCGCACCGCGCGGGCGGTGTGGGACCGGTTCGGTGCCCGGGTGCTCCAGGGCTACGGGCTGACCGAGACGGTGAACTTCTCCACCACGCTGCCGGCCGATCTGTCCGAGGACACCTATCGGCGGCTGATGCTCGACACCGATATCCCGTCGATCGGCACGGCCCTGTTCGGCAACGAGGTGGCGGTGCTGACCCCGGAGGGTGAGCGGGCGGCTCCCGGGCAGGTGGGAGAGATCTGTGTGCGCGGCCACAATGTGATGTCCCGCTACGAGGCCAACCCGGCCGCGACCGGCGAGGCGTTCGCGGCCGGCTGGTTCCACACCCAGGACCTGGGGATGGAGGTCGCCGACCCGGACCGCGCCGAGCCCTTCGTCGTCGTCACCGGGCGCCGCAAGAACATCGCCAAGGTCGGCGGCGAGACCGTCTCCCTGGACGAGATGGACCGGGTGCTGCGCGCCGTGCCCCGGGTCCGGGACGCCGCGTGTGTCGCGCTTGCGCACCGCTTCCTGGGTGAGGAGATCGTGGCGGCGGTCGTGCCGGCCCCCGGTGCCGACGGCCCGCCCGATGTGCTGCCCGCGCTGGCCGCGGCGTTCCGGCCCGCGGTGCTGCCACGCCGTGTGGTGCCGTTCGACGCCATCCCGAGGACCCGGACCGGCAAGGTCCTGCGCCGGGAGCTGGCCGGACGGCTGGCCGCCACCGCGCGGGACGGCGCCACGGACGGCCCCCCGCGCCCGGCCCCCGCATTCACCCCGCCCAGCCCCAGGAGTACCCCATGAACACCCCCTCCGGGATGACATCCCGCGTCACGGACCTGCTGTGTACGGTCCTCCAGATCGAGCCGCCACCACCCGGGGCCGATCTGATCGAGTCCGGTCTGCTCGACTCCATCGGCTTCATGAATCTGTTCATGGCGATGGAGAAGGAATTCGGCATCGGTGTGACGGCCGCCGACCTGTCCCAGGACCGCTTCCGCACCGTCGAGCGCATCGCCGCCTTCGTGGCGGGCAAGCTGGGCCCCGCCGTCGCCGAGACGGTGCTGACCGACCCCCGCACCGGACACGAGCGGCGGCGGATCGCGCTGGGCGGTGAGCCGGAGGTGGCGGCCGCGGTGGCCGAGTCCCGCGCCGCCGCGCCCTCCTGGGCCGCGCTCGCGCCCCGCGTCAGGGCGCGGCGGCTGCTCCGCCTCGCCGACCTGATCGAGGAGCGGTCCGCCGAGTACGTCGCGGCCGAGCAGGCGGGCACCGGCAAGCCCGCCGCCGAGGCAGCGGGCGAGGTCGAGAACTACGCCGATCTGCTGCGCTTCTACGCGGGCGCGGTGCGCGCGGACGTCTCTCCGGCGGGCGGGCAATACCTGCCCGGCCGGGAGAGCTGGGTGCGGTGGGAGCCGCTGGGCGTCATCGGGGTGATCGTGCCCTGGAACTACCCGTTGATGATGGCCGCGTGGCGCATCGGGCCCGCGCTGGCCACCGGCAACACGGTGGTCCTCAAGCCCGCGCTGACCACCCCGGACACCGCGCTGCTCCTGGCGCGGGACGCGGCGGCGACGCTGGGTCCCGGCGTCCTGCTGACGGTGCCGGGCGACCGCGACACCGGCCGTCTGCTGGTGGAAAGCGACATCGACGCGGTGGCGTTCACCGGCAGCGAGACGGGCGGCCGCGACATCGTCGCCCGTGCCGGACTGCGCCGCGTCAGCCTGGAGCTCGGCGGCAACTGCCCGGCGCTGGTGCTGCCGGACGCGCCGCCGGACACCTATGAGGCGCTGGTGCGGGCCGCCACCTACAACGCCGGGCAGAGCTGCGCCGCCCCCGCCCGCGTCATCACCCTCCGGGAGAACTACCTGGAGACCGTCGAGGGGCTGGCCAAGGCGATGGCCGACCGGCGCGCCGGTGTCCACTTCGGCCCGCTCAACAACGCGGACCAGGCGGCCCGTTACGACCGGATCATCGGGCAGAGCGCGGCGGGCATCGAGCACATCGCCCCGCTCGCGCCGCCCCCGGGCGAGGAGGGCGGCCACTGGCGGCCCGGCCGCATCCTCGCCGACCTGCCCCCGGACGATCCGGCGGTGCTCGAGGAGGTGTTCGCGCCGGTGCTCACCGTGCAGGCGGCGGACGACCACGCCGAGGCCCTGGCCCTGGCCAACTCGGTGCCGCAGGCCCTCGCCGCGAGCGTCTGGGGCACCCGTACGGACACCGTCCTGGAGCTGGCCGGGGAGCTGAACGCCGGCGAGGTGTGGGTCAACTGCTGCCTGGAACAGACCGCGGAACTGCCCCACGGCGGACGTGGCGGCTCGGGGCACGGCACGGACATGAGCGTGCTGGCGCTCACCGAGTACCAGCGCCCCAAGACCGTGACCGTACGCGTGGGCAGGGGCTGAGCGATGGCGCAGACCCGGTTCCCGGCCGAGCGGACGGCGGCCACGTGGCGATGGGAGGTGAGCCAGGACCCGCGGGAGGTGCACGCGCTGCTGTGCGCGTGCGACACCCACCAGGCGGCCGCCTCCGGCACCCCGGCACCCCGGCGCCGCCCGGAGACCACCGAACGCCGGGTGCGGTCCGGCGCGGTGCGTCTGCTGCGCCACGGCGCACACCCCGCCGGGATGTTCACCCTGACCTGGGATCCGCCGTTCACCGTGGACGAGGGAGTGTTCCCCCGCGCCGAGCGGCCGATTCACCTCTCCCGGCTGGCCGTGGCGCCCGAGTGGCTCGACGACGGGTCGCTGGTGGGGCTGCGGTGCGTACGCCACGCCATCGAGGAGGCGACGCGGGCCGGTGCGGACGTACTGCGCTCGGAAGCCAATCCGGATCTGACGGACACCCGGTCGCTGCTGGACGTCCTGGGATTCCGGCAGTACGGGCCCACGCTCGGCGACGCGGGCGGCAGCCGCCGCGCCCATCTGCAGAAGACCCTTAGCGCGGCGGCCCCCGCCCCCGGCCGGGAGGGCTGATGGCGGCGACGATACGGCGGGAGAGCGTCGGCACCACCGTGGGCCACCGCGGGCAGGGGCCGACCGACGTGGACGCCTACACCCTCGACACCGGCGCGGGCCTGGCCGTGGTGGTGTGGACCTACGGGGCGCAGCTCGTGGAGGTCCTGGTCCCCGACCGGGAGGGCCGCACCGGCAATGTGGTGGTGCGCCTTCCGGACCTGGACGGCTATCAGAACCGCGCCGCCAATCCGTATGTCGGCTCCACCGTGGGCCGTTACTGCCGGTGCGTGGCGGGCGGCCGGTTCCGGCTCGACGGCGTGGAGTACCACCTCGACCGCAATGACGGCGACCACCACATCCACGGCGGAGACCTCGGCTTCGACCGGTATGTGTGGGCGGCCGAGGCGGAGCGCTCGGGCGATGTGCTGTCGCTGCGGCTGCGCCTCGAGCGCCCGGACGGCGACCAGGGCTACCCGGGGGCACTGTCCGCCGAAGTGCTCTACCAGGTCTCCCCAGAAGGGACGTTGACCTTCGCCTACACGGCCACGACCACCGCGAGCACCATCGTGGGGTTCACCAACCACGCCTACTGGAACCTGGCCGGCGCCGGACGGATCGACGGCCATCTGCTCGCGCTCAACTCCACCCGGGCGGTGGTCTTCGACGACCAGCTCATCCCCCTCCCCGGGCCGCCCGCGGACATCACCGGAGGCCCGCTGGACCACCGCGGACTCAAGCCGGTGGGCGATCTGCGGCTGGACAACTGCTTCGTCCTGGACGAGCCGGACTGGGCGGCGCGGCTGCACGACCCCGCCTCGGGGCGCACCATGCGCGTGGTCACCGACCAGCCCGCGGTGGGGGTGTACTCGGCCGACGGCTTCGCCGGGCGGCGGCGGTCCGGCATCTGCCTGGAGACCGGCCCACTGCCGGACGCGCCCAACCGCGACGACTATCCCCCGGTGCGTCTCGACCCCGGCGAGACCTACCGCCATCGCACCGTTCATCACTTCTCGGCCCACTGAGCCGCACCCGCCCACCGGGCCCGATCCACAGGAGGTATACGCGTTCATGGACCCACTCATGGTTTCCGTGGCGGAGGCCGTGCGGCGCCGCGCGGAGGCGCCGCCACCGGCCACCGCCCTGGACCCGGACGCCGAGCTGTCGTCCCTCGGTGTGAGCTCGCTGGGGGTGGCGGGCCTGGTCGTGGACCTGGAGGAGACCTTCACCTTCCGGTTCCCCGACGACGCGGTCACCCCCGAGGTGTTCCGCACCATCCGCACCCTCACCGACACCGTCCGCACGCTGTGCGGACCGCAGGCCGGCTGACCATGCGGATCCATGGAGACGCCGTCCGGGTCGGTGTCCACTCGGGCCAGCAATACACGACCTTCGCCGAGGCGCTGAAGCTGTGGCGGACGGCGGAGGAGCTCGGCTACGACTGGGTGTCCCTCTTCGACCACTTCCGTCCGCCGATGGGAGGCCCCGCGGGCCCGTGCTTCGAGGGCATGTCGCTGCTCTCGGCGCTCGCGGCACGCACCAGCCGGATCCGCTGCGCCGTGCTCGTCTCGGCGGTGACCTGGCGGCATCCGGCGCTGGCCGCGGCCGCCGCGGCCACCATCGACCATGTCTCGGACGGGCGGCTGGAGTTCGGGATGGGCGCGGCCGGTGCGGATCTGGCCTACGGCCAGTACGGCATTCCCTTTCCGAGTGCCGGGACCCGGCTGGACATGCTGGACGAGGCGTGCCGGGTGATGCGGGCGCTGTGGACCGGCGGCCCTGCCACCTTCACCGGACAACACTTCCGCCTCGAGGACGCCCATCTGCGGCCGCGCCCCCTCCAGCAGCGGCTGCCGCTGGTGATCGGTGGCGAGGGCGAGCGGCGGATGCTGCGGATCGTCGCGGAACACGCCGACATCTGGAACACCCTCGCCGGAACCCCGGACACCTACCGCCACAAGCTCCGAAAACTCGCCGAACACGCCGCCGTCGTGGGCCGCGACCCCGGGACCATCCGCCAGTCGGTGACCTTCCGGGCGATCCTCGCCGAGGACGAGCGGCAGGCGCTGGAGCGCAAGGAGCGGCTGCTGGAGCGGGTGGGCCCCGATTCGCCGGTGTGGCCGGAGTATCTGGTCTTCGGCACGCCCGAGCAGTGCATGGAGCGGCTGCGGCCCTATCTGGACCTGGGCGTACGCGACTTCCTGCTCGGCGCCCGGCCGCCGGTCGACTGGCAGACCCTCGATCTCTTCGCCCGGCATGTCGCCCCGGCGCTGCGTGCCCACCCGGCCGGCTGAGCAGCCGGCCGCCACCGACCACCTTCCTTCACACCGCGGCCCACGGAGGCGCACTATGGAGAACTACTACTACACGGACGGCTTCGCCGCCTTCTTCGACAGCCGGTACACGGGATGGGTCCACACCTTCTCGCCCCGGCTCGCCGACCACCTCGACCGGCAGGGACTGCCGGAGCGTTCGGTGATCGACCTGTGTTGCGGCACGGGCGTGACGGCGTCCGTCTTCTGTGCGGCGGGCTGGCAGGCCACCGGCGTGGACGGGTCGGCCGCGATGCTCGACATCGCGCGCAAGAAACTCGCTCCCGCGGTGGAAAGTGGCACGCTGACGCTGATCGAGGCCGACGCCAGGACCTTCCGCACCCCGCGTCCGGCCGCCGCCTGCGTGAGCCTGGACGGGGCGCTCAACCACCTGGGGTCGGTGGCGGAGCTGACCCAGTGCTTCACCTCGGTACGCGAGGCACTGCTGCCCGGCGGGGAGTTCGTCTTCGACCTCTACGCCGGATCGCACTTCCGCCACTGGAACAACGTCACCCTGACCGATGACGCCGGAGCGGTGATCGTCAAGCGCGGTGTCTGGGACGACGGCGCGAGGACGGGGATGCTGCGCGTCTCCGGCGTCTTCGGCACGGGGATGGCCGCCGAGCGGGTGGACCAGACGCTGCGCAGCTGGGAGTACGACGACGCCGAGGTGGCCGAAGCGCTGGAGGCGGCCGGTCTCGTCCCGGCCGAGCACGACTTCGAGCAGCGTTACGTCAAATGCGATTCGGGTTCGTGCTCCCTGACCCCCGTCCCCTGCCGCACCATCTACCGCGCCCGTAAGCCCTTCGAAGAAAAGTGACCGGCCGCGAACTCACCCCCTCACCACACAAGGAGCAGCGATGACGACGACACCGCACTTCACCTTCACTCCGGCAGCCACTCCGACCACCGATTCCCTGTTCTGCTCGTCCGTGGCGGTCTCCGCCCTGTCGGCCGCCGTGGAACTCGGGCTGCTCGACGACCTCAAGGACCGCGGCGAGATCCGGTTCGACGACCGTGAGGAGGGCGCGGACCGGATCGACCCCGCCGTGGTCCGCGGCATCCTCCTGCCCCTGGAATGGGCCGGAATCGTCGAGCTGGACGAGCGGTCCGCCCGGCCGGGACCGGGCTTCGAGGCGGCCTACCTCGACCGCGGCTACTTCTACTGGCTGGCCGGTGGCAACGGCGAGCTGACCAGCCGGGCACCGCAGGTGGCGCTGGAGCGCAACCGGCACGGCGAGTTCTACCACCGGGACATGCGAGCCGTCGCGGTGAGCTCCCGGATGATCGGCGATGTCGAGGTCGAGCTGCGCTTCGACAAGATCCTCGCCGACCAGCCGCCGCGTGCGGTGTGCGACCTGGGCTGCGGCTCCGGCCAGCGGCTCATCCGTATCGCGGGCAACCACCCCGGTGTCCGTGGCGTCGGAGTGGACATCGCGCCCGCGGCCGTGGAACTGTCCGGAGCCTCCTTCGCCGAGGCCGGGATGGCGGACCGGATCTCGGTCCACCACGGCGATGTGCACGCACTGCCCGAGCTGCCCGACTTCGCCGGTATCGACGTGGTCACCTGCGTGTTCATGGGGCATGACTTCTGGCCGTACGACAAGTGTGTGACGGTGCTGCGCAGGATCCGCGAGGTTTTCCCCGATGTCGAGCGGTTCCTGTTGTGCGATGTGGTGCGCAGCGAGATGACGCCGGGGCCGCATACGCCCATCTTCACCCTGGGCTTCGAGTTCGCCCACGCGCTGATGGGGGTGACGCTGCCGACGCGGTCGGACTGGATGGCGGCGTTCGACGCCTCCGGCTGGGAGTGCGAGGCGGTCCAGGAGTTCAACCGGCCGCCCGGCGGTCTGCTCTTCGAGCTGCGCCCCAGCTAGGACCGCGGCGGACAACAGCGCCGCTCGCCTCCCGGAGAGGGGGCGAGCGGCGCTGTTGTCCGCAGGTGGCGAAGGGAATCGGCTGCGTCGGGCTGCGTTCGCCCGGGTCATCGCCAGGCGCGGCCGGAGACTCCGCTCAGATTCCAGCCGTCCGGCCGGTCGATGTCGCTCAGCGCGGGCGGCATCTCGGCGCCGGTCGCGCGGATCATCAGACTGGGGAGGTACATGTCGCGGGTGAACAGGCCGGTGGGCTCGTCGAGTTCGGCGCCGCGCGCGCGCAGCGCCGCCACCCGCACCGCCGGCAGATCGCGGACCCACATCAGCACCTCGGCGCCGGGCAGCCACGCCAGGGCGGCCTCCACCAGGTCCGCGAACACCTCGTCGGAGGTGGCCTCGCAGTCCACGATCGTGGTGGGTGTCTCACCGTCGTCGGTGTCGACGCCCGAGCGGTGCCCGATGAGATAGCCCTCGACGGATCCGTCACCGGCCACCAGATGGAAGTACCGGGCCAGTGGGTTGGCGGCGCGCCAGCGGAAGTAAGCGGCGTCCCGCACCGGGCGCGGGCCTTTGCCGCCCGGCAGCCGTGCCACCAGCCCCGCCATCGCCTCCGCGGCCACGGCGGCCGGCGGACGTATGGTCAGGCCGGACCTGGCTCCTCGCATGGCGGGCAGCTCATCCCACGGCCATTCCGCCACCAGTGGCTTCTCGCGCTTCACCACCGCTTGCGCCCAGGGGCCGATCGGGCGCCATCCGTTCATCAGCATGGCGGGACCGGCTCCCTGGTCGCCGAAGTCCAGCAGCCAGGGCACACCGTCGGCGCGCAGCCGTGCCACCACCTCGTCGGTGAGCATCCGGAACAGCGGGCTGCCCTGGTACCGGGGGCCGACCACGGTGTCGGTCAGGCAGGGCAGCATGAACCGCTCCCCCGCCACCTCCCAGCAGGCGCCGAAGACCCCCACCATGCCGACCAGCTCTCCTCCCTCGCGGGCGAGGGTGACATACCGGTCGTCGAGGTGGGGGTTGGTGGCGTACTTCCAGTCCATATAGGCCAGGTTGGCGTCGCGGCCGCCACGCCACAGCGAGTCCTGGAAGTCCGCGATCTCCGCTCTGTCCCGGGCCGTGCAGGCCGTGAAGGAGAACCCGCTCACGCGCCGCCACCGCCGCCGGGGACGGCCTCGTCGGCGGTGAAGCGCTGCTGGAGTGCGCGCAGGTCGGTCTTGCCGTTGGCGTTGACGGGCAGCGACTCCAGTGCGAGCCAGCGCGACGGCAGCATGTACCCGGGCACCTTGTGCGCGAGCCGTGCCTTCACCTGGGCGGTCGTCAGCGAGACACCGGTGGCGAGGGTGTAGGCGGCGCAGATCAGCGGGGACCCGGCGGGGCCCGGCACCGACACCACCGCCCCGGCGGCGATCTCCGGCAGCGAGTGCAGCTCGGTCATCACCTCGTCCAGCTCCACGCGGTAGCCGTTGACCTTGACCTGGCGGTCGGCGCGGCCGTGGAAGCGCAGCAGCCCGTCCGCATCCTTGCTGCCAAGGTCTCCGGTGCGGTACGCGCGCCGTCCGGAGCCGGGGGGCAGCTCGATGAACGAGGCCGCGGTCCGCTCCGGGTCACGCCAGTACCCCGGGCTGACCCCCGCGCCGCCGATCACCATCTCGCCCACCTCGCCGGGGGCGACCGGGCGCACCTGGTCGTCGACGGCCTCCAGCCACTCGCCGGGGATGGCCCGGCCGACCGGAAGCGCCTCGTCGGGCAGTTCGGTCAGGGTGTGGAAGGAGCTGGCGATGGTGGTTTCGGTGGTGCCGTAGAAACCGGTGAAGGTGACGTGGGGCAGTCGGCGCATCCAGTACTCCACATCCGTGGGCGGGAAGACCTCACCGCCCCACAACACCCGGCGCAGATGCGGGAAGTCGTCCTTCTCCACCACATCGTGGCGTGCCATCGCGCTGAGCACGGACGGCACCGAAAGCCACTGGGTCAGCCGTGCCTCGCGGATGAACGCGGCCAGTGTGGTCGGCAGCAGGCTCGCCTCCGGCGGGACCAGATGCAGCTCGGCCCCGCAGATCAGCGGCCCGTACACATCCCACAGCGAACCGTCGAAGTGCATCTGGAGATGGCAGGAGATCCGGTCGTCCGGGCCGAGCCCGAAGTGTTCGTTGGCCCAGGTCACGAAGTGGACGATGCCGGCGTGGGTGAGCGGTACGCCCTTGGGTTCGCCCGACGAGCCGGAGGTGAACAGCACATACGCCACGCCGGATTCGCCGCTGACCGGTTCGGGTGCCGTCGTCGGCGCCGAGGCGACATCGGCCGCGGTGATGGAGGGGAGGTCGCCCGCGGCCGTGGCGTCCCCGTAGGGCAGGCACAGGCCCGCTACCGCGCCGGGCGCGGCGGCGGCCGCCACCTCGGTGGCCAGGGGGGTTCGCTGCCGGTCGGCGAGGAGCAGGCATGGCGCGGTCTGGTTCACGATGGACACCAGCCGGTCCACCGGCGACGCCGTGTCCAGGGGCACACAGACGCCACCGGCCTTGAGCACACCGAGCAGGAACACCACCGCGTCCGCGCCCTTGGGCGCCAGTACGCACACGCGGTCGTCCGGGCGCAGCCCGCCGGCCCGCAGCGCGTGGGCCAGCTGGTGGGAGCGTTCCTCCAGCTCCCGATAGGTCAGCCGGGTCGGGCCGAACACGACCGCGTCCGCTTCCGGAGTTCGCGTGGCCTGTGCGCTCACAAGCGCGTCAAGACGGGTCATCCGATTCTCTTCCTGTGTCAGAGCTTGTCGATGTGCACCCGGACCGCGGTGCCCTCGCCGATCAGGCCCTCGTGAGCGGCGTCCGCGACGGGGCCGAACGTCAGGCGCCCGGCCAGGGTCTCGGCCGTCAGCAGCGCGTCGTAGGCGCGGATCCGTGCCGCCACCGTCTCGGGCAGATCGACGCTCAGCGCGATGTGGTCGGACACCTCCAGACCGGCCGCGCGGCGCGCCTGCTGCACCACGCGCACCAGGTCACGCGCCGCGCCCTCGGCCGCCAGTTCCTCGGTCACCTCGACGTCGAGGACGACCAGTCCGGCTCCGCCGGGCAGAGCCGCGACGGCGCCCGGTCCGTCGGCGACGAGCCGCAGCTCGTACTCACCGGCGAGCAGTTCCCGCCCCGCCGCCACGACGTGTCCGTCCTCGTTCGTCGTCCAGTCGTCGGTGGCCGCGGCGCGGATGACCTCCTGCACCGCCCCGCCGAGGCGGGGCCCGCACTTGCGGGGGTCGACGGTCAGCCGCATCCGGCCGTGTGCGGAGACATCGGTGGTGAGCCGGACGTCCTTGACATTGAGCTGGTCGCGCAGCAGCGCGGTGTAGGGCTCCAGCGCGGGGGCGTCGGGGTCGGCGATCACCAGCCGCGCCAGGGGCAGCCGCAGCCGCAGCTGGTGGCTCTTGCGCTGGCCGAGGGCGGTCGAGGCGACCTCCCGCACCCGGTCCATCACCCGCACCAGCTCCGGGTCGGACGGCAGTTCCCCGGGAGTGGGCCAGGAGGTCAGATGCACCGACCGGCCGCCGGTCAGCCCGCGCCAGATCCGCTCGGTGATCAGCGGCAGCAGCGGTGCCATCAGCCGGCACAGCACTTCGAGCGCGGTGTGCAGGGTGTCCACCGCCGCGCGGTCTCCGGCGGCGAACCGGTCGCGGGAGCAGCGGATGTACCAGTTGGTCAGCACATCCAGGTGGTCGCGCAGGGCGGAGCACGCGCGGGACAGGTCGTAGCCGTCCATCGCGCCGGTCGTCAGCTCGACCAGGTCACGGGTCTTGGCGAGGAGGTAGCGGTCCAGCGGGTGGTCCGCCCCGATGCGGACGTGGCCCTCGGTGTCGCCCGCGTACAGGGCCAGGAAGTGCCAGGCGTTCCACAGCGGCAGCAGCACCTGGCGCAGGGCTTCCTTGCTGCCGGCCTCGGTGACCTCCAGGTCGCGGGCGCGCAGCAGAGGGGAGCTCATGAGGAACCAGCGCATGGCGTCGGAGCCGTCACGGGCGAAGATGTCGTTGACATCGAGGTAGTTGTTGCGCGCCTTGGACATGGCCTGGCCGTCGTGGCCGAGCACCACGCCGAGGACGGTGCAGTTGGCGAAGGCGGGCCGGTCGAACAGCGCGGTGGACATGACGTGCATGTTGTAGAACCAGCCACGGGTCTGGGCGTAGTACTCGACCACGAAGTCACCCGGGGAGTGGCGCTCGAACCACTCGGCGTTCTCAAAGGGGTAGTGCACCTGCGCGAACGGCATGGAGCCGGTCTCGAACCAGCAGTCCAGCACCTCGGGCACCCGCCGCATCACCGCCCGGCCCGACGGATCGTCGGGGTTGGGGCGCGTCAGCTCGTCGATGTACGGACGGTGCAGATCGCCCGGCCGTACGCCGAAGTCGCGCTCGATCTCGTCCAGGGAGCCGTACACATCGACCCGGGGGTGGGCCGGGTCGTCCGACACCCACACCGGGATGGGAGCGCCCCAGTAGCGGTTGCGGGAGATGTTCCAGTCCTTGGCGCCGCGCACCCAGTTGCCGAACTGGCCGTCGCGCACATGCTCGGGTGTCCACTGGATCCGCTCGTTGAGTTCGAGCATGCGGGTGCGGAGCCGGGTGACGGCGACGAACCAGGTGGGGATGGCCTGTTGCAGCAGCTGATTGCCGCAGCGCCAGCAGTGCGGGCGGGACCGGGTATGCGGCCGGCTGCTCAGCAGGGCGCCGCTCGCCGCCAGCAGACCGGTCACGGTCTCGGCGGACTCCAGCACCGGGGCTCCCGCGCACGGCGGCACCTCGTCGGTGTACCGGCCGCCGGAGTCGACCGGATAGGTCCGGCCGATGCCCGCGTCGGTGGCGAGGGTGTGGTCCCGCTCGTCGAAACACGGGGTCACGGCCACCGCACCGGTGCCCTCGTCGGTGTCCACGAAGCGTTCCGCCACCACGACATGGCTGTCGTCGGCGGAGGCCGAGAAGTCGAACAGCGGGGTGTACGTGCGTCCCGCCAGCTCGGCGCCACTGTGCCGGGCGACCACCGGTCCGTCGCCCACCAGCTCGGCATGGGCGTCGAGCCGGTCGGCCGCCACCACCAGGCGCCGCCCGCCGGTTTCCACCACGGCGTACTGCGCGTCGGGATGCACCGCCACCGCCGTGGCGCCCGGCAGCGCCCAGGGCTGGTCGGACTCCACCAGCAGCAGCTCGCCACCATCGAGCCGTACGCCCACGACCACGGTGCTGCCGGGCACGTCGCGATGGGTGTCGCTGCCGTCGATACGGCCGCTGCTCTCGGCATTGGCCAGCGGGGTCTCGCAGTGCGCGCAATACCAGGAAACCGAATGCCCCTGATAGATCAGCCCCTTGTCCCACATGGTTTTGAACGCCCACATGACGCTCTCCATGTAGTCGAGGTCATGGGTTTTGACGGATTCGTCGAAGTCGACCCAGCGGGCCTGCCGATTGACGTAGTCGCGCCATTCGCCGGTATAGCGCATCACCGTCGTCCGGCACACCTCGTTGAACCGCTCGACGCCCATCCGCTCGATATCGGACTTGGCGGTGATGCCGAGTTGTTTCTCGGCGTCCAGCTCCGCGGGCAACCCGTGCGAGGTCCAGCCGAACCGCCGCTCGACCCGGCGCCCGCGCATGGTCTGATAGCGCGGCACCACGTCCTTCGCATAGCCCGCCAGTAGATGCCCGTAGTGCGGCAGGCCATTGGCGAACGGCGGCCCGTCGTAGAACACGAATTCATCGGCGTCGTCGGATTTCCGCGCTGCCACGGACTCATGGAAGATGTCGTGCTTCTCCCAGTAATCCAGTACGTCGAGTTCGACATCCGGAAAGTGCGGTCTCGCGGGTACGCCTTCGGCCCCGGCCTTTGGATATGCCATCGCTCAGTAAACCTCGCAGGGTCGGCCCGCAGTGCAGTGAGGGCCGACTCTAACGATGGGATGGGCAACGTCCGGTAATCGTAGAAACATCGGCTTCCACACCGACGGCGCCGCGCGATTACCCGGCGGTTCCGTTCACCGTGGCCGGGCACAGCCGCCGCGGCGTGGTGTCGCCACGGAGCCGCGCGTCCACACAGCCACCGGGCAGGCCCTTGTGGGGTGTGCTGCCGAAGTTGGCGGTCACGGTGAGGGTGCCGTCGCCGAAGACGGTGCGCTGCACGGTGCGATCGGCGGTCAGCGCCCGGAAATCGGTCAGCGGCTCGGTACCGGCCGCCTTGTGCAGGGGCGCGAAGTACTTCTGGAGGGTGGCGAGTTCGCGACCGTTGTTCTTCAGCGAGTCGCCGGTGAGCACGAAGTTGAGCGGGGTGTTGTACAGCATGCCGAGCAGCGCGCGGTCGGTCTTCTGCCGCGGCAGCTTGTCGTACGACAGCTCCCAGCGCTCGGTGTTCACCACGGAGTCATGGAGCGCGGTCTCGTACAGCGGCACGCGGTACACCGGGTCGTACATCGCCTTCGCCACATCGGCGGGCAGCTCCGCGGGCTTGAAGAAGACGCCCGGTGCGTCGGCGGGGGCGTAGCCGCCCCAGGTCTCCTTGTCGCGCTGCGCCGTCCACAGACCGCCCGCCACCGGCGTGCCCGAGCCATGGTCGAAGGCGAGGTCCGGGTTGGCCCAGGCCCCGGCGGACTCCGAGCCCAGGACCAGCCCGCGGTCGGACAGCCGCTTCATCCGGGCCTGCCGGTTGGCGCGGTCCTGCGCCTTGGTCATGGGGTGAGCGGGGCTGTGGTCGCGGAACAGCTCACCGGCCGCGTCCACATCGAGGAAGTAGCTGTCGGCGCCCGCCTTGGTCATCTCGCGGGTGCGGTCGGCGAGGTGGTGGTGGCGCGGCTCGGCCTTCTCGAACGCCTCGGAGGAGAGGTAGCAGCCTCGGTCATGGAAACCGGGGACGGGCTTGCCTTCGGCGTCCCGGACGCAGAAGTCCGGGTACACCGTGCCGGGCCAGGTGGACGTCGGCGCGTCGGAGGTGGCCGGGTCCTGCCCGTTGGCGAACGAGTCGTACGGGCCGACGAGATAGCCCGCCTTCTTCGCGGCCGCGGTGGCCGCGGCGTCCATCGGCCGGTCGTCGGCGTCGTAGCCCAGCCACATCCGGTCCACGCCGAGGCCGCGCAGCCTGCCCATGAAGTCGGCCTTGCGGGCGTCGCCCCACAGATAGGCGTGGAAGGCGCCGAGCAGCTTCCCGGTGGCCGGTGTCTCCCGGATCTTCTCCCGCAGGCTCTTCAGCTGTCCGTGCTCGCCGAGCCAGGCGCGGTAGTCGCGGGCGGCGGCCACCGGGGAGCCGTCGGTGAGGGAGAAGGCCACGGTGTACCGCGTGGTGCCGTCGGCGCGCGAGAACCGGTGGGTGGCGGCGGTGCGCAGCTTGCCCGCGTCGGAGGTGACGCGCAGCGATGTGCCGATGTCAGTGGGCACGAGATAGCTCACACCCTGGCGGTCGCCGAGCGTGTACCCCCACAGCGGCATCGACAGATCCGACTCCATGGCCATGTCGGTGTCGACCAGATCGGCCCGGGAGGAGTTCCAGAAGCGGTCGGCCACCGGCAGCGACAGCCCCTCGCCGCGCGGCAGTTGTACGGCGGTGGCGCGCCGGTCGGTGCCGGTGACCGGCCACGACAGGGTACGGGCGGCCTCACCAGCAGCCTTTCCGGTGGCCGTCACCGACAGCTCCAGACGGCCGTTGTCACCGGCGCGGGCCGTGACATCCAATCCGGTGTCCGGGTAGCTCCAGCGGGCGGTGCCCGGGACGGTGGTCACCGAGCCGGGCTTCCCGGGAACGGTGGCGGCGGGCGCGGACAGTTCCATGGTCCCCTGCCCCGTACGGGCCGTGACCCGCAGTGAGGTGGTGTCGACGGTGGCGGTGCCGCCCGACACCGGGACCTCCACACGGTGGCCACCGACCACAACCGGCCGCGGTGCGTCCTTCCCGGAGCGGGTGGTGCCGGAGTGGGTGGTGGAGGCGAGGGTGGTCGAGGCGAGGGCGAGACAGGACACCGCGCCCGCGAGCGCCACCGCGGCGGTCACCCGCGGCGAGGTGAAGTGGTTGCGTTTCATGGGACGTTGATAGCGAGCCGATATAAGAGGGCTTCTAAGAAGCGACCCCGGAGATCCGCGGAGGGCTTACGCCTCCGGAGCCGGACCGCCGGACCGGTGGCGCGGGATGCGCAGCCGGAAGAGCGCACCGCCGCCGTCGGCCGCCTCCGCGGTGAGCGCGGAGCCGTGCGCCCGGGCGATCTGCCGGGCCATGGCCAGCCCCAGCCCGGAACCGGGCAGCGCGCGTGCCTGCCGGGAGCGGTAGAAGCGGTCGAAGACATACGGCAGGTCCTCGGCGGCGATACCGGGCCCGTGGTCACGGACGGTGAGGTCGATGGCGTGTGCGCCAGAGGTCAGCCGGACCTCCACCTCGGCGCCGGGCGGGCTGAACTTCGCGGCGTTGTCCAGCAGATTGGTCAGCAGCCGGGCCAGCCGCGCGGGCACCCCGTCCACCGTGACCTCGGCCAGCTCCGTGGTGAAGGCGGTGTGCGCCCAGTGCGAGCGGGCCTCCTCGACACAGCGCGCGGCCAGCAGGTCCAGTCGCACCGGCTCCACCAGCGGCAGCGGCTCCTCGTCCCGCGCCAGCTCGATCAGGTCGTTGACCAGGCCGGTCACCTCGCGCAACTGGCCGCCGAGCGCCGACGCGGCCCGGTCCCGCTGGGCGGGGGACAGCCGGTCGGCACGGGCCAGCAACTCGGCGTTGGTGCGCAGCGCGGTCAGCGGGGTACGCAGCTCATGGGAGGCGTCGGCCACCAGACGGCGCTGGGCGGCCACCGACTCCTCCAGCTCGCCGAGCATGGTGTTGAAGCTCCCGGCCAGCCGGGAAATCTCGTCCCCGCGCCGCCCCTCCTCCGGCGGCAGTTCGATGCGATGGGCCGGATCGCGGGTGGCGGCGATCCGTTCGGCGGTGGCGGTGAGCCGGGTGACGGGCGCCAGCGCCCGCCTGGAGGCGAGATAGCCGAGCCCGGCGGCGAGCAGCGCCCCCGCCGCGCCGATGGCGGCGAGCAGCCGCGCGGTCTGGCGTTCGCCCTGCTCGACGGTGTCGGAGCGCACGGCGAGCTGGAGCGCGCGAGGGCCCCGCAGTGGGGTGGTCAGCGTGCGCATCCGGTGTCCGCGCACGGTGACCTCGCTGTAGTACGCGCCGCGAGTGCCCGCGGCCACCTGGCGGGTGGCGTCGGTGACCGGGATCAGCAGGTCCTTGCCCGCCGGGTGCCCCGGTGGGCCCGTCCGCGGGGTGACGACCTGCGCGCAGGCCGGGGCGGCCAGCCACCGGCATTCGCCGTACAGCGTCCCGGTGCCCTCGTCACGCCGCTCCTGGGCGAGCAGGGTGGCCTGCTGGGTGAGCTGGAGGTCGAGCTGACGCACCAGTTCGTAGCGGATGACCACATACGCGGCGGCGCACACCCCGACCGTGACCAGCGCCACCGCGGCCGAGGTGATCAGCGCCATCCGGGTGCGCAGCGGCAGACGGCCCGTCAGGCGGCTCCCGGCTCGACGCTCTCCGGATCGACGGTTGCCCGCTGGGCCTTCTTCAGACCGACGGGCGGCGCTCATCGCTCGCCCAGTTCGTAACCGATGCCGTGCACCGTGTGGACCAGCCGCGAAGCGCCCTCCGCCTCCAGTTTGCGGCGCAGATAGCCGATGTAGACCGCCAGCGAGTTGGAGTCCGAGGCGAACTCGGTGCCCCACACCAGCTCCTGGATCAGCTCCCGCGGCAGCACCTGGCCCGGATGGCGCAGGAACACCTCCAGCAGCGCGAACTCGGTGCGGGTGAACTCCATCCGCCGTCCGCCGCGCGTTCCGGCGCGGCTCTCCGGATCGACGGTCAGATCGGCGAAGGAGAGCACACCGGACACGTTCTCGTCGAGCGGCTCGACGGGCGCGGCACGCCGCAGCAGCGCCCGCAGCCGGGCCAGCAGCTCATCCAGCGCGAACGGCTTGACCAGGTAGTCGTCGGCCCCCGCGTCCAGCCCCGCCACCCGCTCGCTGATCTCGTCCCGGGCGGTGAGCACCAGGACCGGCGTACGGTCGCCGAGGCCGCGCAGCCGGCGGCACACCGCCAGCCCGTCCATCACCGGCATGGCCAGGTCCAGCACGATGGCGTCCGGCGGTTCGGCGGCGATCGCGCTGAGAGCCGCCAGCCCGTCCCCGGCCACCCGCACCTCGTACCCCTCCACGGCCAGCCCGTCCACCAGGGCTGCGCGGACCTCCGGATCGTCGTCCACCACCAGCACGGCCGCCGTCCGGGGGTCGGTGGGCTTCCCCCGGCCGGACGGGGAGGACGCGGCAGCGGACATCACGGGCCTTTCGGATGGGCACAGGTCAGCCCCCACCCTGGCAGAACACGCTCTTAGAACACTCTTAACGGCATCGGCCACAATGGGCGGGTGCGGATCCTGTCCTACCCCGAAGCCGAGACACCGGCCCCGCTCCGCGCCCAGGTGTGGGAGTTGCAGCAGGAGGCGTGGCCCGCGACGGATCCCGGCACCGCGGGCGAACCCGGACCCACTCATGACCCCGCGCTGCGCCCGGTGTCGATGCTGCTCGTGGACGACGGCCACGGCCACGGCCACGGCGAAGGCACCGTGCTGGCCGCCCTGGACATCCTCACCACGACCCTCACCCACGCGGGCCGGTCCTACCGGGTCGGGGGACTGAGCACCGTGGTCACCCGGCGGGCGGTACGCGGCCGGGGGCACGGCGCGCGCCTTGTCGCCGCCGCCCACCGGGCGATGGCCGACTCCGGTCTCGACCTGGGCCTGTTCACCTGCGACCGGCCGCTGCGGGACTTCTACACGGGTGCGGGATGGCAGCCGCTGCCCGGCGCGGTGCTCATCGGAGGCACTCCGGACGCCCCCTTCCCGAGCGACCAGCCCTCCTTCGACAAGGTCACGATGGCGCACTTCTTCTCCGCCACGGCCCGGCGCCACCGCGCCGACTTCCTCGCCGCCCGGATCGGGCTGTACCCCGGCGAGATCGACCGCCTGTGGTGACCGGCGCACGCACCACGGCCCGTTAGGCGCCGACGGTACGGCCCGTTAGTCCAACACCCCCGCGCACTTGTCCATGGGCGCCCGCCCCGCCGCCGTCCCAAGGTGGAGCACCATTCTCACCAGCGAGGGAGGAGCCGGCGCGTTGACCTACGCAGAGGACGGGCGGCCGAAGGAGGGATGGCCCGGCCGCAGAGCGGTCGTGGTCACCACCACACTGGCCGGAATCGGAACGGCCATCGGCACGGGCGGTGGCACCGCGCACGCCCGTGACACCGCACCCGGCCGCGCCGCCGCACACGCCCGCGCCACCGAGCGCACGCTGCGGTCGAAGCGGCTGGAGATCCGGGTGGACCCGGAGTTCCCGCGCATCGTCGCGTACATCGACCGTGAGACCGGCGCGGTGCTGCACGGCCAGCGGGAGCCGGTCCGTTCGGTGCTCATCGACGGCGTCGAACGCACCCCGCGCACCACCGCCGTCACCAGCGGCCCGGACCACATCAGCTACACCCTCGCCTTCGGCCCGACCACGGCCACCTCCGGCACGGACACCGCCACCTCCGGCACGGACACCGCCACCTCCGGCACGGACACCGCCAACGCGTCCACCTCCAGCGCGGACGCCGAGATCGACATCCGGATCCGGGTCAGCGAATGGCAGGTCGACTGGCGGGTGACCCGGATCGCCGACACCGACGCGCTGCGCGTGGGCACCCTGCGCATCCCCCAACTGGCGTTCCTCAGCGTCCGCGCCGACCAGCCGGGCGCCACCCTGCTGGCCGCCCGGATCGACCTCGACCAGGCCAAGAGCGGTGACACCGCCGTCCGGCCCACGGCCGACACCCCCACCGACGGCGCGCCCATCGGCTGCGCCTACGCCGTCGTCAGCACCGACCGGCTCGGGGCCGCCGTCGAGACCAACACGGTCTGGGACAAGCCCTCCTCCGCCGCGGGCACCACCTGGGACAACGGACGGCTGTGGCGGCAGACGGTACGGGAGGACGGCCAGATCACCGCCCGGCTCACCTGCGGTGAGTGGACCCACCGGGCCGCCACCGCGGCCGTCGGCGCCACCGAACCACTGCCCTGGGCCACCGTGGTCCTCACCCGGGACCGCAACGGCGACGGCGTGGTCGACTGGCAGGACGCCGCCATCGCCTTCCGCGACATCATGGTGAACCCGCTCGGCGCGGACGAACAGCATCTGCGGGTCGTCCCGCACATCCCGTTCAACTTCGCCAGCCAGGCCACCAACCCCTTCCTCGACACCCTCGACAACGTCAAGCGGATCGCGTTGGCCACCGACGGACTGCGGCAGTACACCCTGCTCAAGGGCTACCAGTCGGAAGGCCATGACTCCGCCCACCCCGACTACGCGGGCAACTACAACACCCGCGCCGGTGGCCTGGCCGACCTCAACACCCTGCTGCGCTCCGGGCGCCGCTGGAACAGCGACTTCGCGGTGCACGTCAACGCCACCGAGTCCTATCCGGTGGCCAACGCCTTCTCCGAGACGCTGGTCGACAAAGACGACAAGCAGTGGGACTGGCTGGACCAGTCCTACCGCATCGACCCCCGCCGCGACCTGGTCTCCGGCGATATCATCCGGCGCTTCCAGGATCTACGGAACGACACCGACCCGGCCCTCGCCGCGCTCTATATCGACGTCTTCCGCGAGTCCGGCTGGAACTCCGACCGGCTCCAGCGGGCCCTGCGCGACCAGGGCTGGCGGCTGACCACCGAATGGGGCCACGGGCTGGAGCGCTCCTCGCTGTGGTCGCACTGGGCCACGGAGACCGACTACGGCCCGGACACCTCGCGCGGAGTCAACTCCCGGCTCATCCGCTTCATCCGCAACCACCAGAAGGACGTCTTCGCCGACAAGTGGCCGACCCTGCTGGGCATCCCCCGGATGGGCAACTTCGAGGGCTGGACCGGCAAAACCGACTGGACCGCCTTCTACCGGCTCATCTGGACCCACAGCCTGCCCGCCAAATACCTCCAGGCGTACCCCATCCGCACCTGGGACGACCACGAGATCACCTTCGAGGGGCCCGGCCACACCTCGGTCACCGACACCGGTGGCGTCCGCCGCATCACCACCGACGGACGGCTGGTCTACGACGGCGGCGGGTATCTGCTGCCCTGGGAGCCGCGCGAGGCCACCGACCCGGCCAAGCTCTACCACTACAACCCCGCGGGTGGCACCACCCGTTGGCGGCTGCCGCGCGGCTGGTCGGGGCAGCGGTCCGTGGTGCTGTACCGCCTCACCGACCAGGGGCGCGCCGAGCCGGTCACCCTGCCGGTGCGCGACGGCCACCTCAGCATCACGGCCGACCCCGACGTCCCGTACGTGGTGCTGCGCTCCCGGGCCCGTGCCCAGGCGGCCCCCGGCTGGGGCGAGGGCACCCCGCTGTACGATCCCGGTTTCCACTCCGGGTCGCTGCGCGGCTGGCAGACCACCGGCCCGGCCACCGTCGAACGCAGCGCGCTGGGCGACTACGAACTGGTCATCGGCGAGGGCGCGGCCGCCACCGTCGGCCGGCGACTCGACCGGCTGGCCCCCGGCGGCTATATGGCCTCCGTTCAGGTGGAGGTGGGCGCGAAGGCCGGTGAGCGGCGGCGGGCCGCGCTGCGGGTGCACACCGCCGACGGCGTCACCTCGGAGAACTGGACCGAGACCTCGACCGCCGTCAACCACATGGCCGCCGACCGCAAGCACGGCACCCGTTTCCAGCGGATGTTCACCTCCTTCACCGTCCCCGACGGCGGCGGACCGGTCACCCTCACCCTGGCGGTGGCCGAGGGCAGCGCCCGCGTCCGCTTCGACCGGCTGCGAGTGGTGCGGGCCCAGCGCACGACGAAGCCCGGCACCCTGGTGTACGAGGACTTCGAGCGGGTGCCACAGGGCTGGGGCCCGTTCGTCAAGGGCGACGCGGGCGGGGTGACCGACCCCCGCACCCATATCGCCCAGCGGCACGCCCCGTTCACCCAGGCCGGATGGAACGGCAAGGTGATCGACGATGTGCTGGAAGGCGGCCAGTCCCTCAAGTCACGCGGCGAGAACGCGGGCCTCGTCTACCGCACGGTGCCGCACACCGCCCGCTTCCGCGCGGGGCGGCGCTACCGGGTGAGCCTGACGTACGCCAACGAGGCGGCCGGTCAGTACGCCTGGATCACGGCCGTGGACGCACCCGAACCACGCGAGCTGGAGCGCACCCCCCTGCCCGCCGCCACCGGGCGGGCCACCCACAGCTACACCGTCACCGCGCCCGCGGACGGCGAGATGTGGGTGGGGCTGCGGAAGACCGGTGACAGCGGTACCGCGGAGTTCACGCTCGACTCCTTCACCGTGGAGGAGCTGGACTGACACGGCGGAGGGAGCGGGGCGCGCGGACACACCTCCGCGACCCGGCTCCCTCCGCCAACCCCCACCTCCGGTAAGGCCCTCTCCTCCTCGCCAGGATCACCCTCCCCTTGGCGGCCGGGCAGTCCGTGGACGAAGATCGGCGAGTGATGGGACGCAGCCGACCGGAGGGGACCGCGGATGTATCACACCTGGATGCGGTACTTCACGCCCAGCCCGGCCCATCACCGGCTCGGCCTGGTGTGTCTGGGTGTCGGCCTCCAGCACGGCGCCCTGCCCGTCGTCGGCCCGCGCGTCCTGGACCACCATGTGGCGGTGGTCATCAGCGCGGGCCGCGGATGGTTCCGCGGCGTGGACGGCCGCCGCCGCACCGTCACCGCGCCCGCGCTGCTCTGGCTCACCCCCGGTGTCACCCACCACTACGCCCCGGACCCGGACACCGGATGGGACGAGGCGTTCGTCGACTTCACAGGACCGGCCACCGCCGCCTACGCCGACCTGGGCTATCTCGACGCGGACGGCCCCGTGGTCGCGCTCACCGACACCGCCACCGCCCGTACGGCCATCGGCCGGATCGCGCGCGCCGCGCGCCAGGGCAATCCGTTCCTGGAGGTCGAGACCGCGGCCGCCGTCCATGAACTCCTCGTCGCCCTCCGCCGCGTCCGCGCCGACACCGGCGCCGACGGACATCCGGTGCTCCAGGCCCTGGCCCGGGACGCCTTCCAGCCGCTCTCGGTGACCGAACACGCCGCCCGGCACGGCATGACACCGGCCGAACTGCGCACCGCGGTACGCCGCGGCGCGGGGTGCAGCCCCAAGGACTACCTCCTCGGCATCCGGCTGGGCCGCGCCAAGGAACTCCTCGTCGGCACCGAACTGCCGGTGGCCGCCATCGCCCGCCGCGTCGGCTACGACGACCCCGCCTACTTCAGCAGACTGTTCGCCCGCCGAGTGGGCACCGCACCGGTCCACTTCCGCGAGCAGCAGTGCCGCTCGGTCCCCGGCGGCTTCACCGACCGCATCCCCGACCCCAGCCGTCCACCGACGATCCCGCTGTCCGCGCCGGCGGACGACGGTCGGCGCGGCGGCGGATGACCGGACGCGCGCCTTGGGCCGGCCGGACGGCTGCGGGGGCGGCTTCCGCCATTGGAGGGACGGTGGGCCGCGATTGCCCTACCAAAGGGGCACCATGCATGCGAAGCCGGTCATATCCGGCGGCAGATTCTCAGCAAGGAGTTCCCATGCGTATCCGGACCGCCCTGTCCACGCTCGCTCTCACCGCCGCGTCCCTCGCCGTCGGCGCGGGCGGCGCCATCGCGGACGACGCGCCCGATGTCACCGTCAACAACTCCAGCAGCACGGCCTACCCCGGCGTGTGCGCCAGCAACCAGTTCTCCTTCGTCACCGTCCCGGTCAATCTGGCGGGCGGGTCGGACTCCGGCGCGTGCTGACCCCCTGAGCTCGCTGATGGACGGGGTGCGGCCGGTGCACGGCCCGGGCGGCACCGGCCGTACCCTCGGCCATCGCGTGTCCCAATTCACCATCCCGAATACCGGACCGCCCCCTGCACACCGCCGGACGGCCCCGTAGGCTGGCTGGTGTAGCTGGTTCGCCCCGTCCGCCAGGCGGGATGCGTCGTAAGAGGGAACCCGGTGGGAATCCGGGACTGCCCCGCAGCGGTGAGCGGGAACGACCGCCGTCATACGCACTGGGTCCGGTGAGAGGGCCTGGGAAGCGACGGCCACTAGGTGTCCTCCTCCAAGAGGACGCGCCCGTGAGTCCGAAGACCTGCCATCTGCCCGCGTACGGACGACTCGTGCGCGGACATCTCGGTGACCTCGAGGGCGGGTCGGCGTACATACCAGGCAGTTGGCCACGCTTTTGCCGCGCGAGGCCGAAAGCCCGGTGTGTCACCCTTCGCGCTCTCCTCCCGTCGCCGGGATCTCAGGGATTCATCTCGCGAAGGAGATCTCCGTGACACCGAAGTCCGCAGCCGCGGCGGCACGGGCCACCGTGTACGGCTACCCCCGCCAGGGCCCCAACCGGGAACTGAAGAAGGCGATCGAGGGCTACTGGAAGGGCCGCGTCACCGCCGACGCGCTCAGGGCCACCGCCGCCCAACTGCGCAGCACCACCTGGCGGCAGCTTGCCGGGGCGGGTATCGACGAAGTTCCCACGGGTGACTTCTCGTACTACGACCACGTGCTGGACACCACCGTCATGGTCGGGGCGATCCCCGACCGCCACCGGGACGCCGTCGCCGCCGACCCGCTCGACGGCTACTTCGCCATGGCGCGGGGCACGCAGGACGTCGCGCCGCTGGAGATGACCAAGTGGTTCGACACCAACTACCACTACCTGGTTCCGGAGCTGGGTCCGGACACGGTGTTCGCGGCCGACTCCGCCAAGCAGGTCGCGGAGCTGAAGGAAGCCCTCGGCCTCGGTCTGGCGGCGCGGCCGGTCCTGGTCGGGCCCGTCACCTACCTCCTGCTCGCCAAGCCCGCCCCCGGCGCGCCCGCGGACTTCGAGCCGCTTACCCTCCTGGACCGCCTGCTTCCGGTGTACGCCGAGGTCCTGGCCGATCTGCGGGCGGCGGGTGCCGAGTGGGTGCAGCTCGATGAGCCCGCCCTGGTCCAGGACCGCACACCGGCCGAGCTGAACGCCGCCGGCCGCGCCTACCGCGATCTCGGCGCCCTCACCGACCGCCCGAAGCTGCTGGTCGCCTCGTACTTCGACCGCGTCGGCGAGGCCCTGCCCGTACTGGCCAAGGCCCCGGTCGAGGGGCTGGCGCTGGACTTCACGGAGGCCGCAGCCGCGAATCTGGACGCGCTGGCCGCCGTCGGCGGGCTGCCCCGCAAGCGGCTGATCGCCGGTGTCGTCAACGGCCGCAACATCTGGGTCAACGATCTGGAGAAGTCCCTGGCCAGGCTCGGCACCCTGCTGGGCCTTGCCGACCGGGTCGATGTGGCCGCCTCCTGCTCGCTGCTGCATGTCCCCCTCGACGCGGCGGCCGAGCGGGACATCGAACCGCAGATCCTGCACTGGCTGGCCTTCGCCCGGCAGAAGACCACGGAGATCGTCACCCTCGCCAAGGGCCTGGCCCGCGGCACCGACACGATCACCGCCGAACTGGCCGCGAACCGGGCCACCCTCGCCTCCCGCGCCAACTCCCCCATCACCCGCGACCCGGCCGTCCGCGCCCGCACCGGCGCGGTCACCGAGGCCGACGCCCGCCGCTCCCAGCCGTACGCCGAACGCGCCGCGGCCCAGCGCGCCCACCTCCGCCTGCCGCTGCTGCCGACCACCACCATCGGCTCCTTCCCGCAGACCGGCGAACTGCGCACCGCCCGCGCCGACCTGCGCGGGGGCCGGATCGACACGGCCGGGTACGAGGAGCGCATCAAGGCCGAGATCCAGGAGGTGATCTCCTTCCAGGAGAAGACCGGCCTGGATGTGCTGGTGCACGGCGAGGCCGAGCGCAACGACATGGTCCAGTACTTCGCCGAGCAGCTCACCGGCTATCTCGCCACGCAGCACGGCTGGGTGCAGTCCTACGGCACCCGCTACGTCCGCCCGCCGATCCTGGCCGGTGACATCTCGCGCCGCGAGCCGATGACGGTGCGCTGGACGGCCTACGCCCAGTCCCTCACCGACCGCCCGGTCAAGGGCATGCTCACCGGCCCGGTCACCATGCTCGCCTGGTCCTTCGTCCGCGACGACCAGCCCCTCGGCGACACCGCCCGCCAGGTCGCCCTCGCCCTGCGCGACGAGGTCGACGACCTGGAGGCGGCCGGGACCTCGGTCATCCAGGTGGACGAACCCGCCCTGCGCGAGACCCTTCCGCTGCGCGCCGAGGACCGGCCCTCCTATCTGTCCTGGGCGACCGAAGCCTTCCGCCTCACCACCGGCGGCGTGCGGCCCGGCACCCAGATCCACACCCATATGTGCTACGCCGAGTTCGGCGACATCGTCCAGGCGATCGACGACCTCGACGCCGATGTCATCAGCCTGGAGGCCGCCCGCTCCCATATGCAGGTGGCCCGCGAACTCGCCGCCCATGGCTATCCGCGCGAGGCCGGGCCCGGTGTGTACGACATCCACTCCCCCCGCGTGCCCAGCGCGCTGGAGGCGGCCGAACTGCTGCGCACCGGTCTGAAGGCCATCCCCGCCGAGCGGCTGTGGGTCAACCCCGACTGCGGCCTGAAGACCCGCGGCTGGCCCGAGACCCGCTCCTCACTGCGGAACCTGGTCACCGCGGCCCGTACGGTCCGCGGCGAGCTGCCCGCGTCCTGACCCGGACGGCCGGCCGGGGCCGGAGCGCCACGCGCTCCGGCCCCGGGGCCGAACGCCGAATGCCGACGCCGGACGTGGTCAGGCGGCTGTCATACCGGACAGGGGACGCCGACGGTGCGCCTCGTCCTTCCGCCAGGCGCCGGGCGTGACGCCTTCCCTGGCCGAAAAGGCACGACTCAACGCGCTCCCGGTGTCGTAGCCGACCCTGACCGCGATCTCCTGGACGCTCAGCGGCGTCTCCCGGAGCAGCACCTTCACCCGGTACATGCGCCATGAGGTGAGGTAGCCGAGCGGGGTATCCCCCGCCTTCTCCTTGAACGAAGCGGCGAACGCCGAGCGTGACATCCCCGCCTTGCGGGCGAGTTCGTCGACCGTCCACGGATGGGCCAGATCCGCGTGCAACTCCCGCATGGCGACGGCCAGCCGGGGGTCTCGCAGTGCGGCGATCCAGCCGACGGTGCCGCCCCCGACATCGGCGCAACAGGTCCGTAGTGCCTGGACGAAGAGCACGTCGGACAGCCGGCTCATGATGAAGCCGCCGCCGAGCCCGCCTGCCGCGCTCTCCCTCGCGATGAGGTCGAACGTGGTGCGCAGGAGGTGGCTGGAGGTGTGGTCCAGGTTCAGCCGGAACAACGGGGGCAGCAGCGCGAAGAGCGGTTCGGCCGCCACGGCGTCGAAGGCGAACCGGCTGGACACGATCTGCGTCAGCTCACCGTCACCGCCGACCCGCGCCGCGTTGCCGGGTGCCTGGGAGACCAGTCCGTCGCAGTCGACGACCTCGCTGCCCGTGGTGTCCTGAAGGGTGAATCTCACGCCCGCGCGGACCAGGAAGCAGTCGTTCGCCTCCAGCCGCTGCGGCGCGGCGAGCGTGTCCGCGACGAGCCGGCACGAACCGCTGGAGATCAGGACCAGCCGGGCGAGGTCCCGGGGAGGGAACGAGATGCCCCACGGCGCATGGGCGTCCACCCGCACATAGCGCGCGTCCTCGATCTTCATGGTGGCGAGAAGGTCGTCGACGGGATCCATCTCCACCCTCCTGGACGATCTGCGCTAAACCGTGGACGCCAGGATACATATCGTCCAGCCGGGCCGCCCTATCGTGGAGGTGATCCAAGAACAAAGGAGGGGAAATGCGAACATTCCAGATGAAAGAAGGCGGCGACCTGATCGCCCCGGTCACGCGTCCGGTGCCGACTCCGTCGGCGGGCGAAGTGCTCGTCCGTGTGAAAGCCAGCTCCATCAACGCGCGCGACCTGCTGATCGTCTCCGGCAGGTATTCCATCGAGGTGCCGCCGGGGCGCATCCCGCTCTCCGACGGCGCGGGCGTCGTGGAGGCCGTCGGGGACGGGGTTTCGCGGTTCCGGGTGGGGGATCGCGTCGTGAGCACCTTCCATCCGACCTGGCTGTACGGTCGGTTCCCCGAGTGGGGGGAGTTGCACGGGACGCAGCGCGATGGATGGCTCACCGAGTACATCGCCCTCGACGAGCAGAGCCTGGTCGCCGTTCCGGACCAGCTCTCCTTCGAGGAAGCGGCCACGCTTCCGTGCGCCGCACTCACCGCATGGTCGGCGGTGAGCGGAGTCGGCCCGGGCGATGCGCTCCTGGTCCAGGGCTCGGGCGGGGTGTCGGTCTTCGCGCTGCAGTTCGCCCGTCTGGCCGGCGCACGTGTGCTCGCCACGACCTCCAGCGATGAAAAGGCCCGACGGCTCGGCACGCTCGGCGCGTCCGATGTCGTCAACTACGTCAGCACACCGGATTGGGGCGCACAGGTACAGGCGCTCACCGGCGGCGGTGCCGACCGCGTCGTCGAGATCGGCGGCGCCGGAACGCTCGCTCAGTCCATCGACGCCGTCGCCCACGGCGGGCAGATCGCCCTCGTCGGCAATCTCGCGTCGGGCAGCGGGATGGATGTGACGCGATTCTTCCGCCGCGCCGCCACGCTCAGGTCGATCAGCGTCGGCAGCCGGAGCGACTTCGAGCGGATGAACAAGGTCATCGGCCGGCACGGGCTGCGGCCCGTCATCGACCGTGTCGTCCCCTTCGACCAGGCGCCGGAGGCGTTCGCCCACTTCGAGAAGGGCCCACGCTTCGGCAAGGTCGTCATCAGCCACTGACCACGTACGGCCACGGACCACCTACGGCCACAAAGGCGCGGGTCACGGGCGCGGAACGGCGGTGCGGGCGCCGGTGACGCGAAGGAGGTCGAGCTTGCCCGCATCGCTGCTTCCGGTCGCCGCCGTGTAGGTGACCATGCGCAGGTCCGCGCCGGGGACGACGAGGACATCGCAGTCCAGGTGGATGTCGCCGGCCTCCGGATGCCGGATCGTCTTCCGGTCGCTCGTGTGCTGGGCGGCGGTCGTCCGGGTGGCCCAGTAGTGCGCGAACACATCGGACTCCGCCCGCAGTTCCCCCACCAGGCGCTGGAGCCGGCCGTCGGCGGGGTAGCGGGAAGCGGCGTCCTTGAGGTCGGCGACGATCGAGGCTTCGAAGGTGTCCTGCCCGCGCGCGGGCCGGATGTGAAGGGTCGCGGCGCGGGCGACACCGTTGCCGAACAGGGCGCGGGCCAGGTTGCGTTCGGCGGCCGGGAGGACGGCGGGGTCACCGTGCAGGGCGCTCCACATGGCGTTCCACCACACCAGGGTCCAGTCGGCGGTGAACACTCCGATCGGGACGTCGCCCAGGCGCGCGGCGAGCCGTTGGACGCCCGGGGGCACATGGGCGTTGACCGTCCCGTCGCGCGGCGGCAGGAGCCCGGCGCTCCGGTACAGCTGGTCGCGCTCGGCGCGGGATAGCTGGAGGGCCCGGGCGAGGGCGCCGACGACCTGGTCCGAGGGGTTCTTCGCGCGCCCCTGTTCCAGGCGCAGGATGTAGTCGACGGAGAGCCCGGCAAGCTGTGCGAGCTCCTCGCGGCGCAGTCCCGGGGCGCGGCGGCCGGCCGTCGGGGCGAAGCCGGCGTCGGCCGGGGAGAGGCGGTCGCGCCAGGCGCGCAGGAGCGCGGCGAAGTCGGAGCCGGAGGAAGCCATGGGTTCATTCTCGCCGCACGGCGCCGGATGAGCCTGGGTACTGCCAGTCCTAGTGACGCGGACGGCACTGGCCGGCGGGGGCGGAGGCGGCGAGCGTGGAGCCGCCGCGCCCGAGCCGGGCGCCATCGGCCGACCAGTGAAGGACCCTTTCATGAAGCACACCCTGGTGATGACGGGCGCGAGCCGCGGGATCGGCCGTGTCGCCGCGGAGCACATCCTGCGCCAGTCGCCCCATGCGCACCTCGTCGTCGTGGCCCGCGCATCCTCCGGCGCCCGGCTCGCCGAGGAACTCGCCATGGGCGGGCACACGGTCTCGCACGTGTCGGCGGACCTCGCCTCGCTGCGGAGTGTCCGCTCCGCCGCCGTCGAGATCCGCGACCGGCTGGAGCGTGGTGATCTGCCACCGTTGCGCGGGTTCGTGGGCAACGCGGGCATGCAGTACACCAACGCGCTGACGGAGTCCCCCGAGGGGTTCGAGGCCACCTTCGCCATCAACGTACTCGCCAACCACCTCTTCGTCCGCCTGCTCCAGGACCACTTCGCCGCCCCCGCCCGGATCGTGGTCACCGTCAGCGACACCCACTTCGGCGACCTCAAGCACAACCTGGGCATGGTGCCGGGCCCGGTCTGGAACTCCCCCGACGTCCTCGCCCGTCCGGGTGCCTTCCCCAAGCCGGGCAGCACAGCCGGTGGCCGCACCGCGTACTCGACGAGCAAGCTGGCCGCGGTCTACCTCGTACACGAGTACGCGCGCCGGCTTCCGGCCGGGATCGACGCCATCGCCTACAACCCGGGCTTCGTCCCCGGCACCGGTCTCGCCCGCAACGCGGGTCCCGTCTCCCGGTTCGCCATGCGGCGTGTCCTGCCGGTGATGGCCCTCACGCCGTTCGCCATCGGCCGCGGCACCGCGGGCCGCCACCTCGCCGATGTCGTCCTGGGCACGACCGCCGCACCGACCGGGTCCTACGTCGACCGCGCCCGGGTGGCGCGGTCGTCGCAGGAGTCCTACGACCCGCTGCGCGAGCGCGAACTCTGGGACGCCGTCGAACGGTTCACCGTGGCGCAGGCGGCCTGACCTCTGGACGTATGGGCATTCCGCGGAAACCGGGTCCCGACCGGATCAGCCCAGTTCCGCGATGAGATCCGCCACCTGCCCGGGCATGGACAAGAACGGCGAGTGGGAGGAGTCGAGCGCCGCGACAGCGGTCGGGTTGTCCGGGAATGCCACCGTGGCGTCGCTGATGAACTTCTTCTGGAGGGCCGGGCGCACCGCCATGTCCCGTGCGCAGGTGACGTAGGTACGGGGGACCGAGCCCCAGCCATCGCGGGTGAGGGTGGTGGTGCCGCGCACGATGCCGATCGGAGCGTCGGGCGTCAGCAGTCCGAAGGCGGCCTCGGCCACGGCCCGGTCGACGTCGCCGTAGAGCGCGTCCAGCAACTGCCGGCGGTACGCCGCGTCGCCCGAGACGAGGTCCAGCCGCAGCGCCCCGATCGCGGCGGGATCGGCGCGGACGCAGGACTGGACGAGGGCGCCCGCGTTCTCGGGCAACCGGAGGTAGGCGAGGGCGGGAACGTCCGACGCGGGCATGAGCCCGCTCAGATACACCGCGTGGGCCACCGACTCGGGTGCCTGCTCCGCGGCCCGCGTCAGCACGGTGCCGCCCATGCTGTGGGCGATCACCGTGACCGGGCCGCCCCGGCCGACCCGCTTGATCTGCGAAACGAGGAGGTCACCCGCCTGGTCGAGATCCACGTCCGCCACCGGCGAGACCTCGGTGGCCAGTGCCTCGGTATCGAACGGGCGGCTGGTGAGGCAGGCGGGCCGGCGTGCGCGCAGCCCGTGCCCCGCCATGTCCACAGCGACAGCCGAGCGGCCGGCCCCCGCCAGAGCGGCGATCACCTCGGTCCAGCACCAGGCCCCATGCCAATTGCCGTGCAGAAACAGCAACGGGGTGGCTCGAGCGGACATCGTCGCTCCCTTGACGCCTCGGGATCGGAGTGCGGTCCGTCACCGTAGACCGCGGAAGGCGTTCCGCACCTCCTCCACCAGCACGTCGGGCTGCTCCAACCCCGGAAAATGACCGCCTCGGTCCAATGCGCGCCAGGAGCGCAGATCCGTATAGCGCCGCTCGGCCCAGCGCCTGGCCGTGGGCCATGGCTCGGCCGGGAACAGCGAGCACGCGGTCGGCACGGTCACGGGCCGGGCGTTCTCCTCTTCGGCGCTGCGCGGCGTCCAGCGCAGCGCCTCCCAGTACCAGCGGGACGTGGATGCGCCTGTCCCGGTGAGCCAGTACAACGCGATGCCTTCGGCCTGCCGGTCGAGGCTCACTCCTCCCCCGGCCTCGGCCCGGGTGTCGGCGTAGGCGGCGAACTTCTCGCCCAGCCAGGCGGCCAGCCCGGCGGGCGAGTCGACCAGGGCGTAACCGAGGGTCTGGGGCCGGGTGCCCATCTGGATCCCGAAGCCGTAGCCGTCGGTCAGGTGCAGATCACGCCGTTCGATCATGCGCGCCTCGGCCGGGGTGGCGGTGTCCCGGTCCTGCGGGAGTGGCGAGGCCACCGGCATCGTCAAGTGCAGGCCGATCACCCGCGAGGGAAACCGGTGGGCCAGCTCGGTACTGATGAACGCGCCCCAGTCGCCGCCATGCGCACCGAAGCGGTCGTACCCCAGCCGGCTCATCAGCGTGGCCCAGGCATCGGCCGTCAGAGCGGGATTCCACCCCGTCCGCGCGGGACGGCCGCTGAAGCCGAACCCGGGCAGCGACGGAACGACGACGTCGAAGGCGTCGGCCCGTTCGCCGCCATGGCCAACCGGATCGGTGAGCGGGCCGATGACCTGCTCGAACTCCAGGATCGACCCCGGCCAGCCGTGCGTCAGCAGCAGCGGAATCGCCCCGGGCTCCGGCGACCGCACATGCCAGAAGGCCACCTCCAGGCCGACGATGACCGTGCGGAAGTGGCCGATCGCGTTCCAGGTCTTCTCGCGTGCTCGCCAGTCCACATCGCGCAACGCCGCGAGGAGCGCCCGCATCTGGTCCAGCGGCACACCTTGGGACGTGTCCACCACGGTCTCCGGTTCGGGAAGGCGGACCCGGTCCAGCCGGGAGCGCAGATCGTCGAGATCGGCGTCGGGAACGGAGATGGCGAAGGGTTCGATGTCGGGCGTCACCGCGCCCGCGGGGTAAGTCGGCACGCCACGAACGCTAGAACCGGCCCAGGGCCACGGAAATGCGCGCGATTGCCGTACCCGGATCATCGATTGCGGTAGGCCGACGGCCGCACCCCCGTATGCCGCAGGAACGCCGTGGACAGTGAGCCGGGGCTGCCGAACCCGCACCGCGTGGCGACCTGGGCGACGGACAGTCCACCGGCACCGAGCAGCCGCTGCGCCTCCTCGACCCGCAACCGGGTGAGATAGCGGTGCGGCGTCTGGCCCGTGGCCTCCTTGAACACCCGGATGAAGTGATAGACGCTGAAGCCTGCCTCGGAGGCCAAGTCCGCCACCGTCAACGGGCTGCCGAGCCGGTCCCGCATCGTCGCCACGGCCTTGTGCACCCAGGGCCCTTCGGCGTTAGCCCGGCTCTCCTTCGGTGGCCGGACGCCACCGCTGAGCAGATGCACTGCGAGAAACGTCGCCGCGGACTCCGCCTACAGGTCCTCGGCCGCACCGGCCGCGCCCAACGACCGCATGGTGTGCTCGACGAGCGGATCCCCCGAGGCCACCGCGGCGGCCATCCGCTCATAGTCGATGCCCGCCCCGCCCAGTTGCTCGACCGTACGGGCGACGGTGACGTGTGGAATGTGCACCTGAAGGGTCCGCAAGGGGACCACGGACCGGTAGCGGCGCACCGACGCCACGCCCGGAAGGGCCATCTCGACCTGCCCGGGCATCCAATGCCGCCGCTGCCAGCGCCCACCGGTGTGGGTCTCCATCGACGCGTCGCCCGCGACCGTCAGCACCAGGTGCAGATCCTCGGTGGCGGGCAGTGCCATCCGCTCCACGCGCGCGGTGTGATGGAACCGCTGCAGCAGCAGCGACCGCCAGCCGAGCCTGTCCCAGCTGCTGAACGTCCGCTCGACATACGGGTTCGCGTCGAATGCGGCATACGGCTCGAGGTCGAAGTCTGGAGCGTCGAACACCAGAACGAGCATACCCATGGCCGGTGAGGACAGGGCATTCCAGCGTTCCGTCCCTCAGGCGTTCAGGTAGGGGTAGTCGATGAATCCCTTGTCGGTGCCACCGTAGTAGGTCGTCGTATCGGGCGTGTTGCACGGTCCGCCCACTCGCAGCCGGGCGGGCAGGTCGGGGTTGGCCAGGAAGAGCGAACCGAAGGACAGCATGTCGGCCGTGCCGTCCTCGATGAGCGTCAGGTCCGCCGCGCTGGTGAACCCGTCTGTCGCGGGGTTGAGGATGAAGGTTCCGGAGAACTCCTTGCGGAGGAGGTTGGTCAGATCGCGTGAGCTTTCGACGACGTGCAGATAGGCGGGGCCGGTCTCGTTCAGCCGCCGGACGAGATGGGCGTACGTGGGCTCGAGGTCGGGCTCCTCGATTCCGTTGTAGCGAACGCCGGGCGAGACACGTATCCCCGTGCGCTGTGCCCCGATGGCCGCCGACACGGCCGCGACCACCTCCGCCGCGAACCGGACCCGGCCTTCGACCGAGCCGCCCCACTCATCGGTGCGCAGATTGGAGCTGGGAGCCAGGAACTGGTGGATCAAGTAGCCGTACGCGGCGTGCACTTCGACCCCGTCGAACCCTGCCTCCATGGCGTTGCGCGCGGCCTGGGCGAATTCCGCGATCGTCTCCCGCACCTCCTGGGAGGTCAGCTCGCGGGGGGTGCTGAAGTCCTTCATTCCGTGGACGGTGAACAACTGGCCGGGTGCGGCGATGGCCGACGGGGCGACGTGGACCAGCCCCTCGGGCAGAAGATCGGGGTCGCCGATCCTGCCGACGTGCGCGAGCTGGGCGAAGACCGTGCCGCCCGCGGCGTGCACCGCGTCGGTGACGCGGCGCCAGGCGGCAATCTGCTCGGCACTGTGCAGCCCCGGGGTATTGGGGAAGCCCTGGCCGACCAGTGAGGGCTGCGACCCCTCCGTGATGATCAGGCCGGCGGTGGCCCGCTGCGCGTAGTACGTCGCCATCGAGTCGGTGGCCGTACCGCCGGGCCCGAAGGCACGGGCACGCCCCATGGCGGGCATGACCAGGCGGTTGCGGAGGCGCAGTCCGGCAAGGTCGATCGGATCGAAGGGTGTGGTCACAACGGCTCCCGCGGGTTGCTGGACATGACGGCGGACAACGAGATCATTGGCCGGCCAACGATCTCGCCGGAGACCCACCATAAACCATTCATTGGCCGACCAATGATTGGGCGGCCACGATAGTCTTGCCACCATGACCACAGAGCTCCCGCACACCGACGCGACGGAGGGCGGATACGGCGGCGCCGTCAGCCAGACCCTGGCGCGCGTTTCCCGCCTGCACCGCCTCGCCGGCAGCAGGCTGCTGCGTCCGACCGGTCTCTGTTCCGGCCAGGAATTCCTGATGATGACCCTGTGGGATGCCGGACCGGTCCGGCAGTCGGAGCTGGCGAGGGCGCTCGACCTGGACCCGTCGACCGTGACCCTGATGCTGCGGCGACTGGAGCAGGGCGGGTATGTCACCCGCGCACGCGATCCGCACGACCGGCGCGTCATGCTCGTCCGGGCCTCGGAGGAGAGCTACGCCCTGCGGCCCAAGGTCGCGGAAGTCTGGGGAGAGCTGGAGGAGCACATCCTGGACGGGCTGGATGACGCGGAGCGCGAAGCCTTCGCCAGAATCCTCTCCAAGGTCGAGAAGAACCTCGCCCCCGGTGAGGAGGGCTCCCCCGACGCCTAGCGCGTGATCAGCGGTCAGTCATTGCGTGTCCACGACCCCAGCACCATCAGCGTCCTGGTTCCGGTGACCTGTCCGACCCGGCGCAGGGCGTCGATGACCTGCTGCAGATGCTCGATATCCCGCACCCGGACGTTCACCAGGGCGTCGGGGTCGCCGGCGATGGTGAAGACGGCCTGCACCTCGGGGACCGTGTAGGCGGTACGGACGATCTCCCCGACCGGTGTCGTACCGGTGTAGGACAGCTCCACGAACGCCTCGATGCCCCAGCCGAGCTTGGTGTGGTCGATCTGCACGGTGAAGCCCTTGATCACCCCGCTGTCCTTGAGCCGGTCCACGCGGCGTTTGACCGCGGCCACCGACAGCCCCACCTCGGGTGCCATCTCGGAAAAGGTGCGCCGGCCGTCCTCGCGCAGCATGCGCAGCAACTGGCGGTCCACGTCGTCGAACTCGGGCATCGCCACTCCGTTCCGCGACCCGCGCACACCGCACATCCGCGCAAATTCTTTTCGTCCACCCGGCCAATCGCCGCTTCAGTTTGCGTCTTCTTCGCGATCAACCGCAACTTACTTGTGCTCGCCCGGAGGGTGTTGCTGTCCTAGGCCCGGACCCATGAACGTCGAAGACCTCGCCCCGTTCGTACCCCAGGAGCGCCCTTCATGCCTGTCGACCGTCTGCTTCCCACCCGCGAGGCGGAGGATCTGCTCGACCTCGTCCGCGAGATCGCCGACAAGGAGCTGGCCCCCCGCGTAGAGGAGCACGAGCGCACCGAGAGCTATCCCGAGGGGCTGTTCCGCCTGCTGGGCGAGACCGGGCTACTGGGTCTGCCCTACCCGGAGGAGTTCGGCGGAGGCGGCCAGCCCTACGAGGTCTACCTCCAGGTCCTCGAAGAGCTGGCCGCCCGCTGGGCCGCCGTCGCCATCGCCACCAGCGTCCACACCCTCGCCGCCTTCCCCCTCCTGACGTTCGGCACCTCCGACCAGCGCGGGCGCTGGTCGGAGGACATCCTCAGCGGCCGTCTCATCGGTGGCTACAGCCTGTCCGAGCCGCAGGCCGGGTCCGACGCGGCGGCCCTGACCTGCCGCGCCGACAAGGCCCCCGACGGCTATCGGATCACCGGCGCCAAGGCGTGGATCACCCACGGCGGCAAGGCGGACTTCTACGCCCTGTTCGCCCGCACCGGTCCGGGCGGCGACGGCATCTCCTGCTTCTTCGCGCCCGGAGCAACCGACGGCCTCACCTTCGGCCGGCCCGAGGACAAGATGGGCCTGCACGCCATCCCCACCACCTCGGCCTTCTGGGACGATGCGCTCCTCGCCACCGACCGGCTCATCGGCGCCGAGGGCCAGGGACTCCAGATCGCCTTCAGCGCCCTGGATTCCGGCCGGCTGGGCGTCGCCGCCTGCGCCACCGGGCTGGCCCAGGCCGCCCTGGACGCCGCGACCGCCTACGCACACGAACGCACCACCTTCGGCCGCAGAATCATCGACCACCAAGGGCTCGGCTTCCTGCTGGCCGATATGGCCGCCGCCGTCGACTCCGCGCGCGCCACCTACGTGGACGCCGCCCGCCGCCGTGACCACGGACGCCCGTACACCCGCCAGGCGAGCGTCGCCAAGCTGACGGCGACCGACGCCGCCATGAAGGTCACCACGGACGCCGTCCAGGTCTTCGGCGGCTATGGATACACCCGCGACTTCCCCGTGGAGCGCTATATGCGCGAAGCGAAGATCATGCAGATCTTCGAGGGCACCAACCAGATCCAGCGGCTGATCATCAGCCGCCAGCTCGCCCACTGACCTGCCCTGCCCTGCCCTGCCCTGCCCCGACCTCAACTACCAGGGCACGGTCTGGCCCTGGTAGTTGAGGTACCGCAGGCCCGGTTCGCCGCTGTGGCGGTCGATCGTGTCCACCACGCCCGGGATGGACTGGTCGATGGTCAGCGGCGCGTCCGGTCCGCCGAGTTCGGTGCGGACATGGCCGGGGCACATGAGCAGCAGCGTATGCGCGGCGTCGGCGTAGCGGGCGGCGTAGCTGCGCATCAGCTGGTTCAGGGCGGACTTGCTGGCGCGGTAGACGTCCTGACCGCCCCTGGTGTTGAAGCCGACGCTGCCCTGGCGCGAGGACATGACGCCGATGGTCCCGGTCGGCGCGACCAGCGAGCGGAGGGACTCGACCACGCGCATCGGGCTGAGCGCGTTGGTGACCATGACCTCCACGAACATCTCGGTCGGCACGTCGCCGATCGGAATGTTGCCCCGGGTGATACCGGCGTTCACGAAGAGCAGGTCGAACGTGCGCTCCGCCAGGCGCTCGCGCAGCGCGGCGATCTGCTCCGGCGCCGTCATGTCCAGCGATTCGACGGTGACCCGTCCGCCGGACGCCTCGGCCAGGTCGTGGAGGCCGGTGCGCCGATCGCCCCGGACGGTCCCGATGACGTTCCAGCCGCGGTGCGCGTACTCGGTGGCGAGGGCGAGTCCGAGGGCGCGGGACGCCCCGACGATGAGAGCGGTCTTGGCGCTCATGCCCGAACCTCCGGCTTGAGGACCTGCTCGCACCACTCGCGGAAGGTCGTGGGGCTGGTGATCCGAGGGGTGCGCGGCACGCCGTCGTCGAGGCCGTTGTTCTTGGAGTACGCCATGTTGACGTAGCCCTCCACGAGCGCGTCCCCGAGACCGCGTCCGGCGAGTCCGGCGCGGAAGTCCTCCAGCGACTGGGGCTCGTAGCGGACCGGGCGGCCGAGCACGTCGGACATGATGCGCGCCATGTCGTTCGCCGAAAGGTCCTCGGGGCCCAGCACCGGGACCTCGCCCGTCCCCGTCCACGAGCGGTCGAGCAGCAGGCCGGCGGCGACCGCGGCGATGTCCCGGGTGGCGGCCGTCGGTGCTGTGCGGTCGGGGGCGGCGGTGTCGGTGTACACACCGGCGTCGCGGATCGAAGCGAGCTGCCGCAGCAGGTTGTCCATGAAGGACGGGCAGGCGAGCGCCCGGTAGGCCACGCCGGTACCCGCGATGAGGTCGTCCATGGCCAGCGACGCCGTCACATGGCCGGCGCGGCCGGCGACGGGGGTGCCGCGGCCGAGCGCCGAGACGCCGACGACGTGTCCGACTCCGTGGGCCGTGAACGCCTTCGCGGCGGCGTGGGTGAACCCGGAGTACGCGGTGTCCAGGCTCGGTGCCCGCGGGTCCGGCGGGACCAGCCAGAAGACGGCGTCCGCGCCGGCGAAGGCCCGGTCGACGACCTCGGGGTCGCCGTGCGAGCCGGTGACGACATCGACGCGGGCGCGGACCGCGTCGGCGAGCCTCGCGGGGTCGCGCACGATGACCCGCAGCTCTTCGCCGCGATCGGGGGCCTCGTTGAGCAGGATGTCCAGGAGCCGGCCGCCGATCTGGCCGGTGGGAGCAGTGATGACGATCATGCTTTGAGTCTCGGGGCGGCCACCTGCGGGCGTCCAATACCCTTCCCGGCAATTGATACCTTCAGGGCATGGATCTCGATCTGCGCAAGCTCCGCTACTTCGTCGCGGTGGCCGAGCACCGGCACTTCGGCCGTGCGGCGGAACAGCTCTACATCGCCCAGCCGGTCCTCAGCCGCCAGATCAGGGCCTTCGAGCAGGAAATGGAGTGCACTCTGCTCGTCCGGACCACCCGCAGCGTGGAGCTGACCGATGCCGGGAAGCGGCTCTACGAGGAGGCACAGCGGATCCTCGCGACCGTCGCCTCGGCGGTGCGGAGCGTGCACGACGTGGATCGGGGCGTCCAGCGACTCGTGGTGGCCTTCTGCTCCGGGCTGCATGTGTCGGAGGCGATCCGGGCGTTCTCATCGCGCCACCCGGACGTCGAGACCGATGTTGTCCCGGTGCGCTGGTGGGAGCAGGACGCGCCGCTCCGGGACGGCCGGGCCCAAGTCGCCTACCTGCGGCGGCCGTTCGACCACTCGGACTTGCGCATCATCCCCATCGGCCACGAGACCAGGGTGGCCTGCATGCCCGCGACGCATCCGCTGGCCTTCCGTCAGGAGCTCACCTCCGCCGACCTCGACGGTGAGCGGATGCTCGACGCGCCGACGCGACGGACGTCGTCACTCGAAGAGAAGTTCGAGCTCATCGCCTCCGGGCAGGGCATCGCGCTCGTCCCGCTGAGCGTCGCGCGGTCCTACTCCCGCCCCGACCTCGTCCACCTCCCCGTCACGGACGCCCCATCGGTCGAGACCTGCCTGGCCGTCCTCGCGGACCGGCGGGAAAAGGTGCTGCGCGACTTCCTGGAGATCGCCACCGCGACGCTGCGGGCCACCTGAGCGATCGGCGGACAGGCCCGCGGACTACGGCATACGAGGCGGCACGCGACCCGGATCAGCGTCCTGCGAGGACGATCGCGCGAGCGGCAGGTACCTTGGCACGCATCGACGGGAACACGGGGGACATCATGGCCGTGACGACATCAGTACGCAGGGCGCGAAGGCTACGAACGCGTCAGCAGGGATTTGGTCTTGGGCTGGCGGTGCTGACCGCTGTGGCCGTGGCCGGCTGCGGTGGCTCGGACAAGACCGACGGGGCGCCCTCGCGCGATGACCAGCCGTCGGCGTCCCGTTCCGCGCCGCCCTCGAAAAGCCCGTCCGGCGGTCGCAGCGCCTCGGCGAAACCCTCCGTGTCGGCGGCGGACGGGCGTGATGTCGCCGCCTGTGCGGACGGCAACTGCGAGATCGCCGTGTCCGGTCCGGTGACGGTCCGGTTCACGAGCCCGGCCGGTCCGGCGACGCTGACGGTGACCGAGGTCGGGCCGAACAAGGTCGAGTACACGGTGAAGTCGGGCAACGGCCGGTCCCAGGGCGGGGCGAGCGGTCCGGGCCAGGGGTGCATCACCGTGCTGCGCGACCACGGCAGCAGCAACTCGTGCGGAAGGGTGGACACCATGCGGCCGGCCGCTCAGCCCGGCGCCGTAGTGATCCAGATGGCGGCCGGCGAGGACGGCACGGCGATCCTGCACATCGTGTCCAGGTGACCGGCCCCGGGGGTCAGCTCTCCGTCGGCGGGCTTCCGGGAGAACGGGAGTGGCGGATGCCCGCCTCGTAGGTCTCCTTGAGGTGCTGGAGCGTGTCGTCGAAGTGGCGCGCCGCGTAGGTGGCGTACAGGATGTCGATCAGCAGGAGCTGGCCCCATTTGGAGGTGACGGACTCCCCGTACAGCCCCTCCCCCGTGACGTTCGAGGTGAACAGCGGTACGTCGCTGAGCTCCGCCAGCGGGCTGTCCTGGGCCGAGGTGATGCCGATCGAGGTGGCTCCGGTCTGCCGGGCGAGCCGCATGGCGTCCACGATCGCGGTGGACTTGCCGGAGTCGCTGATGCCGATCAGCACATCCCGCGGCGTCAGGATGGTGGCCAGCATGACCTGCACGCTCTGGTCGCGGTAGAGCAGACACTTCTTGCCCGCCCGGGTGAACCGCATGACCCCCTCCTCCGCGGCGATGCTGGAGGAGCCCATGCAGCAGAACACCACCGCGTCCGCGTCGTGCAGCAGGTCGACGGCGCGGCTGATGGCGTCGCCGCTGACCTGCTTGGCGGTCTGTGCCAGCGTCTGCCGGCTGCTGCGCTCGATCTTGCCCACGATGGCAGGGGGCTCATCGCCGCGGAGGATGCCCTCGTAGACGAACTCCTCGTCCCGGCCCGCGCCGGCCTGCCGGGTGGCGAAGGTGGCCTCGGCGAGGCTGAGGCGGAGCGAGTGATAGCTGTCCATGCGCAGCTCGCGGACGAACCGGGAGACCGTCGACTCGGCCACTCCACAGGCTGAGGCGAGCTGCGAAATGGTCATCGACTGCGCCTGCTGGGGGTGGGCCAGCAGATACTCGCCGATCTGGCGCAGCGCGCCCGGTAGGTAGGGCAGCTTGCTGGTGATGAGGTGCAGCACATTGCCGGCCTCATCCGCCGGGACAGCCATGACTCGCTCCGTGGTCTCAGGAAGGGGGGTTAAGTACCCGTAGCAGATTCTCCACGGCCGCGCGGGTGGCGCGCTCCACACTCTCCCTGGTGTACCCCCCGATATGGGGTGTGGTGATCACCTGCGGATGGCGCAGCAGCTCCTGGGGCGCGGGCGGCTCCTGGTCGTACACATCGGTGGCGTACCCGATGAGCCTGCCCCCGGCGAGGGCCTCGAGGACCGCGCCGTCGTCGACCAGGCTCGAGCGGGCGGTGTTGACCAGATAGGCACCGGGCCGCATGGCCGCGATGGCGCCCTTGTCGATCAGTGGCCGCTCCGCGGGCGGACAGTGCAGGGTCACCGCGTCCGAGCGGGCGAGCAGGTCCTCCATCGTGGTGTACGAGAAGTCCCCGGCGGGGGTGAACTCCGGGTCGGGGAACGCGTCGAAGGCGCGTACGGACATGCCGAGCCCGAGTCCGAGCCGGACGACCCGGCGGCCGATCTGCCCGCACCCCACGACGCCGAGGGTGCGTCCCACCACTTCCCGGCCCTCGATCCGCTGCCATCTCTCGGCCTTGAGCGCCGCGTCCTGCGGTGGGATGCGGCGCAGCCCGGCGAGCAGGAGGGCGATGGCGAGTTCGGCGACGCCCTGGGCATTGGCTCCGGCGGCGGTCTCGACGGCCACCCCCTGCTCGGCGGCGGCGGTCAGGTCGACGGAGTCGACCCCGACCCCGTTGCGGCTGATGACCTTGAGGCCGGGGGCCGCGGCCAGCACCTCGCGGGTGATGGGCTCGACCCCGGCGAGATAGCCGACGCACGCGGGCAGGAACCGCAGCTGTTCCTCCCGGGTGGGCTGGCGCCCGGGGGTGGGGAAGACCACGTCGTAGCCCGCCGCCTCCAGGGCGGCCAGCGCGGGGTGACCGCCCTGGGACAGCGAGCGGGGCGTCACGGCGATCCGGGCCGTCACTGGGCCCACTTCGGGTTGTCCACGACCGCCGCGGCGCCGTCGCGCTCCACCACGATCTTGCGGAAGCCCTTGGACTCGATGGTGCCGTAGTCGTGTCCGGCGTGGCCGGGGAAGGCGAAGAAGGTGATCAGCGGCTCGTCGGGCGAGGTGTTGATGGAGCGGTGGGCATACCGGCCGGGCACGTAGACGCCCTTGCCGGGGGTGAACTCCTCCCACTGCACATCGCCCTCGGGGTTCTCCATCATCATCAGGCCCCGGCCGCGCAGGCAGTAGTAGATCTCGGCGGTGTCGAGGACGGAGTGGAAGTGGCCCTTGGTCATGAAGTACTCGTCGCCGACCTTGCCCGGGTAGGTGATGCTGGTGCCGTAGGCCACCTCGCCCGGGCTCTGGGGGACGCCCATGTCGAAGAACTCGTAAACCAGGACGTCCTCTTCGGCCAGGCGCCGCGCGGCCTCCTGGTCGGCGTACATCCCGGCCATGGCGGAGATGCGGCGCTGGAGCGGCTTCTTGCTCTGGGAGAGTCCGGTGACGAGGCTGAAGTCGGTGACGACGGCCGGGCGGGGGGCGGTGGCGCTCATGCGTTCTCCTTGGTGACGTCGCGGGCGATGCGGGACAGCCGCTCGAAGGTGGGGCCGTGGGTGGGGATGTCGAGGTGGAAGACCTCGGCCATGACACGGGTCCAGCCGTGGATGAAGTACAGCCAGCCGTCGACCACGTTCAGCTCGCGGGCGCCCTGCTGGGCCCGTGCCTGGTCCAGGAAGACCAGGTCGCCGCGGTAGTTGAAGTCCCAGGCGATGCCGTCCTGGGGGAACTGGGCGGCGTCGGTGAGCGGGGATCCGGGCCGGTCCTTGCCGAGTCCGGTCGCGTTGACCACGACGGAGCCGGGCGGGAGTGTCCGCAGCTGTGCGTCGTTGTGGCGTGCCTCGGGGGCGAGCTGGTAGTCGATGGGGATGGTGAAGCCGAGGCGTTCGTGGACGGTGCGCATCTCGCGCAGCCGGGCCTCGCGGCGGCCTGTGACCACGATGCGGGAGGGGACGTCGCCACCGGCCGCCGCGCGGTTGTGCAGGTACAGGGTGAGGGCGAGGGCGGAGCCGCCCGCCCCGAGCAGCAGCAGTTCGCCCCCGGTGCGGGACCAGTGGCCGTCGGGCACGATGGCCTCCAGCGCCAGGCCACTGGTGAGGGGGTCCATGGCGTGGCCCCATAGCTGGTCGCCGCGCTTGGAGATGCTGCTGACCTCGTCCAGCAGCTCGGTTTCGTGGCCGACGCCGTCGAACAGGTCGTGGGCGGCCTTGTAGAGGTTGAGCTTGTGGGTGGTGACGAGCGCGCCCAGCGAGTGCGGGTCGTGCTTGATGAAGTCGACGACCTCCCGGTAGTGGCCGGGGGTGTCGTCCAGCGGAAGGTCGATGCCCTCGATGACGGCGTCGAGGTTCAGCTCCCGCGCCCAGGCCGGAAAGACCTTCATGATGGACGACTTGGTGGTGGTGACGCCGATGAAGTACATCGTCGGGCGGGCGGCGGCGTGATACGTCCGCGGCATGTGGGTTTCTCCTTCTGCGGAGCCGTGCGGTGGTACGGGCCGGATGGGCGGCCGGGTCAGTGCTCCTCCCAGTCCCGGGCGCAGCCCACCGCCTTCTGCCAGCCCGCGTAGAGCCGGTCGGCCCGGGCGCGGTCCATCGCGCAGTCGAAGCGGCGCTCGAGGCGGAAGGTGTCGGTCAGCTCGGCCCGGTCGGTCCAGAACCCGGTGGCCAGGCCGGCGAGAAAGGCCGCGCCGCGGGCCGAGGACTCGATGACGGTGGGGCGCAGCACGGGGACGTCGAGGATGTCGGCCTGGAACTGCATGAGGAAGTTGTTGGCGGTGGCTCCGCCATCGACCTTGATCTCCCGGGTGGAGATGCCCGAGTCGGCCTCCATGCAGGTGATGACGTCGCGGATCTGGTAGGCGATGGACTCCAGCGTGGCGCGGATGACGTGCTTGCGGCTGGCGCCGCGGGTCAGGCCGAGGATCGCGCCACGGGCGTACTGGTCCCAGTACGGGGCGGCGAGCCCCACGAAGGCCGGTACGACATAGACGCCGTTGGTGTCGGGGACATCCCGGGCGGCGTACTCGGTGTCCTCGGCGTCGTAGACGATCTGCAGCTCGTCGCGCAGCCACTGGATGGAGGCGGCGGCCACGAAGATCAGACCTTCCAGGGCGTACTCCACACTGCCGTCGACGCCCCAGGCGATGGTGGTCAGCATGCCGCTGTCGCTGAAGACGGGGCTGTCGCCGGTGTTGAGGACCAGTGAGGCCCCGGTGCCGTACGTGGCCTTCACCGTGCCCACCTCGAAGCACGCCTGGCCGAACAGCGCGCCCTGCTGGTCGCCGACGGCCGAGGCGACCGGGATCCGGGCGCCGAGCAGCACCGACTCCTCGGTGTGGCCGTAGACCTCGCTGGTGGGGCGCACCTCGGGCAGGATCGCGCGGGGGATGTCGAACTCGTCGAGCAGCCGCTGGTCCCAGTCGAGTCGGGTGATGTCGAACAGCATGGTGCGCGAGGCGTTGGTGTAGTCGGTGACGTGTGCGGCGCCGCCGGTGAGGTTCCAGATCAGCCAGCTGTCGACGGTGCCGAAGGCGAGCTCGCCGCGGTCGGCGCGCTGCCGTGCGCCGGGGACGTTGTCGAGGATCCACTTCACCTTGGTGCCGGAGAAGTAGGCGTCGATGATCAGCCCGGTGGTGCGCTTGACGTGCTCCTCCAGGCCGCGGGCCTTGAGCTCCTCGCACAGCGCGGCGGTGCGGCGGTCCTGCCAGACGATCGCGTGGTGGATGGGCTCGCCGGTGGCGCGGTCCCAGATCACCACCGTTTCGCGCTGGTTGGTGACGCCGATGGCGGCGATGTCCTCGGCGCCGCACTCGGCCTGGGCCAGCACCTGCTTGGCGACGGTGACCTGGGTGTTCCAGATGTCGAGCGGGTTGTGCTCGACCCAGCCGGGCTGCGGATAGATCTGGGGGAACTCCTGGCTGGCGACCGCGACGATGTCGCCTGCCTTGTCGAAGAGGATGGCCCGGATGCTGGTGGTACCGGCGTCGAGGGCCATGACGTAGCGGTGGGTCATGGAGTCACCTGCCTTCCCCCGGAGCCACGGGGCGTGTCGTGGTGGCGTGGGGGTCGCCGTCGAACGCGACCATGGCCTTCATTCCGGCCCCGGAGGCCGCGTAGCCGAAGGCGTCGTGGATCTTCTCCAGGGGGAACACCTCACTGATCAGCGGTGACAGATCGACGCGGCGCTCGCCGACCAGCCGCAGACAACGGCCGTAGTCGCCGTTGGTCGAGCCGGTCGTCCCGGTCAGGGTGAGGCCCTTGTAGTGCACGGCGTTGGTGTCGACCGGGATGGTCCGCGCGGCGCCGAGGCCCGCGAAGTAGTTGAGCCGGCCGTGCGGGGCGAGCAGTTCCGCCGCCTGCGCCTGCACCTGCGGGTCGGACACGGCCGTGATGACCACGTCCGCGCCCCGGCCGTCGGTGTGCTCGCGGACGACCTCGGCCAGGTCCTGTTCGCGGACCCCGACGCACACATCGGCGCCGAGCCGGGCGGCGAGGTCCAGCCGGGGACGGCTGCGGTTGGAGATGATCACCTTGCGGGCCCCGGCGAGCTTGCCGAGCAGCACATGGAACGCGCCGATGGGACCCGCCCCGGTGATGACCACAACGTCCTCGGGGCCCACCCGGAGCCCGCGCTGCCCGCTGTAGCAGCAGGAGAACGGTTCCACCAGGGCCGCCTCGGCGTACGAGACACCATCGGGGATCTCGAAGACGTTGCCGCGCTGGAGGGCGAAGCCGGGCACCCGCAGCAGCTCCTGGAAGCCGCCGTCGATGCTGATCCCGAACGCCTCGTAGTCGGGGCACATGTTGTTGTAGCCGTGGCGGCACATGTCGCAGCGGCCACAGCCCACGTTCGGGGTGACGGTGACCCGCATGCCCGGGTGGAACGCGGACACCCGCGGCCCGGCCGCCACCACGTCCCCCGCCACCTCGTGGCCCAGCACCCGGCGCTGCCCGTCCGGGATCTTGAAGTGGCCGTGCTTGAAGATGCGCAGGTCGGTGCCGCAGATGGAGGCCGCCCGGACCCGCACCAGCAGGTCGTCGCCGACGACGGTGGGCTCGGGCACGTCCTCGACCGCCAGCTCTCCGGGTCGGCGCAGAACGGCGGCCTTCATGCGACACCTCCCACGACACCGGGCCGGATGAGCTCGGCCTGGGCCTGGTCGGCGACCGCGAAGACGACCTTGTTGTACCAGGTGCGGCGCTCCAGCATGTCGGCGAACATCGCCGGTGCCTCCTCCAGGCTCGGGGTGTGGCTGATGAGTGGCGCCACCTGCAGATCGCGGCCCAGATGGTGGACCACCATGTCCCATTCGCTGCGTCCGGCCGGGGTGATCCTGGAGTTCCAGGTGCCGTAGATACGCAGCTCACGGCGGAGGACGGAGGAGACCAGGGCGCGGGGCAGGGTCAGATCGCCGGACAGGTCGCCGAGCAGCATGACCTGGCCGAGCGGGGCCGCCGCGGTGATGGCCTGGATCAAGGTGGCGGGCAGACCGCTCGCCTCCACCGCGCAGTCCACGCCCCGGCCGCCGGTCAGCTCACGGACCGCGTCCACCGTGTCACCCGCGGACGCGTCGATGACCGGGAAACCGAGACCGGCCATGACCGCGCGCTTGCGCTCGTCGACATCGGCCACGTACACCTCGCTGGCGCCCAGGATGCGAAGCCACTGGGCGGCCAGCGCGCCGATGGGTCCGGCCCCGATCACCAGCGCGGTGGCATGGGCGGGCAGCTGGAACTTCAGCATGGCGTGCAGGGCGACCGCGGCGGGCTCCACCATGGCGGCGTGGACCAGCGGCACATCCCGCGCCACCGGCACCAGATTGGCCTCGGGTACCTGGAGGAACTCGGCCATCGCGCCATCGCGCCGCGACCCGTAGTAGTCGTAGCCGGTGCTTACGGCGTACTCGCCGATCTGGGTCATCGGGTCGGCTGGGTCGGGCAGAAGGGGGAAGACCGCGGCGCGGTCCCCCGGACGGAAGCGGCTTCCCTCCGGCGCCTCCTCGACCACGGCGGAGAACTCGTGGCCCAGGACGAGCGGATAGTGATACGCCTTCCCGCGGCCGTATCTCAGCACATCCGAGCCGCACACGCCGACACCGCCGACGCGGACGAGGACGGAGCGGTCGCCCACGGGAGCGGGGGCAGGGACGTCGGTGAGGGTGAGGACGCCCTTCGATTGCAGTACTGCTGCTTTCATCGCTCGTCCGCCTCAGACTTCCATGCCGTAACGGTGTGCCTTGTGCGTCGGGTAGAGCGCGATCTGGGGGATGGTGACGTCGGGCGTGCGCGTGGCCACGTAGAGCGAGACCTCGGCGACATTGTCCACGTCGATGCAGCTGGCGTGGATGCCCTCGGCGAGTTCCTTGTCGTCCAGCCAGCCGTCGAGGTAGGCGGGGATGTCGCCGTCGTACAGGCCCTTGTCGATGATCTCGGTCATCGGGGTCTTGACGTGGGACGGATTGATCACCGTCACACCGATGTTCTTCTCCTTGCCCTCAAGGAGAATGTTCTTGCTGAATCCCATCATCCCGTGCTTGGAGGCGCGGTAGGGGCTGTGGCCGGGGCCGGAGGCCAACCGGGCCGAGGACGACCCCATATTGATGATGCGCCCGCCGGTGGGCTGCTGCTCCATGATGCGGAACGCCTCGCGGCAGCACAGGAAGACCGCGGTCAGATTGGGGCCGATGGTCTTGTTCCACTCATCCAGCGTCACCTCGGTCACCGGGGGTGAAAGCGAGTCGCGGCCCGCGCTGTTGACGAGCAGATCGACCCGCCCCCACTCGTCCACGGCGGTCCGGAAGAAGCTCTGGACCTGGTCTTCCTCGGTGACGTCGGCTTCGACGCCCACGCAGCTGCCGCCCTGGGACTGGATGGAGGTGACGACCTGCTGGAGTCGTTTGCCGTCGGTGTCGACCAGGAGGACCTTGGCCCGATTGGCCGCGAAGATCCGGCCGACGGCCTCGCCGATGCCGGAGGCGCCACCGGTGATGATGGCGACCTTGCCTTCCAGCGCCGTGCCGGGAGCGGGTTCATAGGTGGTGGTCATGCTGTCCCTTTGGGGTGTGGTGGGTGGGTGTTCCGTGGCGCGCGCTCGGGGCGCGGCGGAGAGTGGTTTTAAGGGGTGGCCGCGGCTGCGATCTCGACCGCGCGGCGGGCGTTGCGCCCGATGGCCTCGTAGGCGCCCTCGGCCAGCAGCGCCGTACTGGCGATCCAGGTGCCACCGCAGGCGGCCACGTGCGGGCGGCTCAGATAGTCGGGGAGGTTGTCCGGTGTCAGGCCGCCCGTGGGCATGAACGCCATCCCGTCGTACGGAGCCGCCATGGCGTCCAGCAGCCGCAGTCCGCCCGACGCCTCGGCCGGGAAGTACTTCACCAGGGGCAGTCCCCTGGCCAGGGCCGCCTCGATACCGGTGGGGCTGTTGATGCCGGGGACGACGGGGATCTCCCGCTCCAGGCAGTGGTCCACGACGTCCGGGCTGAAGCCCGGCGCGACCACGAACTGGGCTCCCGCGTCGATGGCGTGGTCCACCGTCGCGCGGTCCAGGACCGTACCTGCGCCGACCAGCAGCTCGGGGTGGCGGGCCCGCAGCGTGGCGATCCCGTCCCGGGCGGCCGGGCTGCGGAAGGTGATCTCGGCGACCGGCAGTCCCGCCCCGAGGAGTGTCTCGCCGAGCGGGTCGGCGTGGCGTACGTGGGGCAGGGTGACGACCGGGACGACCCGGACGCGGCGCAGCTCGCTGAGGAGTTCGCTGGGGTTCATCGGTCCTCTTTCGCGGTGGTGTCGCCCAAGGTGAGGACGTAGGCGTCGCCCACCCGCGGCACGGTCCAGGACAGTGGCGTGGCGTGGCGCGTGACACGGCGCCGCAGTTCGTCGCGGGTGTCCTCGGGGTCGACGGTGTTGAAGTCGAACAGGCCGAAGTGGTGGCAGAGCAGCCGCGGGATCCCGGCCGCCTCGCATAGCTCGGCCGCTTCCCGGACGGTGAAGTTGCCGGGGACGCCGTTGTCGGTGCGGTGGCGGTCGCGCCCGTTGACGGGCAGCAGCGCCACATCGGCGCGGAGTGTGCGGAGCAGTTCGGCCTGTCCGTCGTAGGGGACGCAGTCGCCGGAGTGGTAGACGCGGACACCGCCGACCGTGAGCACGTATCCGAGGAAGCGGTGGTCTCCGTTCTCGTCCTGTTCGAGCCGTTCATGGGCGGCGGGGACCGGTTCGACGGTGATGCCGTCCCCCAGTTCCACGCGCTCGCCCGCGGTGGTGCCGGTCAGGCGGCTCGCGGGAACGCCACGCTCCAGGGCCCGTTCCCGCTCGGCGCGCGGGACCACGAAGCGTGGGTCGTTGTGCGGGAGCAGGGCGCGGATGGTGCCCGGGTCCATGTGGTCGGTGTGTCCGTGGGTGCACAGCACCGCGTCGACCCCGCGGATGGCCTCCGGCGCCACCGGGACGGGGTGCATCCGGCGGTGCGGGAAGAGCGTGCCGCGGTACTTCTCGGCGAGGGTGTCCGAGAGGTACGGGTCTATCAGGATCAGCCGACCACGGTGGCGCAGGGCGAATCCGGCCTGGCCGAGCCACCACAGCGTCACCTCGTCGGGCCCGGCCTCCTCGGGGGCGGCGAAGCTGCCGGTGAGGGATGCGCCGGACACACGGCACACGGCGGGCCGGATGACGTTCATGCGTGCTCCCGATACGTAAGGGTGTGGTCGCTGTGCGCGGTCATGGGTTGCCCGCGGGGGATCTGCCGTCGAGCTCCGCCGGGTCCAGCGCTCCGGTCATCAGCGCGACGGCGTCGGGCATCGAGATGTCGGAGGTGCGCACCAGGGCGACACGCCGGCCCAGCCGCTGGACATGGATGCGGTCGGCGACGTCGAAGACATGGGGCATGTCGTGGCTGATCAGGATCACCGGCACACCCCGGTCGCGGATTTCGCGGATGAGGTCGAGCACCCGCTGCGACTCCCGCACTCCGAGCGCCGCCGTCGGCTCGTCCATGATGATCACCCGGCTGCCGAAGCAGGCGGCGCGTGCGACCGCGACGCCCTGGCGCTGCCCGCCGGAGAGCGTTTCCACCGGCTGGGAGAAATTCTGGATGGTCAGCAGCCCGAGGGAGGTGAGCAGTTTCCGGGTCTCCTCCCGCATCCCCTTCTTGTCCAGCAGGCGGAAGACGCTGCCGAGCGGGCCGGACCTGCGGCGCTCACGGCCCAGGAAGAGGTTGGCGGGGATGTCCCGGGAGGGAGCTACGGCCAGATTCTGGTAGACGGTCTCCAGTCCATGGTCCCGCGCGTCCAGCGGGTTGCGGAACCGCACCCGTTCCCCGAAGAGGCGGATCTCCCCGGCGTCGGGGACCTCCGCCCCGGAGAGGCACTTGATGAGCGTCGACTTGCCGGCGCCGTTGTCGCCGATGACCGCGAGGACCTCGCCGGCGCGCAGCTCGACATCGGCCCCGCCGAGGGCGGTGACGTGTCCGTAGCGCTTGACCAGGCCGCGCGCCTCCAGGGCGAGCACATCGGTGCTGGTGTTCCCGGGCTTCATGCCGCCACCTTCCGGATCCACTGGTCGGCGGCGACGGCCACGATCACCAGGACACCGACGGTGAAGACCTGCCACAGGGCGTCCACTCCGGACAGGGCGAGCCCACTGCTGAACACGCCCACGATGAGGGACCCGAGGAGGGTGCCGAGGACGTGGCCACGGCCGCCGAAGAGGCTGGTGCCGCCGATGACGACGGCGGTGATGGACTGGAGGTTGAGGTTCTCGCCGGCCTGCGGGCTGACCGAGCCGATCCGTCCGATGAGGAACCACGCGGCGAGACCGCAGATCACCCCGGCCACGACATACACGCTGAGCAGCACCCGGCCGGTGCGGATCCCGCTGAGACGGGCCCCTTCGCGGTTGTCTCCCACCGCGTGCAGATGGGCGCCCCACGCGGTGCCCCGCAGCAGATAGGCCACGGCGGCGAAAGCGCCGATCATCAGCAGCGAGCTGTAGGTCACGTCGGTGCCCAGGACGTCGATGGAGCGGCCCGGCCAGCTCAGCAGGGGCGGCACGTCCTGAGCCCGGATCGTCTCGCTCCGCGAGTAGAAGAGGGTGAGGGCCGAGAAGACGCTGAGGGTGCCGAGCGTGGCGATGAACGGCGGAATGCGGAACCGGGTGACCAGCACACCGTTGAGTCCGCCGCAGACACCGCCGATGACGACGCCGAGCAACAGGGCCAGCGGCACGGGCAGACCGTGGTCCACCGCCGCCTTGCCCATCACCACGGAGGCGAGCACGGTGATGGCGCCCACCGACAGATCGATGCCCGCGGTCAGCACGATCAGCGTCTGTGCGATGCCGACCATGCCGATGATCTGCACCTGCTGGACGATCAGCGAGATGTTGAGCGGATCGCTGAACCGGGACCCCACCCACACGCTGAAGAACAGCGAAGCGAGGAGGAGGACGACGAGCGGGCCGAGCAGCGGCTTGGTGTGCAGGGCCGCCTGTCCGCGGGCGAGCGGTCCGCGCTGCTCCGGCCGCGTGGTGGGTGGGTCTGCGGCGTGTTGGGGGACGGTGTCATGGGCCACGGTCAACTCCTGGAATCGGTGCGGAAGGGTGGGTGTGTCGGATGGCTGCCGGGACTAGCCCCAGCAGTGGCGCAGGCCCCAGTCCGACTTCTTCGATTCCAGACCGGATACGGGGGTGTCCGTGATGAGGGAGACTCCGGTGTTGGTGAAGCCCTGTCCGGAGGAGGCGGAGGGCTTGTCGCCGTCCTTGGCGTGCGCGGCCGCGGCGGCGACGCCCTCGGCGGCCATCTTCACGGGGAACTGCATCGACGTCGCACCGATGGCGCCGGAGGCCACGTTCTTGACGCCGGGACAGCCGCCGTCGATGGACACGATGGTGATGTCCTTCTGCTTGCCGGCCGACTTGATCGCCTGGTAAGCACCGGCGGCGGCGGGTTCGTTGATGGTGTAGACGAGGTTGATGGACCCGTTCTTCTGCAGCAGCTTCTCCATGGCGTCGCGTCCGCCCTCCTCGTTCGCGCCGGTCACCTCACGACCGACGATCCGGGAGTCGCGCTCGTCGCCGATCCGCTTCGGATCGCGGACATCGATTCCAAAGCCCTCCAGGAAGCCCTGGTTACGCAGGATGTCCACCTTGACCTGCTCCGAGCTGAGGTCCAGCAGGGCGATCCGCGGCCGTTGGCCCGCCATCCGCCCCTTGGCCCACTTGCCGATCATCCGGCCGGCGAGCCGGTTGTCGGTGGCGAAGGTGGCGTCAACGGCGGACGCCGGCTCCGTCGGCGAGTCCAGGGCGATGACCATGACGCCGGCCTTCCGGGCCCGGTCGATGGCGGGGATGATCGCGCCGGAGTCGGCCGGGGTGATCAGAATGCCCTTCGCGCCCGCGGCCACAAGGTTCTCGATGGCCTTGACCTGGGAGTCGTTGTCGGCCTGGCCCTTGCCGGCGAAGGTCCTCAGTTCCACGCCGAGTTCGCGGGCCTTCTTCTGAGCGCCTTCGCGCATCTTCACATAGAACGGATTGTCGTCGGTCTTGGTGACGAGCCCGACGATCGGCTTGTCGTCGCCCTGGCCGCCGATGCCGTTCCCGCATGAGGTGAGCAGCAGGGTGAGACCGATTCCCGCGGACGAGACCGCGAGCGCTCTGTGGCGCAGCTTGACCCGATGTGCCATGAGATTGCCTTTTCTCGATGTGCGGGGGGTGGCTGGGGGGAGTTCGCCGCCCGCCGGGTGCCGGTTCGCGCTCCAGCGGGGGACTGCCGGTGCCGACGCGTTCATCTGTCGGCTGCGCCCTGATCGGGCTGAGGTTCGCCCTGATTCGGGCTGAGGGAGGGCCGGTTCGACGTGTTCAGCGGCTCGATCCACAACGTCGCAGAGGTTTCGAGACCTGTCAATGCATCTCGAAGAAATTTCTACGACACATGATCGACATGACCCGCACCCCTTGATTTCGGGGAAGTACCAGGGAAGTGGAAATTTCTTCGAATGATCTTGACTGTGGCAGAAATCACTGCGACTCTAGGAGGTGAAGCCCCTCCATGACGGGATGGGCCACGAACCCTTCCGGACCACAAGGAGTCCGGAAAGGAGTACGGAAATGACAGTGAACCCAGCCGGGGCGGTCGCCACCATGCCCCCCTCGCTCCCCAACGACCCACAGCCGCGTCGACGGACGGGCTCACCCGATATCCATCCCACCCCGCAGGAGCTGGCCCTGCGGCTGGCCACCGATCCGGCCGCCGTGGGTCGGGCCCGCCGCGCCACCACCGGCGCGCTGCGCGGCTGGGGGGTGCCCGACACCACCGCCGACGACATCGTCCTCATGGTGGACGAGCTGGTGACCAATGCGATCGAGCACGCCACCGGCCCCGTGTGGCTGCGGCTGCGGCTGCGCCGCGGATGCTGCGTGATCTGCAAGGTCGGGGACGGCTGCCAGGAGGCGCCCCGGCTGCGCCACAGCGACCCCGACGCCGAGAACGGCCGCGGGCTGTTCCTCGTCGCCGCGCTCGCCGATGCCTTCGGCGCCCGCGTCACCACGACCGGAAAGGTCATCTGGTTCCGGCGCCGCGTGCGCGACGACCGGATCCCGGCACCCCGCACCACCTCCCCCATTGATTACTGACCAGTAGACCGTTTGTCCGCTGAGTGATATCTTTGCCCGCGTGGCGCATGATGGTGGTCTGGCTCTCGTCCGCAAGTCCGTTGAGGTCCTCGATCTGCTCGCGGCGCGAGGAGAGGCGACGGCCGCCCAACTCGCCGAGGAGCTGGGCGAGCCCCGTAGCTCGGTCTACCGGCTGCTGTCGAGCCTCCAGCACCTCGACATGGTGGAGGGTGGCAGCCGGCGCGGCACCTTCCGTCTGGGCTTCCATCTGCTCAGCCTCGGCACCGCCGTGGTGGAGCGGTTCGACGAGCGGCGCTTCGCGCAGCCGGTGATGGAGCGGCTCCACGACGAGACCGGCGAGACGGTGTATCTGTGCGTCCGGCGCGGCCGTGAGGCGGTGTGCATCGAGCGGCTGGACGGCCGGCGGGTCCAGTCCCTCGCCCTGAAGCTCGGCGGTGCGCTGCCGCTGCACGCCGGGGCGGCCTCGCGTGTCCTGCTGGCCTTCCAGGACCGCTCCACCTGGCCGGACTACCTCGAACAGGGGCCCTTGGAGCAGTTCACCCCGTCCACCCCGGTCACGGCGGACGCGCTGGTGCCGGTGCTGGAGGAGACCCTCGACGCCGGAATCTCGGTCAGCGACCAGGACGTCACCATCGGCGTGGCCGCGCTCGGCGTGCCGATCCTGGACTACCGGGGGCAGGTGCGTGCCGCGCTGTCCATCAGCGGGGTACGGGAGGCGATCCTCGGCGCGGACACGGCCGGTCTGCGTGAGCGGTTGGTCGAGGCCGGCCAGGAGGTTTCGCGGGCGCTGGGCTGGAAGGCGGTGGCCGGAGCCGTCGCCGACTTCGGCTGACCCGGCAATGCCGCATGCCCGCCCCGGCGTTTGCGGCGGGGCGGGCAGGTGACGTGCGGGCGACCGGTCCCCTTGCAGGGTCAACTGCCCCCGGCGAGCAGCAGATCACGGGCCTCGGCCTCGACTCCGGCGGCGTCCAGCCGGTAGTGCCGGTACAGATGCGTGGGCGGGCCGATGAGGCTGTACTGGTCCCGGATCCCGTGGCGGTGCAGCCGGACCGGCACGCCGTGCTCGCTGATCAGCTCGGCCACGGCGCCGCCGAGGCCGCCGAGCACATTGTGTTCCTCCACCGTCATCAGCAGCCGGGAACCTCGCGCGGCCTTGAGCACCGCCGCCTCGTCCAGCGGTTTGACGGTGTGCATGTCGAGCACCCCGACGCTGTACCCGTCCGCGGTGAGCGCCGCCGCGGCCTCCAGGGCGGGGTGGACCATGGAGCCGGTGGCGATGAGCGTGAGGTCGCTTCCGGTGCCGTGCTCGACCGCTTTTCCGATCTCCAGGGTGGTGCCGGCCGGGTAGACGTCCGGGTCCCGGCCACGGCCGATACGGAAGTAGACCGGTCCCGGGTGGTCCACCGAGGCGCGCAGCGCCGCGGCCAGGGCCGCGGTGTCGGCCGGTGCGATCACGGTGAGCCCGGCGATGCTCCGGGTGATGGCGAGGTCCTCGGTCGCGTGGTGGGAGGTCCCGTAGAAGCCCAGGGTGATGCCCGCGTGGTGGCCGATCAGCCGGACGGGCTGGCGGGTGTAGGCGACGTCGGTGCGGATCTGTTCGCAGGCCAGCAGCGCCATGAAGGACGCGAAGGTGGCGACGTAGGGCCGCAGGCCGGTGGTGGCCAGGCCCGCCGCGGTGGACACCATGTGCTGCTCGGAGATCCCGAACTGGAGGTACTTGTCCGGGTGTCGGTCCTGGAAGCGCACCAGTCCGTTGGAGTACTTCAGGTCGGCGGTGCCGACGACGACGGGATGGCCCTCGTCGGCGAGGTCGGCGAGGGTGTCGCCGAGGGCCTGAAGGCCCGGAGCCTGTTCCAGCAGGCTCAGCAGATGCCAGGATTCCGGCTGCAGACCGGGCGCGACGCTCACCGTGTCCCCCGCAGTTCGGCCAGGGCGTTGGCCTCGTCCTGCTCGGCCAGCCAGCCGAGATGCCATCCGAACTCGGACTCCATGTAGGAGATCCCCTTTCCCTTGACGGTGTTGGCGACGACCACGGCCGGACGGTCGCGGCCGGTGTCCTCGGCGAGCGAGCGCAGCAGGGTCAGCAGGGCCGGGACGTCGTGTCCGTCGACCTCGTGCGCCTGCCATCCGAACGCCTGCCACTTGTCCAGCAGTGGTTCGATCCCGGTCACGCCGTCGATGCGGCCGTCGAGTGAGTGGTCGTTGCGGTCGACGATGGCGACCAGCCGTCCCAGCCGGTGGTGTGCGGCGCCCAGGGCCGCTTCCCAGACCTGTCCCTCGTGCAGCTCTCCGTCGCCGAGCAGGACGAACGTGGTGTACGGGCGCCGCTGGAGGCGGCCGCCCAGCGCCATGCCGGTCCCGGCGGACAGGGCGTGGCCGAGCGACCCGGAGCTGAAGTCGATCCCGGGGATGCGGGTCATGTCCGGGTGGTCGCCGAAGGCGTTCCCCAGGCGGGTGTACTCGTCGAGTTCGGCCGCGTCGAAGAAGTCCCAGTCGGCCAGCAGCGGATACAGCGTGGCCGCCGCGTGGCCCTTGCCGAAGAGGAAGCGGTCGCGGTCGGGCCAGTCCGGTTCGCCGCGACGCAGCCGCATCACCCCGTAGTAGAGGGTGGCCAGGATCTCGGCGCAGGAGAATCCGGACGCGTAGTGGCCGGTCTTGGCGATCGAGATCAGCCGCACGGTTTCCAGGCGGGCGAACAGGGCCCGTTCCTCGATGTGCTTGATCAGTTCGCTGTCCGCCGGCTCGGCCGGCGTCTGTGCAGTCATTCGGTGTCTCTCCCAGTCGGTGAGCCCAGTCGGTGAGCCCGATCGGTGGCACGGCCGGGTCTGGTCCGCGTCACCATCGACATCGGAAGTTACCACTCACTGGACACGTCGTCCATGCCATGAGAATGTCTCGGTGGTCGCCGTCACACCACCACCGAGGTGGGCTTTCGCCAGAGCCAAGGAGATGCGATGACCCTCCCCGACCACTCCGCGCCCGTGACCGAGAAGGAGTCGCGGGCCCCGGCCATCCACCAGCGTCAGATCCGTGTCACCGCGCCCCGGCGGGTCGCCCTCGTCGAGCGGGACCTCACCGGTCCCCCGCCACCCGGCGAGGTCCGTGTCCGGGTCCGCGAAGTCGGCGTGTGCGGCAGCGACCTGAAGATGTGGTCGGGCGAGCACGCCGTGCTCAAACCCCCGTTGGTCCTCGGGCACGAGGCGTGGGGAACCGTCGAAGAACACGCCGTGGCCTCCGACGCCACCGGCGCCGCACCGCTCGTCCCCGGCACCCCCGTGGTCATCGTTCCCCCGGCCGGCTGCGGCACCTGCCACAACTGCGCGCGAGGGCGTGAGCAGCTGTGTGCGCGGATGCGGTTCGTCGGCGGCCAGATCGACGGCGCCATGGCCCGGTTCCTGACCGTCCCGCCACGCCATCTCCTGCGGATCGACCCCCGGGTGCCCGAGGAACTGCGGGTCCTGATCGAACCGCTGACGGTGGCCGTGCACGCGGTCGGCCGGGCCCGCGTCGACGCCGGTGATCAGGTCCTGGTGATCGGTGCGGGGCCCATCGGCGTCTTCTGCTCGCTCGTGCTCGCCGCCCGGGGCGTCGGCCATGTGGTGGTGACCGACCGGGACCCGCTGCGGCTGGACCTCGCCCACCGGCTCGGGGTGCCGCACCACGTGCGGACGACGGCCGCCCAGCCACTTCTCGCGACCGGGGACCACATCCGTTCCGAGGGGGCGGACGTGGTGTTCGACTGCGTCGGTGCGCAGGCCACCACCACGCAGGCGCTGACGGCGACCTGCCGTGGCGGCCGAACCGTCCTGGTGGGCATCAGCCCCGCCGAACTGACCATCGGCGGAGTGGTGCTCCAGCGCGGCGAACGCGAGCTCATCGGCGTCCAGATGTACCAGCGCGAGGACTTCACCCACGCGATGGGCCTGCTGGCCGAAGGGCTCGTCCCGGCCCTCGACGGTCTCAAGCGCTCCCGGCCGCTCGGCCGGGCCGGGGAGCTCCTCGACGAGCTCGCCCGGCGGCCGAGCCCGGTCCTGAAGGAAACCCTGCTCCCGGACTGAGACACACCGGGCCGCGGGACACCCGCTCCTCCCCTCCTCTCCCCGCCCCGAAGGATCCGGCCATGAATTTTCCCTCCGTCATCACACGGCCCTCCCGTCCCCCCGCCGGCACACCCAACATCCGCACCGTGGCCTGGGCGACCATGATCGGAACGGCCATCGAGTGGTACGACTTCTTCACCTACGGCATCGCCGCGGCCCTGGTCTTCAACACGCTCTTCTTCCCCGCCGACACCTCGCCCCTGGTGGGAACGCTCCTCGCGTTCAGCACCTACGCCGTGGGGTTCGCCGCCCGGCCCATCGGCGGCGTCGTCTTCGCACACTTCGGGGACAAGATCGGCCGCAAGTCCATGCTGGTGCTCTCGCTGCTGCTCATGGGCGGCAGCACCTTCTGTATCGGGCTGCTTCCCGGCTACTCCACCTGGGGTGCCGCCGCGCCCCTGCTCCTGGTGGCCCTGCGGGTCGTCCAGGGATTCGGAGTGGGCGGCGAATGGGGCGCGGCGGCCCTGATGGCGGTCGAGCACGCACCGCCCAACCGCCGTGGCTTCTACGGCAGCTGGCCGCAGATGGGGGTTCCCGCCGGAATGCTCATCGCCAACCTGGCCTTCTTCGCCCTGTCGGGCAACATGAGCGACCACGACTTCCAGGACTGGGGCTGGCGCGTTCCCTTCCTCGGCTCCGCGGTGCTCATCGTGCTCGGGCTCGTCATCCGGCTCCGGGTGAGCGAGTCCCCGGTGTTCCGCGCGATGGAGAAGGAGGGCCGGATCGAGCGACGGCCGGTGATCGCCGTGCTCCGCACCCAGCCCGGGAACGTCCTGCGCGCCGCGGGCATCAGGTTCGCCGAGAACAGCACCTTCTACATCCACACCACCTTCGTGCTCACCTACGGCACGACGGTGCTCACGCTGGAACGCGACGACCTGCTCATCGGGGTGGTCATCACGGCCGCCCTGGGGCTGATCAGCCTGCCCCTGTGGGGACGGCTGTCGGACCGGGTCGGACGCCGGCCCGTCGTGCTCTTCGGTTCCGTCCTGCTCGCCGCCCTGTCCTGGCCCTTCTTCTGGGCACTCGACAGCGAGTCGCTGCCGATCATCTATCTCGTCACGATCCTGTGCGTCAACGTCGGCAACCACGCGGTGTACGCACCGCAATCCGCCTACTTCGCCGAGCTGTTCGAGCCCGAGGTCCGCTACAGCGGCGCCTCGATCGGCTCACAGGCGGCCAGTGTCCTCGCCGGCGGCCTGTCCCCGCTGATCGCCACCGCCCTGCTGGAGGCGGGCGACGGCTACCACCTCATCGCCCTCTATATGACGGCGATGGCGCTGATCACCGTGTGCACGGCGCTGATCAGCCCCGACCCCTACCGCGAGTCCCTGAAGCGATCCTCCACACCGGGCGTCCACGACGCCCGGCCCACCGAATCCACCACGGAGAAGTCCCATGGCTGACCCCACCGTTCTCATCACCGGCGCCGCACAGGGGATCGGGGCCGCCACGGCCCGGGTCCTTGCCGAGCGCGGCTGGCGTGTCGTCGTCGCCGACCTCAAGAGCGACGCCGCCCAGGACCAGGTCGCGGCCCTCGACGCGGCGTCCCCCGTGGCAGGGGGGCACCTGGCCGTCGCCGTCGACGTCACCGACGAAACCAGTGTCACCGCCATGTTCGAGGACATCACGACGCGGGCCGGTGGGCTCGACGCGCTGGTCAACGGCGCGGGGGTGATCTTCCGGCAGGCGGCCCAGGAGTTCGACAGCCGGCAGTGGGCCCATCAGCTCGCGGTCCATCTCACCGGCGCGATGCACTGCGCGCGCGGAGCCTACCCGCTGCTGGCCCGCAGCCGCCGGGCCAGTGTGGTCAACATCGGTTCCGTCGGGTCGACCTTCGGGCTCCCCGGCCGGCTCGGCTACGCCACCGCAAAGAGCGGAGTGCTGGGCCTCACCCGGACCCTGGCGGCCGAGTGGGGCCCGGCCGGCATCCGGGTCAACACGGTGGCACCGGGATATGTGGCCACCGAGATGGTGCGCAGTGGCCTGGAGTCGGGAGCGCTCGACCGGGAGATGCTGGTGCGGCGCACCCCGATGCGGCGGCTGGCCGAGCCCGCCGAGATCGCCACCTCCATCGCCTTCCTCCTCTCCCCCGACGCCTCTTTCGTGCACGGTGCCACCCTCCGCGTCGACGGGGGCATCACGATCGACGGCACCTTCTGACCGCCCGCGGCCGAGGACACCCCATGAACAGCCACCCTTCCGGCCGGCCCGGAGACATGAGCGGGCGCACCGCCGTGGTCAGCGGAGCGAGCAGCGGAATCGGGCTCGCGATCGTACGGCGCTTCCTCGAGGCGGGCGCGACCGTTCACGGACTGGCCCGGCGTGGCCATCTGATCGAGGAACAGGCTCGGGACGCCGCGCCCGTGGCGGACCGTCTGCACCACCACGGTGTGGACGTCGGTGACCCCGAGGCGGTACGGGACTGGGCGCAGCAGATGTCCGGCCCGGTGGACACCCTGGTGTGTGCCGCCGGAACCAACATCCCCGAGCGGCGCCTGGCCGAGCTGACTCCCCCGGCCTGGGACTCCATGCTCGCCACCAATCTGAGCGGGACGTTCTACCTGCTGCACGCCCTGCTCCCCCGGCTCCGCGAGGCCCACGGCGACGTGGTCATCCTGTCGAGCGTGGCCGGGGCATGGCCCGATCACACCGGCCCGGCCTATCAGGCCGCCAAGGCCGGGCTCCTGGGCCTCGCCCGGGGAGCCGGCCGGGACGAGTACGGCAACGGCATACGGGTGTGCACCATCCTGCCGGGCATCGTGAACACCCCGATCCTCGACGACCGGCCCGAACCCCCGCCGCGGGAACTTCGCGACCTGTTCGTCCAGCCACAGGACATCGCCGAGGCGTGCCTGGCGGCCATCACCCTCCCCCAGCGGGCCTGTGTCGCCGAAATGACCATCGTGGCCACCGCATTGCAGTCCATGGGCAACACCCAGACGGCCACTCCGACGCCGCCACGAGCGGCGCCGGGTGAACGCCACTCGGCGGTGCGGCCCGGCACATCCTCCGGCACGTCCTGACCCACCTGTCCAGGGCGCCCCTCCGGGACGCGGCCGACCTCGCCCGCCGAGGTCGGCCGCGTTCTGTAGGGGCCAATGCGCATACGTCCCGGGTCAGGGGTGGATGACCGCCTTGATGCAGCCGCGGTCGTCCCGGACGGCGTCGAGGGCGGCGCCGTAGGAGTCCAGCCCGAACCGATGGGTGATCATGCCGTCGGTGCGCACCCGGCCCGTGCGCAGGACCCGCAGCGCGCGATCGAAGCTGAACGCCTGGGTGAAGGATCCGCGGACGGTCAGCTCCCGGCTGAAGATCTCGTGCGGGGAGAGTTCGATACGTTCGCGCTCCCCGGCCATGCCGTAGAGGAAGACGGTCCCGCCATCGCGGGTGAGCGGCAGGCACTGCTCGATCACGGCGAGGGCGCCGGTCGCGTCCACAACGGTGTCGAAGCCGTCGGGTGCCAGTGTGCGCAGCGCGACGCGGGAGGCCGAGGCGTCGTGGCGGTCCATGACCACCGTCTCGTCGGCGCCGAAGTCCCGTGCCAGTTTCAGCTTGGCCTCGGTCGGCGCCGCGACGGTCACCCGCCCCGCGCCACTGGCGGCCAGCAACTGCGCGAGCAGCAGCCCGGTGGTGCCGGCGCCGAAGACGAGGACATCGCTGCCGGGTTGCGGGGCGAGCACGTCCATGCCGTGCACGGCACACGCGACGGGCTCGGCGAAGGCCACGACGTCCAGGGGGATGTCATCGGCGGGGTGGCAGTGGGACGCGGGCACCACGATCATTTCGGCGAAGCCGCCCGGCCGTGTGACACCGTGGTCGCGCAGCCGGGTGCAGAAGGCCGGTCTGGCGCGGCGGCAGTTGGCGCACGTACCGCATGAGACACGGTTGTTGAGGGCGACGCGCTGTCCGACGGCGAGAGTCGTCACCCCTTCCCCCATCGACTCCACCTCGCCCACCACCTCGTGTCCGGGGGTGAGCGGATAACGGGGGGAGAACTCACCGCGGTGGAGATGGGCATCCGTGCCGCAGACCCCCGCGGACAGGACGCGCAGACGTACCTCGGCCGGGCCCGGCTCGGGATCCGGCAGGTCGGTGTAGCGGAACGCATACGGTCGGTCGTAGACGATGGCTTTCACGCCGTCTCCTCGGTTCTGACGGTTTCGGTGCGTCGGCGGGCCGGTCAGCCGACCGTCACCAGCACCTTCATCTGGTCCGGGCCACCGGCGGCCCGGAACGCCTCGTCCGCTCGCTCCAGGGGGAAGGTGGCGGTGACGAACTCGTCAGCCGGTACGACGCCGGTCTCGAGCAGCGACATCGCGGCGCGCACGTCCTCCCCGACGTACATGAGGGAGCCCCGCACGGTGATCTCGCGGTCCTGGACGAGGTCCAGCGGGACACTCGACGGGCCCTGGGGCACGCCGACGACCATGACGGTGCCGCCCTTCTCGACGGACTGGACGGCCTGGGTGATCGAGGCGGACACGGATACGCAGTCGAACACCACGTCCGCGCCGCCGCCGAGCCGCTCCCTGACCAGGTCCGGCAGACCGGGGGTGCCGGACGCGAGCGCCGCGTCCGCTCCCAGCCGCACCGCCCGGTCCCGCTTCGCCGCCACCGGGTCGGTGACGATCACGGTCCGCGCGCCCGCCGCGCGCGCGGCCAGGGCGGTGAGCAGCCCGATCGGCCCGGCGCCGAGGACCAGCACGCCCCCGCCGACGAGGTCCCCGGCCTGGCGCACCGCGTGGACGGGAGTGGCCAGCGGTTCGACGAGCACGGCCTGGACATCGGTGAGCCGATCGGGCACCCGGTGCAGCCGGTCGGCGGAAACGGTGAAGCTGTCCGCCATCGCCCCGGCCGTCTGACAGCCGACCACGCGCAGTCCCCCGCAGATGTTGTAGCGGCCGGAGCGGCAGTGGCGGCAGGTCCCGCACACCAGATTGGGCTCGAGCAGCACCCGGTCCCCCTCGGCCACGGAGGTGACGCCGGGGCCGATGCCGGCGACCACGCCGACGGCCTCGTGTCCCGGGTGGTACGGCCGGGAGATGAAGGGGTGTTCGCCGCGGCGGGCGTGTACGTCCGAGCCGCAGATGCCGGTCAGCAGGGTGCGTACCCGCGCCTCGCCGGCCGCGGGCCGCGCACGTGCCACCTCCTCCACGATGACCTCACCGTCCGCGGTCACGGTCACCCGCCGGTCCATCGTTCCCCGTTCCCCTGCGCCGCCCGGTGTCCTCGATGTGCTCGATGTGCTCATCGGAGTGCGAAGCCCCCGTCCATCAGCAGTTCCGTGCCCACGCAGTAGGCGGCCTCGTCACCGAGCAGCCAGGCGATGGCCGCGGCGATCTCCTCGGGTTCCGCGAACCGTCCGGCGACGGTGCCCTCCTTCCAGCGCGTGTGCAGGTGCTGCTTGAGGTCGTTGAGCGCGGTGGCGACATAGCCGGGCGCGACGCTGTTGACCCGCACGCCGCGCGGGCCCCATTCGACGGCCAGCGAACGCGTCAGCGCGCTCACCGCGGCCTTGGAGGCGTTGTACGCGGACTGCTTCTGCGGGTGGTTGACGATATGAGTGCCGGACATCGAGGAGACCGTGACGATCCGGCCCCCTGCCCCGTCGAGCATCCGCCGGGCGGCCGCGGCGCAGCTGAGGAACGTCCCCCTCAGATTGACGCCGAGCACCCGGTCGAACTCGGCGGCGCTCATCCGCTCCGCGGGTACGTCGTCCTCGACCACCCCGGCGGCCGCGACGAGACCGTCGATCCGGCCGCCCTCGGTGAGAACGGTGGCGATCGCGGCCGCCACACTGTCCTCGTCGGTGACATCGCAGCGGATGGATCGCCCGACGGGCGATTCGGTGAGATCGAGGGCGTACACCTCGGCGCCCAGACCGGCCAGGTGCGCGCAGGTGGCCCGTCCGATGCCTCCGGCGGCTCCGGTGACCGCTATCCGGGCACCCTGATACCAGGACATGATGTCTCCTCGCGTGGACTCCGGCAGCGATAAGACGTCCTGTACGTACAGGATGTCAAGAGGACGGGCTGTTGTCTTCCTGCCTAGCGCTACGCTTGGCGTCGTGGAACCCGGACGGATTGACCGCAGCGCCGCACTGCCCTTCTACGCGCAGCTCAAGGAGTTGCTGCTGCCGCAGCTCGGCAGCGTCTGGAAGGTGGGTGAGCGCCTGCCCGGTGAGGTGAGCCTGTGCGAGCAGTACGGCGTCTCCCGGACCGTCGTGCGCCAGGCCCTCGACGAACTGGAGGGCGAGGGCCGCATCGTGCGGCGCAAGGGGCAGGGCACGTTCGTGGCCGCCCGCAAGGTCGACGAGTCGCTCTTCCAGTCGATGACGGGCCTGTACGAGGATGTGGCCGCCCGCGGTTCCGTGCTGGTCAGCACGGTGCGCCGGCTGGAGTTCGCCCCCGCGACGGCGGACGCCGCCCGCGAGCTGGAGGTCGAGGAGGGCTCGCCGCTGCTCCATCTGGAGCGACTGCGCTACGTCAACGACGAGCCGTGGGCGCTGACCAGCACCTGGCTGCCGCACCAGGTGGCGCCCGGACTGCTCGACGAAGACCTGACGCGCCAGTCGCTCTACGCCCTCCTGGAGGACAAGTACGGCGTCAGCCTGGACCATGGCAGGCGTCTGGTGGAGGCGGTGCCCGCCGCCCCGTCGGTGGCCGAGGCGCTCGGCGTGGACGCCCACGATCCGGTGCTGCTCCTGCGCAGCACCGCCTGGGACCAGGAGGGCAGGCCGGTGGAGTACTTCACGGCTTACCACCGCGCGGACCGCAGCCGTTTCCAGGTGCATGTCCGCAGGCGGCGCCGGGCCGGAGCGCCACCGTCGATGCTGGTGAGCGACAGCTCCCGGTGACCGGCCCGCGGCGTGGCCGGCTTCGGCCGCGCCTGACTCCCGCCCTCTGATCTTCACCGAACTCCCACCTCGGCGGCGGACCTGACGCGACATCGGGTCCGCCGCCTTTGCCGCGATCCCTGAAGCCCCCTCGAAGCTCCTCACACCCCCTCGACTCCCCTCACGCCCCTTCACGGCCTGGGGCCCGGAGCCCGGAGTGCGGATCAATCGCTCTTGACATCCTGTACGGACAGGATGACAGTGACCTGCGTCAGCGCTCCATCGACAGGGCGCCACCTCGACGGCCAGGGCCGTCCGCGCACTCCCCATGTGCGACGAGATCCGCCGCGGGCTCCACGGCGTGACCACCCGGGTCACGGAAGGCCACGCCCGGACACCAGGAAGCTGGAGAGACATCCGTGATCATCGCCCATGACCTCGGCACCACCGGGAACAAGGCGTCCCTGCACACCGACGACGGCCGGCTGGTGGCGGCGGTGACCGTGCGCTACGACACCGACTTCCGCGGCGGCGGCATCGCGGAACAGGACCCCGACTCCTGGTGGCAGGCCGTCTGCCAAGCCGGCCGTGAACTGCTCGTCCGCAGCGGGACACCCCGGGAGCGGATCAGCGTCATCGGGTTCAGCGGCCAGATGATGGGGGCCGTGCTGCTCGACCGCGCGCACCGGCCCGTGCGGCCCGCGATGATCTGGGCCGACCACCGCAGCGCCGAGCAGGCGAGGACGCTGGCCGCCGTACTCGGCGAGGAGCGCGCCTACCGGCTGCTGGGGCACCGGATCCATCCCACCTACTCACTGGCCAAGGTCATGTGGGTACGCGACAACGAACCACGGACCTTCCGTCGGGTGGCCCACGTATGCCTGGCCAAGGACTACATCGTCCAGCGTCTGACCGGCGCGCTCGCCACCGATCCCTCCGACGCCTCCAGCACCAACGCCTTCGACCAGCGGGCGGGCGTCTGGTCGCGAGCCGTGCTCGACGCGGCAGCCATCGACCCGGGCCTGCTGCCCGACATCGTGGAGTCCACCTCGGTCGTCGGCCGGGTCCGTGCGCACGTCGCGGAGGAGACCGGGGTGCCCGCCGGAGTCCCCGTCGTCATCGGCGGCGGAGACGGCCCCCTCGCCGCGCTCGGCGCCGGGGTGCTGACATCCGACGACAGCGCCTACACCTACCTCGGCTCCTCCTCGTGGATCTCGATGTCGGCCCGGCGGCCGCTGTACGACCCGGCCATGCGCACCATGACGTTCAACCACGTCCTGCCCGGACACTACGTGCCGACGGCCACCATGCAGGCGGGCGGCGCCTCACTCGAGTGGATCGCGCATGTGCTGCGCCCTGACGACGGCACGGAGCGCATCGCCCGCACCCTCGCGCGGATCGAGGACGCCGACACCACGGGGCTCTACTTCCTGCCCCATCTGCTCGGCGAGCGCTCGCCGTACTGGAACGCCGACGCCCGCGGCGCCTTCGTCGGACTCTCCCGGCACCATGGCCCCGCGCATCTGACGAAGGCCGTCCTGGAGGGAGTCGCCTTCAACCTGGCGACCTGCGTCACCGCCTTCCGCGAGGCCGGGCATCCGGTCGACCGCGTCGACGCCATCGGCGGGGGCGCGGCGAGCGACACCTGGCTGCGCATCCTCGCCGACGTCTGGGGAGCCCGCGTACGCCGCCGCAGCATCGTCGAGGAGGCCAACAGCCTCGGTGCCGCCGTCACCGCCGCCGTGGGCAGCGGCCTGGTCGACGGGTTCGAGGTGGCCCGCGAACTCTCAACGGTAGAGGCGGAGTTCACCCCGTCCGCGGACCGGCACCGCGACTACGCCGCGCGCCACCGGGAGTTCCTGGACGCCTATCGGAGCCTGGAGCCCTGGTTCGCGCGGGAGCGTGCGTAACCGCACCGCACACCGGGTCGCACCGCCGCCCATAAATTCTCACTCACTAGACAACTAGTCCGCACCATGAGAATGTACCGTGGCCGCCTTCGTGATCGCTCGTCGCGGTGCCACGACGAACAGGAGCCCTATGTGCCCATCGGTGACGACCGTCCACGCCAATCCCGTCGCCGGCGGGTTCACCTTCCTCGAGGGGCCCCGATGGCGCGACGGCGAGCTGTTCGCCTCCGACTTCTACAGCCAGCGCGTACTCGCCTTCCGCGCGGGACGCTCGCCGACCACCCGTCATGAGGTGCGCACGGTGTGCGAGGTGCCGGGCCGCCCGTCCGGGCTCGGATTCACGCCCGACGGCTCGCTGCTCGTCGTTTCGATGCTGGAGCGCGCCCTGCTGCGGTGGGACGGCCGGGCCCTCACCACCGTGTCGCGCTTCGGCGACCTCATCGAGGGCGTCGCCAACGACATGATCGTCACCGAGTCCGGCTGGGCCCTCGTCGGCAACTTCGGCAATACGGACGCCGAGCCCGCATCCCTGCGCGAGACGGCCCTGGTGCGGATCTCCCCCGACGGCGGAGCCGATCTGCAGGGCCACGGCCTTAACTTCCCCAACGGCATGGTGCTCACCGCCGACCGCCGACGGCTGCTCGTGGCCGAGACCTTCGCCGGACGCATCTCCTCGTGGCCGGTGACCTGGGGCAGCGACGGGCAACCCACGCTCGGGGAGCCGCGGGTGTGGAAGCAGTTCGGCAGCCCGCCCGGCCACCTCGACATCGAACGCGCCACCCGCGAGCTGCCCGTACTGCCCGACGGTCTGGCCATCGACGCACACGACCGGATCTGGGTCGCCTCCTCGATCGGGCACGGCGCACAGCTGCTCGCGCCGGACGGCACCCCCCTCGCCTTCGTCGAAACCGGCGGCCTCAGCGCCTACGCGGTCGCCCTCGGCGGCGCCGACCAGTCCGTTCTCTACCTCTGCTGTTCGCCGCCACTCGGCACCGTCGACCCCGCCGTCACCACCGACTCGGTGCTGTACGCCGCGGACATCTCGGCACTGCGCCGACCCGCACCCCGCGCCTCCCGCGCCCCAGGAAAGGAGACACCATGACGACCACCACCGCGCCGACCGCCACGGTTCGTGCGCTGCGGTTCGCCGCGAAGGAGAGGGTCGCCGTCGTCGACGCCCCGCTCCCCGAGCCCGGACCGGGCGAGCTGATCCTCGATGTGAAGGCCGCAGGGCTGTGCGGAAGCGACCTGCACTACTTCCATATGACGCACGAGGAGATGCGGCGGGCGACTCAGCCGCGCTCGCCCGAGATGACGCCCGGCCATGAGATCGCCGGAGTGGTCAAGGCGGTCGGCCCCGGCGTGAGCCACCCCGAGGTGGGCGACCGTGTCGCGGTACAGCACTACTCCGGCTGCGGCCAGTGTGAAAGCTGTCGGCGCGGCTGGGACGTGCACTGCGAGCGCGGTGCACGGGTGTACTCGCTCAACCGGCCCGGTGGCTGCCAGGACGAGCTGGTCGTCACGGCCAAGGACTGCGTGGTGCTGCCCGACGAGGTGAGCTTCCCCGTCGGCGCGTTCCTCGCCTGCGGTGCCACGACCGCCTACCAGGCGCTGCTCCGCTCGGAGGTGCGGCCGGGCGAGACCGTGGTCGTCATCGGCGTCGGCCCGGTCGGGCTCGCCGTGCTCGCCTGGGCCAAGGCATTCGGGCTGCGCGCCGTCGGCACCGACCCGAGCCCGGAACGCCGCGCCTTCGCCGAAAGCCTCGGCTACTCCGACATCCATGATGCCGCGGGCTTCGACATCGAGACCGTGGTACCCGGGGGCGCGAACGCCGTCATCGACACCTCCGGGAACGTCCATGGCCGCCGTACCGCCGTCGAGGTCGTGAAGACCTGGGGCACGGTGGTGTTCGTGGGGCTCGGCCCCGACTTCGCCATCGACCCGGTGCCGGACCTGATCATGCGTCAGGTGACCCTGCGCGGCATGTTCGTCTTCAGCGTGCCGCTGATGATGGAGGCCGTGGCGGAGGCCGGCCGGCTCGGTGTCGACCTCGCTCCGATCATCACCAGCGTCTCCTCGATCGAGGAGGGCCCCGATGCCTTCGCGGACTTCGCCGCGGGCAGCGTCGGCAAGTCGGTCATCGGATGGGAGTGAGCATGGCCAGCGAAACAGCGGTCCGGCCCGTCGACGGCGGTGCGTGGACACTGGAGAACGACGCGGTCACGGTGCTGGTGAACCCGGCCCGGGGCACCGACATCCTCTCACTGGTCTGGAAGGCCACCGGCGAGGAGATCCTGTGGCGCAACCCGCGCTGGGTGGACCGGGTGCCGGCGTCCGACGCGGCGGACGCGAGCGACGTGTCGTTCTTCGACAACTACGCGGGCGGCGTGCAGGAGTTGTTCCCGAACGCGGGACCACCGACCACCGTGCACGGCGCTCCGCTGCCGTTCCACGGTGAGGCGGCTCGCCGCTCCTGGACGGCCGGGACCGTGGAGATGGAGGAGGGGACCGCGCTACGGTGCGTCACCCGACTCGCCCGCTACCCGTTCCGTATGACGAAGACCTTCTCGCTCGACGGCTCCGTACTGCGTTTCCGAAGTGAGGTGGAGAATCTGTCGACGCGGGACCTCCCCTCGAACTGGGGCCTGCATCCCGCCTTCAACACCGCGACCGTGGCCCGCGCGGCCACCGTGTACGGCCCCTTCGAGGAACTCACCGCGCACCCGGAGGACTTCGGCGCCCGGCAGTGGATGGCACCGGGCGAAACGCGACGGGTGCCCGCCGTGGCCCCGGGCGTGGGAGCCCTCGAGCTCGCGCCGGGCGATGGCCCGACGGCCGACCTCGGTTACGCCACCGTCACCGGCGGGTGGTTCGGGCTGCGCTCACCCGGCTGCGGCCTGGTGGCGACGATGAGCTGGCAGTCCGAGCTGTTCCCCGAGATTTGGGTGTGGCAGGAGTGCCACGCACCCGGCGACTACCCCTGGTGGGGCACCGAACACATCGTGGCGGTCGAACCGCATTCCATCTCGCCGTTCATGCCGCTCGGCGAGAGGCTGGAGCGCCCCGGCGTGCCCGTGATCGCCGGCGGATCGACGCTGAGCGCCCAGTTCACGCTCGGCGTGCACGAGATCGCCGAGGACGAGGTGCCGGTCGATGTCGACGAACGGGGTGTGCCGGTGCTGATCACCGTGCCGGACGAGGGAAAGGGCGTGGCATGAGCCGATTCACCGATCGCGTCGCGATCGTCACCGGGGCGGGGGCGGGCATCGGCCGGGCCGCGGCCGAGCGCATCGCGAGCGAGGGCGGCTCCGTCGCCGTCTTCGACATCTCGGCCGAGCGCGCCGAGGAGTCCGCGCGCACGATCGCCGACGCCGGTGGCTCCGCCACGCCCTTCGCGGTGGACGTCTCCGACGGTGACCAGGTGCGGACCGCCGTGGACGACGTGGTGGCCACGCTCGGCGTCCCGTTCTCGCTCGTCAACAGCGCGGGCATCCTTCGTATCTCCCCCGCCCTCGAGATGGGCGTGGAAGACTTCGACACGGTGCTCGGCGTCAACCTGCGGGGCACGTTCCTCATGGCGACCGCGGTCGCGCGGCATATGGTGGCGGCGAAGCAGCCGGGCCGTATCGTCAACGTCTCGTCGATCCACTCGGTGATCTCGCTGCGCGAGGCGGCCGCCTACGCCGCCTCCAAGGGCGGGATCGACGCGCTCACCTTCACCCTCGCGGGCGAGTGGGCCGAGTACGGCATCACGGTCAACTCGGTGCGTCCCGGAGCGACCTGGTCCGCGCTGACCACGCCTCTCTACACGGACGACGTCGTGGCCTCGCTGAACCGCCGCATCCCGCTCGGCGCGGTCGCCCGCGCGGAGCAGGTGGCCGCGGCGATCGCCTACCTGGCCTCCGAGGACGCCTCGTACTCCACCGGAGCGACGCTCTCGGTCGACGGTGGCTACACCATCAACGGCGACATGCCGGACACGGCTTACCAACGCGATTGACCGATCGCATCCCATACGGCAGGGGCCGGAATCTCACGATTCCGGCCCCTGCCGTATGGTCGCGGCCCGACGGTGGCCCGCCCGGGATCAGAACACGGAGTGCGGGTCGAGGAAGTCGTCCACGTTCTCGCAGTTGATGCCCGCGGCCTTGGTGTACCGCTGCTTCTTGATGTCCTTCGGCGCCACGTCACCGGTGCCGATCCGCAGCGCGATGTCGAAAGCCAGGTCGGCGGCGAGCTTCGGCGAGTTCAGACCGGTGGAGATGTACCGGCCCTCGCACCCACCCGCCTTGATCTCCTGGAGCGCCTGCTTCTGGCCGTCCGCCGCGGCGGCCACCAGCGTCTTCTTATTGCCCTTGTCGCGCAGTGTGCTGAGGGCCCCGAGCGTCATCGAGTCGTTGAGGCCGACGATCAGGTCGACGTTCCGGTGCGCCGCGAGGATCGACTCGGTGGCCGGTACCGCGGCGTCCTGTGAGTAGTTCGCGGAAGTCCTGCCCACGACACGGTAGTTGACGCCACCGGCGCGCAGGCCATCGAGAAATCCCCGCTGGCGGTCGGGGCCGACGATCTCGTCGTCCGGGCCACCGTTGAGGATGGCCAGGCTGATCGTCGAGCCGTGGTGGAACCGCTTGGCCGCGAGCCGGCCGGAGAGCTTGCCGATCGCGTAGTTGTCTGAGGAGACGGAGGTGACGCCGACCCCCTCGATGCCCGTGTCGACGAAGACGAGGGGCACCTCCCCCGCCACGTCCTTGAGCTGTACCTTCTGCGTTTTCGGGCTCATCGCGTCGACCACGAGCACATCAATGCCCTGAGCCACCAGGGTCTGGGCCTGGTTCAGCTGGGTGACGGCGTCACCGTCGGCGTTCTGCACCTCCAGGTGGAAACCCCGCTGCCTGGCCTTCTTCCTGGCCGCGTCGACCATGGCCGCGAAGTAGGGTGCGTCCAGCTGCCGTTGGGAGAATCCGATGGTGACGTCGGTGGTGTCCTTGGCCTCCTTGGGGCCGCTGGAGGACGCCTTGCCACCGATGGTCGAACAGCCGGCCAGGCCGATCACCGCCGCCGACAGTGCGGCGAGCGAGCCCCGTCGCATGGTTGTCATGCAGGTCTCCGTGTCGTGTCGGGTCATGCGCCGGGATCAGGAACGTGCGGTCTTCTGCCGACGGCGCCGGGTGAACTGGACGGTGGTGAGGACCATCGCGAAGATGATCAGGGCCCCGCGGAAGGCGTCCTGCAGGAATGTGGAGACATTGAGCAGCACCAGCAGGTTGGAGATCACGCCGAAGATGAGCGTGCCCAGGAACGCTCCGAGCACCCGCCCCCGGCCGCCCACGAGGCTGGCACCGCCGATGACCACCGCCGCGATCGAATCGATCTCGTAGTTGTCCCCACCGGTCGGAGTGGCCGCGCCGATGCGGGCGGCGAGCAGGAAGCCCGCGAAGCCGACCAGTACGCCGGCGATCGCATACACCGAGATCATGGTGGCCTTCACCGGCACACCGGCGGCGTGGGCGGCCTCCCGGCTGCTGCCGAGCGCGTACACACGGCGCCCGAACACGGTGCGGCGGGTGAGGAAGGCCATGGCCATCGCGGACACGATCCAGACGATGCCGAGCACGGGGACGCCGGCGATCGCCGTCGTGGCGATGGTGCGGAAGTCGGCGGCGTGGGGTGCGATCGGCTGGCCCTCGGTGTAGGCGTAGACGAGCCCGCGGCCCAGCGCGAGCATGCCGAGGGTCACGATGAAGGCTTCGAGCCCGCGGTAGGCGATGAGGTAGCCGTTGAAGACACCGATGGCGCCGCCCAGCACGATCGCCACCGCCACCGCGAGCAAGGTGTTCCCGCCGCCGAAGAGACCGGCGGAGAGCACACCGGCGAGCCCGGCGACCGCGCCGACGGAGATGTCGATGCCACCGGTGAGCACGATGAGGAACTGCGCGAGGGTGACGATGCCGATCACCGAGACCTGCAGCAGCAGGTTGGACATGTTGTACGAGGAGAAGAAGGCGTCGGAGGTGAAGCCGGCGAAGACCAGCAGCGCCACGAGGATGTAGAGCGGGTACTGCTCCTTCGCCCATTGCCCGGCGCGGCGGAGCGTCAGGCCGCCGGTGGGCGCTTCTTCATGGGCCGCGGGTGGTACGGCGACCGTCCTGGGCGCGGTGTCGTGGCTCACTGGACTTCTCCTCCGAGGGCGGTACGGGTCAAGTCGTCGGTGGTGCTGGTCTTCGAGACGAACTCGCCGGCGATGACGCCGTCGCGCAGCACGATCACCCGGTTGCACAGAGCCAGGGCCTCTTCGGCCTCGCTGGTGACGACGACGACCGCCTTGCGCCGCTGCGAAAGGCCCCGCACGATCTGGTAGATGTTCAACCGGGCACCGACGTCGATGCCCTTGGTCGGTTCGTCCAGCACGAGGACCTCGGGCTCGCTCTCGAGCGCCTTGGCGATGCAGACCTTCTGCTGGTTGCCACCGGAGAGCGAGCTGGTCAGCCGCTCGGCGCCGCCCTTGATGCGGTAGTCGGAGACCAGCCGCGCCACCCGGCGGCGCTCACGGCGGGTGTGCATCACTCCGCCGGTCGAGAACGCGCCGAGCGTGCTCAGCGTGAGGTTGGCGGCGTTGTCGAAGTCCTTGACGAAGCCCTCGCGCCTGCGGTCCTCGCTGAGGTAGGCGATCCCCTGGCGCAGGGCTGCCCGCGGTGAGCGCGGGTTCACCTCGCGGCCACGCACCCGTACCGTGCCGGTGTCGCGGTGCTGATGCCCCGAAATCGACCGGGCGAGGGAGCTGCGCCCGCTGCCGACCAGACCGTAGATACCGACGATCTCGCCTTCCCGCACCGAGAAGGAGATGCCGGACGCGGATCCCGAGGACACGTCCAGCACCTCCAGCAGGGCGGGGGCGGCGGACGCGGACACCGGCTCCGGTGGCTCGAGGGCCATCACGGCCTCGCCGATCATGAGCGTCATGATCTCGTCGGGGGTCGTGTCCGCCCTGTCGACGACGTCGACGAGGGAGCCGTTGCGCATGACCGCGATGCGGTCGGCGAGCGCGAACACCTCCGGCATGCGGTGCGAGACGAAGACAACCGTGGCACCGGCTTCGCGCTCCTTGCGCACGAGTGCCTCGACGTCCTTGAAGTGCTCCTCCGTGGTGGAGGCGGTGGTCTCGTCCAGCAGCAGCACACGGTGCTCGTTCACCTGGGACCGGCTGAGCGCCACCATCTGACGGGGGCCGGGGCCGAGCCGTCCGGCCGGCATACCGAGGTCCACGTCGCGCATCCCGACCACGCCGAGGGCCGCGCGAGTGCGGTCCGCGCGGTCGCGGCCGCCGACGCGTTGCCACGGCTTCCGGCGGCCGGCCGAGCTGAGGCCGGTCAGCCAGACGTTCTCCTGGACGGTGAACGTGTCCACGATGACCGGCTCCTGATGCATGAGGAGCACTCCGGCGTCCAGGGCCGCGGAGGGTGTGGTGATCTCACCGTCGTATCCGTCCACGATCACGCGCCCGCTGGTGGGGCGCTCCTGACCGGCCAGCAGTTTGGTGAGCGTCGACTTGCCGGCGCCGTTCGCACCGCAGATGGCGAGCACCTCGCCCGCATAGCCACTGAGGGTGACGTCGGAGACGGCGACGACACCCGGGTAGACCTTGCCGACCCCGTCGAGAGTGAAAGTGGTCGTCCTCGGTGGTGATGATGCGGCTGCCGAGGACGCGACCGCGCCCATCCTGCTCAATTCGCCTGCTCCCTTGCGCTAGGCACGTCACTGCTCGTTCAGAAGGTCGGCCACTGCTGCCCGTGGCGCCGTAGGGGCGCCGGGCTGGAACCTTTTTTCTCACGAGATGAACGCTGTGTCTACCACGTGGGACAAACGAATGTGGCGGCCTACCCCGCCACGGGCCCCTCGGCGACGACCGGTGAGGGGAAACGCGGCAGTACGTGGTCGGTGAGTTCGGCCAGTACGTCTTCGATGGGGCGGTCGCCCGGTCGCAGGTTGAAGGAGACATGCGCGACGCCGAGGGCGGACATCTTCTCCAGGTGTTCCACGAGGCCGTCCCGGCCGGTGCGGAGTCCGAGCCGGATGGCGGTGGCGGGGGCCGCGGGGTCGGGCAGGAGGTCGAGCATCATGGGGGTCAGATAGGGCTTGGGGTGGTCGGCCGTCAGCCGCCGCCACTTTTCCGTCTTCAAGCGGAGCGCTCCGAGGTCGCGGGGGTAGTTGAGGCTCGCGTCGACGTGTTCGGCGATCCACTCCGGGCTCTGCTGGGCGTTGCCCGCGACCGCGATCGGGATGGTCCCGGCGGTGGGTTTGGGCAGCACGTCGAGTTGCCGGTCGGCGGTGAGGCCGAGCCGCGGCAGTTCCAGCCCCTGGCCGGGCGGCGGGGTGGACCAGGCGGTGCGCAGCACCTCGACGCCGTTGCGGAAGGTTTCGGCGCGGGTGGTGAACTCGACGTCGAAGAGCGGGTATTCGACGGGACGGTCACCGCTGGCCAGGCCGAGGATGAAGCGCCCGCCGGACAGCACGTCGACGGTCGCGGCCGCCTTGGCGACCAGGAGTGGCCGACGCAGTGGCAGGACGACGGCCGCGGTGCCGAGGACGGCGCGTTCGGTGATCGCCGCGAGGTGGCCCAGGTGGGTGAAGGTTTCGAACACCGACCCGGCGTCGCCGAAGTGCAGCGGGTCGTACAGCGGGACGTCGCGGACCCACAGGGCGGCGAACCCGGACTGGTCGGCGAGGCGGGCGAGTTGGGCGTGTGCGTCGAGGGACGGCACGCCGAAGGGGCGGCCCGCCTTCCGGTCGGTGGCCAGCCGGGACTGTCCCCAGTCGTTGTCCAGGGGGAGTTCCAGGCCGAGGGTGAGGCGTCCGCCGTGGGGGTGTGTCAGGCGGCTCAGGGCAGTGGACATGACGCGTAGACGGCTTCCAGGAGAGGGGAAACGGGGGTGAGGAGGAGGGGAATCAGGGGCGGGAACGGGCCGCGCCGCCGCGGCCGGCTGATGAGCACGGCCACAGCGGCGCGGTGGAGAGGGGTTACGGGGTCAGTTGAGGGTGTCGGGGTCGGGCCCGGTGCGCTGACCACGGTCGAGAGCGTTGATCGCCTCGATGTCCTCGGAGGTGAGGGTGAAGTCGAAGACGTCGATGTTCTCCCGGATGCGGGCGGGGGTCACGGACTTGGGGATCACGACGTTCCCCAGCTGCAGATGCCAGCGCAGGACCACCTGCGCGGGCGTCTTGCCGTGCCGCTGCGCTATCGCGGCGAGGGCGGAATCCTGGAGAAGGGCGCCCTGGGCCAGCGGGCTCCACGCCTCGGTGGCGATCTTGTGCTGGGCGTGGAAGTCCCGCAGCTCTCCCTGCTGGAGGTAGGGGTGCAGCTCGACCTGGTTGATGACCGGGACCACACCGCTGTGGTCGAGCAGCCGCTGCAGATGGGCGGGCTGGAAGTTGGACACGCCGATGGCGCGGGTGCGGCCGTCGGCCAGCAGCTTCTCCAGGGCGCGCCACGTGTCCAGGTAGAGGTCGCGGGCGGGGGTGGGCCAGTGGATCAGGTAGAGGTCCACATAGTCGGTGCCCAGCTTGGCCACGCTGGCGTCGAAGGCCGCGAGGGTGGAGTCGTATCCCTGGTCGGCGTTCCACAGCTTGGTGGTGAGGAACAGCTCCTCGCGGGGGACGCCGGAGGTGGCCAGGGCACGGCCGACCCCGGCCTCGTTGCCGTAGATGGCCGCGGTGTCGATGCTGCGGTAGCCGGCCTCGATGGCGGAGAGCACCGCGTCGGTGGTCTGCGCGTCCTCCACCTGGAAGACGCCGAAGCCCAGCTGCGGGATCTCAAGGCCGGTGTGGAGGGTGAGGTTGGGTACGGAGGTCATGGTGTCCTTCTCGGTTCGCTTGTGATTGCGGGTATGTGGTGTGGTTCGGGGGTCAGCCGAGGGTCGCGAGCGCGGTGGTGGCGATCCCGTGGTCCTGCTCGGGCGCGCCGCCGCCCACGCCGATCGCGCCGATCAGCCGGCCGTCGCGGTGGACCGGGACGCCACCGGCGAGGAACAGCAGCGGGCGGTCGAGGGCGGTGGGCAGGGTGTGGAAGGCGCCGCCGGGCTGGACCGCGTCGACCAGGTCCGCGGTGGGGGCGTTGAGCTGGAGCGCGGTGAACGCCTTGCGGGTGCTGGTCTCCCCCGCGATCAGTACGGCCCGGTCGTCGCGCCGGAAGGCCAGGAGGTGGCCACCGGCGTCGAGGACGCTGATCGCGGCCGTCACCCCGGCCGCCTCGGCGGCGGCGCGGGCGGCCTGGACGAGGGCCTCGGCGTCCTGAGTGGTCAGCGGGGCGACGGCGGTCTCGGTGGTGCTCATGGCGGGTGGGTCTCCTTGATGGTGGTGGTGCTGTTCGGTGACGGGTAACTCAGTGCCGGGCAGTCGAAACACGGGCCGGTTCGGCGGTCGCGCCGTCGTGGATGTGGCGGGCGTCGCGGCGCTCCAGGGCGGCGGAGAGGACGGCGAGGGCCAGGGCGGATCCGGCGAGGATGGCGCCGACCCAGTTGGGGGCCGTGTAGCCGAGTCCGGCCGAGATCACCAGGCCGCCGAGCCAGGCCGAGAGCGCGTTGCCCAGGTTGAAGGCGCCGATGTTGACGGCGGAGGCGAGGGTGGGCGCACCCGCCGCGTGGTCCAGTACCCGCTTCTGCAGCGGGGGCACGGTCGCGAAGCCCAGGGCGCCGACGAGAGCGATGGAGATGGCGGCCGCGATCTTGTTGTGGGCGGTGAAGGTGAACGCGGCCAGGACCAGCGCGAGCGCGCCCAGCGACACGTACAGCATCGGCATCAGCGCCCGGTCGGCGAACCGGCCTCCGAGGAGGTTGCCGCCGACCATGCCGAGCCCGAAGAGGACCAGCAGCCAGGTGACGGAGGAGTCCGCGAAGCCGGCGACCTCGGTCATCATCGGCGAGATGTAGGTGATCGCGGCGAAGACACCGCCGAAGCCGAGCACGGTCATCGCCATGGCCAGCAGCACCTGCGCGTTGCGGAAGGCGGCCAGCTCATGGACCAGGTGCACACCCTCCGGCTTGGGGATATCGGGAACGAGCTTGGCGATGCCCGCCAGCCCGATCACACCGAGAGCCGCGACGAGGAAGAAGGTGGTCCGCCACCCCATCGACTGGCCGATCGAGGTGCCCAGCGGCACACCGACGACGTTGGCGACGGTCAGGCCGGTGAACATCATCGAGATGGCACCGGCCTTCTTCTCGGGCGCGACCAGGTCGGCCGCGACGACCGATCCGATGCCGAAGAACGCGCCGTGCGCGAAGGAGGCGACGATCCGTCCTACGGCCATCACGCCGAAGACGGGGGCGAGCGCGGAGAGCAGATTGCCCACCACGAACAGCGCCATGAGCAGCATCAGCATGTGCTTGCGGGAGATCTTCGTACCGAGCGCGGTCATCAGCGGTGCGCCGACCACGACGCCGAGCGCGTAGCCGGTCACCAGGAACCCGGCGGTGGGGATGGACACACCGAAGTCCCCGGCGACCTCGGGCAGCAGCCCCATGATCACGAACTCGGTGGTTCCGATCCCGAAGGCCCCGATGGCGAGGGCCAGCAGTGCGATGGGCATGAAAGTTCACTCCAAGTGATTGCTACCGCCCTTTACGAGCGTCCACGATACTTGCATACACACTAATTGCAAGCGCGCTATATTGCTCAGGCTGTGTATCACGTCACCGTCACCGCCGCGGGGCCCCGGCCCCGCCCCATCCCGACTCACCCCGCCCCACCCAGGAGGCACCCATGGCCACGCCGGACCTCGCCGCCACTCCCCTCGCCCAGAGCTGGTGCGCCCTGTCACTGCTGCACAGCAGGATCGAGACGCATCTCGAGGGGGCCCTGCACACCCGCCACGGGCTCAGCGCCCGCGAGTACGCGGTTCTGGACGTGCTGAGCCGACAGCACGACGGGGAGAACGGGCATCTGCAGATGAAGCAGGTCGCCGAGGCCGTCGCCCTCAGCCAGAGCGCCACCACCCGCCTGGTCACCCGGCTCGAGGACCGCGAACTCCTCTCCCGCTACCTGTGCCCCACCGACCGGCGCGGGATCTACACCAACGTCACCGAGGCCGGTCTGGTACTGCTCCGCCAGGCCCGGCCGACATACGAAGGCGCCCTGCGCGAAGCGCTCGACCTGGCCGGCCGGGACCCGAGGCTCACCACCCTGGTCGCGGCCGTGGCGTCCTTGGAGGCATCGCCCCTTGACGCTTCCTCACTCCGGATTCCGGGGTGTGGGCTCCCCGGCTGATCTCACACCCCGGAGGCGAGCCCACCGGCCAGTGGCCCCGCGCCCATCTCCCGCTCATCCGACAGCACCGTCTCGCGGAACGAGGCGACGACCGGCCGCAGATCGATGTGATGCCAGACCGCCCACAGGTGAACGGACGCCTCGTGCCAGGGCAGTGTGCGCACGGCCACGGCGTCCGTCGCCCCGCGCACCATGCTCTTCTGCACCAGCGCCAGCCCGAGGCCGGAGGCCACCAGGCCGAGTGCCGTCAGCGGGTCCGCGGCGTCGAGCCGGATGTCGGGCGTGAAGCCGGAGGCGACACACGCGGCGACGAAGGTGTCCCGCCATACCGGGTCGCCCGGCTCCTCGACCGCGATCCACGGCTGGCCGTCCAGGTCCCGCGCCGAGATCGTCTCGCTCGCGGCCAGCGGGTGGCCCGCCGGAAGGACGAGCAGCAACGGGTCCTCCAGCAACGGCGCGGCCCGGAGCACGGGGTCGTCGCGGTCCGGTGGCTCCCGCACCAGGGCGATGTCGAGGCTGCGCTGGCGCAGTCCCTCGAATTGCTCGGCCGCGGGCATGCTGTACAGCGCGACATGGATGCCGGGGCTCTCCTCCTGCAGCCGGCGCAGCGCCCCCGGCAGCACACCCGTGTGCATGGCGTCGGCGACATAGCCGATGCACAGGCCGCCCTCTTCGCCTCTGCCCAGCCGGCGGCCCAGGTTCTCCAGCCGGTCGGCGTGGCGCAGCAGGGCCCGGGCCTCGCTGAGGAAGATCGCGCCGTCGCGGGTGAGCCGGATGCGCTGCTGGCTGCGCTCGAACAGGGTGAGGCCGAGGTTCTTCTCCAGTTGGGCGATCTGCCGACTGAGAGGAGACTGCGAGATGTGGAGCTGCTCGGCGGCGCGGCCGACGTGTTCGGTCTCGGCCACCGCAATGAAGTAGCGCAGTTGGCGCAGGTCAAGCACGTAAGACCTCCGAGGACTCAACTCTATCCAAGAGAGTCTTGGACAGTCTGAAGTGGCAATCCTACTGTCGAAGACGCAAGAACGGCGGCCCGGCCGAAAGCCATGAGTCCGCCCCCTCCCCCTCTTCGCAAGGACCTTTCATGACCATCAAGTCTCTGCTCCCCGGTCGCCTCGGCTTGGGCACGGCACCGCTGGGCAGCATGTTCCGCGACGTCTCCACCGAGGAGGCCGCCGCGACCGTCGACGCCGCCTGGGACCACGGCATCCGTTACTACGACACCGCCCCCTTCTACGGCTCCGGCCTGGCGGAGATACGCCTCGGCGACGGGCTCGCCGGACGCCCCCGCGACCAGTACGTGCTCAGCACGAAGGTGGGTCGCGTCATCCTCGACGAGGTGGAGGACCCCGCCACCCGTGACCTCGGCGAGAAGGGCGGCCTGTTCGAACACGGCCGCCCCAACAAGATGGTGCACGAGTGGACGGCCGACGCCACCCTGCGGTCGATCGAGGACAGCCTGCGGCGCCTGCGCACCGACCGGCTCGACATCGTCTGGGTCCACGACGTCGCCCAGGACTTCCACGGCGACGATTGGCTCGCCGTCTACGAGAGTGCCCGCACCGGCGCCTTCCGCGTCCTGCAGCGGCTGCGCGACGAGGGCGTGATCAAGGCTTGGGGACTCGGCGTCAACCGCGTCGAGCCCATCGAGCTCACCCTCGAGCTGGACGAGCCGAAGCCGGACGCCTTCCTGCTCGCCGGGCGCTACACCCTGCTGGACCACGACCGCGCCCTGCAGCGGCTGCTCCCCACGGCGGTCGACCAGGGCGTCGACCTCGTCGTCGGCGGCCCGTACAGCTCCGGCATCCTCGCGGGCGGCACCCACTTCGAATACCAGGACGCGCCCGCGCACATCGTCGAGAAGGTCACGCGCATCAAGGAGCTCGCCCAGCGGCACGGCATCAGCGTCAAGGCGGCTGCCCTGCAGTTCGCCCTCGCCCATCCGGCGACCGCCGCCGTGATCCCGGGTGCGACCCGGCCCAGCCGCATCGCCGAGGACGTCGCGGCCCTCGACGAGACCGTCCCCGCGGCGTTCTGGACCGAGCTGCGCGACGCCGGACTGGTCTCCCCGCTGGCCCCCCTGCCCACCGACTGATCCCCCTCCCGTCTCCCACCCCGACAGGAGCATTTCCATGGCCTCCACCACCGCGTCCCTCGACCTGCCCGTACCGCCCGAGCAGGTGTGGCAGCTCATCGGCGGCTTCGACTCGCTGCCCGACTGGCTGCCGTACATCTCCGAGAGCGTCCCCGCCGAGGGCGGCCGCGTCCGCCATCTGCGCAACGAGGAGGGCGGTGTGATCGTCGAGCGGCTCGTGGCGTTCGACGACGCGGCGCGCTCGTACAGCTACGCCATCCTCGACGCGCCGTTCCCGGTGACCGACTACCTGTCCACCCTGACCGTGCGCGAGGTCCCCGGGCGGTCCGGCGCCTCGCATGTCGAGTGGTCCGGGACGTTCACCCCCACCGACGTCAGCGAGGACGAAGCGGTCGCGCTCTTCCACGGCATCTACGCGGACGGTCTCGCCGCCCTGCGGAACACCCTGGAGGGCTGACCGCCTGACGGGCCGCCACGTGGAAACGCCTGACGGCCCGCCGAGCCGAACGCCTCGGAGACCGCCCGCCCGGGAGCACCACGCGCCCGGGCGGCGGCGTACGCGAGCAGGGTCAGGAAGCGGGCGTATGGGCGGTGGACCGCCGGACCACCAGCTCGGCCGGGAACTCCCGGCGCCGGGCGGGCAGTGTGCGGTCCTCGATCCGCTCGATCAGCATGCGCACGGCCATCCGCGCCATGTCGGTGATCGGCTGCCGCACGGTGGTCAGGCCGTACGCCTCCCACGCGGCCATCGCGATGTCGTCGTACCCGACCACCCAGACGTCCTCGGGTACCCGCACGCCCAGGGAGATCGCGCCGTCGACGGCGCCGAGGGCGGTGAGGTCGTTGGCGCAGAAGACGGCGGACGGGGGATGCGGGCGGTCGAGCAGTTCGCGCATCGCCGCGCGCGCCGTGTCGTGGGAGAAGTTCCCCTGCCGCACCAGTTCCGGCGCCAGCGGGTGCCCAAGTTCGCCGAGCATCTCGCGAAAGCCCCGCTCCCGGTGGAGCGCGGTGCTGGCCGACTGCGGTCCGCGCAGAAACCCGATGCGCTCATGTCCGGCCCCTACCAGATACCGGGCGGCGAGTCGCCCTCCGGCCACATTGTCGGCGGTGACCTGATCGCAGCCGATGTCGTCCAGCCCCCGGTGCAGCAGCACCACGGGCTCATTGCGCTGCAGCGCCTCTTCGAGTGGCTTGGACATCTGGGTCACCGTCGTGAACAGGAGCCCGTCCACCGCGCCTTCGCGGATGGCCTCCAGGGCACTGGCCTCGCTCGGGCCGGTGGCGTTCCACAGGGTCATCCGCTGCCCCGCGCGGCCGAGTTCATCACTGACCGCTTCCAGCAGCTGCGGATAGAAGGGGTTGGTGATGTCCGCGACGACCACGCCGATCGTGCCGGCACGCCGGGTGCGCATGGCCCTGGCGGCCGCGTTGGGGTGATAGCCGGCCTGCTTCATGGCGGTCTGGACGCGCTCCCTGGTCTCCGGGGAGACCCTGGCGCTGCCCTGGAGCACCCGGGAGACGGTCGCCTGTGACACTCCGGCCAGCCGGGCCACGTCCTGACTGGTGACCACAGCGCCTCCGTAGGGCCGGATCCGCGGGGCCGGATCCGGCCCCGACGGTGCTTTTGGGTGTTTACGTAGTCATCCTAGCGGCGCGCCCACCGGAGCCCGGCCGGGGTGGTGAGCAAAAGATCTTCGACAGCCATGTTTACGTATTCATGATGCAGGCGTAACGTCCCATGAATACGTAACCACGCGCCGACAAGGCGCCGAGAGATTGGCTCCGTCATGGTCCTGACCCTGAAAGCCGCCGCCGCCGCGAAGAGCACGCCCGGCAGCAGCAGCCCGGAGGTCATCGACGCCGTCACCGGGATCATTTCCGACATCCGCTCGCGCGGCGACGTCGCCGTCCGTGAGCACTCCGCCCGGTTCGACCGCTGGGAGCCGGAGTCCTTCCGGCTGACGGCGGAGGAGATCGAGGAGATCGTCGCCCGCGTTCCCGAACAGGTGCTGGAGGACATCCGCTTCGTCCAGCGCCAGGTGCGCACCTTCGCGGAGCGGCAGCTGGCCTCGCTGGGCGAGTTCGAGATGGAGACCCTCCCCGGCGTTTCGCTGGGGCAGAAGCACATCCCGGTCGCCGCGGCCGGTGCCTATGTGCCCGGTGGCCGCTACCCGCTGCTGGCCTCGGCGCATATGACCATCGTGACCGCCAAGACCGCCGGGGTGCCCAGGGTCGTGGCGTGCACACCGCCCATCCGGGGCGAGGTGCCCGATGCCACGATCGCGGCCATGTACCTGGCCGGAGCCGACGAGATACATCTGCTGGGCGGGGTGCAGGCCATCGCCGCCATGGCCCTTGGCACCGAGAGCATCGGCAAGGTCGACCTGCTCGCCGGGCCGGGCAACGCGTATGTGGCCGAGGCCAAGCGGCAGTTGTTCGGCGAGGTGGGCATCGACCTGTTCGCCGGGCCGACCGAGACCCTGGTGGTCGCCGACGAGAACGCCGATCCGTTCATCGCGGCCGTGGACCTGCTCAGCCAGGCCGAGCACGGCCCCGACTCCCCGGCGGTGCTGATCACCACGTCGGAACGGATCGGCCGCGAGGTCATCGCGCACGTCGAGGAGATCCTGCCGGACATGCCGACCCGCGATCTGGCCGGGCCCGCCTGGCGGGACCACGGTGAGGTCCATGTCGTCGGCGACCTCGACGAGGCGTACGCGCTGGCCGACTCCTACGCCAGCGAGCATGTCCAGATCCTCACGGCCGAGCCCCGCAAGGCCCTGGACGCCATGCGGAACTTCGGCGCGCTGTTCCTCGGCGAGGGGACCTGCGTCTCCTACGGGGACAAGGTGATCGGCACCAACCATGTGCTGCCCACGCGCGGCGCGGCCCGCTACACCGGCGGGCTGTGGGTCGGGAAGTACCTCAAGACGGTCACCTACCAGCAGGTCACCGACCCGGCGTCGAGCGCACTGCTCGGGGAGGTCTGCGGCCGGGCGGCGCGCACCGAGCTCTTCGAGGGACACGCCCGCTCCGGCGACGTCCGGGCGGCCAAGTACGCCGGGCAGCCCCTGAGTTGGGCTCCCGACCACTCCTTTGACGCCTGACCCATCCCATCGGCATCCGCGCAGAAGAAGAGGAGGCAGCCATGCCCTCCGGAGCATCGACGGCGTCAGGGGCCCCGGCCAGGCGGGCACTGACGTCCAGCACCATCGGCAGCGTGATCGAGTGGTACGACTTCACGATCTACGGGACCGCGGCCGCCCTGGTCGTCAACCGGCTGTTCTTTCCGCAGGTCAGCTCGACCGCCGGGATCATGGCCGCCTTCGCGACCTTCGCGGCCGGGTTCCTGGCCCGCCCGCTGGGCGGGTTCGTGGCCGGGCACTACGGGGACAAGGTCAGCCGCAAGGCCACCCTCGTGGTGACACTGACCCTGATGGGGTCGGCCACGACCCTGATCGGACTGTTGCCGACGCACACCCAGATCGGTCTGTGGGCCCCCGCCCTGCTGGTGTTCCTGCGCCTGGTGCAGGGGTTCGCGGTGGGCGGTGAGTGGGGTGGCGCGGTCCTCATGGCGGTCGAGCACGCGCCGAGCGGCCGACGCGGTCTGTACGGGGCGTGGCCGCAGACCGGGGTCTCGGCCGGGCTGCTGCTGGGCACCGGTGTCTTCAGCGCCGTATCCCTGCTGCCCGATGAGCAGTTCCTGGCGTGGGGGTGGCGGCTGCCCTTCCTCGCCAGCGCGCTGCTGGCCACCGTCGGCCTCTACATCCGCTCCCGGATCTCCGAGCCCGAGTCGATCGCCCAGGCGGCCGAGAGCGGAGGGCGGTCCCGGCGGCCACTGGTCGACGTGGTGCGCAGGCACCCCAAGGAGGTGCTGATCGCGGTCGGTGCCCGGTTCGCGGAGGGCGGCAACTACTACATCTTCACCGTCTTCATCCTCACCTACCTCTCCGAACAACTCGACCTGTCACGGCAGGTGGGGCTGACCGGGGTGATGGTCGCCGCCGCGGTGGACATCGCGGTGATCCCGCTGTGGGGCGCGCTCTCCGACCGGGTGGGCCGCCGGCCGGTGTTCATCGGGGGCGCGCTGTTCATGGCGGCTTTCGCGGGACCGTTCTTCCTGCTGGTCGACACCCGGTCGCCGGTGCTGATCTGTCTGGCCCTGGTCGTGGTCATGGCCTTCGGGCATGGCGCGGTGTTCGGCCCGCTGGCCGCGTTCTACGCCGAGCTGTTCCCCGCCCGGGTCCGCTACAGCGGAGTGTCGATCGGCTACCAGGCAGGCAGCGTGGTGCTCGGCGGCTTCACTCCGATGCTGGCCACGTCGTTGATCGTGTGGAGCGGTGGGGCGTCCTGGAGCCTGATGCTCCTGGTCGCGGCGGGTGCCCTCATCGCCGCGGCGACGATGGTGGCCGCTCCCGAGACCTTCCGCCGAAGCCTGGACGCGGAGCCTGGCGGGGCCACTCAGGACGGGGCCACTCCGGACGGCGCACCGAGCCCGGAGGCGATGCCGACTTCGAACTGAAATTCCATGCGAACAGGTGGGCGAGTTTCCGGCGGGCCAGCGGGCCGGAAACCTGCCCACTTCGTTTCTCCTACGGCACGTCCCCGGCGGCCTGAAACTCCTACGGACATCCCGCCCGCCCCGCCGAAAGGGGTTTCCGAAGGACACACAAGCGGCCACAGGTGTTGATGCGACTTCCCCCTTGCCTTTATCGGGCAGGAGTTCGACGCCCTTCCACGGCTTCGGCATGGCCGATCCGGACCCGTTGCGCATGTCGGTGCGATGACCACTCAGTTCACTGCGGCACGGGCACACCCGCACTCCCCCCACCCCCTCCGCCCCTGGTAGAGCTTGCGCCCCAGCCGGATCTCGGGCTTTCCCCAGAGGGAAATCCGGCAAGTCGAAATTCCGTCAGCCGCGAGGTCTCCAGTTTTTGGACTTTACCAACGCATTACCAAGTCGGAGAATCGATAAATCGTTTCTTCATATCTACGATCGCAAGCTATGACCGACGCTCCCCACGACAACTCCGCCACCCGTGCCCGCTGGCAGACGTGTCTCAGGCTCGCCCGCGAACTCCTCCTCATCGGGCCGGACAACTCCGACCTCAAACTCGAATATCTCCATACCCTGATCGACACCGGCCGCCTCGGCCCCACCCGCCACCCCCGCAAGAAAATCCTCATCATCGGCGCCGGCATCACCGGCCTCGTGGCCGGCCGCCTGCTCAAGGACGCGGGCCACGACGTCACCATCCTCGAGGCCAACACCGGCCGCGTCGGCGGGCGCATCAAGACCTTCCGCACCACCAAGCACCATCAGCCGTTCGACGACCCCGCCCAGTACGCCGAGGCCGGGGCCATGCGGTTGCCCGACTTCCACCCGCTTGTCCTCGCCCTCGTCGACAAACTCGGGCTCGGCCGCCGGCAGTTCTACAACGTGGATGTCGACCCCACCACCGGCAGCGGCCCCGATGTCCCCGCCCTCCCGGTGACGTACACCTCCTTCACCGGCCGCACCTGGAGCTACGGCGACGACAGCCCCGACTTCCGCGAGCCCGACAAGCGCGGCAACACCTGGATCCGCACCAACCGCGTCCAGGTGCGGCGCGCCGACTACGCCGCCACCCCGGAACGGATCAACGAGGGCTTCCACCTCACCGACGACGAGGTCCGCGCACCCGCCGTGCAGATGGTCGACGACGCGCTGGAGAGCGTGCGGGACTACTACTCCGACATCGTGGACGGGCAGCGCGTCAACAAGCCGCTCGACCAGTGGGTCGAGGGCTGGGCCAGGGTGATCCGCGACTTCGACGGCTATTCGATGGGCGGCTTCCTGCGCGACTACGCGGGGCTCAGCGACGAGGCGATCGAGGCCGTCGGAACGCTGGAGAACATGTCCTCGCGGCTGCATCTCTCCTTCTTCCACAGCTTCCTGAGCCACACCGACATCAGCCCCACCGTGCGCTACTGGGAGATACCCGGCGGCAGTTGGCGGCTGCCCGACGCCCTCCACCGGGGCCTGCGCGACGAGGTGCGGTTCGGCCACCGCATGATCCGCCTCGAGTACGACGACCCCAGCCGCGACTCCGTCCCCGAGGGCACCGGCGCCGTCGGACCGGGCGGATGGGGCGTGGCCGTGCAGACCGTCGCCGAGGACAATCCGGCGGGTCCGACCCAGCTGTGGACCGCCGACCTGGCGATCGTCACCATCCCGTTCTCCACCCTGCGCTTCGTGGAGATCGTCCCCTCGATGTCGTACAAGAAGCGCCGCGCCATCATCGAGACCCACTACGACCAGGCCACCAAGGTACTGCTGGAGTTCAGCCACCGGTGGTGGGAGTTCACCGAGGACGACTGGCGCAACGAGCTGGAGAGCATCTCACCGGGCCTCTACGAGTACTACCAGCGAGGCGGCGAGAGTGGCGCCGCTCCCGCCCCCGCGCTCGCCGGGGCCGGCATCGCCGATCTGCTCGGCGCCGCGGTCAAGGACAGCGGTGTCACCGACGAGGTGCGGCAGTTCAACAGCACCATGCCGCTGCGCGGCCCCGCCGTCCGCCCCGCCACCCACTGCTTCGGCGGGGGCTCCGCCACCGACAACCCCAACCGGTTCATGTACTACCCCTCGCACGGGGTCGAGGGCAGCACCGGTGGCGTGGTGCTCGCCTCGTACTCCTGGTCCGACGACGCCTCACGCTGGGACTCCATGCGGGAGGCGGAGCGCTATGTCTACGCCCTGCGGAACCTCCAGGCCCTGCACGGCCGCCGCATCGAGGTGTTCTTCACCGGCCGGGGCGCCACCAAGAGCTGGGCCCGCGATCCGTACGCCTTCGGCGAGGCCGCCACGTACACCGCGCACCAGATGACCAGCTTCCACCTGGACGCCTCCCGGCCCGAGGGCCCCGTGCACTTCGCCGGGGAGCACACCTCCCTCAAGCACGCCTGGATCGAGGGCGCCCTGGAGAGCGCCGTCCGCGCCGCCATCGCCGTCCACCAGGCCCCGCCCGTCACCACCCCGGGCCCGGACCAGGGGGGCCGCTCATGACCGAGATCACCCCCGAGTGCACGGTCGCCCGCTATCTGGCCCGCCGGCTGGCCGAGTTGGGCATCACCCACCTGTTCGGCGTGCCCGGCAACCACCTCGGCCCGTTCCTCACCGTCCTGCGGGCCGAGGGCGACATCGAGTGGGTCGGCACCCCCACCGAGGGCGGCGCGGGCCAGGCCGCCGACTCCTACGCCCGTCTCCACGGCATCGGCGCGGCCGCGGTCACCTACAGCGTCGGCGCGTTCAATCTGCTCAATGCCTGTGGCGGCGCCTATGTGGAACACGTCCCGCTCGTCGCCATCAACGCCTGCCCGCCCTACGAGCAGTGGCAGAACTACCGCGCCCTCGGCCTGCTCACCTCGCATATGAGCCCCCGCCGGGAGAGCAACCTGGACGTCTACCGGCAGGTCACCGTGGAAGCCCAGGTCATCTCCAACCCGGGCCTCGCCCCGGGCCAGATCGACGCCGCGCTCACCGCCTGCCTGTCCGAGCGCAGGCCCGTCTATCTGGAGGTCATGGAGGACCTGTGGGACGAGCCCTGTGCGGTGGCCGAGGAGCCGCTGCTGCGCCGCGAGCGGCCGTTCAGCGCGCGCAACCAGACCATGCTGGCGGGCGCCGTCGACGCGATCCTGACCCTGATCGAGGAGCACCCCGGCCCGGACGGCAGGCCCCGCCCGATCGTATGGGCGGGCGAGGAGGTCGAGCGGTTCCGCCTCGACGGGCAGCTCACCGACCTGACACAGGGCACCGGGGTGCCGTTCTGCACCACCGTCGGCGCCAAGGCCGTCGTCGACGAGCGGGGGCCGCAGTTCCACGGCGTGTACAACGGCAAGGCCAGCCACCCGGATGTGCACTGGATCTTCAAGGACTGGGCCACCTGCCGGATCGGCCTCGGTGCCTGGTCCACCTCGAAGAACCTCGACGGGGAGCAGTGTGTCGGCACGGACTGGGTGATGGCCGCCCAGGGCGGCGTCAGCGTCGGCACCCGGTACTTCCCCGACGTCCAGCTCACCCGGCTGATCCCCGCCCTCCAGGACGCGCTGGTGGCGCGCTTCGGCTCCGGGGGCCTGACCGCCGACTACTACGCCGAGGCCCACGCCCACCAGGGCGCGCCCGACGACCGGCCCGCCAGTCTCCAGGACCACCGCGCCACGCTGCGCGCCGGCGGCTCGTCGTCCCGGTCCGGCGAACGGCTCACCTACGACGGCGTATTCGACCGGATCAACCACTTCCTGGGCCGGGAGACCCGGGAGGACTGGACGGTCGTCTCCGACGCCGCGTTCTCCCTCATCGGCTCGATGAACCTGACCCTGCCCGCGGGCGGGTTCCTGTCGCAGATCAGCTGGCTGTCCATCGGCTGGTCCGTCGGCGCGGCCACCGGCGCCGCGCTCGCCCCCGAGCGCGGCCACGCCCGCCCGATGGTGTTCGTCGGCGACGGCGCCTTCCAGGAGACCTGCCAGGAGATCTCCACCCACACCAGGCTCGGGCTGCGGTCGGTGGTGTTCGTCATGGACAACGGACACTTCTACGGCATCGAGCAGATGCTGGTGCACCCGTCCTACTTCGCGGACCGGGACTCGCGCGACGCGGACGGCACCAACGGCGCGGACTTCTACAACGTCCTGCACCCGTGGCACTACGACCGCCTCGCGGAGGTCTTCTCCGGCAAGAAGACCCCGGCGAACGGGGTCAGCATCGCGCACGCCTCCGACCTGGACGAGCTGTTGGCCCGCCTCACCGACCCCACCGACCCGGTCAACGCCGGACCGCTGCTGGTCCGCGTCCGCCTGCAGCGGCACGACTATCCGCGGGCGATGGCATACAAGCTGGAAGAGGAGTAGGAACATGTCGGAATTCATCAACGTAATGATCGCGTTCGACGCGGTCTCGATCGCCAAGCGCTACCCCGACGCATCGAGGAACCCCGACGCGCCCACGCAGGTCGACCATGCCCTGATCTACATGACGACGCGTCAGGACCGCGTCATCGGCACCTCCGGGGCCGAGCTGAACTTCCGGGCCAACCCCCGGGACATCATCAGGTGGCGCGAGACGACGCTGTCGCTCAACAGCGAATACTGCGCCTTGCTGTACCGGTACCTGAGCAACGACCAGCTCATCAGCAAGCCGCGGATCGTGATCGGCGACGGCACCTACCCGATTCCGAAGGACGGGGCCACCGACCAGCCGGATTTCGAGACCCAGGACTATGAGGACCACTACTGGGAGGCGGACGTCAAGAAGACCGGCCAGGTCACGTACCGCTTCTTCTTCCAGCTCCTGGACAGCGAGCAGAAATTGGTGGGCTACTTCCAGTGGGACCCGTTCATCACCATCGGCAAACGCTCCTGACGGACTTCGCCGCGGTCGGCTAGCGGCACGTAGGTGAGTGCCGCGTCAGCGCTGGGCGTGGAGGACCCCCGCGGCGTGTGCCGCCGCGGGGGCGCTCAGCAGGGTGTGGAGCCGGTGGAACAGTTCGCCCGCGGCCACGCCGTTCCAGTCCGGCGGAAGGAGTTCCAGGGGAAGCCCCGGGTCGCGGTAGGGCATGCGGCGCCACTGGGTCAGCATCGGCGCATAGGTGCGGAACGCCTCCAGCGGAGGTGGTTCGCGCCGTGTCACCGCGTCCAGGACGGGGCGGTACCGGTCCAGGAAGTCCGCGTACAGGGCGGTGAGTTCGTCGAGATCCCACCAGTCGCGGACCTTCTCCCGCAGGTCCCCGAAGGCGAAGTGGTCACCGGTGAAGATGTCGACGTACGCGGACAGCTCCCGGCGTTCCAGGGTGCGCCGGGTCTCGGCCGCCAGGTGTCCGGGGGCGATCCAGACGCCCGCCGCGGCGGTGCCGAAGCCCAGCCGGGTCAGGGTCGTCCGCAGCGCGTGCCGCTTCTCGCGCTCGGATTCGGGCACGGAGAACACGACGAGGACCCAGCCGTCCTCGCGGGACGCCCTGGCCTGCCGGAAGATGCGTACGTCCCCCTCGGCGAGGGTCTGCAGGGTGGAGTCGGCGAGCGAGTAGCCGGCGAGACCCTCGTGGCGCTCGCCACGCAGCACATCGCGGCGTTTCATCCGGGAGACCGAGGACCGCACGGCCCGGCTCTCCACGCCGAGGTCCGCCATGAGGCTGATCACCGAGGCGACCGAGAGCCAGTTGTGCTCGCCCCGGGCGTAGAGGCCGAAGACCGTGAGGATGAGCGGGGCGTGGCGGGACTCCCGCTCGCCCGCTGCGGTGGTGGCCGTTGTCGTCTGCGCGGTCATGTACCGGCACCCTAACGCCTGGCGCGGCGGAGTGATCACCTGCTCCCGGACGAGGCCCGGTGCGCCGCCGCACCCCCGCGACCGACCTCGGGGCCGTACGAGTCGGGTCCGCCTCAGCCCCCGGTGTGCGGCGCCACGAGTCGTTCCTCCGGGATCACGGCCACACCGAGGATCTCGATCATGGCCTCGGGCTGCCACAGTGCCGTGCAGCCGATGCCCGCCATGGCCGGGTAGACCGGCCCGGCGAGCTCCCGCCAGACCTTGCCGATCTCCTTGCCGTGCGCCTGATAGTCGGGGATGTCGGTGAGGTAGATGGTCACGCTCACCAGATCCTCGGGGTGGCCACCGACCTCGCGCAGCGTGGTGAGCAGGTTGCCGAACGCCTGCCGGAACTGTTCGACGATGCCGCCCGGAACGATCTTCATGTCGGCGTCGAGGGCCGTCTGTCCCCCCAGGTGGAGCGTGTTGCCGGCGAGTGTTCCGTGCGAGTAGCCGCTGGGTGTCGGGAGGGTGGTCGGGTTCACGGGGACGGGGGTCATGGGGCCTCCGGCTCGGTTGCGTTCCGTCCTGTCCCACGGTCGGGCAGGTCCATCCAGGTGTATTGACTTTAAATGACGACCGTGAGAAACACGAGACATCGGATCCTGGTCCCCGACTGAACGGAGCCGACCCCATGGAGCCCGACCTGAGCAAGTACCGCCTCGAAGGCGACAATTCGATGTACCGGCTGCCCAGCGGCATCGTCGCCCCCGTGGTGACGCGCGGCGGTCTGGAGAGCGGCAACACCGCCGACTCGGGCGGTGCCGTCCGCGTCTCGGGCGTGAGCATCCAGCACACCCCGGCCACCCGCCTCTGGTTCGGCAAGGTCAGCAACGAACCCGGCTACCGCTCGGTGACCCACCACCACGGCGAGGCCGAGACCGGCGGCTATGTCCTCTCCGGCCGGGCCCGCATCTACTTCGGCGAGCGGTTCGAGGACTATGTCGACATGGAGGAGGGCGACTGGGTCTTCGTGCCGCCCTTCATGCCGCACGTGGAGTGCAACCTCTCCCGCACCAAGCCGCTGACCTGGATGACCACCCGGACGCCGGAGAACATCGTGGTCAACCTGCCCGACGTCGCCGACGCCGAGCTGCGCGACTGGCTGGACCGCTGATGTCCGGGACGCCCCCCACCTCGGCCGTCTTCACCGCCGCCGTCACCCTGAAGCCCGCCCAGCCCGAGCACTTCGACCTCGCCTTCACCGCCACGACCCAGCCCTGCCCGTGGCCCAAGGCATACGGCGGCGATCTGGTCGCCCAGGCCGCGGCGGCGGCCATGCGGTCGGTGACCGACGGCAAGTCGCTGCACTCGATGCACAGTTACTTCCTGCGGCCCGCCGACATCGGGGCCGAGGTTCGCTACGAGGTGGAGGTGGTGCGCGACGGGCGCGGCTACAGCACCCGGCAGGTGCGCGGCTATCAGAACGGCAAGCCGCTGTATGTGTGCCTGGCCGGCTTCGCGGCGGGCGAGGCCGGTGCGGCCTTCCACGCCGCGTTCGCCGACGACGTGCCCGATCCGGAGACCCTGCCCAGCTCGGCGGAGTACCTCGCGGAGCGCGACGGCGGGTCCATGACCAAGGAGTCCAAGGCGTACTGGTCCGGGGGTCGCGGCTTCGACATGCGGCATGTCCCCGGCCCGGTCTACCTCACCGTCGAGGGAGAACGCCTTCCGCACCAGGCGGTCTGGCTGAGGCCCTTCGACGCGCTCCGCCCGGTCGACGGGCTGACCGACGCCCAACGGGACCTGGCCGCCCTGGCGTACGTCTGCGACTACACGATCCTCGAACCCGTCCTGCGCGTGCTCGACCTGTCCTGGGCCAGGCCCGGGCTGGTCACCGCCAGCCTCGACCACGCGATGTGGTTCCACCGTCCGGGGCCGCTGGGCGACTGGCTGCTCTACGTCCAGGAAGCCGTCGCCGCCGACGCGGGCCGCGGCCTGGGCACGGGCCGCTTCTTCACACGCGATCACCGCCACCTGGCAACTGTCGTCCAGGAGGGCCTGATCCGCCCCACCTGACCCGCCGCGCTTCCCGGCGGGCTCCCGGAAGGACTCTTCCGTGACTCTTCCGCTCCCCCTCTCACCCTCCGCACACGTCGACACCTTCACGCGCGACCGGCTGCCGCCCGCGCATCTGTGGCCGACGTTCGAGTTCACGACGCCGGAACTGCGCTACCCGGACCGGCTCAACGCGGCGACCGAGCTCATCGACACCCCCACCGCGCTGTTCGGCCCCGGCCGTCCCGCCCTGCGCACCCCGGCCGGCGGACTGTGCACCTACGGCGAACTGCGCACCCGCGCCAATCAGGTCGCCCAGGTGCTCACCGAGGACCTCGGTCTGGTGCCGGGGCAGCGCGTCCTGCTGCGCTCGCCCAACAGCCCCTGGACCGTCGCGGCCTGGCTCGGCGTCCTCAAGGCCGGTGGCGTCGTGGTGACCACGATGGCCGCCCTGCGCGCCCGGGAGCTCACCCCGATCGCCGAACGCACCCGGCCGTCGATCGCCCTGGTGGACCACCGGTTCACCGACGAGGTCCGCACCGTCCGGGACACCGTGCTGCCCGGGCTGACGGTGGTCGGGTACGGCGGTGGCGGCCCGGAGGATCTGGTGGCCAGGGCCACGGTCAAGTCCGGCGAGTTCACCCACGTGGACACCGCCGCCGACGATGTGGCGCTCCTCGGCCCCACCTCGGGATCCACCGGCGCCCCCAAGATCACCATGCACTTCCACCGGGACATCCTGTCCATCGACAACACCTTCGGCCGCCACACCCTGGGCCTGGTACCGGACGATCTGGTCGCCTGCACCGCTCCCCTGGCCTTCACCTTCGGCCTCGGCATGCTGGTCGTCTTCCCGCTGCGGGCCGGTGCCTGCGCCCTGCTGACGGAGTCCGCCACCCCTTTGCAGCTCGCGGATATCGTGCGGCGGCACGGCGTCACCGTCCTGGCGACCGCGCCCACCGCCTACCGGGCGATCCTGCGCGAGGGGCGGGAACAACACCTCGCCGGGGTGCGGATCGGTGTCTCGGCGGGCGAGCACATACCCCGCACCACCTGGGAGGACCTGCGAAATCGCATCGGCCTGAAGGTGGTCGACGGCATCGGGGCCACCGAGCTGCTGCATATCTTCATCTCCGCCGCCGGGGACGCCATCCGGCCTGGCGCCACGGGACAGGCGGTCCCCGGCTTCCGCGCCACGATCCTCGGCCCCGACGGCACGGAACTCGGCCCCGGAGAGCCGGGCAGACTCGGTGTCATCGGCCCGGTCGGCTGCCGCTACCTCGGTGGCGAACGACAGCGGGACTACGTCCTGGAGGGCTGGAACATCACCGGTGACATCTTCCACCGGGACGAGGACGGCTACTTCCACTACCACGCCCGCAGCGACAGCATGATCGTCTCTTCCGGGTACAACATCGGCGGCCCCGAGGTCGAGTCCGCCATCGACACTCACCCCGACGTCGTGGAATCCGCCGTCGTGGCCCGCCCCGACCCGGAGCGCGGCTCGGTCGTGTGCGCCTTCGTGGTGCTGCGGGACGGTGTGTCCGGCGACGCGGCCAAGGTGAAGGAGATACAGGACCACGTCAAGCGGCTCCTGGCGCCCTACAAGTACCCGCGCGATGTGCGGTTCCAGGACGCCCTGCCGCGCAACACCAGCGGCAAACTGCAGCGTTTCAAGCTGCTGCGCCAGGTACGCCGGGCCCATGACGACGAGCGGGCCACCGAGGCCGTCGCCGAGAGTTGAGAGGAACCCCCGTGAACATCGCGATCATCGGCGGCGGTCCCGGCGGGCTGTACTTCGCGGCCCTGATGAAACAGCTCGACCCCGCCCACGAGATCACCGTCTGGGAACGCAACGCCCCCGACGACACGTTCGGTTTCGGCGTCGTGTTCTCCGACGAGACGCTCGGCGGCATCGAGAACGCCGATACCACCATCGCCGAGGCCATGGCCCGGCGCTTCGCCCGCTGGACCGACATCGACATCCACTACCGGGGCGAGAGCCACACCGTCGGCGGCCAGGGCTTCGCCGCAATGAGCCGCAAGGAGCTGCTCCGCCTGCTCCAGGAGCGCTGCCGCGACCTCGGCGTCACCCTGCGCTTCTCGGCCGTGGCGCCGGACACCGAGTGGCTGCGCGCGTCGTACGACCTGGTGGTGGGGGCCGACGGGGTCAACTCCTCGGTGCGGTCGGCCCACGCGGATGTCTTCCGCCCCTCGCTGGACCGCCGGCACAGCAAGTACATGTGGCTCGGCACGGACCGGGTCTTCGAGGCGTTCCAGTTCTTCGTCGAGCAGACCGAATGGGGGGTCGTGCAGGTGCACGGCTACCCCTACTCCGACACCGGCTCCACCTTCATCGTCGAGATGCACGAGGACGTCTGGCGGCGGGCCGGCTTCGACGCCACCGACCGGGCCGACGGCGCACCGGGCGCCTCCGACGAGCGGGCCGTCGCGCGCGTCCGCGAGCTCTTCGCCGACGCGCTGGACGGCCACCGGCTGTTCGCCAACAACTCCAAGTGGCTGAACTTCACCACCGTACGCAACGAGCGCTGGCACCACGGCAACCTCGTGCTCATCGGGGACGCCGCTCACACCGCGCACTTCTCCATCGGCTCGGGCACCAAGCTGGCGATGGAGGACGCGCTCGCCCTCGCGGCCTGCCTGCACGAACACCCGGACACAGAACGGGCGTTGACCGCGTACGAAACCGAGCGGCGCCCGGTCGTGGAGTCCACCCAGCGGGCGGCGCAGGGCTCGCTGGAGTGGTTCGAGAACATCGGGATGTACGCCCACCAGGAGCCGACCCAGTTCTGCTTCAACCTGCTGACCCGCTCCCGCCGCATCACCTACGACAACCTGCGCACCCGCGACCCCGACTTCGCCGACCAGGTGGACAGTGCCTTCGCCACCGCGCAGGGCCTCGACGGGGTGGCACCGGCGATGTTCCAGCCGTACCGGCTGGGGCGGCTGGAGCTCAAGAACCGGGTGATCGTCTCGCCGATGGACATGTACTCCGCGGTCGACGGCGTACCCGGCGACTTCCACCTCGTCCACCTCGGCTCCAAGGCCATGGGCGGCGCCGGACTGGTGATGACCGAGATGGTGTGCGTCTCGCCCGAGGGCCGCATCACACCCGGCTGCACGGGCCTGTGGAACGGCGAGCAGCGCGATTCCTGGCGGCGGATCGTGTCCTACGTCCATGAGCGGAGCACCGCCCGCATCGGCCTCCAGCTCGGCCACTCGGGCCGCAAGGGCTCCACCCGGCTGATGTGGGAGGGCATGGACGAGCCGCTGCCGGAGGGCAACTGGGAGACCGTCGGCCCGTCCGCGCTGCCGTACGGCCCCGGCTCAGCGGTTCCGCGCGAGGTCACCCGCGCCGAGATGGACCGGATCGCCGCGGACTTCGTCGCCGCCGCCCGCCGGGGCGCCGAGGCCGGGTTCGACCTGCTCGAACTGCACTGCGCCCACGGCTACTTGCTGTCCTCCTTCCTCTCACCGGTCGCCAACCACCGCACCGACGCATACGGCGGCCCGCTGGAGAACCGGCTGCGTTTCCCCCTGGAGGTCTTCGACGCCGTGCGGGAGGCGTGGCCCGAGGAACGGCCGATGATCGTGCGCATCTCCGCCACCGACTGGGTGCCGGACGGCAACACCGAGCATGACGCCGTCGAGATCGCCCGCGCGTTCATCGCCCACGGGGCGGACGCCATCGACGTGTCCTCCGGGCAGGTCACCAAGGACGAGCGCCCCGCCTTCGGCCGCTCCTACCAGACCCCGTTCGCCGACCGCATCCGCCATGAGGTCGCCGCCGCCACCGGCACCGCCGTCATCGCGGTGGGCGCCATCGCCTCGTACGACGACGTCAACTCCCTCCTGCTGGCGGGCCGCGCCGATCTGTGCGCCGTGGGGCGCACCCATCTGTACGACCCGCACTGGACGCTGCACGCGGCGGCCGAGCAGGAGTACCGGGGCCCGGGCGCCGAGTGGCCGGTGCCGTTCGGCGCGGGCCGCCGCAAGCCCCCGGCCGCGCGCACCGACGCCGTACGGCCCCGGCTGTCCCTGCTCCGGTCCGACCCCGCCGACCAGGCCGTCCACCTGCGCTGGACCCCGGCCCCGGAACCGGCGCCCGTCCCCTGACGCGTGACGTGTCTCCTGACGCGTTGCGTGGCCGGGCGCGGTGGCGGAATCCGGGCTCAGTCCGTCGCCGCGGCCCGGTAGGGGCGGAAGAAGGCGCGCAGCTCCTCCGCGTAGAGCTCGGGCTCCTCGAACGGCGCGAAGTGTCCGCCGCGCGCGGGCTCGGTCACGCGCACGACGTTCGTCATGCGCTCCAGCCACTCCCGCGGCGGGCGGACGATGTCGCCGCGGAAGAGCGAGAAGCCGGACGGCACCTCGACCCGGCGGGCGTGCTGCTCGGGCGGGATCGCGGCGTTGGCGTGGTACATGCGCATCGACGAGCCGATCGTGCCCGTGAGCCAGTACAGCGTGACGTTCGTAAGGATCTCGTCCTTGGTGAAGCACCGCTCGATATCACCGTCGCAGTCGCTCCACGAACGGAGTTTCTCGACGATCCACGCGGCGAGCCCGACCGGTGAGTCGGTGAGCCCGAAGGCGGCGGTCTGCGGCTTGGTGCGGTGCATGGCGGCGTAGGCGCCCTCGGCCGCGCCCCAGGCCGCGACCTCCTCGAACCAGGCGCGCTCCTCGGGCGCGAGGTCTGCCGGGTCGCCGGTGAAGACGGGCAGGCCGCCGTCCATGCGGTGCACGGCCACCACCCGGTCGGGGTGGTCGAGCGCGAGGTAGCGGCTCACATGGCTGCCGATGTCCCCACCCGCCGCGCCGAACCGCGGATAGCCGAGGACGTCCATCAGCTCGGCCCACAGCCCGGCGACTGCGATGGAGTTCAGCGGCGGGCCGGTGGGCCGGTCGGAGTAGCCGTAGCCCGGCAGGTCGGGGACGACCACGTCGAACGCGTCGGCGGGGTCGGCGCCGTGCGCGCCGGGGTCGGTGAGGAGCGGGATGACCTTCGCATAGCGCCAGAACGAGTCCGGCCAGCCGTGGCTGAGGACCAGCGGCAGGGCGGGCCCGGCCGGGGCGGCGGCCCGGACGTGGGCGAAGTGGATCCCGAGGCCGCCGAGCCGGACGCGGAAGCGGGGCAGCCGGGCGAGCGCCGCCTCCTGCGCCGACCAGTCGAACTCCTCCGCCCAGTAGGCGACGAGTTCGCGGAGGTAGTCGAGGTCGGTCCCGAGCGACCACCCGGCGTCCTCGGGCGCGTCCGGCCAGCGGGTCGCGCGCAGCCGCGCGCGGAGGTCCTCGAGCGCCGCGGGTGCGGTCTGCGGGGTGAACGGCTCGGGGCGGGGCGGGGCATCCGGCATGGCACCTACCCTACAAGCCGCGCCACGCCCCTCCGCGGACACGCTGGGCGCCTGGCCCGCACGTTTCATGTGCGGCGGTGTCCGAGTCTTGCGTATCGAACGGAGCGGGCATCAGTCGGAGCCGTCCCTGCCCGCCCGTTGTCAGTGCCGACTGGCAGGATCGGAGACCAAGTCGGCCGACGTGAGGGCGGGATCAATGAAGGTGCTTGTCAGTGACGAGGTGCAGGTTGACTACGGCCAGATCTTTGTAGGGAGCGGCGGGGACGAATACGACCTGCACGATGCCTTCGCCGGACAAGACGGTGTCGGGCTCTGCGGGGGCGGGACGGACGGGACGCTGTTGCTCCTGACCGGTCTGCGCATCGGCGGCGTCGGCTTCACCGCCGAGTTGCATGACAGCCGGCCCGCGCTGGACGAGACGTGGGAGGAGATCGTCGAGGTCCCGTTCCGGCCGGTGTCGGAGGAGACGCAACTGCGGCAGTGGAACGGGAAAAGCGCGTGGGAGTTGGGGCTGGAGGTGCGCGACTACCGCGTGCGGTACTCCGCCACCGGTATGGATGCCGGCCGGAGCAAGAACGTCCGGGAGGACGACGAGCCGCAGACGGATGACCGGTATCTGCTGCAGTTCTGGCCTGCCCCGTCCGAACCGGCCCGGCTGCTCAAGCAGACCAGCGGCGCAGCCGCGTCCTGGCACGACTTCGCCACTTCGCCCGTGGGCTGACGGCGGCTGCCTCGCGGCCCTGCCGAGGCCGGCCGCCTGACCAACGGCGCTGCTCTCAGCCCAGCTCAGCCGACCCCACTGGAACGGGGAGGCTGGTCGCCGGTCACCCCCAGTTTCCGCAGCTCCTGCCGCAGCACCGGAGCCAGCGCCTCGACGTAGGACTCCGCCAGGTGGCTCTCGTCACGGTAGACGAAGGTGTCGCCCACGGCCACGGGGCACCCGCCCGACCGGGGGCACAGCCACGGCTTCGGATCGACCACGGCGGCACCGGCGTGGCGGGCGCCCTGCCGGTTGGCCTCCCGGCGGGTGGGGTCCTTGACGGCGTCGCGCTGGTCGGGTTCGCAGCCCCGCAGCCGCAGGGGTCGACTCGCCGCGCACTCGACGGGATCGTCCTTCGGCCATGGGTTGTCGAGCAGTACGGCCACATGGTCCGTGGCGCGGGCCAGTTGCCGGTAGACGCGTTCGTATCCCGCGGCCCACTCCCGCAGCGGGTCCCTCGTCGGCCGCACCGATGTGCCCGCCTCGGAGGAGGAGGCCACGACCAGCGCCGGGTGCAGCCCCTCGATCCGCTTCAGCGCCTCCTTGCGCCAGGTGTCGCACGCCTCGTACGGCCGGCGGCTGTTGACGATGGTGATGTCGGCGGTTTTGCAGGACGACTTGGTCAGCGACACCAGCTTCCAGCCGTACCGGCGGCTCAGCTTCTCCAGTGCCGGGAACCACTGGGCGGCGTGGGAGTCCCCGTAGAGGACGACGACCTTGTCGGAGGTCCGGTCCCCGTACACGCAGTCGGGCGACCGGGTGGCGGTGTAGTTGACATGGCAGCCGTCGCGGTAGACGGCCGACCGTTTCTTCTTGATGGCGGTGAGCGGCGGTGTCAGGTTGCGCGGCAGCCCGGTGGCGGCCGTGGCGATGAGGCCGGTGAGCCGGGACCGCGGGTCCTGTGCGCTGGTGAGGGCCTCGTTCAGCCCGGGGGCGCGGACGGCGGAGCTGATCGGCGGCGGGAAGGACGCGGCGACGAGGGCGGCGGACACGACGGTCGCCGACAGGCCGAGGCCGAAGGCCACCGCGGCCGTGGGCTTTCGGCGCAGCGGTCCGCGGAACCGGACCGGGTTCTCCACGACGTGCAGGCTCACCCATGCCAGCAGCAGGGCGGCGGCGCACAGCGCGAGGTTCAACCAGGTCCCGGCGGGCCGTCCCAGCGCCGTGGGGCCGATGATCAGCAGCGGCCAGTGCCACAGATACCAGCCGTACGACAGGTCGCCCACCCATGTCGCGGGGCGCACGGCGAGCAGCCGGGAGGCGGCGGACGGAGACGTGCGGCACCCACCCGCGATCACCAGGGCCGCACCCAGCACGGGCAGCAGCGCGAAGTGGCCGGGGAACGGGGTGTCGTCGTCGTACAGCACCGCCGACGCGGCGATGCCGGACAGCCCCAGCCAGGTGCCCGCGGCGGAAAGGCCGCGGGGAAGCCGTGCCAGCGCCCCGGCGCCGAAGGCCAGCAGGCTTCCGGCGCCCAGTTCCCACAGCCGCGTATGCGGGCCGAAGTACGCCCACGAGGGCGAGGTCTCGGCCACCTGGACGCCCTGGACGTACGACACCAGGCACAGGGCGCCCAGCGGCAGCGCCCGCAGCGCCGGCCGCCGGATCAGTTTCCAGCTTGCGAGCAGGAGGACGGGCCACAGGAGGTAGAACTGCTCCTCCACGGACAGCGACCAGAAGTGCTGGAAGGGCGACGGCGCGCTGCCCTCGTTCAGGTAGTCGGTGCCCGAGACCGCCAGGTCGATGTTCATGACGTACAGGGCGCCGGCCAGCGCGTCGTGCATGAACTCGGTGTAGCGGATCTTCGAGGCGAAGAGCCGGCAGCCCGCCATGGTGACCAGCGCGACCAGGGTCGCGAGCGGGAGGATGCGCACCGCGCGCCGGGCGTAGAAGCGCCGCAGGGACAGCGATCCGGTGTGTTCGGCCTCCTTGAGCAGGCCCGCTGTGATGAGGAATCCGGAGATCACGAAGAAGACATCGACCCCGGCGTATCCGCCGGTGACGTACGGGACTCCCGCGTGCGCGAGCACGACCAGGGTGACGGCCAGCCCGCGCAGCCCCCTGGATGTCGCGCCGGAGCGCGGCCTTCGGCGTACGGCCGCCGGAGCGGGATACGTGGTGGCCGCGCAGGCGCTGCGCCAGCCCCGTGGCCCGTTGGCCCGGCCCCGTGTCCCGCTGGGGGCGGGAGGCCGTGGGAGTGTGCGTCATACCGTGAACTGTCCGCAGCACAGGGGGTGTTCCCGTGATGCGGAGCACACGAGGCCAGGCCGACGGCAGAGCCCTGTACGGGGAGCGCGCCGCGCCGGACGCGCGTGCCGCCTCCTCGGCATACCGGCACAGCGTGAAGGCGGCTTGGTTCAGCCCGATCGGCGGCGGCGGTAGGTCTGCGTCTTCGTGCGGTTGCCGCACAACTGTGGCGAGCACCATTTGGCGCGGCCCGGGCGGGAGTTGTCGTAGAAGACCCACTGGCAATCGGGGGCGGGGCACATCCTGAGCCGGTGCCAGGTCCCGTTCGCCGTGGCGGTCAGGGCGGCCATCACGAGGTGCGCGAGGGCGGTGTGCACGGGGTCGGCGGAGATGGTCGGCCGGGCGCCGTGAGCCGCGGTCAGTGTGACGTCGAAGGAGTAGCCGACCGGGGCAGCGCCGCCGTCCTGGCCATCCTCGCCACCCTGGCGCAGCGCGGCACGCAGGGCTGCGCGCAGTGCGAGGGCTCTGGTCAGGTGGCCCTGGTGAGCCCTGGTGTCCGGGGTGTCGCCGTCGAGGAGGCCATGCTCCCGCAGCCAGCGTTCCAGATCTCCGGGCATGGTGAGATCGTCGTGAGCCGTAAGGCGCCGGCCGTGCGCGACGAATCCGCGGAGGTCCTCGGTGTTGGCGAAGTGATGGAGCAGGACGATGCCGTCGGGGAGGCCGTCGACGTCCTCGGCCCTACTCGGCGGCAACACGACCGATGTCTCCGCGGACCCGCCGGTAGGCATCCTTCACCCGGATCCGATCGCCGTCGAACTCAGACATCCAGCCGCTCCAGTGTCATCTCCATGACTACACCCTTCCTGTGCAGTGTGCGTTGAGATAGGCATCCGGGTCCGGGCCCTCGGGGTTGGCGAGCACATGGCGCAACCATGCCCGGCGCTCGAAGTCGGTGACGGCCAACTCCCAGACGCAGCCGATGGCCTCACCCGGATGCGGTCTCAGCGCCTCCGGCCGCTCCCGGGGCGCCGAGAACAGTCGCTGATGAATCTCGTGCTCACCATGCCACCAGTCCACCAGCGCGAAGCAGTAGTCGGCCGCGTCGTGCGCGATGGCGAACCCGATGCCATAGCGGCTGTCCGTCCGAGCGGGGCTCGGCAGCAGCGAGGCCGCGGTTTCCACGGTCGCGGCCACCAGCGCGGGGCGGGGCGCATCGGCCGCCGCGCTGATGCCGTACACCTTCACGGCCCATCCGCCGATCGTCTCCAGGCCGAGGAAGCTGATGGCCCGAGGACGGTGCGGCTGCCGAAGGACGACCGATCCCTGCCGCACGCTCATGACCCGCCCCTCTCCTATCGACACCTGTTAAATGATTAGCAGGTGTCGCCCTGCCGCACAAGAGCAGACGGTGGGTGGCGCCAGGACTGGCCGACGAGGCTCGTCAGAAGGTCTTCCGCGCCGGTCGTTCTTTCGGCCGATGCCGGTGGCCATGAACCCGCTATCCGGTGGATCCACGACGGCCGCCTCGCGGGCCACCCTCGGCTCATGGCTCGTCACACACGACACTCGAACCTCACGCCGTGGATCGTCACGGCGCTGGCCACCGCCCTGACGGGCGTGGCCGGCTGCACCCCCGACGCGACGTCCGCCCAGAGCGGCACCCGTACCACCCCCACGCCCGGAGCCGCCGGAATCGGGGACACGCTGCATCCCGGGCTCGGCAACGGGGGCTACACCGTGCGCCATACCGACCTGGCGCTGCGCTTCGCCGAGGACCTCAAGACGTACACCGCGACCACCACGCTACGCGGCCGGGCCACCCACGCCCTGTCCCGTTTCGACCTCGACCTGACCGGGACCACGGTCCGTTCGGTGACGGTCGACGGCCGCAAGGCGACCTGGACCCGCTCCGGTCAGGAGCTGCGCGTGACTCCCGCGGACCCGGTGCCCGACGGCCGGGGGTTCTCGGTGGAGGTCACGGTGCACGCGCCCGTGGCGGGCCCTGAGGAGGCCGAGAAGCTCGGCACCTCGGCGATCGGGATGGTGCGGGCGAAGGGGGTCGTCCAGACCATCAACCAGCCCTCGGGCGCACATCGGATCGCGGCGTTCGCCGACCATCCGGCTCAGAAGGCGCCGACCACCATCACCATCGCCGCACCCTCGCGTGTGAACGCCATCGCGAACGGCGAACTCACCGCCACCCGGCGCGAAGGGGCGTATACCGTCCGCCGGTTCGAGAGCCGCCAAAAGCTCGCGCCCGAACTGATCCAGATCGGCGTCGGCCACTTCACCGTGGTCAAGCGGCAGGGACCGGACGGGATCAAGCTGCGCCACGCCCTGCCCACCGGCCAAGTCAATGACCTCATGCCGCAGCTCGACACGGTCGTGCCCAAGGCGCTGCGTTTCCTGACCCGACGGCTGGGCCCGTTCCCGCTGCGGACGTACGGCATCTACGCCACGCCACTGGGCGGTGAGCTCGAGACACAGTCCCTGACCCTGCTCGCCACGGAGGAGCTCACCAAGGAGGGTATGGAGGCCAACGGCTCGGACACGATCGTCGCGCACGAGATCTCCCACGAGTACTTCGGCAACAGCGTCTCGCCCCGCCGGTGGAGCGATCTGTGGCTCAACGAGGGCCACGCCGTCTATTACCAGGGCCTGTGGAGCCAGGAGGCGCGCGGCACCGATCCGGCCGACGCCATGAAGAGCGCCTACCAGGACGCCACCGCCCAACTGCGCAAGCAGGGGCCGGTCGCCGGTCCCCGCCTCGGCGCCTTCACGCCCAAGGACATGGCTCCCTACGGCTGGGGCGCCTACGAGGGTGGTGCTCTGGTGTTGTACGCGCTGCGGCAGAAGGCCGGCGAGGCCACGTTCCAGCGCATCGAGCGCGCCTGGGTGGCGGAGCACCGCGACAGCACGGCGGGGACCGCGGACTTCATCCGCCTGGCAAGCCGCGTCGCAGGCCGCGACCTGGGGCCCTTTCTGCGCTCCTGGCTGTACTCCACGAAGCTCCCGGCCATGCCCGGCCACCCCGACTGGCACACGTCATGACGGGCGGACGTGCTGACGGCACACATCCTGAAGGGCACACGCCCCGACGGCCCGGGCCGTCCGTTCGCCCGCGCTAGCGGTTGCGCACCGCTCCGGTGTCCCAGGCCCAGGCCGCGATCTCCACGCGGTTGCGGACGGCGAGCTTGGTCTGGATGTTGCTCAGATGGGTTTTCACCGTGGACAGCGACAGGTGCAGTTCGGCGCAGATCTCCTGATTGGTCCGGCCCACCGCCACCAGCCGGGCGACATCCAGCTCCCTGCCGGTCAGGGGGTTCGCCCCGGTGGCGGCGCCGGGGCGGCTCGCCCACTGCCGCAGCAGACGCACGGTGATCGCGGGAGACACCAGCGCGCCACCGCGGGCGGCCGACCGCACCGCCTCCACCAGGAGTTCGGGACCGGCGTCCTTGAGCAGGAAGCCACAGGCGCCGTTGCGGATCGCAGTGTGCACGTATTCGTCCTGGTCGAAGGTGGTGACCACGACGACCCGCAGCGGCTCCGCCACTGCGGGCCCGGCCAGCAGCCGGGTCGCCTCCAGACCGTCCAGTTTCGGCATACGGATGTCGACCAGGCACACATCGGGGCGGTGCCGCCGGGCCAGCTCCACGCACTCGGAGCCATCGGCGGCCTCGCCCACCACCTCGATTCCGGGCTGGGAGTCGAGAATCAGCCGGAACCCGGTGCGCACCATCGCCTGGTCATCCGCGATCAGCACCCGGATCGGGGCGCCTTCGGGGGGCGGTGTGTTCGCGGCATCGCTCACGTGGTGGATCCTTCCAGAGCCGCCTAGGGCCCTTCTGGCGGTAAAGCGCGCCAGAACCGTCCAGCCGCCGTCGTTCATGCAACCGCTCGGCAGGATACCGTCCACCGGCTCACGGCTTCGGTGTGCGGCGCAGAAAGCGGATGACCGGGTGGCCCGGATCGTGGGTGACATCGGCCTGGACGTCGTAGACCTGCTTGATCAGGGACGGGGTCAGCACCTGGCTGGGGGTGCCTTCGGCCACGACGTGCCCCTCGCGGAGGACGAGCAGGCGGTCGCAGTACATCGCCGCGAGGTTGAGGTCGTGGAGGGCGATCACGGTGGCGATCGGCAGACCGACGACGAGGTCGAGCAGGTCGAGCTGGTGCTGGATGTCGAGGTGGTTGGTCGGCTCGTCGAGCAGCAGCTCGTACGGTTCCTGGGCGAGGGCCCGGGCGATCTGGGCGCGCTGGCGCTCGCCACCGGAGAGGGTGTGCCACGACTGGCCGGCCCGGTCGGTCAGTGCGGTGCGCTCCAGGGCCGCGTCGACGGCCCGGATGTCCGTGGCGGTGGACGACGACCAGGCGCGCCGGTGCGGGATGCGGCCAAGGGCCACGACCTCGCGGACGGTCAGTTCGGTCTGGGTATGGGCGTGCTGTTCGACGGTGGCGATACGGCGGGCCGTGGCGCGGCGGCCGACCCGCGGCAGTGCGCGGCCGTCCAGGGTGACGACTCCGGCGGAGGGGGTGAGGATGCCGGCGAGCAGCCGCAGCAGGGTTGATTTTCCGGAGCCGTTGGGGCCGAGCAGGCCCAGCGTCTCGCCGGGGCGCAGGGTGAGGGTGATGCCGTCGACGATGAGCCGGCCGTCGGCGCGGCGGCTGACGCGGTCCGCGCGGAGTCCGGGTGCCGCATCCGCGGTGTCAGCGGGAAGGGAGTCGTTCATGTCTTCCTCCGGCCGCGGTAGAGCACGGCGACGAAGGCCGGTACGCCGATGAGGGACGTCACCACGCCCACCGGGACCTCCTGGGGGTCGATCACGGTGCGGGCGGCGGTGTCCACCCACACCAGGAAGATGGCTCCGGCCAGTGCGGTGACCGGCAGAAGGCGGGCGTGACCGGACCCGGTGAGGGCGCGGGTGGCATGCGGGAGGACCAGGCCGACGAAGCCGATGGCCCCGGCGGAGCTGACCAGGGTCGCGGTGAGCAGCGCGGTCGCGCACAGCAGGACGAGGCGGGTGCGGGCCACGCGGACGCCGAGCGCTGCCGCGGCCTCCTCGCCGAAGGCGAACGCGTCCAGGGTGCGGGCGTGTCCGAGACAGACCAGGAGGACGGCGGCCAGGACGACGGCGCACAGCAGCACATCGGTCCAGCCGGCGCCGGCGAGCGAGCCGAGGAGCCAGAACAGCACGGCGCGGGTGGTGTCGGCGTCCGCGGAGGTGAGGACGGTGAACGAGGTCAGCGCGGAGAACAGTTGCATGGCCGCCACCCCGGACAGCACCACGCGATCGGTGCTGCCGCCGAGGCTGTGGCTGAGCATGAGGACCAGGCCGAAGGAGAGCAGCGCGCCGATGAACGCGCCCGCCGACAGCGATACGGCCCCGCCGCCCACGCCGAGGACGACCACGGCGACGGCGCCTGTGGAGGCGCCGGAGGACACTCCGAGGACGAAGGGGTCGGCCAGCGGATTGCGCAGCAGGGACTGCATCACGGCCCCGCAGAGGGCCAGCCCCGCCCCGCACACCGCGGCGAGCAGGGTGCGGGGCATGCGCAGGTTCCACACGATGCCGTCGCGCAGCGGTGGCAACGTGCTCTCGCCCAGGCCGAGATGGGCGGTGACCGCTGCCCAGACGTCGGCCGTGGAGATGTCGGCGGGGCCGATGGTCACGGCGAAGGCGATCGACGCGAACAGCGCGGCCGGTCCTCCCGCGATCAGCAGCAGGAGGCGGGTGGTCACTTGGCGAGTCCGAAGTCGCGCAGCCCGGCGGCGACCTGCTCGACCCCTTCGACCGTACGGATGGACGGGTTCATGGCCTGCCCGCTCAGCAGGACATACCGCTTCTTCTTCACGGCGGTGAGATTGCGGGTGGCGGCGTTGGTCTCCAGGAAGCGCATCTTGGCCTTGGCGGACTCCGCGGTCTGCTGCTTGCGCGTGAGATCGCCGAGGACGATGACGTCCGGGTCGCGGTCGGCCACGGTCTCCCAGTTGATCTGCGGCCACTCGTCGTGGGTGTCGGAGAAGGCGTTCTTCGCTCCGACGGCCCGGGTGATGGCGCCCGGCGCGCCGCAGCAGCCGGCGAGGTAGGGCGACTGGGAGTTGGCGAACCAGTACATGAGGGAGACGCCGGAGGCGTCCACTCCCTGGGTGGCCGTACGCACGCGCCGCTTCAACCGTGCGATGAGCTTCTCGCCACGCTCGTCGACGCCGAACGCGTGGGCCAGGTCGCGTATCTCGCCGTAGACGGTGTCCAGGGTGAGTGGCTTGCTGCGGGAGCCATCGCCACCGCTGTCGGGGTCCCGGCCCGCCGAGCAGTCGGACGGCGAAACGTAGGTGGGCACGCCCAGCTTCTCGAACTGCTCGCGGGTGGCCACGCCGCCCTTGCCGAGGGTGGAGACGAACGAGGCGGTGACGAAGTCGGGTTCGGCGTCCAGGGCCTTCTCGAAGGACGGCGCGTTGTCCGCCAGACGCGGCACCGTCGCATTCGCCTTCTCCAGGCCCTTCATCACCGGGTCGGTCCAGGTGGCGGTGGACGCGATGCGGTCGGCGAGGCCGAGGGAGAGCAGGATCTCCGTGGTGCCCTGGTTGAGGGACAGGGCCCGCTTCGGGGCGAACTTCACCGTGACCTTGTGGCCGCAGTTGTCGATGGTGCGCGGATAGCCCGCACCGGCGGGCTTTGTGGCGTCCGCGCCGTCCTGGCCGGAGCCACCGCACGCGGTGAGCAGGAGGGCGGGCGCGAGCAGGAGGGCCGCGGTACGGCGGGCAGAGCAGAGCACGGGCATGCCTCGGTTGTCGGGGCTCGAACGCGGAGCCTGGCCTACGGACGTACTCCCCGCACGGGGCGCGGAGATACCAGCAGGTCTTCGGACTCGGGCTCGTCCGGACGGGGCCCCTTCCCGGTGCTCGTTCGCGGCGGCTTCGCGGCCGTCGCGGACTCCTCCCAGTGGTGTCACATGCCCCGCCCGTCCCCCTCACCGCTGCGCGTCAGCTCCGGATTCCCACCGGATTCCCTGGCCTCGGATGTGGCACGACTGGCTCCCCGAGACTATCAAGATCGTCGAACGATCAGGGTGTCGGACCGGTCACGGGGTGGCAGACGACGTCCCGGGGTCAGTTCGAGCGCCGACGGGCCTGCCGCACCTCGCGGTCGACGGCCCAGGCGTCGCCGACCGGCCCGAGGTGGCCGAGCTTGTCGGGATTGATCACCGCGCGGATGGCCTGAATCTGCCCGTCGAGCACATCGAGGACCAGGGCCTGGAGCACCTTGCCGTCCCGCTCCCGGAAGACCGCGCCGGGCTGGCCGTTGACCTCATGAAGCTCGAACGACACGTCGATCCGCAGCAGCCAGGGGAAGACCGTGCCCAGCAGCCGGGCCACGTTCTCCGCGCCCATGACGGCCTTGGCCAGCCGCGGGGCCTTGCCGCCGCCGTCCCCGACCAGTTGCACATCGGCGGCCAGCAGATTCCGCAGCGCGCCCACATCACCGTCCTTCAGCGCGTCGAAGAACCGCGTGGCCAGCTCCTGCCGCTCCCGCCGGTCCGCCTCGAACCGCGGCCGCCCGGCCTCCATATGCCGCCGCGCCCGCACCAGGAGCTGCCGACATGCCGCCTCCGACCGTCCCACCGCCGTGGCGACCTCGTCGAACCCGAAGGCGAACACCTCCCGCAGCACGAACACCGCCCGCTCCAGCGGGCTGAGCCGCTCCAGCAGCAACAGCGCCGCCATCGACACCGAGTCGGCCAGCTCCACCGCCCGGGCCGGGTCCTGATACGGATCGCTGAGCAGCGGCTCGGGGAACCACGGGCCCACGTACTCCTCACGTCGCACGCGCGCGGAGCGCAGCACATCGATCGAGATGCGCGTGACCGTGGCCGACAGATATGCCTTGGTCGACGTGGGCCGGGTCGCCGAGCCGTCGAAGCGCAGCCAGGTCTCCTGCACCGCGTCCTCGGCCTCACTCACACTGCCCAGGATCCGATAGGCGATCGAGAACAGCAGCGGCCGCAGCTCCTCGAACTCCTCGACCTTGCTCACGCCGACTCCCCTCCCCTGGGCCCGTTGCCGATACCGTTGCCGGTCAGTGGAACTGCCCGGCCTCGTAGTCACCGGCCGCCGGCTGCTGGGTGATGACGTTCAGCCGGTTCACCATATTCATGAAGGAGACCAGGATCACCAGGGCGGTGAGCTGCTCCTCGTCATAGTGCTTGGCGGCATTCGCCCACACCTCGTCGCCGACCCCACGAGCCGCGTCCGCGACCCGGGTCCCCTCCTCCGCCAGCTCCAGCGCGGCCCGCTCGGCATCGGTGAAGACGGTGGCCTCCCGCCATACCGCGATCAGGTTCAACCGCACCGGGGTCTCACCGGCCGCGGCGGCTTCCTTGGTGTGCATGTCGATGCAGACGGCGCAGCCGTTGATCTGACTCACGCGAATCGCCACCAGCTCCTGCGTCGCCGCCGGCAGCGGCGATTCCTTGACCGCCCTGCCCGCCGCCATGACGGGCCTCAGGACCTTGCCGGCGGTCTGGCCGGCGGAGTAGTTCAGTCGCGCGTCCATGGTGTGCTCCTCTGTGGTCGTTCAGTGGCTACACCCCTGAGACGGGGTAGCCCGACCCCCTGTGACATGGACGCATGTGACCCGCGTCTCCCCGCCGTCGGCTCGGCTCGGCACAGTACGGCGTCCATCACCGCCCTGATCCGGTCAGTTGTACGCTACGGCTCCCGCACGCTTCATGGTCAGCGGGATCCAACGGGAGACAGAGGTCATCGTGACAGAGCGAACCGGCAGAATACGTTCACCCCGTATCTACTCGATGACCTCGGGGGTGCTCACCGGGACGATCGCGTTGTACATCGCGCTCGTCGCCTTCGGGAACATCACCGACTTCGACAGCAACCAGCAGTTCGTGCGGCATGTCCTGGCGATGGACACCACGTTCAAGGACGAAGACCTGATGTGGCGGGCCATCGACTCCACCGCGCTCCAGGACACCGCCTACGTCGCCATCATCGCCTGGGAGACCCTCGCCGCTCTCGTCCTCCTCGCCGCGACGGCCATGTGGTTCGCGGGGCCGCCCGGAGACCGCGTCCGCCGCGCCCGTCAGGCCAGCACCGTGGGGCTGTTGATGCTGATGCTGCTGTTCGGCGCCGGGTTCATCGGCATCGGCGGCGAATGGTTCGCCATGTGGCAGTCGGAGAAGTGGAATGGCCTGGAGGCCGCCACGCGCGTGTTCATGATCTCCGGGATCGTTCTGCTGCTCATTCACCTGCTGCCCTCGGCCGAGCGAACCGATCCGGGCTCCGAGGACTGACCGAGCGGACGCCGCAGCCTCCCCGCTGCCGCAGGCTCTTGACTCTCCTTGCCGCGGACGCTTGACAGTGACCTGGGCCACCTCTAGCGTCCGCAGCATCGCTCCGAGAGAGCGCTCTCTCGGTAGCCCCGTGTGACCACACCGCTGGGCTCTCTCCCGCTCTTTTCGCTCTTCCGTGCGTGCACGGAAAGGAGAGTCATGTCCCGTACACCCCCGCGCTTCCCGCCCTTACGGCGTGTCCTCGGCCGCTGGCGAGGTCCGGGCGTCGTCCTCGCCGCCCTCGGCCTCGTCCTGTCCCTGCTCTCCATCGGCCCGGCCAGTGCGCGTGCCGATCTGCGCGCCACCGACGAGGCGGGCGCGGCGTCGAGCCCGCGGAGCGCCAACGCACCAGTACGCGTCGCGGAGTTCGTCGCAGAGTGCCCGTTCACCCACCGGCTGCCGGACGACCCGATCGTGTTCCCGGGGCTCCCCGGCGCGTCCCATATGCACAGCTTCTTCGGGAACGACTCGACCAACGCGCGCACCGATCTGGCCGCCCTGCAGAGGGGCAGGACCAGTTGCAGTCCGACCGTCGACCTGTCGTCGTATTGGACCCCGACCCTCTACGACAACGGCAAAGAGGTCGAACCCACCGGCACCACCTTCTACTACCTCGGTGAAGGTGTGCGCGACGACGTGATCGCCACCATCAAGCCGCTCCCCCTGGGGCTGCGGATCGTGGCGGGCAACGCCAAGGCCACCGGGGTCGGCGACCCCACGTCCATCGCACGCTGGTCCTGCCTGCACCACGGAGAGGTCAACCCCTCCAAGGACTTCGTGAACTGCCCGGCCGGTTCAATGCTGGAGTCCTACCTCGACTTCCCCCAGTGCTGGAACGGCAAGGACCTGGACTCCCCCGACCACAAGAGCCACATGGCCTACCCGGTCGGCGGCCAGTGCCCGGCCACCCACCCGGTCGCCGTGCCGAAGCTGCGCCAGGTGCTCCGCTACCCGGTCAGCGGCGACTCCTCGCGCTTCAAGCTGGCGTCGGGTGCCGGATACACCATGCACGGTGACTTCTTCAACGCCTGGCCCGAGGACGAGATGGCCCGGCGGGTGCGTGACTGCATCAACGTGATCATCAAGTGCGGTGCCGACGGCCGTCCCTGACGGAGAAGCAGAGGGCAGGCCAAGTGGCCCGGCAGGGCGACACCGCCTTGCCTGTGGGCGGAGTCCCGTCACCGGGGCTCCGCCCACGCCAGACGAGGGGAGTCGACATGACAGCGGCAACCGTCACACTGCGCACGGTGTCCGTAGCGGTCTTGCTCGCCACCGCCACGCTGCTCACTGCTGGATGCGAGGACGGCAGCGGGAAACCGCCGCGCGAGGCGCGGTCGACGTCGGCCGCGCGGCACCCCGCCACGCGGTCCCCGAGCGGGCAGGCGACGTCGGGGACCTTCAACTCCACCGATATCGGCTGGATCCAGCTAATGATCGCGATGGACGACCAGGCGACGGTCCTGCTGGACCTGGTCCCGGGCCACTCTTCCGACACCGGGGTGGAGAAGTGGGCGAAACCGGTGGCCACCGCCTACCGCGACGAACTCGTCCAGCTACGCAAGCTACTCGCCCGGGCGGGCGTCCCCGACACCAACCCGCACCAGGGGCACGACATGCCCGGCATGGTGACCGAGGACGAACTGCGCACCATCAAGGGAACCAAGGGCGCCGCCTTCGACACGCTCTTCCTCGCGGCGATGCGCGAACACCTCGACCAGGCCGCGAAGATCGCCCACTCGCAGCGCTCGGCGGGCGCCGATCCGGCCGCCAAGAAGCTGGCCACGAGCGTGGAGAAGACCTCGCTCACCTGGCGCGCCCGTCTCCCCAAGGGTTCAGGCGGGCGGTAGCGCGGCGGCGGCCGAGCCGGCGAGGTCGGTGGCCAGTTCGCAGGGCCGGCCCTTGGGGCCCGCCCCCTTGATGACCAGGGCCACCCGCTCGGTCCCCTTCACCCGGTCCAGGCCGGTGTAGTCGCGATGGACCACCTCGACGCGGCAGCTCCCTGGGCCCTCGTCCCCCGGCAGAACGATGGCCTGGCGATTGTCGCCGAGCTTGGTCGACCGGGCGTTCTTGTCGCGCGGCAGGTCACCCTGGTCGAAGCGCAAGTCCACCTCGTACTCGTTGGTGGTGCTCTTCCACTGGCAGTCCCAGCGGCCGAATCCGACGTCCGGCTCCCGGGCGTCGATACCGGGCACCTTCTCCAGCGCCTTGCCGTCGAGCAACGTACACGCGTCCAGGTGCGCCAGCGAACTGGCCGGAAAGTCCGGCGAACGCCGGGGAATCTCACCGCGGTTGAGCACCTTGACCGCGAGTCCCGTGGCACGGTCGGCGGTGTCGCACAGCGGCTCCTTGACCTCATCGGGCCGTCTCGCGGCCGCGGTCACCCGGAGGCTGTTGTCGCGAGCGCCGGTCACCGCCACGGCGCGCTCGCACACGTCGCCCTCGGCGGCGCGCTCCACGACCGTGACCCTGCCCGTGGTCTTCCGCGTCACGCCCTCCGGCAGCGAATCGGCGTCAAGCTCCACCCTGACGTCCACGACCTCCTCGCTTCGCTCCTTCAGGAGGACGTCGCAACGGTTGAAATTGCCGTAGTCACGGTCCAGTTGGGCCTCCCCGTACCGATCGAACACACTGGCGTTCAGCAAGGCGCAGGGGTCGGCCGTGCGGGGGTCTCCGATGAAGCCCGCGCCGGCCGCACTGGTCGGTCTGGTCGGCGACGGGTCGGCTTTGTCGCCGGATTCGCCACCCAGGCTCATCACGATGAACGGAACGGCGATGGCCAGTGCCGTGACGGCGGCGGCGCCGGCCGTGAGTAGCGGGCGGCGCCGGACGAGGGCGGCCACGGTGGTCGTCGTCCGGCGCCACTGTCCTCCCGCCGGGTCCTCGCTGTGCGCGATGGTGGCCGTATAGGGCGTGGTCGCCGGGGTCAGCGGGAGGGTCGGGAACCGGTCCGGCGGTCCCGCGATCTCCGTGAGGGCGCCGAGCGCCTCGGCGGCGGTGGGCCGGGCGCCGGGGTCGCGCTGGAGCATCGCGGTGAGCACCCCGCCGAGCGGCCCGACCCGGGGGCTGAGGGCCTCCATCCGGACCACCCGCCCGGCGCCGCGCAGCGGCGGAGTCCCCGTCACCAGCCAGTACATCGTGGCACCGAGGGAGAACACATCGGACGCGCGCTCGGGTGCTCCGCGGAACGCCTCGGGGGCGGCGAAGAACGGGGTCAGGCTGACCGGGCCGTTGGGCGTGATCGTCTCACTGCCGTCCACCCGGTACGCGGCGCCGAAGTCGGTCAGCTTGGCGACCCTGGCGTGGGTGATCACGATATTGCCGGGCTTGACGTCGCAGTGCACGATGCCCTTGTCGTGCAGGGCCGCCAGCGCGCCCGCGATCTGCGCGCCGATATGCGCCGCGAGCTCCGGCGCCATCTTCACCGGGACGTCCAGACTGCCACCGGTCACATGCTCCATCACCAGCCAGAACGTGGCCTTCTTGCCCTTGCCCGCCCGGACGGCGTCGTAGAGGGTGACCACGTTCGGATGGCTGAACTTCGCCAGAGCGCGGGCTTCGGCCAGCAACTCGTCGAAGTCGGCCTGGCTGTTGTCCTTGAGCAGGGCCCGCTTGAGGACGACGGACCGGCCCAGCTCCGTGTCGACGGCGAACCAGACCGCGCCCCGCCCTCCCTCGACGGGCCCCTCTGTGAGCCGGTACTTGCCCACCTTCTCCCCCCGCCGCACGACGCACTCCCCCCATACGAGACCAGAACTCCTGCCGTTACGGACACGCAGATCGAACTTACTGCGTACACGTAGAGACACGTACCGTTTGCGGAGCTCGTGAGGACAACGCGGGGCGCGGCGCGTGCCCGCGACGGATGGGACCTGGCCGGTTGAGAAGGGAATTCACCTGCCACTCCAGAAATCTTCACCTTTGTGGAGGTTGTGGCGCCCGGAAGCGCAGGCGACGGGGGCAGATGCCACGGTCACATGCCACCGAGCCACCGGCCCACCGCTCGCACAGGAGTCGCCGCGGTGCCGGGCCTCCCGCCACGGGCAGACCCGGCACCGCGCTCCCGGCCAGAAGTGGCTAGGAGTGGCTCACCTTGATGCTGGATATATGGACCTCGCCGTAGTTGTCACCGTCGCACGGGTCCGAGTTCTCGCAGTTGGCCTGCGTGTAGGCCCCAGCCTTGAAGTAGTTGCTGTCGTCGTCGGAGGAGATCGTGGTCTCACGCTCCCCGTTGTAATAGGCGTCGATCTTCCCGTCCCGCGCCACGAACTTGGCCTCGAACTCGGTGCCCAGCTCGTAGTCGTCGGTGACGAGATGGTGGTGGGTGTCGTCGCCGTCGGTGATGTAGAGCTTGCTGCCTTCGAGACGGAAGACCGTGACGTCGTCGTCCCCGCCGTGGATCTGGGCACCGACGAGCTGCGGCTTGTCGTTGGGGAGCGCCGTGAACGCCTCCTTGACCACGAGCGTGTGGGTGCCCTCGGTGGTCGACCAACTGGCCTCGTCCTCCCCGCCGTCCGTCATCTCCCGCAGCTCGGAGCGCGGATAGCTGGAGCCCCCCGTCGTCACACCGTCGACGGGGGACCGGAACTGGACCGCGTCGCAGTCCGCATCGGCCTGGAACCAGGGCTTGGCGGAGAAGGTGGCGAGATCGGGCTGGGTGATGTCGGTCGGGTCCTCGTCCTCGCCGGTGGGCAGGGTCAGCTTCCAGTTGGTGAGGTCGAGGACGTCGGCGGGGTACGTGCACTCGGCGGCCGTACGGTCGTGGCGGGTGGAGATGTCGGCCTGCGCCGGGAGCGCGAGGGCGGCCGTCGAGGCGGCCGCGGTGATGCCCGCGAGAACGACGATGCGCATGCACCTCATGGAGGGTTCCTTCCTTTTCGGAGGACAGGCGGCTGTCATCCCCACGGGTCATGGAGACGTCGTCATGCCATTTCGGTGCCCTGCTGAGTTCGGGCGAGCCCGTCCTGTGGCTGGTCATGGTTGGCCGCCACTTCCGGGACGGGTCCCGGATACGGGCACGGGAGCAATCCCGCTCCTGTGCTACGACTCCGGCGCGGGATCGGGCCAGAGGTCGTCATCCTCGATCAGGTCCAGGTCGGGCGGTACGAGCGTGGTGGACTCCACCAATCCCTTGAGCAGGTTGTGCAGCAGACCGTTGTCCGCGGGGCGCCCCTGCGACTTGTCGTGCATCAGCGGGTATCTGAAGCCGGTGTTGCGCAGACGGCGGCGTACGGCCTCGATCCGGTACTCGATCTTGCGCTCGTTCCAGCCCGCGCCCGGGCGGAGGTAGCTGAGCTGCTTGGCCGCCGTGGCGTACGTCAGAGGTCTCGGATCCTCCTCGTACAGCAGATACCGCTGACCGAGGACGACCAGCAGCAGCCGTTCGTCGTCGTCCAGCGCCCAGATCTCCGGCCGAAGGGTCTCTGCGCGCCGCCGCGAGACCGGCCCCTGGTCGTCATGGCCCGCCACATACAGCTCGACCAGGTGCTCACGGTAGCCGGAGCCCTTGACGAACAGCGGGGTGTAGCCGGTGTCGAGCGGGATCGGCTCGGTGCTGAGATGCATCATCGTGCCGCGGGGCAGCCGGACGAGCTGCCGCCCGGTGTTCCGCAGCCACCACTGTCCCTGGCGGTAGGTCAGCTCGCCGTGCCGCCGGCTCACCCGGAGGTCGTCCACGCCCACACCCAGGTCCACGTCCGGCTTCTCGCCGCGCCCGAAGCAGACCGTCAGCCCCGGCCGGGGCGGGGCACTGAGGTCGCCGGTCACGGTGCGGGCGTGCAGAGTGCCGGGGGTGGTGGGCGCGACTCCGCGCGCGAGGCTGGCGGAGAGGGGCATCGGCGGTCTCCTCGGTTCGGGCGATTCTCGACGCGTGCATGGGCACCCACCAGGATCCACGCCCTCCTCCGGGACCCGTCCCCAAAAGCAGGCCCGCGCAAGGGGAGCATGCCCCGGCGCCGAGGCTCAACGGCTGCGGCAAGCCTACGAGTTGAGTCGCGTTGCCCCGGTCCGGGACGGGTCCCGGAACCTCGGACGGACGATACGGAAACGACCCCGCATGGCCGACCCCCGGCCACCGGACCGGCGGATCAGTGGACCCAGCCGACCAGCGGACCAGCGGACCAGCGGACCAGGAGGGCACGATGACCGGCTCACCGGATGAGGACAACTGGCTGGAACCGGCTCCGGCTCAGCGCCCCGGGCAGATCACCGCGGCCGCCGTGCTCCTGGTCGTCTCGGCCTTCCTCGGTACCACGATCGCCGTGAACGACCCGGAGCTGACGCAGTTCGTGTATCTGCTGCTCTTCGTCACCATCGGTGCCGCCATCCGCATCCGCAAAGGCGGACGCACGGCCTGTATCACGGCGTCGGTGACGGCCGCGCTGTTCTTCCTCTATCTGGGCCCGCACGCGATACGGGGGCTGTCGGACCCGGGCGGGGTGTACCAGCCGGAGTACGCGGTGCGGGCCATCGTCGCCATCGCCGTCTCCGCCACCGGCGTAAGCCTCCTCTACTCACCGCCCAGCCGCGCGTACGTTCGCGCGCGCGGCCACCACACTGCCCGGTGACCCCTCGCCGCCCGGCTCGGCCGGTCAGCGCTTCTGTTCGGAGGCGGCGGGCCGTGGCTCGGCGGGCGTGGCGGTCATGTCGAGCAGGAGCATGGCGTCGTGGTCCGGGGTGCCGGGTTCGGCCGTGTAGACGCCCATGCGGTGGCCGGGAGTGCCTTCGAGCGCCATGCCCTGAAAGACGAGGGTGATCTTGCCTACGTGGGGGTGCTGGAAGGTCTTGGCGGTGTGCTTGCGGCCGGTGACCTCGTAGCGTTCCCACAGGCCCGCGAAGTCGGGGCTCTTGAGGAGCAGTTCGCCGACGAGCGTGGTGAGGTCGGGGGCGTCGGGGTCGGTGCCGGCCAGGGCGCGCAGGCGGGCGACGCAGCCGCGGATCTGGTTCTCCCAGTCGGGGAAGACCTCGTGGGCGGCGGGGTGGAGGAAGAGGTAGCGGGCGAGGTTGCGCTGCTTGACGGGCCAGTCGGTGATGCCGGCGTAGAGGGCGAGGCCGCCGGGGTTGTGCGCGAGGATGTCCATACTGCGGCTGAGGATGTACGCGGGATTCGGGCGCACCGTTTCCAGCAGCAGCTTCAGGTGGGGGCGCACGGTGCGGCTGGGGGCCGGAGCGGGCTTGGGCGCGTAGCGGGCGGCGCGGACGGCCAGGTCGCGCAGATGCTGGTGCTCGGCGTCGTCGAGCTGCAGGGCGCGCCCGAGGGCATCGACCACGGCGGGGCTGGGGCGGGTTTCCTTGCCGCGTTCCAGGCGGGTGTAGTAGTCGATGCTGACCCCGGCGAGGGTGGCCAGTTCCTCACGGCGCAGGCCGGGGGTGCGGCGGATGCCGGGCCCCGGGGTGAGACCGGCGGCCTGGGGGCTGGTCTGGGTGCGGCGGGCGCGCAGGAAGCGCCCCAGTTCCTCGCCGCCGCTGTGCTGCTCGGGTGCCATAGGGCCAGTGTCTCCCCGCCTCCGCCGGAACACGCCCGGTGAGGGGGGCTCTGTCACACCCCCGCTGGCCGCTCCCCCGCACACCTCGGCCTGCCTGACACGGGCGCGAGGCGGCAGGCTCGATGGTGTCGCGCCGACCGGCCTCCTGGGCCCGGAGACGGTCGAGCGGTCCGGCGCCGCCACTGGCGGCTCCCCTTCCACCATCCCGCCCACATATCGAGGAGCTGCGCCCATGCGTGCCACCCTGCTGTACGCGGCCGACGACGTACGCGTCGAGAACGTCGCCGACCCGAAGATCCAGAACCCCACCGACGCGGTCGTTCGGATCGTGCTGTCCTGCATCTGCGGCAGCGACCTGTGGCCCTTCAAGTCGCTGCCGCAGACCGACACCCCCCGCCACATGGGCCATGAGTTCCTGGGCGTCGTCGAGGAGACCGGCGCCGAGGTGCGCGGCCTCGTCCCCGGTGACCTGGTGGTGGCCCCGTTCATGTGGGCCGACAACACCTGCGGGTACTGCCGCGACGGTTTGCAGCCCTCCTGTGTGCACGGCGGGCCGTGGGGCGTGAACGGTGTCGACGGCGGCCAGGGGCAGATCGCTCGTGTCCCGTACGCCGACGGCACCCTGGTGAAGCTGCCGGTCGGCGAGGACTCCGAGCTGCTGCCGGATCTGCTGACCCTGTCCGACATCCTGTGCACCGGCTACCACGCGGCCCGTACCGCCGGTGTCGAGCGCGGCGACAGCGTCACCGTCGTCGGCGACGGTGCCGTGGGCCTGGCGGCCGTGATCGCCGCCAAGCTGCAGGGCGCCGAGCAGATCATCCTGATGGGGCGGCACACCCGGCGCACCGATCTGGGCCGTGGCTTCGGAGCCACCGATGTGGTGGCCGAGCGCGGCGAGGAGGGCATCGCCCGGGTGCGTGACCTGACCGGCGGCGAGGGCACCCGTAAGGTCCTCGAATGCGTGGGCCTGAGGGACGCGCTGGTGCAGAGCTTCGGCGTGGTCCGCGACGGCGGCACGATCAGCCGTGTCGGCGCACCGCAGTACAGCGATGTCGCGTTCGGGTTCGGCGACTTCATGCGCAACATCACCCTCACCGGTGGCGTCGCCCCGGCCCGCGCCTACATCGAGGAGCTGATGCCGCACATCCTCGACGGCTCGATCCGGCCGGGCCGGGTCTTCGACCGCACGCTGGGCCTGGAGGACGTCGCCGACGGCTACCGGGCGATGAACGACCGCGAGGCCCTGAAGGTCCTCATCCGCCCGTGACCCTCCCGGCGCTCCTCGCGGACACCCGCCACCCGAGGGCGACAGCCACACCCGGCGGGTCACAGCACTCGGCCGCGGTGACCGGCCGATCCGACCACACCTATCAGGAGAAGTGACCACCGATGAAGTACATCAACCTGGGGGACCTGGAGGTTTCCCGTATCGGTCTGGGTGCGATGGGCATGTCCCACGGCCTCACCGGCGCCGGAACGGACGACGCGGAGTCCATCCGCACCGTCCACCGGGCGCTGGAGCTGGGCGTCACCCTCATCGACACCGCGGAGATCTACGGCCCCTACATCAACGAGGAACTCCTCGGCCAGGCCCTGAAGGGCCGACGCGATCAGGTGGTGCTGGCCACCAAGTTCGGCATGATCGCCCACTCCGGGGCGGGCCCGTGGAACCTCGACTCCAGCCCGGCCAACATCCGCACCTCCGTGGAAGGGTCGCTGAAACGGCTGGGCACCGATCACATCGACCTGTACTACCAGCACCGGGTCGACCCCGACACCCCCATCGAGGAGACCGTCGGGGCCGTGGCCGAGCTGGTCGCCGAGGGCAAGGTGCGGCATATCGGCCTGTCCGAGGCGGGGCCGGACACGATCCGCCGCGCCCACGCCGTCCACCCCATCACCGCGGTGCAGTCCGAGTACTCGCTGTGGACTCGGGGACTGGAGGAGCGCGTCCTGCCGGTGCTGCGTGAGCTGGGCATCGGCCTGGTCCCCTTCTCACCGCTGGGACACGGCTTCCTCACCGGCACCGTCCGCGACGAGGCCGACTTCGAGGAGGGCGACTTCCGGCGCGGCAACCCGCGCTTCACCGGCGAGAACTTCCAGCGCAATCTGCGTCTCGCGGACGAGGTCCAGGCCATCGCCGCCGAGGCGGGCGCCACACCGGCCCAGGTCGCCCTCGCCTGGCTGCTCGCCCAGGGCGACGACATCGCGCCCATCCCCGGCACCAAGCGCGTGGCCCGCGTGGAGGAGAACACCGCCGCCGATCGCCTCCGGCTGAGCGCGGAGGTCCTGGCCAGGCTCTCCAGCCTGCCCCCGGTCGTCGGAGACACCCACACCGAGGCCGGTATGCGAATGCTGGAACGCTGACCCCACCCGGTGACCGCCCCGGGTGACGAGTCAGTACCGCGCCACCTCGGGGGGATTTACGACGGCACGCTCGCTCCGAGGCGCTGGGCCATCGCCCGTGCCCCATCCAGGACCAACTCGACGTAGTGCTCCTTCTCCGCGTCGCCCCACCGCGGGGTCGGCACCGAGATGCTCATGGCCGCCACGCAGTTGCCGAGCCGGTCGTACACCGGCGCGGCGACACAGGCCGCGTGGTCATTGGACTCGCAGTACTCCTCGGTCCAGCCGCGCTCGCGGGCCTCTTCGACCTCGGCCAGCAGCCGCTTCCGCGTGGAGATGCTGTTCGACGTCATCTGCTGCAGCGCCTTGTCGTTCGGGAACAGCTCATCGAGTTCCCGGGCCGGCAGGGCGCTCAGCAGCGCTTTTCCGCCCGCGGTGCAGGACGCGAGCAGCCGGCTGCCCACCTGCGACACCAACCGGACCGAGTACTTGCTGTCGATGCGCACGATGAACACCGCGAATCTGCCGTCCCGTACGACCACCTGGACGGTTTCGCCGCATGCCCGCGCCACCTCGCCGGCACACTCCCGGCCCACGGTCGCGAGGTCGAGCCCGCGCTCGTAACCGGCGCCGAGCCGCAGTGCGTTGAGCCCTATCGCGACGCGTCCGGTCTCCTTGGAGACGGTCACATAGCCCCGGTCGGCCAGTGTGTTGACGAGCTCGTGCGTGGTGGCACGGGGCAGCCCGAGGTGCTGGGTGATCTCCGGAACCCGCAGCCCCTCGTCCTGGTCGACGAGCAGCTCCAGGATGTCCAGGCCCCGGCGCAGGGCCGGAGCGGTGAGTCGCGCCACGATGTCCTCCCAGCACACCTACCAACAGACGACGTCCAAAATATCAGACGGCGGGGTGTGCGAGACAAGGCGGCCGGTCAGTCGCTCGCGGGTGCGTCCCCGTGGAGTGTCGGCTCGGGCTCAGGCCCGGACTCAGGCTCGGGCTCAGGCTCGGGCAGTGGCTCGGTATTGCGGGCACGGAGGCCGTCGAGGGAGATACGGAGCAGGCGGCGCCACCGGCCGGGGTGGCTGTCGCCGGTCGCCTGGACGACCTGGCTCAGGGAGGCGCTGAGCAGGACCAGGTCGGCGGTGGTGACACCGGCGCGCAGGAGGCCCGCGTTCAGGCAGCGGGTGCGCAGTTCGTCGATGAAGGCGTCGCGGTACTCGGCGCACACACGCGGTGGACCGCCGGTGGCGGTGTAACTCTCGACCAGGGCGCGGTTGCCTGCCTGGTGGGCGAGAGTCTGTTCGAAGAAGCCGGTCAGGGCCTCCCAGGGGTCTTCGGTCGCCTCCGCCGCCTGGTGGGCGGCAGTGAGCCAGGAGGTGAACTCCCGCTCCAGGACGGTGGCGAGCAGATCGTCCTTGGTCGGGAAGTGGCGGTAGAGCGTGCCCATGCCGACGCCGCTGCGCCGGGCGATCTCGCGGACGTCGACCGTGCCGCCCTGCTCGGCGAAGACCGTACCGGCCGCCTCGATGATCGCGGCACGGTTGCGCTCGGCGTCCGCACGGCGGGCGCGTTTGACGGGGGGCTGCGTGGGTGCGGGCAGGTCGGTGCTGGTCACGGCATTCAGAGTACAAGCGGCCTTTACGGAGCGCCCGCTCCGGTTGTGTTACCTTCAAGAGGAGCACTCGCTCCGGTTTGGTGGCGTGAGAGGCCCTGGCTTCCGCATGACCGTCCCCGCCGGAGCCCGGCTCCTGGACAGAACCGCCGGCGGACCAGAGGTCCGCCAGATGAGGAGACCTCCTTCCATGGCAACACTCGGCTTCATCGGCAGCGGCAGCATCGGCACGAAGATCGCCCGGCTCGCGATCGCGGCGGGTATCGACGTCGTCCTGTCCAATTCCCGCGGGCCCCAGAGCCTGACCGAGACGATCGCGGAGCTCGGGGAGCGCGCCCGGGCCGCGACGCCCGAGGAGGCGGCCCGAGCGGGGGACTGGGTGGTGGTGAGCATCCCGCTGGCCGCATACCGGCAGCTTCCGGCCGCCGCGCTGGCGGGCAAGGTCGTGCTCGACACGATCAACTACTACCCGTTCCGCGACGGGGAGTTCGAGGTGCTGAACTCGGGCGAGACCACCACGAGCGAACTCGTCCAGAAGCACCTGGCCGGCGCGAAGCTCGTCAAGGCGTTCAACAACATCAGCGACCAGCACATCCCGGCGCTCGCCCGTCCCTCGGGAGCCGCCGACCGCTCGGCCCTGCCGATCGCCGGAGACGACCCGGATGCGAAGGCGAGCGCCTCCGCCCTGATCGACCGGCTGGGCTTCGACACCGTCGATGCGGGCCCCCTGGCCGAGAGCTGGCGCTTCGAGCCGGAGACCGCCGCCTACGTGGTGCCCTACTGCGCCGACACTGACACGTGGAGGGTTGCCATGGCCAAGTTGGGCGAGGAGATCAGGTCCGGCGGCCCGGCACAGACCCGGCCCCCCAAGGACCCGGGCACCCCGCTGCCCGCACACCGGCTGCGCACCCTGCTGGCCGAGACGCCCCGCGTCCTCCCCGCCGACCGCGTGCTGCGCTGACCCCGGCCCCGCTGACGGCGCACAGACCGGTCGGCTCCAAGGTGCTACGGGGTGTCCGGCGGATCTTTCCCCACCCCGCCCCTTCCCGATACCTGGGGTTCCGCCCCTGGACCCCGGGGTCCAGGGGCGGAACCCTGCCACGCGGCGGAGCCGCATATCGATGCCGCCGGACGGGACGGGGAGGAGAGCAACCTGCCCACCCACGCCCGATACCAGGAGCCTCGCCCCTGAACCCCAGAGCCCAGGGCAGAACCCCGCCACGCGGCGGAGCCGCACATCGATGCCGCGAGAAGGCGCGGGGAGACGAGCAGCCCGCCCACCCGCGCCCGTTACCAGGGGCCCTCGCCCCCGGACCCGGAGTCTGGGGCAGAGCCCCAGTTGCGGGAAGGGGCGGGGAGGGGAGCAGCCCGCCTGCCCGCACCCACTACCGGAGGCTTCGCCCCCGGACCCGGGGCCTGGGACAGAACCCCACCACGCGGCGGAGCCGCATATCGATGCCGCCGGACGGGGCAGGGAGGAGGGCGGCCTGCCCGCCTCTGCTCGATACCGGGGGCTCCGGGGTCCGGGGCGGAGCCCCGGTTGGGGAAGGGGCGGGGAGGGGAGCAGCCCGCCGCAGGCGTCATGGTCCGCCGGACGCCTCCTGGAGACGACCGGATGACGGCCCGGACGCACCGGCCATCCGCCCAGGCGGTCTTCGTCAGTTGACGTCGAGGGCGATTCGGCCCAGCTCGCCGAGGTCGGCGACCAGGCGGTCACCGGCGCTGATCGCTGTCGGGGCGCACAGGGTGCCGCTCAGGACGATGTCCCCGGCCTCCAGTCGCCGTCCGCCGCGCAGCAGGTGGCGGGCCAGCCATGCGACCGCCTCGGCGGGGTCGCCCATGACGGCGGCCGCGCTCCCCGGCACCGTCCGGGAGCCGATCGACAGCGTGGCGGTGATCTTCGCCAGGTCCGCTGACGCCGGTGGGACAACCGGCGACCCCAGCAGCGCGCGAGCGGCGTTGGTGTTGTCGGCGACGAGCATGGGGAGCGTCCGCGCGCCGCCGCGCCACCTGCTGTCGACGATCTCGAAGGCCGGTGCGACCGCGGCGGTGGCGTTGCGGACGTCCTGCGCGGTGACCTGCGGGCCGGGCAGCGGCTCGCCCAGGGTGAACGCGATCTCCACCTCTGCCATGGGGGCGAACAGCCCGGCCGTGGCGAGGGGTTCGCCGTCCTCCAGCAGCCGGTCGGCGAGCAGGTGGCCCGCGGCGGGCTCGTCGGCGCCGAACGTGTCCCGCACGGGCTGTGCCGTGAGGCCGATCTTGTAGCCGATCACCCGACCACCGGCCGCCACCGCCAGATCGCGGGTCGCGCTCTCGACGGCATAGGCCATTTCGAGGTCATCGAGCTGATCGGCCGCGGCGGCGTCGACCGCGGTGGCCTCGTCCGCGGTGGCCTCGTTACCGGCTTGCCACAGCCGTCGGCCCAGGTCCGCGATCAGGTCCTTCTTCATCGATCTCTCCCTACGAGCTCTACGAGCCCTTCGAGCCCTACGAGTGCTGGTGACCAGGGATGATCACAGCACGGCCGGTGGCGCCCTGCGACAGCGCGGCGTAAGCCTCGTTGATCGCCGACAGTTCGTATTGTTCCCCGAGCAGCTTGTCGAGGGGCAGGCGGCCGGTCTTGAACAGTTCGACGAGCTTGGGGATGTCGACCGGTGTGTTGGCCGAGCCGTAGAGACTGCCGACCAGCCGCTTCTCCTGCTGCACCAAGGGGTTGATGGGCACAGCCGCGGTGGCGCCCACCTTGCCGAGGCCGACGGCGACGGCGGTGCCACCCGTGCCCACGACCTCGACCGCCTGGGCGAGTGTCTGAGGCGTGCCGACCGCGTCCAGCGACCAGGACATCGGTTTCGGCGAGATCCTGGTGAGTTCCTCGGTGAGGCGGTGCGTACGGGCGTTGACCGCATGGGTGGCGCCCAGCTCGAGCGCCTTCTCCAGCTTGGCGTCCACCGTGTCGACCGCGACGATCGGATCGGCGCCGACGAGGCGCAGCCCCATGACCGCGCTGAGCCCGACGCCACCGGCGCCGATGACCACGACGCCCTCTCCGGTGGCGTCCTTCATGACGTTCAGCGCCGCACCGGCCCCGGTCACCACGGCGCATCCGGCGATCGCCGCGATCTCCGGCGGGATGTCCGGGTCGATCGTGAGGACCGACCGTTCCGAGACGACGCACTGCTCGGCGAAGCAGGAGACCCCCATGAGGTGGTGGACCTTCTCGCCGTTCAGGTTCAGCCGCTGCGTCCCGTCGAGCAGGCCGTTGGAGGCCGCCTGTACCCGGCCGAGCGGGCACAGGGCGGGGCGGCCGGTCGTGCAGAACTCGCAGTCGCCGCACCGCGGACGCCACAAGGTGATGACGGTGTCGCCGGGGCGGACCCGGGTCACCCCCTCCCCCACCCGCTCGACGATTCCGGCCCCCTCGTGCCCGAGCACCGCGGGCAGGCGGACGTTGAGATCGCCGTTCATGTAGTGCAGATCGCTGTGGCACACGCCGGCGGCGAGCACGCGGAGGCTGACCTCGCCCGGTCCGGGGTCGTCGAGATCGACGTCCTCGATGGTCAACGGCGCACCGGGCCGGTGCAGTACTGCTGCCTTCATTGAGCCACGCCTCACTGTGTACGGATCACCGTGTACGAAACTTCAGACGCCGTCTTACAGGTTGTCTTGCGGGTTGAGTATGTGAGCCGGTCTCAGCCGCCGTCAAGCGCGTTGACGAGTACGCCGACGCATGCAACTGTGTCTTGAGATTGAGACCATGTCTCATATTTAAGACGAATTGAGGGAGCGTCCCTGATGACCGATGCGACGAATGCGCAGGTCCTGGTGCATAAACTCGACGCCGCCGCAGGCGCGTTCGAGCAGTGGAGCCGTCTCCAGCCGGCCGACCGTGCCCCGTTCCTCGAGGGCATCGCCTCCGCGCTCGAAGAGGCCGCGCCGAAGCTCGTGGCGATCGCGGACGAGGAGACGTCCCTCGGGCGGACCCGGCTGCAGAACGAGATGGTCCGGACGGTGTTCCAGCTGCGGCTCTTCGCCGAAGTGGTGACGCGGGGGGAGTATCTCGGGGCCACGATCGACCGCGCCGACCCCGCGTGGCCGATGGGCCCGCGGCCCGATCTGCGCCGGGTGCTCGAACCGCTCGGTCCCGTGGTCGTCTTCGCCGCGAGCAACTTCCCGTTCGCGTTCAGCGTGGCGGGCGGTGACACCGCCTCGGCACTCGCGGCGGGCTGCCCGGTCGTGGTCAAGGCCCACTCCGGCCACCCCAGGCTCTCGGCCGCCACGGCGGAGGTGGTGCACCACGCACTGCGGTCCGCGGGCGCACCCGAGGGGCTCTTCGACGTGATCTTCGGTACGGAGGCCGGCCGGGCCGCCATCGTGGACCCGCGGGTGAAGGCGGGCGCGTTCACCGGATCGATCGAGGCGGGCCGAGCGCTTTTCGACCTCGCCGCGGGCCGTCCGGAGCCCATACCGTTCTTCGGTGAACTCGGCAGCGTCAACCCGGTGTTCGTGACGGAGGCCGCCGCCGAGCGGCGCGGGCCCGAGATCGTCTCGGAGTTCGTCGGCTCGTTCACACTCGGCGCCGGACAGTTCTGCACCAAGCCCGGCATCCTGCTGGTCCCGGCCTCGGCCAAGCTGGTGGACCGGCTTCCCGGCGCGGTTCCGGGCAACCCGTTGACGTTGCTCAACGATCGCATCCGGACCTCCTATGCGAGTACGGTGCGCGAGTTGCGCGACACGGCAGGGGTGCGCGTCGTGGTGAGTGGCGACCACGCCGCCGCCGATCCGTCGCCGACGGTGCTGTGCACGACCTCGGCGGAACTGCTCGGTGCCCCCGAGGCGCTCATCCGGGAGGTGTTCGGACCGGCCGCGCTGGTCGTCGAGTACGCGGAGGAGAGTGAACTGCTCGACGTGGCGAAGGTCATCGACGGACAGCTGACCGCGTCCATCCAGGGCGAGGACGACGATGCCATCGCAGCGGAGTTGATCAGGCTCCTGGCCGCCAAGGCCGGACGTGTGCTCTGGAACCAGTGGCCCACGGGCGTGTCGGTCACCTACGCCCAACAGCACGGCGGCCCCTACCCGGCCACCACCGCGCCGGGTACGACCTCGGTGGGGACCGAGGCCATCTCCCGGTTCCTGCGGCCGGTCGCCTATCAGGGCGTGCCGCAGCACCTCCTGCCCCCGGCCCTGCGCGACGCGAACCCGCTCGGGATCCCCCAGCGGGCCTCCTGAGGCAGGGCCGCGGCGCACACGGGAACAGGGCTGTGCGCGCGGGAAAGGGCCCGCTTCCCCCGGCGGGCCCTTTCCCGTACCCGGACCGTTCAACGGATGCGACCGCTCACGGCATGCGGAGGTGATGCCGCGCGATGGCTTCGCTCGCGTTCAGGCCGAGCAGTTGCAGGCTGCGTGCGTACTCCTCGCGCAGGATCGTGACGGCACGCTCCACGCCCCGCTCGCCACCGGCCATCAGCCCGTACAGATAGGCCCGGCCGATCATGACCGCGTCCGCCCCGAGCGCCCGTGCGGCGAGGATGTCCTGACCGTGTGTGACACCGCTGTCGAGGATCACCGTGGCATCAGGGCCCAGCTCCTCGCGTATCTCGGGCAGCACTGTGAGGGTGGCCGGTGTGCGGTCGAGCTGCCGCCCTCCGTGGTTGGACACGATCACACCGTCCGCGCCCGCCTCGACGACGCGGCGGGCGTCGCGCGGGCTGAGGATCCCCTTGACCAGCAACCGGTGCGGCCAGTGGGCGCGCAGCCATGCCAGGTGCTCGTAGCTCAGCGTCGGTTCGAAGACGACGTCGGCCACCCGCACGGCGTCGATCGTGTCGCCGCTCGTGCCACTCATGCCGCTCAGCGACGCGAACGTGATCGGGGCCGTGGTCAGCTTGTTCAGCGCCCAGGACGGATAGCGGGCCATGCCGAACAGCGTCCGCAGGGTGAGCGAGGGCGGGATCGTGAGGCCGTTGCGCATGTCCTTCGGGTGCCGGCCCGCCACCGGTGTGTCGACGGTGAGGACCACAGTGGTGAACCCGGCCGCGAGCGCGCGGTCGAGAAGTTCCTCGTTGAGGCGCTCGTTCCGGGTCAGGTAGAGCTGGAACCAGTGTTCGCCGCCGGGAGCCGCCGCGGCGACGTCCTCCACGGTCGAGGTGCCCACGGTGGACAGGGTGTAGGGCAGGCCGTGGCGGGCGGCCACGCGCGCGACCGCCGCCTCACCCTCGTGGTGCATCATCCGGGTGTAGCCGGTCGGCGCGAAGATCAGCGGCATCGCGATCTCCCGGCCGAACAGCCGCGTGGACAAGTCCGGATGGTCGACCGGCGACAGGTACTCCGGCACGAGTTCGGCCGCCGCGAACGCCGCCCTGTTGCGCCGCGCGGTCAGCTCCGCGTCGGCCGCGCCGTCGACGTAGTCGAACACCGCACGCGGAGTCGTGCGCACCGCCACCGCGCGGAGATCGCCGATGGTCAGCGCGGCCCCGAGCCGCCGCTCGACCGGGTTGAGGGTCGGCCGGCGCAGTTGCAGAACCTCCCGGAGCTCGGTCCACCGGGGTCGCTGCCGCGCCACACGAGGCCGCTTGGGGGCTGCGGATGCCGCTTGGGGCTGGGTGCCGGTCACTGTCATGCCTCTCGATGTGCGGGTGTCGAAGGCCGTTCGACGAACGACGAGATATCAGACACTGTCTGAGAAATCGGAGTGTCGCTCGTGGTTTCGGCGGGCGTCAAGCCTTGACGTGCGCCACACACGTGGGCACCATCTGGTTTGCATATAAGACAGCGTCTTATATCTCAGACATAGGAAGGGTGCCATGCAACTCGGTCTGGCAGGCAAAACCGCTCTCATCTGCGCGTCCACCTCCGGTCTCGGCCGGGCGACCGCCCGGGCTCTGGCGGAGGAAGGCGTCACCGTCGTGGTCACGGGCCGCTCCGGCGAGCGAGCCAAGGAGGTGGCGGGCGAGCTGCCGGGCGCGGTCGGCGTGGGCTGTGACCTGGTCGCGGACGGCGGCGCGGAGCAGCTCCTCACGGCGGCCCGCGAGGCCGTCGGCGACCTCGACATCCTCGTACTGAACGGGCCGGGGCCCGCGCCGGGACCCGCCCGCGCCATCGACACCGCCGGTGTCGAGCAGGCCATCGCCACGCTGGTCACACCCCAGCAGATCCTGGTGCAGGGCACCCTGCCCGCCATGGTCGAGAAGGGGTGGGGCCGCATCCTGAGCATCAGCTCGACGAGCGTGCAGGCGCCCCTGGCGAACCTTTCGCTGTCCAACCTCGGGCGGGCCGCGCTCGCCGGATACCTGAAAACCCTCGCCGCCGAAGTCGCCGCCCACGGCGTGACGGTCAACTCCCTGCTTCCCGGGCGCATCGCCACCCCGCGCGCCCGGCAGATCGACGAGGCCGCCGCCCAGCGCACCGGCCAGTCGCTCGACGAGGTCGAGGCCGCGTCCAAGGCCACGATCCCGGCCGGGCGCTACGGCGACCCCGATGAGTTCGGCGCCGTCGCCGCGTTTCTGTGCAGCACCCAGGCCGCGTACGTCACGGGCAGTGCCCTGCGGTGTGACGGCGGCATGGTGCCAACTCTCTGACGCGGTCGACAAGTTCATCTGACTCCCCCAGACGAGAGCAGCGCAGCCGCATGAGCCATATTCCCGTCACCGACACAGCAACCGATGCCAGAGCCGGCCAGTCCCCCGAGGCTCCCCGGGCCGTCTCCGCCATCCGCCGAACGGCCCTGGCGGGCATGATCGGCACCACGATCGAGTGGTACGACTTCTACATCTACGGCCTCGCCGCGGCACTGGTCTTCGGCACGGAGTTCTTTCCCGACTTCTCACCGGCGGCCGGCACGCTCGCCGCGTTCGCCACCTTCGCGGTCGGCTTCATCGCCCGCCCGCTCGGCGGAGTGATCTTCGGTCACTTCGGGGACCGCGTGGGGCGCAAAAACGCGCTCATGCTCACGCTGTTCCTGATGGGCGCGGCGACCGTCATCGTCGGCCTGCTGCCGGGCTACCAGACCATCGGCATCTGGGCGCCCATCCTGCTGGTCACGCTGCGCTTCCTCCAGGGCTTCGCCGTCGGCGGCGAGTGGGGCGGTGCGGTGACCATGGTCGTGGAGTCCTCGCCGCGGGACCGGCGCGGCTTCTACGGGAGCCTGCCGCAGATGGGTGTGCCGCTGGGGCTGGTGCTCTCGTCGACCGTGTTCGCGGCGGTCTCCACACTGCCCGATGACGACCTCCTCGCCTGGGGCTGGCGGATCCCCTTCCTGCTCAGCATCGTGCTGATCGCGGTCGGGCTGTTCCTCCGCTCCCGCATCACCGAGACACAGACGTTCGTGCAGGTGAAGGCGTCGGGGCGGGCGCGCAAGATGCCGGCCATGGAGGCGTTCCGCCATCACGGGAAGGCGATCGCCCTCACCGTCGGCATGTATGTCTCGGCCGGTGTCCCCTTCTACATCGTCTCGGTTTTCGTGCTGTCCTACGGCTCGTCCCACCTCGGGCTGTCGCGGAGCGTGCTGCTGACCGGGATGCTCATCGCGGCGGTGGCCGAGGCGCTGACGGTGCCCTGCTTCGGCGCGCTGTCGGACCGATGGGGTCGGCGGCCCGTGTTCCTGAGCGCCGCCGCGTTCACGGCCGTTCTCGCCTTCCCGTTCTTCTGGCTGCTGGCGACCGGACAGACGGGGCTCGCCTGGCTGGCCATGCTGCTCGCGCTCGCCGTGGCGCACGCGGGGATGTACGCGCCCACCGCGGCGCTGTACGCGGAGCTGTTCCCCGCGAACGTCCGGTACACCGGTACGTCGATCGGCTATCAGCTCGGCGGTGTCGTGGCCGGGTTCGTGCCGCTCGTGGCGGGCGCACTCGTCAACGCGGCCGACGGCGCCTCGTGGCCGATCGCCTCCATCTGGGCGGGAGCGGCGCTGGTCGGGCTGGTCTGCGCGCTGATCGTCCGGGAATCCCGGGGCCGCGATCTGCACCCCCAGCACGACACCTGAGCCGGGGAATTCCCTCCCCCGCCCGCCCATTGCCCTTCCCAACTCACACCGACTGACCCGTATGTTTCCCGACCGGAGGTGAAGCTCCATGACCGCCAACAAAGTCCACGTACTGAGCTGCGGAGCGATGAGCTGCGATCTGACGTGGCTGCTGCTCAAGGCCGGCCGTACGATGCGGACGCGCACCGAGCACCAGCGGCCGCCCGAGTGGTACTCCTGCACCACCCACTGCGTCCTCGTGGAAACCCCTGGGGGCACCCTGCTGTGGGACACCAGCTGTCCCCGCGACTGGGAGACCCGCTGGGCCCCGACCGGTCTGCAGGAGTACTTCCCCTACGACCAGGTGAGCGACGAGGAGTATCTCGACGCGCGGCTCGGCCAGCTCGGCGTCCAACCCCAGGACATCGACTACCTGGTCCTGTCCCATCTGCACTTCGACCACGCCGGGAACATCGGCATGTTCACCGGCACCGGCGCGAAGCTGGTGTGCCACGAGAAGGAGAAGGAGTTCGCCTTCGGGTTCGACGGTGCCTTCAACGGGGCCCATCTCAAGGCGGACTACGCGGCGTGTGACTTCGACACCGTCAGTGGCGACACCGAGATCCTGCCCGGTGTCACCCTCATCGAGGCTCCCGGGCACACCCCCGGCACCATGGCGATGAAGGTCGACCTGCCGGAGACCGGGACCATGCTCTTCACCTCGGACGCCGTCTATATGGGTGACTCCTACGGTCCGCCGGCCACCCCCGCCGCCATCGTCAACGATCTGTCCGCCTGGTACGGCTCGGTGGAGAAGATCCGCGGCATCGCCGAGCAGTCGGACGCCACCGTCGTCTTCGGCCACGACGCCGAGCAGCTACGTTCGATGCGGCTCGCCCCCAGCGGCTTCTACGCCTGATCGTCCGGGTCCCGGCCGGCGCTCCGGTACCGTTCGCCGCGCCGCTGGGACCCAACCGATCCCCAGGAGGGACGCGTATGAGCACCACCGCTCCGGCCGGACCCGAGTCCGTTTTCACCTACGGCGCCCCGGCGCTGAAGTTCGGGCCGGGAGCATCCGACGAGATCGGCTACGACCTCGCCCAGCACGGGGCCCGCCGGGTCCTCGTGATCACCGACGCCGGGGTGGCCGCCACCGGCGCGCCGCACCGCATCGCCGAGCGGATGGCCGCGTTCGGCATCGAAGCCCACGTCTTCGACGGCGTACACGTGGAGCCCACCGACGTCAGCCTGCGGCAGGCGGTCGACCATGCCCTGGCGTCGGGCCCGTGGGACGCCTTCGTCGCGGTGGGCGGCGGCTCCAGCATCGATACCGCCAAGGCCGTCAACCTGCTCAGCACCAACCCCGGCGAGCTGATGGACTACATCAACGCGCCGGTGGGCAGGGCGCTGGCGCCCGTGAACCCGCTGGGGCCGCTGGTCGCGGTCCCCACCACCACCGGAACCGGCGCGGAGAGCACCACCATCTGTGTGCTGGACGTCCTGGAGCTGAAGGTCAAGACCGGCATCAGCCACGCCCGCCTGCGGCCCACGCTCGCGGTCATCGACCCGGACCTGACCTTCACCCAGCCCGCCGGGGTGACCGCGGCCAGCGGCATGGACATCCTGTGCCACGCGCTGGAGAGCTACACGGCCCGCCCGTACGACACCTACCCACACAAGCGCCCCGAGCAGCGCGTGCCGTACTGCGGCGCCAATCCCATCTCCGACGCGTGGTCGGAACGGGCGCTGCACCTGCTCGCACAGTCCTTCCGCACCGCGGTCCGCGACGGCGACAACCCCCAGGCGCGGTCCGACATGGCGCTGGCGGCAACCTTCGCCGGTCTCGGATTCGGCAACGCGGGCGTCCACATCCCCCACGCCAACGCCTACCCGATCGCCGGACGGGTGAAGGACTTCCACCCCGCCGGATACCCCGCACACGAGCCGATGGTGCCGCACGGCATGGCCGTCTCGCTCACCGCGCCGGAGGCGTTCCGCTTCACCTTCTCCGCCCAGCCCGAGCGGCATCTGCGGGCCGCGGAACTCCTCGCCCCGGGGATGGAACGCCCCGCCGACCCCGCCGAATATCTGCCCACCGCGATCGAGCAGTTGATGCGCGACATCGGCATGCCCAACGGCATCGGCGGTGTCGGCTACGGCGAGGGAGACATCCCGGCGCTGGTGGAAGGCGCCATGAAGCAGCAGCGACTGCTGTCCACCGCCCCGCGCACGGTCACCGAGGACGACGTGGCCGGCATCCTCGACCGCTCTCTGACGCTCTGGTGATGTGAGGGAACCAATGGCCATCTATGAACTCGCCTGCGAGACCGGACACCGCTTCGAGGTGATCCAGTCGTACACCGCACCGCTGCCGAGCTGCCCGGAGTGCGGCGGCGCCACCCGCAAGATACCCAGCAGCTTCGCCCTGGGTGGCGCCGCCACCGTGCCACCGCCGCCGGAGCGGATGCCGCAGACCTGGAAGGGGACGTACCGCGGCGACCGTGAGTACGTCACCGACCTGCGGCGCACGGCCGAATCCCGGCAGAAGCTGGAGGACAAGTACCCCGAACTCGCCGGCGACCGGCGGCCGATCGTCGCTCACGAAGGCAGATACGAGGCAGCGCCGCTGCGCGCGGGCGACGCGGTGCCCGCTCCCTCCGAAGGAGCGGGGCACGGCCACGGCCACTCTCACGGGCACTCGCATGCACACGGGCACGGGCACGGGCATGGGAGCGCCAAGAGCCGCCCCGCAACGGACGACTGAGCCCTCGGCGACCCGATCCGGAGTGCGGACACGGATATACGGTTAGGGTTACCTAACTTCGATGCGTGTCGGGTTCAACGGAGGTCTCATGGGCAGCGGGAACGACGGGCTGACGCCGATCCGTGACGTGGCCGACCACTTCGGCCTGCCGCTCTCGACGCTCCACTACTGGGAGCGGCGGGAGTTGGTCGCGCCGACCCGGCGGGCGGGGCAGCGGTGGTACGACACCGAGCAGCTCTACCGGGTGGCGCTGATCAAGCTGTGGCGTACGACCGGGCTGATCGGCGTGGAGCACATCGCCGAGATGCTCGGCGACGGGCCGGGCTGGCGGGACGCCGTGCCCGACCTGATCGCCGAGTGCGAGCGGCGGCGGGCGAAGCTGGACGAGGCACTCGACTACCTGAACCGTCTGCACGGCTGCCGGCATGAGGGTGGCCCCGAGCGCTGCCCGGGGTTCCGCGCCCTCGTCAGCCTGCCCGGCCAGGACGCCCCGCCGGGCGGCGCGTCCAGCGACGCCACGCCCAGCGTCGGTGTGGAGGATCAGGACCCGCGCGGGATCAGGAGCGGTGCTGCAGCCGCCGCGACCGCCAGGCAACCGGCCGACACGGCGAACGCGGCGGTGTAACCGGCGGCCAGCGCCAGCGTGCTCAGCACAGCCAGCCCGAGTGCCCCGCTGGTCTGCCGTACGGTGTTCAGGAGCCCGGCGGCCAGGCCGCTGCGATCGGGCGGCAGGCCGCCGGTGGCCGCCACCGTGATCGGAGTGAACGCCGCGGCCGTCCCGAACCCGAAGACAGCGCCCGGGATCAGCACCGAGACCGTGTACGAGGCGTGTAGGCCCGTGCCCGCGGCCACCCCGGCGAAGCCCACGGCGCCCAGCGCGCAGCACAGCAGGGCGGCGCGGCGGGCTCCGATCCGTATCGACAGGGGCCCGGCGCTCTGGGCGCCGGCGAACATCGCCACGCCGACCGGCAGATAGGCCAGCCCCGCGCGCAGTGGCGAGTAGTGGTGCACGTCCTGCAAGTAGAGCGACAGCAGCACGGGGCTGGCGAAGAAGCCGAGCCCGAGCACGAACATCACCACATTGCCGCCGCTGACCTGACGCAGCCGGAAGATGCCCAGCGGGACGAGGGGTTCGCGCGCCCAGCGGGCCTGGTGCAGGACGAAGACCACGAGCAACGCGAGCCCCACCACAAGGGGCAGCAGCACGGCGGGGTCGGTCCAGCCGGTGTCGGCGGGACGCATCGCCGCGTACACGACGGCGGCCAGTCCCGCGGTGGCGGTGCTCGCGCCGACCACGTCCAGCCGCGGACGGGGTCGGGTGTCCCGCCGGGGCGGGAGGACGGGACCGGCGGACACGACGGCCAGGACGCCGACCGGGACGGTGATGAAGAAGACCCAGCGCCAGCCGGCCCATTGGGTGAGCAGCCCGCCGATCACCGGCCCGGACGCGGCGCCGAGGGCGCCAATGGCGCTCCAGGTGCCGAGCGCGCGGGCGCGCCGCGCCGGCTCGGTGAACGTGGTGTTCAGCAGTGACAGCGTCACGGGCATCAGCAGTGCCGCGCCCAGCCCCTGGACAGCGCGAGTGGCGAGCAGCAGCTCGGCCGTGCCGGTCAGCCCGGCGGCCAGTCTGGAAACGGTGAAAAGGCTCATGCCGACGACGAACATCCGGCGCTGCCCGAACAGGTCGCACAGGCGTCCGCCCAGGAGGAGGAAGCCGGCAAAGGCGAGCGTGTAGGCGTTCACCACCCAGCTCAGCGAGGACGGTGCGAAGCCGAGATCGGCGCGGATGGCGGGGAGGGCGACGGACACGATCGTGGCATCCAGGATGACCACGAACGATCCGGAGCAGGCCATGGCCAGGACCGCGCGGGATCGGGCGCCGGTGGGTGCTTCAGATGGGGATTCTGGTGAGGATTCGGGGGTGGCCCGTGCGGGGCGCGGTCGCATCTCTCGCTCCAAGGTGAATGTGGCGACGACGCGATCAGCGTGCTGGCTCAACCGCGGTTGAGTGCAAGCAACTCCGCTGGGTGCCGGTGGCCGCTTTCTGTGAGTTTTCTGAGAGTTCCCGGCCGGCCGGCTGCCGTGGCCTGCCGGTTTCCGTCGTACGGGACTCCCGGTTCACATGGCGCACTCACATTCGCGCAGATCAGGCCCAGAAGAGCGGATCACTGTGAGGTGGTGCGCGCCACCACGGCACACACGCTCGCCCCCATACGAGTCCGGAAAGTACCAGCCCAGAAAGGGCGAAGAGTGCTTCATGCAGAACAGCGGCATTGGCAGTACCGGCACCGAACTTCTCGACAGCACACCACACACGCGTTGGAACAGACGGCTCATCGGCCAGGTGGCCATCCTGATTTTGGTGAACACCATGGTGGACACAGTGGTCACGGCGCCGCTCCTCGTCCTCCCCGAGATGCTCGACCACTTCGGCACCGATCAGTCGGCGTGGATTGACGCCAGCTCGCTGCTGGCGGGAGCGATGTGGGCGCCGCTGCTCGGAAAGGGCGCCGACATCCACGGCAAACGCAGAGTGTTGATCATGACGTTGATGACCGCATTGGTGGGCGCCCTGGTGTGCCTCGTCGCGCCCAGCCTCTGGGTGTTCATCCTCGGGCGCCTGCTGCAGGGAGCGGCCGTGGGGGCGGTCTTCCTCACGGTCGCCCTCATCCGTGACATGTGCGCACCGGATATGGCGATGATCGCCACGGGCATTGTGACCTCCGGCTCCGCGCTCCTCAGTATCGTCATGCCGTCCCTTTTCGAGGTAACGGCCGCGGAGTTCGGCTGGCGGAGTGTGTTCGTGGCATCGGCGGTGTTCGCGGCCATCGCCGCCGTCCTCGTACGCGGCCTCGTTCCCCCGTCCACGCTCAAGACACCGGGCAGGCTCGACATCGCCGGGGCCGTTCTCCTCGGCGGAGGTCTGGCGGCGGTGCTCAGCTACGTCAGCCTCGGGGCGGAGTTCGGCTGGTTCGCCGTGGGCCCGCTCGCCCTACTCGTCGGCGGCGCCACGGCGCTGGCCAGGTGGTTCCTGGTGGCGAGCCGGGTGCCCGAGCCCGTCATCGACATCAGAAACCTCGGCAGGCCCCTGGCGCTCACGCTCCTCGTGGTCGCCTTCGGAACCGGCGCGTATCAGAGCATGCTGACGCTCTTCGGCGTCATCGCCAAGGTCTCGCCGAACCAGCAACTCGGATACGGAGTCGCTGCCCCGGGGGCGCTGGCCATGCTGTACGGCATACCGGCGATCGGCATCGTGCTCGGCGGCACCCTGGCCGGGGCGCTCGGGACACGCCTCGGGCCGGCCGCGACACTGGCCGGCGGAATAGCACTCGGAACGGTGGGCACCGTCGGGATGTTCTTCGGGGACTCCCTGCTCCCCCTCGCGGTCATGTGCTCCTTCCTGCTGAGTCTCACCGCGGGAACGCTCGTGACCTCCGGCTTCAACATGGCAGCGACGCTCGCACCCCCGGAACGACAGGGCGTCGTGTCCAGCATGGTGATGGTGATGGTCGCGGCCGGGGCGGTGATTCTGAAGTTCGTGGGTTCGGCCGTACTCCAGTCCACCAACACGGTCGTCGACGGAAAAACCCTGAACTCGGCCATGGGCGTGCACAGTTACATCGCCACGGCGACCACCGCGTTCCTGGCCGCCGCCGTCGTGGCCGTCATCCTGCTGCGCACGCAGGGCGGCCGTGGCCGTCCGCGACGACGGAGCGCATCCCGCACACCATCGGTCCTGGAGTCATGATGATCGAAGTCCGCGGACTCACCAAGCGCTACGGCGACGTCCTGGCCGTCGACGATCTGACGTTCGCCGTCCGCCCGGGGGAAGTGACCGGGTTCCTCGGTCCCAACGGCGCGGGGAAGTCGACCACGCTGCGGATGATGCTGGACTTGGACGCCGCCACTTCGGGGACCGCCACCATTGGCGGGCGCCCGTACTCCGCGCAGCCCGCGCCACTGAACGCCGTCGGCGCACTGCTGGACGCGGGCGCGATGCTGCCCAGCCGTACGGCCTACCACCATCTGCTGGCTCTCGCGGCGAGCAACGGAATCCCGCGCGGCCGGGTGGCGAAGGTGCTGGCGGAGGTGGGTCTCGAGAGCGTGGCCCGCCGCAGAACCGGGACGTTCTCGCTCGGCATGCGGCAGCGGCTCGGCATCGCCGCGGCGCTGCTGGGCGATCCACCGGCGCTGGTATTCGACGAGCCGCTCAACGGTCTCGACCCGGAAGGCATCGTCTGGATCCGCGGGCTCATGCGGCGGATGGCCGCCGAGGGGCGCGCGGTGCTGATGTCCAGCCATCTGATGAGCGAGATGGAGCTCACCGCCGACCACCTCATCGTCATCGGCCGCGGACGGCTGATCGCGGACACCGCCATGGAGGCGTTCATCGACGCGCACTCCGGCCGTGAGGTCCTGGTGCGCGGTCCGCGGACGGAATCGCTGCGCCGAATGCTGTCACCGGCGGCGGGGGTGCGCGCGGACGGCGCGGACGGTCTGGTGGTGACCGGGATGGACGCGGCCGAGATCGGCGCACTGGCCGCGTCGGCCGGGCTGGAGCTGCATGAACTGATGCCTCGCCAACCGTCTTTGGAGCAGGCATTCATGGATCTGACCCGGGACGCCCTCGAATACCACGCCGAGAACACGGGGGCCGCGGATAACACCGAGAGCGCCGAGAGCGCCGAGAGCGCCGAGAGCGCCGAGAAGGAGACGAGCCGATGAGCGGGAGCGCTACGGACACCCGGACGGCGGTGGGGAACGAGTCGGCGCCGGACCGACCGCACGGCCACCGGATGCCCCCGGCACCGGCGGGCCGGGCAACGTTCCCGCACTGCCTGCGCGCCGAGTGGATCAAGATCCGTTGGCCCAGATCGCCCTCGGCCTGCTGGGCGCTCTGGTGATCACCTCCGAGTACGGTGCCCGCACCATCGTCAGCACGCTGACCGCCGTACCGCACCGGGCCCGCGTACTGGCCGCCAAAGCCACGGTCCTGGTCGCGATCGCGCTGCCGGTCGGGCTGCTGGTGTCGTTCAGCGGCTTTCTCGTCGGGCAGGCGGCGCTGGCGGGTGCGGACGCTCCGCACCTCGGCCTATCCGATCCCCAGGCGCTGCGCGGAATTCTGGGCGGTGGCCTCTATCTGACGCTCGCCGGCCTGTTCGGGCTGGCGATCGGCGCGGTGATCCGCAGTACGACGGCGACAGTGATGACCCTGTTCGGCGCGCTGCTCATCGTGCAGGCGTTCGCGCCGGCTCTGCCCGGGGCGCTCGGCGACTGGGTGGCGAAGTACTGGCCGCCGCTCGCGGGCGGACAGATCATCACCGGCTACCGCGATCCGGCGCTACTGGCGCCCTGGTCCGGGCTCGCCGTCATGGCAGGGTGTGTCGCGGTCCTGCTGACCGCGGCGTTCATCGTCTTCCGCAAGCGCGATGCGTAGCGGGCCGGAAAACTAAGGGGCGGACGATCGGCGGGGACGGGACGGGACGGCGGATGACGGCATCGGAACGACTGCTTGTGGTGGAAGACGAGCCGACGCTGCGCGAGTTGCTCTCCGCGAGCCTGCGGCTGGCGGGCTTCGCCGTGGTCCCGGTCGCGACCGGCGCGCAGGCGCTGGCCGCGGTGCGGGAGCAGCGTCCCGACCTGATCGTGCTGGATGTGATGCTGCCCGACATCGACGGCTTCGAGGTCGTCGGCCGACTGCGCGGGCAGCATCCCTCCGTCGCGGCAGGGCATCCGCCGGTGCTGTTCCTCACCGCCCGCGACGCACCCGAGGACAGGATCAGCGGGCTGAGGGCGGGCGGTGACGACTATGTCACCAAGCCGTTCAACCTGGAGGAGCTGGTCCTGCGCATCCGGGCCATTCTGCGCCGTACCAACGGCCGGCAGGCGGACGGCGGGCTGATCGTCGGTGATCTGGAGCTGGACCCCGCCAGCCATCAGGTGACCCGGGACGGGCGACCCGTGCAGCTCTCCCCGACCGAGTTCAGCCTGCTGCGCGTGCTGATGGAGAACGCCGGGCAGGTGCTGTCGAAGTCGCAACTCCTGGAGCTGGTCTGGCAGTACGACTTCGGGGGCGACGACAGCATTGTCACCTCCTACATCAGCTATCTGCGGCGCAAGGTGGACCTGGACGAACCGAAACTCATCCATACGGTGCGCGGCACCGGCTATGTGCTGCGCAGGCCCCGGCGGTGAGCGGGAGCCCAGCGCCCGGGCCGCGCGGCAAGCTCGGCCGGCTCTCGCTACGGATACGCGGCCGGTTCTCGCTGCGCGGTCGTCTGCTGGCGATCTCCCTGTTGCTGCTCGTGGTCGCCCTGCTCGGCAGCAACGCCCTGCTCATCGCCCTGTTCCAGCGAGACCTGGTGCATCAGCTCGACGAGCGGCTCCGCACCGCCGCCACGGCCACCGCACGCCTGTCCGACGTGTCCGACGTGTCAGGCGATCAGAGTCCTCAGGTGCGCGACACCGTGGAGCAGCACCTGACCGGAGATATCTATCTCGCCTACCTCGGCTCGAACGGCCGTGTGAGGCGGGTCATCCGGCCCGCCGCGCACAGTGCTCCCGCCCTGCCCCGCCTCGACGCGGCGGCGGTCGGCGAACGCGACCGCCACCCCTTCGAGGTCCCGGCTGTCGACGGCGGCGAGGCATGGCGGGTCATCGCCGTGCCTCTCGACGTACCGCTCAGCGCGCCGGGTGGACGGCACAAGGGGCCGGAAGCGCGGGCCGCAGACAGCCACAGCGTCGTCGTCGCCAGCTCGCTCGCGCAGGTCAACGGGACGATCAGACAGCTCGGCACCCGGATGTTGCTGATCGACTCCCTGGTGCTGGCACTGCTCGGCGTGGCCGGGTGGTTCGCCGTGCGCGGCGGGCTGCGCCCGCTGCGCCGTATCGAAACCACCGCGGCAGCGATCGCGGACGGCGATCTGTCCAGCCGCGTCCCGGAGTTGGCCGCTTCCCGCACCGAGCTCGGCCGTCTGGCCGCGGCGCTCAACGGCATGCTGGACCGGATCGAGGCGAGTGACGCCGCGCGGGCGGCCGCCGCGGAGCGGATGCGCCGCTTCATCGCGGATGCCAGCCATGAGTTGCGTACGCCCCTCTTCGGCATCAAGGGGTTCACCGAGCTGTACGGGATGGGCGGCATGCCCGAGCGTACCGATGTCGACGCCGCGATGGGCCGCATCGAGCGGGAAGCGGCACGGCTGGTCCGGCTGGTCGAGGACCTGCTGCTGCTCGCCCGCCTCGACGAGTCCGCCGCCGCCGCGGACCTCCCACTCCGTCTCACCCCGATGGACCTGCGCACCCTGGCCGCCGACGCCCTGCACGATCTGCGCGCACTCGATCCAGGGCGCCCCGTCACCCTCACCGGCCCCGGTGGCGGCCCGCCGGGGCCGGGGCCGGTCCTCGGCGACGAGGCGAGGCTGCGGCAGGTGACCTCCAACCTCGTCGGCAACGCGGTGGCCCACACCCCGCCCGGCACCCCGATCCGGATCGGCGTCGGCACCGAGGACGGCCTGGCGGTGCTGGAACTCCACGACGAGGGCCCGGGGATGTCCCAGGAGCAGGCCGCCCGCGCCTTCGACCGCTTCTACCGCGCGGACGACGCCCGTGGCCGCACCGCGAGCGGAGGCGCGGGCCTCGGCCTCGCGATCGTCGACTCCCTGGTGACGGCCCACCACGGCCGGGTGGAGATCCGCACGGCCCCGGACGAGGGCGCCACTTTCCGCATTCTGCTCCCCCTGCACACCTGAGCGCCCCACCGGTATCCCACAAGACTCCCTCTACACCCCTCTACACCTTCTACACCCTCTACACCGAGGTCAGGAGGGCTTCTGCTCCTGGTTGACGATGAAGTCGGCAGGCATCTCGGGGCTCCAGACAGCGGGCGGGCAGTCCCAGTCGCCCGCCTTCCAGTTCTCGGTGATGCAGTCCATGTCGCTGGAGTACTCGATCCAACTGCCCCACGGATCCTGGACGTAGTGGAAGAAATTGGAGCCCAGTGTGTGCCGACCGAGGCCCCAGCCATGGCTGTGGCCCGCGGCGGCCATGGTCCGCGCGCCCAACGCGATCTGGTCGATGTCGGCGACCTCCCAGCTGGAGTGGTGCAGGCCGGGGTGGGTGCCGGACACGAAGCCGAAGACGTGGTGATCGCCGGGGCCCGAGTTCATGAAGGTCGCCATGGACCGGACGCGGTCGGAGAGCCGCAGTCCCAGGGTGCGGGCGTAGAACTGCTCGGACGCGTCCAGATCCGTACTGAAGATCAGCATGTGGCCAAGTCGTCGGGGGCGCGGCTTCTCGTCGGCGGTGAGCCAGCGGGCCTGGTCGACGCGTCGGACGCGATCGCCGAAGTTGGGCTCGTGCGCGTCCGTGGTGCCGAAGTCCCGCCAAGAGCTGATCTCCTCGTCCCGCAGATTCAGCAGGTTGCCCTCATGGTCACGGAACCACAGGCCACCCGGCAGCTCGGCGGGGGCGTCGAGCAGGCGGACACCGAGGCCCTCCAGGTGGCGCTGCCATTCGGGCAGGGACCCCGGCTCCACGGCGAACGCCACATGGTGCAACCGCTTGACCGGCCCTTCCACCAGCACCGTCTGGTCCTGCTCACGGCCGTCACAGCGGATGGCCACTGCGTTGCCCCGCTCGGCCGTGCGCAGGCCGAACGCGTCGTAGAAGCTCTGCCCCGTGTCCAGGGAAGGCACCTGGAGTCCGTAGTGCAGAAGGGCTTTGACACGCAACATAGGGTGTTCTCCTCACTTCGGGTGCACCATGCAATCGTCCCCGATGTCCGGCCCCCGGCGCACGGTATGCGGTCACACCGCGGCCCTCAGGATGGACAGCAGTGCCGAGGGGCCGGTACCGAGCGCGTGCCACGCATCTGCCGGACACGTGGCGAAGACCGATTGCCAGGAGCGGATGGTCATCGCCTGATCCGGATTGAGCAAGCGCCCGGCCGCTTCTACCGTGCCGGTGAAATCAGCGCGCAGGAGGCGTATATGGACAGCTCGCGCGGTGCGCGGACGGCCGTGATCGTGGGCGCGGGTGTGGCCGGCCTGACCGTGGCCACCGCCCTGGCACGTAAGGGGTGGCGGGTCGACGTCGCCGAGATCGACCCGCGGGGAGCTACGGCCGGGTGGGGCCTGTGTCTGACCGGGCCGTCGCTGCGGGCGCTGGACGCGTTGGGGATGGCGGGCGCGTGCCTGGCCGAGGGCTCTGGCATGAACGTCATCACGCACGTCGACGTCAACGGCCAGATCACGGACGAGGTGCGACTGCCCCGCCTGCTCGGGGCGCATCGACCGGCGATGGTCGGCATCGCGCGCCCTGGGTTGCATCGCATCCTGTCCGAGGAAGCCGAGCGGAGTGGCGCGGTGGTGCGCAACGGTCTGACCGTCACGGCGGTGGACGAGGAGGGGGACCTGGTACGCGTGCGGTTCTCGGACGGGACCGTCCGGACGACCACGCTCGTCGTGGGAGCGGACGGGATCCGCTCGTCGGTCCGGAGCCTGGTCGGTCTCACCGAGCGCATCAGTCTCGGTGGCATCGCCGACGCCGCGCAGTGCAGCCCGCGGACCATCAGCTCCGCGTTCCGTGAAGGGTTCGGGTTGCCTCCCCTGGCGTACGTACGCAACCTGCGGCTGGCCCGGATCCGTGCGGACATCCTCACCTCCACCGACCCCGTCGGGGTGATCGCCTACCGCTGGGGCATCACCCATCTGGGGCGCTTCGCCGGCGAGTACCGCGACCGCTTCGGCGAACTGCCCTCTGCCACTGCCGCCCGTAGGTAGCCGCGAACGGCTGCTGCCCGGTATCGACGGACGGTGTCGCCGGACGCCTCTCTCCGGGCCTCGGCGAGGACCGCAAGACGATGCCTTTGCGCATGACTTACGAAACCGCCCCGGAAGGGGCATCACGGCCCCCCTTCCGGACGCCCACCCGCCACCGAACCCCGTCAAGGATTCCTCCCACGCCGTCGGCGAAGCGTTCGTCGGGGCTCGCCGTCTCGAAGGCGGCCAGGCCCGCGGCGAGTTCGGGGAAGTCGCCGGCGGCCGCCACCACCCGCTCCGGGTCCCACTGCTTCGCGGCGCGCAGTTCGTCGCGCGCCTGCTCCTCGATGGTGTGACCGAGGACGAAGTGCAGCAGGCCGAAGACCGTGCCGGTCGCCTGGGCGCGCGGCAGCCCCGCGTCGGTGAGGGCGGCGAGGAGCGCGTTGCCGAGTCGGAGTGTGTGGGGGCCGCTGACGAAGGTGCCCGCGTGCAGTCGCGCGCCATCGCGGTGCGAGAGCAGTGCGTCGCGCAGGCCCCGCGCCAGCACGGCCACGCGCTCGTCCCACGGCAGGGCCTCGTCCGGGTCCGGGACACCGGAGACGAGTTCCTCCGCCATGGCGTCGAGCAGCGCGCGCTTGTCCGCGAAGTGCCAGTACAGCGCGCTGGGGCGGACGTCGAGCGCGGAGGCCAGCCTGCGCATCGTGAGACCGCCGCGACCGGGTCGTGGCCACGGCCCGCGACACCGCCACCCTGGCGCCACTGACCTCGCGCTACGGCGACGCGGTGCTGCCGATCCGCCTCGACGTCACCGACCGCACCGCCGTCGAGGATGCCGTCGCCCGCGCGGTGGAGCACTTCGGCAGCCTGGACGTCGTCGTCAACAACGCCGGTTACGGCCTCTTCGGCATGGTCGAGGAGGTCACCGAGGCGGATGCGCGCGCCCAGTTGGAGACCAACCTCTTCGGTGCCCTGTGGGTCACCCGGGCGGTGCTGCCCACGCTCCGCGCGCAGGGGCATGGCCGCATCCTCCAGGTGTCATCCATCGGCGGGGTGTTCGCGCTGCCCGGCCTCGGCCTCTACCACGCCTCCAAGTTCGCCCTGGAGGGCCTCACCGAATCGCTCGCCGCCGAGGTCGCCGGCTTCGGCATCAAGGTGACCCTCGTGGAACCCGCCGGATACGCCACGGACTGGGCCGGATCCTCCTCCGTGCACGCGGAACGGCTGCCCGCCTACGACGACTTCCGCGCCACGATGCACCGCGCCGCGGCGGTGCGCCAGGACCCCGCGGCCACCCGGAAGGCGATCCTCACGCTCGCCGACGCCGACGAGCCGCCGCTGCGGTTCTTCCTCGGAACGGGACCGCTCGAGCTGATGCGCCAGGTCTACCCGGCGCGGCTCGCGGAGTGGGAGCGCTGGGAGGCGGTCTCCACCGGAATCGCGGGGGACTAACCCTGCGGGTGCCGAGCGGCGACCGACTCCTCACGGGGCACTCAGGCTCCGGCGGGCATATCTTCCGTGCTGGGCTGATGCGGCGGTGGTGTGGCGTCTTTCATGGTCACTCCCAATCGGCGGTCTCGGCTGCCAGTAAGTCGGGCGCGCGCGTCACTATGAACATCCACCACCCGCAGAGTCCTCAACCGCCTGAACATCCCTCCCGCGCCCAACGGCTGACCGCTATGGCGTGGCGACACTCTCTGCGGAGCAATCGTGAAGGTGGTGGTTCGGGTGAGCTGAAGTGGTCGAGCACACGCGGCTCAGCCGGGTGTGCGCCGCCGGTAGTAGTGCACGGTGACGACGGCCAGCAGCGGCCCCCACGCCACCAACGGCACGTAGCAGACGTTCATCAGCCACTCCCCCCACCGCGTGATCTCCATATCGGCGTGCAGCGTGGTCCACGTGAACAGCACACCGTAGATCGTGCAGGCGAGTGCGCCCAGCGCCGCGGGCACCACCGCGGCGTATACGGGGATGCGGCGGCCGCGCAGACCCGGGATCCAGCGCGGCCACACCTCGCCCCATGGCCGCACCAGCCCCAGCGTCAGGAAGGCCAGGGCCTCCTGGAACGCGGACAGCAACGGCACGACGAGATACCCCCAGCCGGGGATGAGCATCGCCTCGTACTCGGATTCGGCGAGCCCCAGCGGGACGCCGAGCACCACGGCGAGCCGCCAGAGCGCGGACGGCGCGGAGGCCCATAAGGCCGCGGCCGCCACGCGCCTGGCCCACGAGGGGACGGGCGCAGCGGTCATGAGGTGCGAGGGGAGGGGTGGCGACGCGCTGATGGACATGACGGCGGCTCCCGTGTGCGCGCTTGGTCCGACACCCCGGAGATTGCCACGCACCGTCCCACGGTCACATCCATCCGGAGAACGCGACGGCGTACGTCTCGGGGCGCATGGGCGAAGGCGGGAGTCAGACCTTGGGACCACTATGCTCGCCACCGAATCGACCGCCTACCGCGAAGTGGCGCTCACGCCACGGGAAGGTGCTCCTCCGCGAAGGTAACGGCATCGGCGACGGCCTTGTCCGCGGCCGGGAGGTGACCGGCGAGCAGATGCCATACGTGTCCCATCCCCGGTGCGACGTCCAGTCGGGTGGGCACGGCGTCCTCGGCCAGTTTGGCGGCCAGCCTGATGGCGTCGCTGAGCATGACCTCATGACCGCCGATCTGGATCAGCACGGGTGGCAGTCCGCGCGTGTCGGCAAAGACCGGGGAGGCCAGCGGGCTGTTGTGCGGGGCACTGCCCAGGACCACCTCAGCGGCACGGCGCAGCCCTTCGCGGCTGACGGACGGGTCGACGGCGTCCAGGGTGAACATCGTGGCCCCCGTGTGCTCCAGGTTGGCCCAGGGAGAGATGGCGATCGAGGCGGCCGGCATCGGAAGGCCCTGGTCACGGGCCGCGACCAGAGTGCTGACCGCCATCGCGCCACCGGCCGAGTCACCGGCGAACACCACGTTCTCCGGCGCCACTTCCTGCTCCAGCAGCCAGCGGTAGGCCGCCACGGCGTCATCGACGGCGGCCGGGAAGACCGCCTCCGGGGCCAGTCGGTAGTCCGGCACCAGAGCGCGTGCGCGCAGGCGCCGGACGAGGGTGCCGACCAGGCCACGGTAGCCCTGCGGATCCCCCACGATGTACGCGCCACCGTGCAGATAGACCAGGTGCCGACCGGGGACGGGGTCCGCGGGGGTCGCATACTCGGCGGCCACCCCGCCCGCGTTCACCTGGCCGAAGGTCACCCCGTCCGGCACCGGAAAGCTGTCCTGGAAGAACGTCCGGTAGGCGAGCCGGATGTCCTCCAGGGTGTCGGGCCCCTTCCCGGCGGCCGCGTCGAAGACGCCGCCGCTGCGGATCGCCCACTCCTGGTAGAAGGCAGGGACATCGATCGAGACCACGACTGATCCTCCTCAGAACACGTGAACAGCGACTGCGTTCCAGCCGCGCCCTGCGAGTCCCAAGCCCTCACATCAGTGTGAAGGTCAAGCGTGAGCGTGAACTCAGCACCGGGCCCGGGACCGGTCCCGACGGGGGTCCATACGGTGGCGGGCATGGTTCGAATGACGCGTCGCGGCGTGCTGGTCGGTGTGGCGGCCTTGGTCCTGGCGCTGGCCGGTTTCGGCGCGTATCTGTGGTGGCCCGCCCCCACCCTTGACGCCGCCGACGTTGACGCGGTGCTGCCGACCAAGCGTGACCTGCCCGGATTCATCCCGCACGACGGGCTCACTGGATCCCTCTCGGTGCCGACCGGCAACAAGGACGGCAGATCCGTGCTGGCCGGCGCCGACCTGGACAAGCAGTGCCGGAAGTGGCGCAAGGAAGGCGACAATTGGGCGTGCCGACATCTGCGCGGGGTGGGCATGGTCGTGCTCGAGCGGTCGGAGAACGTGTTCTTCCGTGTCAAGTCCGACGTCCTCGCCTACGACGACGAGGACGCGGCGAAGGCGGCCTGGAACGGACTGGTGGCCGCCAACCGCGACGCGATCGACAAGATCCCAGCCGCCAAGGAGCACTCGTCCGACCTGGGGGATACGGGCCGGACCTTCGAGGCCCCGGGCGTCACGGTCCTGGCGATCCGGATCGAGACGGTCGTCATGGAGGCCATCGTCTGGGACGGGAGCGACCAGGTGAGCAGGGAGGACGAGGACGCGATGGTGAAGAAGTGGCCCACGCTGCAGCTCTCGAAGATTGAGGAACGGCTCGGCTGATCAGCGGTGGCGCATGCCGCGGCCGCGGCGGTACCGGTCGTCGACAGGACCGACGGCCTTGACGGGAAGAGTGGCGACATGGACGAGCGGACGGCCCACCCTCCGGGCGAGAACGTCCCCTCCGGCGACGGCGACGGCTCCGGCTCCGGCTCCGGCTCCGGCTCCGCAGAGCATGAGGGCAAGCGGCTACGGGCCGAGCGCGACCGACTCCGGGAGGAGGTCGCCCAGCTCAGGCTCCAAGTGGAGGAGCAACGGGCCGCCGCCGCAGCCGTCTTGCCCGGCCCCGTGCCAGAGGGGGCGGCGGCCGGGGGCACGGGGAAAGCAGCGGATGGTGTACTCGCCGCCCGCGTACCCCAGGAGCCGCCACCCTCGGCCGCGCCATACGCCCCGTACCCCCCTCCGAGTTCGGCCCCTTCCCCCGCGCATCCTCGCGATACGGGGATCTCCCGCCGCGGCCTGCTCATCGCCGGCGGGGCCGCCGTGGTCGCCGCGGGCGCAACCACCGCCGCTCTCCTCGCCCTTGACGACGACTCGTCCTCCTCCCCCCGCGCCCGCCCCCGGCCCGTGACGAGCATTCCCGCCCACCCCACGATCCGCCGCCTCGCCACCCTCAGGGGCCACACCGGCACCGTCGGCGGCTTGTGGTTCAGCCCGGACGGGCAGACCCTGGCCTCCAGCGAGGCCGATGTGGGGAACCTCCAGCTATGGGACGTCCGTACTCACCAGCGGATCCGCGCGCCGCTGACCTCGGCCCTCGCCGCCTTCCAGTCCGCGGCGATCAGCCCGGACGGCGAGACGCTCGTCACCGGCGGGGCGGACAGGGCGCAGTTCTGGCAGCTCCCGTCCCTGCGCCAAAGCGGCAGGTCACTGGGGCTGTCGGACCACACGCTACGGCCGTTCGAGGTGGTCGCCCTCAGCCCGGACGGCAGGACGCTGGCCACGGGTGGCACGGACGGCGAGGACCTGTGGCTGTGGGACGTGGCGTCGCGCAGACAGCGGGGCAAGGTGCTGACCGGACACGAGGGTGGTGTCGATGGCCTGTTGTTCAGTCCGGACGGCACGACCCTGGCCGTGAGCAGCCATGTCGGCGACGGGGTCGTGCGGTTGTGGGACGTGGCGTCCCGCAGACAGCGGGGCGAGACGCTGACCGGACACCAGGGTGGTGTCGGCGCCATGGTGTTCAGCCCGGACAGCACGACCCTGGCGGTGAGCGCGAGCGTGGGCGCCGATGGCCTCGTACGGCTGTGGGACACGGCCACCGGCACCCAGCGCGGTGAGCCGCTGCGCGCCCGCACGGTCGGTGTCAGCGCGCTGGCCTACAGCGGGGACGGGAAGACCATCGTCACGCTCGGCTTCTACAGCGGGCTCACCTTGCGCTTCTGGGACGCGGCCACGCACAAGGAACGCGCGAAGCCCTTGGAACTCGCCCGCCTGTCCCAGCCCACGGCCTTCACGGCGGATGGTCTGACGCTGGCGACCGGCAGCTACGAGGACCATGGCATCCGGCTCTGGCGGATCGAGTAGACGCCCGGTGGGCCGGTCGGCCGGTCGACCGATCGCCCGGTCTCGCGGCAAGCACATCAGACGGAGTGGAACAGGGAATGGCGGGAGCGGGCATGGACGAGCGAGAAGCCTCGCCGGAGGGCGGACGCGGCGCCACATCCGGTACAGGGCGAACCGGGCCGGACGGGACGGCGACGGAAGCGAACGCCGACGCCGAGGAGCTCAGCCAACTCCGCGCCGAACGCGACCGCTTGCTGGCCGAACGCGAGCGCCTCCGCCACGAGCTGAACGGACCGCCCTCGCACCCGCCGCGGATCCCCCCGGAGCCCCCGCCCCTCCCGTCGCCACCGCCGCCCCACTCCCCCGCGGATCCCGACGCGCCGCTCCAGGAGGCAGGCGCCCCGCCACCCTCCCGGCGCCGTCTGCTCATCGGCGCGGGCGCGGCCGTCGTGATCGCCGCCGTGGCCGTACCCACCGGCATCGCGCTCCTCGACAGCGACACGGACGACGCGAAGGACACCGCCCGCGCCAAGCGCGGCACGCACACCTCCGGCAACCCGTCCCCCGCACCCGCGCGGACACCCCCGCCCGTCGCCATCTCCGCCGATCCCCAACTGCGCCCGCTGGCGAGCCTCAAGGGACACCGGGGCGATATCGGCACGCTGCGCTTCAGCCCGGACGGGAAGACCCTCGCCTCCAGCGAAGCCCACGACGGCGTGTTGCGGCTGTGGGACATGGCCACCCACAAGCAGCGGGCGAAAACCCTGCTCTCCTCGCTCGTCGTCTTCGAGGGCGTGGCCTTCAGCCCGGACGGCCGGACAGTTGCCACCGGCCACGAGAGCAGGGCCCAGTTCTGGGACGCGACCACACTGCGCCCGCACGGAAAGGAGATCGCGAAGCACGAGGACCCTTTCCTGTCCTTCGAGACGATCGCCTTCAGCCCGGACGGCACGATCTTTGCCACCAGCGGCTTCATCGACCAGGAGATCCGGTTCTACGACGTGGCCACCCATCGGCAGAAGGCCACTCCCCTGGAGTCGAAAGGCGCCGACAAGCTGGTGTTCAGCCCGGACGGGAAGACCCTCGCCAGCGTGGACGAGTCCGGCATGGACGGCGTGCGGCTGTGGAATGTGGCCACTCGGAAGCAACGTCCTCAACCCCCGAACGACTTCTTCGGCGGCTCCAACCACATGGCCTTCAGCCCGGACAGCACGACCCTGGCCGTCGCCGGCAGCTCCACCGACGTCCGCTTCTTCGACCCGCTCACCGGCAAGGAGCGCGGCAGGCCCCTCGACAGCCACGTCGGCTCCGTCACCGGTCTGGCCTACTCCACGGACGGCAAGAGCGTCCTCACCGCCGACTACAGGGGCCTGCACCTGTGGGACGCCGCCACCCACAAGCACCGAGCCACCATCTCCGTTCCCGGAGGCCCGTCCATCGCCCAACTCGCCTTCAGCCCCGACGGCCGCACCCTGGCCACCCTCGGCTTCCAGGACAAGACGATCCACCTGTGGCGTCTGGAGTAGTCCCGTGTGCCGCGAGCCGCCGCCCTCTGCGGTCGGCCACATGCGGCCGTCGGGCGTTCCCCTGCCGACCGCCGCCAACTCGTGCCTCGCGGGGGCGGGAGCCGACCACGGCGACCTAGTGCGGGACCTCGAAATTGGACCGTACCATTGACACTCACTGGTCTAGTCCTGTTTTCTCGTGGGCGCGCAGCCTCCCCCCACGCCGTCCGATCATCCCGTCCCACCTCGGTTCGGCTCCGCCTTCCCCCCACACCAAGGAGCGGTCCCCATGAGCCTCCGTTTCCCCTTGAGCAAGAGGGTTCTGACCGGCATGTGCGTCTCTGTCGCCACGGCCGGACTGCTCGCCACGGTCTCGGCGACGACCGCCGACGCGGGTACCACCTCCGCCACCGCGAAGGCGGCACTCCCCGAGCACGCGCTCGTGGGTTATCTGCACTCGAGCTTCGCCAACGGCTCCGGATACACCCGAATGGCCGATGTCCCCGATAGCTGGGACATCATCGACCTGGCCTTCGGCGAACCCACCTCCACCACCTCCGGCGACATCCGCTTCAGCCTCTGCCCGCAGACCGAGTGCTCGAACGTCGAGTCGGAGGACGAGTTCAAGGCCGCCATCAAGGCCAAGCAGGCCGCGGGCAAGAAGGTGCTGATATCCATCGGCGGGCAGAACGGCCAGGTGCAGCTCACCACCACCGCCGCCCGTGACAAGTTCGTCCAGTCGGTCGGGGAGATCATCGACCGGTACGGACTGGACGGCCTGGACATCGACTTCGAGGGCCACTCGCTGTCGCTGGACGACGGCGACACCGACTTCAAAAACCCGAAGACCCCCGCGATCGTCAATCTCATCTCGGCCGTGAAGTCGCTCAAGGCGAAGTACGGATCCGACTTCACCCTCACGATGGCCCCGGAAACGTTCTTCGTGCAGCTGGGCTACCAGTTCTACGGCTCGGGCCCCTTCGGCGGCCAGGACCCGCGCGCCGGGGCGTATCTCCCGGTCATTCACGCACTGCGGGACGACCTCACCCTGCTGCACGTCCAGGACTACAACTCCGGACCGATCATGGGGCTCGACAACCAGTTCCACACCATGGGCAGCGCCGACTTCCACATCGCGATGACCGACATGCTGCTCACCGGCTTCCCCGTCGCGGGCGACACCAACAACGTGTTCCCGCCGCTGGACCCGTCCCAAGTGGCGATCGGTCTGCCCGCGAGCCCCAACGCGGGCAACGGCCACACCCAGCCCAGTGAAGTGACCAAGACCCTGAACTGCCTGACGAAGAAGACCGACTGCGGCGGCTATCAGCCCCACGGGAGCTGGCCCGCCCTGCGCGGGCTGATGGCCTGGTCGATCAACTGGGACAGCTTCAACGGCGGCGAGTTCGCGAAGAACTTCGACGCCTACTACGGCGGCTAAAGCCGTATCGGACACCTCACGGTGTGGGGCGCGGGGCCGCCGGGATCGGCCCCGCGCCCCACAGCGGTTTCAGGGCTTGTCCGTGGGAGGCGCGTTTCCGCAGGCGATGGACGGGGACCCACCCTGTGTGAGCCGAGAACGCGGCAAGGCCACCGGCCCCGCGCGGCTGCGCTTCGACGGATGGATCGCGGGCACAGGCACCTCCTCCGGGACGCGCATCGTGCTGGGACACTGGGAGCGGTCGCCGTTCGGGCCGTTCAGCGATGTGATGCTCGATCGAGCCGACGGTGAACGGCTGCTGCTCGCTCCCACGCCGCAGACGGCGGACTTCATCGCCCTCACCTACACCTTCGACGCGGTGCGCATCGCGCCGGTCCGCGTGAGCGTCGAGGCGGACACCTGGACCGTCACGGCCGGGGCACTGGACATGCGCTTCACCATGGGCCGACGAGGGCCCCTGGGACTTCTGCTGCGTGCCGTGCCCGGCGCACTCGCCCGCCGTCCGGCCTGGAGCGCGCTGCTGGACTTCCCCGCCCGCCTGCTGCTGTCCGGCGTGCGGACTCGCGGCAGCGCCGGGGGCGGTCGCCGTGAGTGGTACGGCGCGCGGGATCTGAGGCCGATCGACGCGGTGTCGGCGGTCTTCGAGGGGGCCGACCTCGGCGTGCTGGCGCCCGTCGAACCCCCTGTGCGCTTCGGGTTCGGTTCGGTGCCCCGGAGGCCCAGCGTCACCCGGATCACCACGACGGTGGCATGAGGCCGGGGCGGGGGCGACGGGCCCCTCGGGCCCGGAGCCTGAGCGCCTCGCGAAGAGCCGCCGGATGACTACGGGGTGGCGCCCGAGGCCGTCGTGGAGGGGCCCGTGTCGAGTCCGGTGAGGAAGGCGGTGAGGACGCGGCGCAGGCGGGGTTCCACCTCGACGACGGCGTGGCCTAGCCGGGGGTCGGTCTCGTAGAGCTCCCGCAGGCGGGGACCGGGGGTGGCCATCTGCCACAGGGCCCCGGCCATGCTGGTCGCCGCGGCGACCAGGTCGACGGTCTGCGACTCGGTCAGTCCGAGCAGTCGTCGCAGTTCGCCGTCGATCAGCTCGATCTCCTTGAGCGTCACCAGTTTGAAGGCGCGCACCGAGTCGATCGAGACATTGCGCTCAAGGTTCAACGGCGCCTGTGCCAGCAGATCGCAGAACATCGGCCGAGCCGCCAGCGTGGCGGCGACGACCTCGGCAACCTCCGTGGGCGTGGCGTGTGCCCTCCGTCCGAGATCGCCGCGCAGGTCGGCGGACCACTGCCGCCAGCCTTCCGCGGTGAGCAGCAGGAAGATCTGCTCCCTCGTCTCGAAGTAGCGAAGCAGGGCCGACTTGTGCATCCCCACGGCCGCGGCGATGTCGGTGAGGGTGACGTCCCGGACCCCGCGCTGGTGGCCGAGCCTACGGGCCGCGTCCAGGATCGCCTCTTCCCGCGCCTGCTTGGCCTGGGTACTGCGGGCACGTTGGAAGGCAGGCGTCGTCATGCCCCACATCATAGGAACTCGTAAGGCAACGGCGTTGCATTATTAAGAGAACGGTGTTGTACTAACGGCATGAAGCAACAGGTCTGGTTCATCACCGGTTCATCCCGCGGCCTCGGCCGCGCCCTGGTCACCGCCGCCCTCGAGGCCGGCGATCACGTCGTGGCCACCGCCCGCGACCCCAAGGCCCTCGCCGAGGCATTCAGCGAGTACGGCGACCGCGTCCACCCCGTCGCGCTGGACGTCACGCGTCCAGAGGCGGCGCAGGAGGCCGTCGAGGCGGCGCTCGCCCGCTTCGGGCGCATCGACGTGCTCGTGAACAACGCGGGCTACGCGAATGTGTCACCCATCGAGACATCGGACGACGACGACTTCCGCGCCCAGTTCGAGACGAACTTCTGGGGCGTCTACAACGTCACCAAGGCCGCGCTCCCCACCCTGCGCCAGCAGGGAGCCGGCACCGTCGTGCAGATCTCCTCGATCGGCGGGCGGGTCGGCGGATCGCCGGGCATCGCCTCCTACCAGGCGGCCAAGTTCGCGGTCGACGGCTTCAGCCGGGTCCTCGCCGTGGAGACGGCACCGTTCGGGGTGCGCGTCATGGTCGTCGAGCCGAGCGGCTTCGCCACCGACTGGGCCGGTTCCTCCATGACGGTCCACCCCATCCCCGACGCCTACGACGAGACCGTCGGGGCGATGAACCGGCTGGTGCGGCAGAGGACGGGCGGAGCGGCCGGGGATCCCCAGCGCGCCGCCGAGATCATCGTGCGGACCGTCCACCGCGACCAGGTGCCGAGCCATCTCCCGCTCGGCGTGAACGCGACGACCATGGCGCGGGACTACTCCCAGCACCAACTTGCCGAGGCGACCGCCTGGGAGAAGGTCAGCCGCTCGGCCGACTTCGGCGAGCCCTACCCCGCACAGCTCCCGCCCGAAGGCACGGCCGAGTAAGGATTGTTGGGGGTCACACCGTTGAGGGCCGCGACCAGCACGATGGGCGCCCGCCTGCGCGGCCAGCCGGTCAACGGCCGCCCTGGCCGAGGAGCCCCGCCACGAGTCCGCGGGCGTAGGCGGCGTCGAGTCCGGCGGGGCGGAAAAGGATGCGGTACATCAGCGGGGCGACGACACGGTCGATGACCGTCTCGACCTCGGGGATGTCGTCCCCGCGTTCGGTCGCGCGGGCCAGGATGAGGTCGACCTGGTCGGCGGCGTAGGCCGAGCACTGGCCGGCGTTGGTGCCGTCGGGGTCGCCGAGCAGGGCGTCGCGGATGTAGGCACGGCCGGCGGGGGAAGCCATCTCGTCGAGGAACTGCTCGGCCCAGGCCGCCAGGTCGGACGCCAGGGCGCCGTGATCCTTGGGTGCGGTGTCGGGCCGCAGCCGCTCGACCGCCACATCCGACAGCAGCTCCGTGAGGTCTCCCCAGCGGCGGTAGATCGTGGACGGGGTGACCCCGGCGCGCTGGGCGACCAGCGGCACGGTCAGGGCGTCGCGGCCCACCTCGGCTTCGAGTTCGCGTACGGCGGTGTGCACCGATGCCTGGACCCGGGCGCTGCGCCCGCCGGGGCGCACCATCTGCCTGCTCATCCCTCCACCTTAAAGCCAATTTCTTGCTTCTAGACAGTGGTGCGCCCCGGCCGTGCACCCCAGGCCGTCGTCAGGCCGCCGGCGCCAGAGCGCGGCTCGGCTGGGACTGTTCGTAGGCGTGGCCGACCCGCAGGAGCACGTTCTCCCCGAGGGGCCGTCCCAGCAGTTGCATGCCGATCGGCAGGCCCGCCGCGTCGTGGCCGACCGGGACGGACAGCGACGGCACTCCCGTGAGGTTGGCGGGGGCCGAGAGGCGTACGTAGGCGTCGGAGACGGCTTCGACGGTGCCGTCCGGCCAGGTGATCGTCTCCTGGTCGGCCTTCGCCGCGGTCGCCGGGACCGTCGGGGCGGCGATGACGTCGACGTCCGCCAGCACGCGCGCCCACTCCTGGCGCATCAGCGTCCGGGAGCGCTGGGCGCGCAGATAGTCCCCGGCGGGCATCAGTTCGCCGGCTTCGAGCAGGGTGCGCACGTCCACCTGGTACAGCTCGGGCACCGCGCGCAGGGTGCGCTCGTGGTAGGCGGTCGCCTCCGGCACCATCAGGCCCCACTGAGTGGCCTGGATATAGCGGGTCATGGGGATCTCGACCTCGACCAGGCGTGCGCCGAGGGCCTGAAGCCGGTCGACGGCCTGCCGGACCGCGGCTTCCACCTCCGTATCGACGTGCTCGAAGTAGTAGTTGCGCGGCACGCCCACGCGCAGTCCGGTCAGGTCCTCGCCCGCGCCGGGCCGGTAGTCCTGCGCGGGGGCGGCCAGGGAGGCGGGGTCGCGGGGGTCGTGTCCGGCCAGGGCCGCCAGGACCAGGGCCTGATCCTGGACGGTGCGGGTCAGGGGCCCGACGTGGTCCAGCGACCAGGACAGGGAGGTGACGCCGTGGCGGGGGACGAGGCCGTAGGTCGGCTTCAGGCCGACGACCCCGTTGAGCGCGGCGGGGACGCGGATGGATCCGCCGGTGTCGGTGCCCAGCGCGAAGGCCGCGGCGCCCGCGGCGACGGCGACGGCGGATCCGCCGCTGGAGCCGCCGGCGACCCGGCCGGTGTCCCAGGCGTTGCGGGTCTGCGGGGTGGTGAGCCCGTAGGCGAACTCATGGGTGTGGGTCTTGCCGACCAGGACCGCGCCGGCCGCGCCGAGGCGGGCGGCGACCGTGCTGTCCGCCTGCGCGCGGTGGTCGGCGCGGACCCGGGAGCTGGCGGTGGTGGCCACGCCGGCGACGTCGATCAGGTCCTTCAGCCCCATGGGGATGCCGTGCAGCGGGCCGCGCGAGCGGCCGGCCGCGATGTCGTCCGCGGCCTTGCGTGCCGCGTGGCGCGCCTGCTCGGCGGTCACCGTGGCGTAGGCGTTCAGGTGGGGTTCCAGCCGCTCGACGCGTTCCAGGACGGAGTCCACCAGCTCGACCGGGGACAGCCGCCCGGCCCGGATCGCGTCGGCGGCCGCGGTGAGGGACAGTTCATACGGCTGCATCGTGCTGCTCCTCTCGCGCATGGTAGGCGGGGGCGGGCGGGGTGTCGCCGAAGTCGAGTTCGCGCAGGACGGCGACGACCGAGTGGATGTGATTGGCGGTGGCCGCCGCCGCGGCGTGGCGTTCGGGCGGCAGTGGGAGCCCGGCCCGGGCGGCCCAGCGGGCCGCTTCCGGAGGGGTGAGTTCAGCAGCGGACATGGTGTCTCCCTCGTGGGCCGGAGAGGCGGAGCGACCCCCGGGAGAAGTGACCCCGGCGATCCCCGGCAACCCCGAAACAAAAGCTAACGGTTTGCTTTAGCTGACTGTAGGACCTACAGTCCCTTAAAGCAAATGCATCGCTTTTAGTGGGAAGGAGTCCCATGCCCAGCGCCACCTCCGGCGCCCCCACGCAGTGCCCCTACGCCGCCGTCCCCGTCCGCGAGGCCACGGCGAACCGCACCGCGCCCCTCCGCGAGACCACGGCCAACCGCATCGCGCCCCTCGTCCTCTACGCGTCGGTCCTCACGACCCTCCTGGCCGCGTCCAGCGCCCCCACCCCGCTGTACCCGCTCTACCAGGACCAGTGGGGCCTGTCGGCGCTCACCATCACGGTGATCTTCAGCGCCTACTCCCTGACTCTGCTGCTGGCCCTGCTCGCCGTCGGAGCCCTCTCCGACCACCTGGGACGGCGGCCCGTCCTGGTGGGCGCGCTGGTCCTGGAGGCCGTGTCCATGGTGCTGCTGGCCACGGCGGACGGCGCCGGACCGCTGATCGCCGCCCGGGTCCTGCAAGGAGCGGCCACCGGCGCGGCCACCAGCGCCTCGGGCGCGGCGCTCCTCGACCTCGATGACCCGCTGCGCCCCGGCCGATCGGCCCTGACCAACAGCATCACCCCGGTGGCCGGCATGGCCGGCGGCGTGCTCGTCTCGACCCTCCTCATCCCCCTCTCCCCCGCCCCCACGGTCACCGTCTACCTGCTGCTGGCCGTGCTGTTCGTGGCGCAGGCGGCCGCGGTCACCTTCACCGCGGAGACGGGGCACCAGCGCCCCGGCGCGCTGCGGTCACTGCTCCCGCGGCTCGGTGTCCCGCCGTCGGCCCGCCGCGCGCTGCTGACCGTGGGCACGGGTGTCGTCGCGGTCTGGGCGCTCGGCGGTCTCTACTCCTCACTGGGGCCCGCGCTCGTACGCCTCGTGGCCCCCGGCACTCCCCGTACGGCGGGCGGAATGGTGTTCTTCACCGTCAGCGCCGCCGCCGCGCTCACCGTATGGACACTGCGGCGCACGGCGCCGACCGCCGCCGCCACCGGCGGCTGCCTGGCCGTCATCCCCTCCGCCGCTCTGAGCCTGGGCGCTCTGCACGGCGCCGGACCGCTCGCCCTGTTCGGCGGCGCGGCCCTGGCGGGCATCGCCTTCGGCGCCGTCTCCCAGGGGGCGCTGCGGATGATGCTCGGTTCGCTCGACGAGCAGGACCGGGCCACCACAGTGGCCGCCTACTACGTCCTGAGCTATCTGGCGATGAGCCTGCCCGCCATCGCCGCGGGCGCCGCCACCCAGCACTACGGGCTCCGCACCGCCTCCTACGCCTACGCCACCGGCGCCGCTGTCCTCGCCGCCGCGGCGGTGGCGGCACTCACCGCGTCACGGCGCCAGATCAAGCCCGCCCGCTAGAGATCAAGGAAACGACGGACCATGCACACAGCGCACAGCATCGACATCCCCTTCTGGACCGTGGGCGACATCACCGTCCACCGCATCGACGAGGTGCTCCTGCCGCCGCAGACCGGGCCGTGGCTGCTGCCCGACGCCACCACGGACGTGGTCAGGCGAGAGGACTGGCTGCGCCCGGACTTCGCCGACCAGGAGGGCATCCTGCGCATCGACAGCCACAGCTTCGCCTTCGAGGTGGGCGGGCTGAAGGTGCTCGTCGACACCGGCATCGGCAACGGCAAGACACGGGCCAACCCCGCCTGGCACGATCTGCACACCGACTACCTGGAGCGTCTGGGCGCCGCCGGATTCCCCCCGGAATCCATCGACTTGGTGATCCTCACGCATCTGCACACCGACCACGTCGGCTGGAACACCCACGAGGTGGACGGCGCATGGCTGCCCACCTTCCCCCATGCCCGCTACCTCACCTCCCGCGCCGAACGGGACTTCTGGGCGGGCTACGACATGGACGAACCGCGCGCGCAGATGTTCCGTGACTCCGTGACCCCGATCGAGGAAGCGGGACTGCTCGACCTGGTCGACGTCCTGGCCGAGGGCACCGAGGTCGCCCCCGGGCTGCGGCTGATCCCCACGCCCGGCCACACCCCGGGCCATATCGCCCTCCAGCTCACCAGCCGTGACCGGACGGCGCTGATCACCGGCGACTGCATCCACCACCCCGTCCAGCTCGCCCACCCCACCATCGGCTCATGCGTCGACATCGCCCCCGAGCAGTCCGAGGCCACCCGCCGCGAACTCCTCGGCTCCCTCGCCGGTACGGACACGCTCCTGCTCGGCACCCACTTCCCGCCGCCCACCGCCGGCCGTGTGATCACCCACGAGAACACCTACCGGCTCTCGCCCGTACACCCGGATGCGCGGTGACACCACAACGGTGGTGACCGAGTACATCGAACGCGGCCCACCCCATCAGGGCAGCTCCGGGCCGCGGTACTCGCTCATCGCGTCAATGAGCCAGCGCGCCAGATAGTCGGCGAACGAGGACCGAGGGAACAGCCGGTACGTCGGGGCGCCGTCGACCTGCCAGAGCAGCGCCGGGACGGGCCCCACCGTGGTCGACACCGCGTGGCCGGGGCCGAAGGCCCGGGGGTGCAGGTCCAGCGGGCAGCCCTTCTCCAGCACCTGCCGAGCGGCCGGGCCGCTCAGCTCCAGCGTGGTGCGGTTCGCCGAAACGTCGACGACCGAGCCCGGATCCGCTCCGAGTGCCGCCCGCAACTCGGCGGCCACGGCGGTCCCATCGGTCCCATCGGACCCATCGGACCCGTCGGCCCGGGACAGCACGAGCCATTCGTCGGGTCCGAGCCAGAGAACCGTGTGGCAACCCGAGGCGGTGGTGTGGCCGCACTGCCGCGGAAGTGGCGCCCCCAGGGACTTCTCGATGCGGTCGGCCGCTTCGGAGGCGGGGTCGACGCGCAGGTTCACCATGGTGCTGAACGGCCACTCGGTCAGCGTGACTCCACGCGGGCCGGTGACGGTGGCGGTGTGCATCCGCTCCGCCACATGTGCCAGGGGGCTGGTGCGCAGCGCCACCGGGCCCGCGCTTGCGCCTGCGTCTGCCCCTGCGCCTGCGGCGTTCGTCGGCTCAGCCATCTCGCCTGGTCCCTTCGGGGTCGTAGAGGACGGTGTCGGCCACCAGGACGGGCACCAGGTCCTCGCCCACCGGGGCGAGGAGGGTCTCGCCGATCCGTGCCCGCCCGTCGGCGACGAGCGCGAGGGCGAAGGGGCGGCCGAGGGCCGGGCTGTGGTAGCTGGAGGTGACATGGCCGAGCATCGGCACCGGCTCGGCCTCAGGGCTGATGGGCACGTTCGGCGCGATGAGCTGCGTGCCCTCGGGCAGCCGGGTCCTGCGATCGCTCGGCAGCAGCCCGACCAACTGCTTGCGGTCGGTGCGGGAGGTGTCGGCGCGGGAGTACGAGCGGTTGCCGATGAAGTCCTTGCGCTTGGAGACCACCCAGGACATGCCCGCGTCCTGTGGGGTGACGGTGCCGTCGGTGTCCTGGCCGACGATGATGTACCCCTTCTCGGCCCGTAGGACGTGCATGGTCTCGGTGCCGTACGGGGTGATGTCGTACGGCCGGCCGATCGCGTACACCTCCTCCCAGACCGCCGGGCCGTACCACGCGGATACGTTGATCTCGTAGGCGAGTTCGCCGGAGAAGGAGATGCGGCAGATACGGGCGGGGATGCCGGAGGCCAGGGTGGTCTCGCGGAAGGCCATGAACGGGAAGGTCTCGTTCGACAGGTCGATCTCGGGGGCGAGATGGGCCACGACCTCGCGCGACTGGGGGCCGACGACCGCGATCGTCGCCCACTGCTCGGTCACCGAGGTGCAGTGGACATCGAGCTCGGGCCATTCGGTCTGCAGCCACTCCTCCAGCCAGTCCAGGACGGCGGCGGCGCCGCCGGTCGTGGTGGTCGTGAAGTAGCGGTTCTCCTCGAGGCGCAGCGTCACACCGTCGTCGAAGATCATCCCGTCGGGCTTGCACATCACGCCGTAGCGGGCCATGCCGGGCTTCAGCTTCTTGAAGGCGTTGGTGTAGATGCGGTTGAGGAACTCACCCGCGTCCGCGCCCCAGATCTCGATCTTGCCGAGGGTGGAGGCGTCCATGAACGCCACCCCCTCACGGGCCACGCGGCACTCGCGGGCCACGGCCGTGTCCATGTCCTCACCGGGCCGGGGGTAGTACCGGGGACGCTTCCACTGCCCGACGTCCTCGAACACCGCCCCGTGGGCGAGGTGCCAGGGGTGGATGGAGGTCGTGCGCTCCGGATCGAACAGCTCGCCACGCTCACGCCCGGCCAGGGCGGCGAAGGCCACCGGCGTGTACGGCGCCCGGTAGCCCGTGGTGCCGATCTGCCCGGGTGACGCGCCCGCGCCGAGGGCCTCGGCGATCACGCCGATCGCGTTGACGTTGGAGGTCTTGCCCTGGTCACCCGCCGTGCCGAGCGAGGTGTAGCGCTTGATGTGTTCGACATTGCGCATACCGGCGCCGGTGGACCGCCAGACGTCGGCGACGGTGACATCGCGCTGCAGGTCGACGAAGTGGGTGTCCCAGGTGGCGGGTTCGCCCTCGGGACCGGGGCCGGGGCCGGGGCCGGGTGCGGGCACCAGCCACAGTGCGCGCACCGGGCCCGCCGCGGCCCGGGGCCGCGCATCGCCGGACGGCGGTTCGGGCGCGGCCACCGGGAACCCGGCGTCCGTCGCGGCCCGCGCACCGGCCCGCGCCCCTTCGGCGAGACAGCCGTCGAGGTCGTACGTCCCCCGGGCCGCGCCGACGATGTGCTGGTCCCGTACGGTGCCGTCGGGGACGAAGGCGACCAGGTCCTCGTCCCAGCGCAGCGTGCCCTGGCGCTGGCTGTGCAGGTGCACCACCGGGCTCCAGCCGCCCGAGACGGCCAGCAGGTCGCAGTCGAACGACTCGGCCTCACCGGTGAGTTGGCCCTCGGCGTCCAGGGCCTGGACGGTGACACCGGTGAGCCGGTTCCCGCCCGCGGTGTCGACCACCACACTGCCCGTCAGCACCCGCACCCCGCTCGCCACGGCGGCCCGGCGGGACAGCTCGGGCCGCGCGTCCACGACGGCGGCGATGTCGATCCCGGCGGCGTGGAGATCGGCCACCGTGTCATAGGCGCTGTCATTCGTCGTGCCCACCACCGCCCGCGAACCCGGCGCCACCGCATACCGGTTGAGGTACGAGCGCACGGCCCCGGCGAGCATCACCCCGGGCCGGTCGTTGCCCGCGAAGACCAGCGGACGCTCGTGGGCGCCGGTGGCCAGGACCACCTGGCGGGCCCGGATATGCCACAGCCGCTGCCGCGAGACGCCTGCGGACGGCTCGGGGGCGTCGGCGCCGAGGTGGTCGGTGCGCCGCTCCAGGGCCAGTACGTAGTTGTCGTCGTAACTGCCGAACGCCGTGGTGCGCCGCAGGACGACGGCCTCGGGGGCGGCGTCGAGGGCCGCGCGCACTTCGGCGACCCACTCCAGCGCGGTCTGCCCGCCGACCCTCTCGGTGTGCCCGGAGAGCAGCGAACCGCCGGGCTCGGGCTGGTCGTCGAGGAGGATCACCCGGGCGCCGGAGCCCGCGGCAGCGGCGGCGGCCGCGAGCCCGGCCGGTCCGGCTCCGACGACCAGAACATCGGTGTGGACGTATTTCTTGTCGTAACCGGCGGGGTCGGGACTCGGGTCGAGCCGCCCCATCCCGGACAGCGTCGTGGCGGACAGCCCGTCGTACAGCTCTGCCGTCGTGGCGGGCAGCATGCCCTCGGAGCAGGGGCCGTCGATCTGCAACAGGGCGTTGGGCTCCTCAGGACCCGCGGCGACGATGCCGCGCAGTCGGCCGCGGTAGATCGACGGAGCGGCCTCGACGCGCCCGTTCGCCAGCATCGCCGAGGCGACGGTGTCTCCGGGGTGCCCGGTCATCTCCCGGCCGTCGACGGTGAAGCGCAGCACGGTGCCGCGGTCGACGCGGCCTCCGTGCGGGAGGCGGAATCGCTGGTCGGTCATCGGTTGCCTCCGGCCGGTTCGGCGGGCTGGTGGATATCCGCCCGGCCGGGCAGTTCGGGACGGGGCTCGTCGAGTCGGTAGGCGGCCAGCACGTCGTAACTCACGGTGTCGCGCAGGACGTTGAACCAGCGGCGGCAGCCGGTGCCGTGCATCCACCGCTCGGCGAAGGGTCCCTTGGGGTTGTCGCGGTAGAAGACGTACGCGGCCCACTCCTCGTCGGTGAGGTCCGCGGGGTTCCCGGGGTAGGGGACGTGGGCCTGTCCCCCGTAGTGGTACTCGGTCTCGTCGCGAGGACCGCACCATGGGCAACTGATCAGCAGCACGATGTCCTCCTCAGTGGGCCACGGCCGCGGCGCCGTGTTCGTCGATCAACGCGCCCGTCGTAAAGCGTTCGAGGGCGAAGGGGGCGTTCAGCGGATGCGGCTCGCCGGTGGCGATGGTGTGGGCGAAGGTCCAGCCGGCGGCCGGGGTGGCCTTGAACCCGCCGGTGCCCCAGCCGCAGTTGACGTAGAGGTTCTCGACGGGGGTGGTACCGATGATCGGGGAGGCGTCCGGTGTGACATCGACGATGCCGCCCCAGGTCCGCAGCACATGCGCGCGGGCGAAGACGGGGAACAGCTCGACGGCGGCGGCCATCTGCCGCTCGATCACGTGGAACGAACCGCGCTGCCCATAGCCGTTGTAGGCGTCGACGCCCGCGCCCATCACCAGCTCGCCCTTGTGTGCCTGCGAGACGTAGACATGCACGTGGTTGGACATCACCACGGTGGGGTGGACCGGTTCGTGCAGTTCGGAGACGAGCGCCTGGAGCGGATGGGACTGCACCGGCAGCCGGACACCGGCCCGCTCGGCCAACACGCTGCTGTGCCCGGCGGCCGCGAGACCGACCCGGCCGGCGAGGATGCGGCCGCGGCTGGTCTCGACGCCCATCACCCGGTCGCCGTCCTTGAGGAAGCCGGTGACCTCGCACCCCTGGATCAGATCCACGCCCATCTCGTCCGCCCGGCGGGCCAGCGCCCAGGCGACGTGGTCGTGCTTGGCGATACCGGCCCGCGGCTGGAAGGTGGCGCCGAGGACCGGATACCGGGTGCGGGGCGAGACGTTGAGGATGGGGCAGACCTTGGCGACCTCGTCCGGCTCCAGCCACTGGGCGTCGACTCCGTTGAGGCGGTTGGCGCCCACCCGGCGCACGCCCTCGCGGACGTCCTGGAGGGTGTGTGCGAGGTTGAGGACGCCGCGCTGGCTGAACAGGAAGTCGTAGTCCAGCTCCTCCGGGAGCCGCTCCCACAGCCCCAGCGCGTGCTCGTACATCGCCGCGCTCTCGTCCCACAGGTAGTTCGAGCGGATGATCGTGGTGTTGCGTGCCATGTTGCCACCGGCCAGCCAGCCCTTCTCCAGGACGGCGACATTGGTGATGCCGTGGTTCCGGGCGAGGTAGTAGGCGGTGGCCAGGCCGTGGCCTCCCGCGCCGACGATGACGACGTCGTACGAGGAGCGCGGCTCGGGGGTGCGCCAGAGGAAGTCCGGATGCTCCGGCAGCGGCGTGGCGGTCATGCCGCGTCTCCGTTCGGGCGGGGCGGGTGGGGCGGGTGGGGCGGGTGGGGCAGCCGGGGATAGAGGGGGAACGCGGTGGCGAGCTTTTCGACCCGGTCACGCAGCAGGCCGGTGCGCTCGTCGCCGAGCCGCTCGTCCATCAGTGCCTGCGCGATGATGTCGGCGACCTCCCGGAACTCCACCGTGCCGAAGCCCCGGGTGGCCAGGGCCGGGGTGCCGATCCGCAGCCCGGAGGAGACCATCGGCGGACGGGGGTCGAACGGCACCGCGTTGCGGTTGACGGTGATGCCGACGCGGTGCAGCCGGTCCTCGGCCTGCTGCCCGTCGAGCGCGGAGGCGCGCAGATCGACCAGGACCAGATGGACCTCGGTGCCGCCGGTCAGCACCGTGATCCCGGCCTCGGCCACATCGTCGGCCAGCAGCCGTCCGGCGAGGATGCGGGCGCCGTCCAGGGTGCGCCGCTGGCGCTCCGCGAACTCCTCGCCCGCCGCCACCTTGAAGGCCACCGCTTTGGCCGCGATGACATGCTCCAGCGGGCCGCCCTGCTGCCCCGGGAAGACCGCGGAATTGATCTTCTTGGCCAGGTCGGCACGGCTGAGGATCACCCCGCCGCGCGGGCCGCCGAGGGTCTTGTGCGTGGTGGTCGTCACGACATCGGCGTACGGCACCGGGCTCGGGTGGAGGCCCGCGGCCACCAGCCCGGCGAAGTGCGCCATGTCCACCATCAGATACGCGCCCACCTCGTCGGCGATCCGCCGGAACGCGGCGAAGTCCAGCCGGCGGGGGTAGGCCGACCAGCCGGCGACGATCATCTTGGGCCGGTGGGCGAGCGCGAGCCGCTCGACCTCGTCCATGTCGATGCGCAGATCGGATTCGCGCACGTGGTACGGCACGACCTTGTACAGTTTGCCGGAGTAGTTGACGCGCATGCCGTGGGTCAGATGCCCGCCGTGCGCGAGGTCGAGGCCGAGGATCGTGTCGCCGGGCCGCAGCAACGCGAACATCGCGGCCGCGTTGGCCTGGGCGCCCGAGTGCGGCTGCACGTTCGCGGCCTCGGCGCCGAAGAGTTCCGTCACCCGGGCGATGGCCAACCGCTCGATGACGTCGACGTGTTCACAGCCGCCGTAGTAGCGGCGGCCCGGGTAGCCCTCGGCGTACTTGTTGGTCAGGACCGAACCCTGGGCCTCCATGACGGCGGCCGGGGCGAAGTTCTCCGAAGCGATCATCTCGAGGGTCGACCGCTGCCGGTGCAGCTCGGCGTCGACCGCGGCGGCGACCTCCGGGTCGAGCTCGCTGAGCGGGACGGAGAGAGGGGTGGTGACCTCGGTGGGCGGGTTCGCTGCCATGTGCGCACCATCCTGGGAGGCGAACTACTGGACCACTGATCGGCAACTGATATATCAGCCTGTGCGGTAAGGTATGGGAGCTCGCCGGACAGGTCAAGGGGGCCTCATGCGGAACGTGGCGACCGAGCCCGGGGACGGCGAGGAGCTCTCCCTCGCCGAGCGCGCCTACCGCGCCATCCGGGACCGTCTGGTCATGCTCGAGATCCGCCCGGGCGCGCCGATCAACGAGGACCAGTTGGCACAGTCCCTCGGCGTCGGGCGGACGCCGGTGCGCGAAGCGCTCAAGCGGCTCCAGTACGAGCGCCTCATCACCACCTACCCCCGGCGCGGCACCTTCGCCACCGAGGTCAACATCACCGACCTGGCCTATATCTCGGAGGTACGCCAGGAGCTGGAGCCCCTGGCCGCCGCCCGGGCCGCGCGGCGCGCCACCGCCACCGACCGTGCGACGCTGACGGCCCTACGGCGGGAGCTGGAGAGCGTGGATCCGCGCGGGCACGCCGCCGCCGACCTCATGCACCTGGACCTTCAGGTCCACCGCGCCATCTACGCGGCCACGCACAACCCGTACTTGGAGGACACCCTCGTCCGCCACGACAATCTGGCCACGCGCATCTGGTGCCTGTTCATCGACCGCCTGTCCGACGTGGCCGGCCATGTCGAAGAGCACGGACCGCTGATCGACGCGATCGTCGCCGGTGACCCCGACAAGGCGGCACAGCTCGCCGGCAACCACGTCGAGGGCTTCGAACGGGCCATCCGCGCGGCCATCTGAGACGCCAACCTCCCGACCTGGGGCGGGAGTTGCCCCCGATCAGTTCTCCCCGGTCAGTGCGCGGCGCCGCGCTGCTCGTCAACGCCCGTGCCCGCCTCCCGTGGGGTGGAGGCGGGCACAGCGGGGCGCGGTCGCGCGACGTCAGACGCGCGTCGAGTGCTCCGCGTACGGCGGCTCCGCCGCGGACCCCGGCGCCGCCACGGGCGCGGGGCCGCCTTCGCTGAGGCCGAACCGTCCGTGGATCTTGCGGAGGAAGCCGGGCGCGTACCAGGCCGAGCGGCCCAGCAGGCGCATCGCGGCGGGGACGAGGACACCGCGTACGGCGACGGCGTCGATGAGGATGGCCAGCCCGCTGCCCAGGCCGAACATCTGCATGAAGCTGATCTTGGAGGTGCCGAAGGCGAAGAAGCTCACCGCGAGCAGGCAGGCCGCCGCGGTGACGATGCGTCCCGTGTGCCCAAGACCGTTGGCCACGGCGGACTCGTTGTCCTCGCCCAGGTCGTGGAGTTCCTTGATCCGGCTGGTGACGAACACCTCGTAGTCCATCGAGAGGCCGAAGGCGATGCAGAACATCAGCACGGTCATCGACACCTCCATGGGCTGCGCCGAGAAGCCGAGCAGGGAGGAGAAGTGCCCGTCCTGGAAGATCCATGTCATGACGCCGAGGGTCGCTCCCAGGCTGATCACGTTGAGGGCCAGGGCACGCAGCGGCTGCACGACACTGCCGGTGAACAGGAAGAGCAGGACGAAGGTGGTGAGGGCGACCAGGGCCACGGCGATCGGGAGCCGGCCGCTGATGGAGTCCTTGGAATCGACCAGTTCGGCGTCGACCCCGCCCACCAGGGGCTGCGATCCGCCGGGCGGGGTGACCGCCCGCACCTCGTCGACCAGGCTCTGGGCCTCGTCCGACCGGGGTGGCAAGGAGCTCACCACACTGATCCGCTGCGCGTCGGGGCGGCCGAGGACGGCGTTGCCGGGGCCGGCCGCCGTGGAGCCTCCCTCGGCGTAGGTTCCCGCACTGGTCTCGACGCGGACGACGCCCTCAAGGCGGGACAGTTGGGCCGCGTACGCGGCCAACGGGGCCTTGTTCAGGGGCTGGTCGATGACGACGTGGAGGGCCGCGTCGTCGCTGCCGTTGAAGTTCTCCCGCAGTGCCGCGGCGACCTGGCGGCTCTCGGCGCCCTCGGGCAGGACACGTTCGTCCGGTGTGCCGAAGGTGATCCCCAGCAGTGGGCTCGCCGCCAGCAGCAGGACCGCGAGCACGGGCAGCGCGGTGAGCGCGGGCCGCCGCATGACGGTGCGGGCCAGCCGCCCCCACAGGGATGCCCGAGCGCCGGTGTGCCCCGGCTTCGCCCACGGCAGCCGCCCGCTGTTGACCCGGTGCCCCAGGACGACGAACAGGGCCGGCATCACGAACAGGGTGCCGATGGCCGCGAGAGCGACCACACCGACCCCCGCATAGCCGAACGAGCGCAGGAAGTACTGCGGGAACACCAGGAGCGCCGCGAGCGCGGCGGCCACGGTCGCGGCCGAGAACGCGACGGTGCGGCCCGCGGTGTCGACCGTCTGCCGGACGGCGTCGTCCACGCCCGCCCCCGCCGCGAGCTGCTCCCGGAAGCGGCTGATCATCAGCAGGGCGTAGTCGATGCCCAGTCCGAGGCCCAGGGCCGTGGTGAGGTTGGTGGCGGAGACGGAGACGTCGGTGACGCTGCCGAGGAAGGAGAGCTGGGCGAACGAGCCCATGATGGCGATGAGGGCGATGGCCAGCGGCAGCAGGGCCGCGACCACGCTGCCGAAGACGAACAGGAGCAGCACGAGGGTCAGTGGTACGGCGATGGTCTCGGCCAGGACGAGATCGTCGACCACCTGTTGCGACATGTCGCCGCCCACGGCGGCGCCGCCTCCGGCCTGCACGGTGAGCGCGTTCTTGTATGGCCCGCTGTAGGCGTCGAGGATGTCCCGGGCGTTTTCCTGCTGCTGTGTCTCGTCGCCCTTCACATGGGCGAGGACCATGGCCTCGCGGCCGTCCCGGGAGCGGAGGTCGGTGCTGCCCGTATCCCAGTACGAGACGATGTTCGCCAGGTTTTTCTCGTCCTTGAGGTCGGCCACCAGACTCCGGCCGCTCTGCCTGGCGGCCGGGGTGTCGATGCGGCCGTCGGTGGCACGGACCAGCAGGACCAGGTTGGTCTCGCCGCCGAACTTCTCGTCGATGACCTTCCCGGCGCGGGTGGACTGGGAGGCCGGGTCGTCGAAGCCGCCCCCCAGCAACTTGGTGAACGCGCCGGATCCCGCGGCGCCCATGAGGGCCACCGCCACGACGGCGACGACGAGTACCAGCCGGGACCGGCGAATCGCCAGTTCGGCTATGCGTTCAAACACGCACGATCTCCTTTATGTCCTTGCGGTGAAAAGCGACGTGAAGCAGCCCGGTGGCATGAGGGGGCCGGCGCGGTGCCGCGCGGAGGCTCCTCGCCCGTCAGAACCACGTGCGGGGTCGGTTTCGCACTCTTCGTCGCCGCAACGACGTTAAGTGAGGAGGTCCGGTCTTTGGCAGTGTGAGATTTCCCTAACGGTGCTCAATTTTCCGATGACCCGCCGGAGTTGCCGTCATACGGTCGCCGCATGCCCGCAGACGAACGCACAACGGCCCCGCCCTCCCTGCGTCAGCGACGCCGGGCCGCCGCCACCCGGGAGATCCTGGACGCCGCCGAGCGCCATATCACCGAACACGGCCCCGCGGCCCTGTCCCTGCGCGCGATCGCCCGCAGCCTCGGAATGACCGTGCAGGCGCTCTACCACTACTTTCCGAGTCGGGAGGCCCTCGTCACCGAGCTCATCACCAAGACCTACGACGACCTGGCCGATGCCGTGCAGGCAGCGATCGACACCGCTGCGGACTACCCGGGCCTGCCACGCCTGGTGGTCGCGACCGAGGGCTACCGCCGTTGGGCCATCGCTCACCCCGAGCGGTTCCAGCTCCTCTACGGAACGCCCCTGCGGGACTACGCGGCACCCGTCGAGGGCCCGACCACCCAGGCGACGCGCCGGATGAGCGCGATCTTCGAGCGCGAGTTGTTCGGTGGGTTCACCACGGCGCAACTCGCCGCGGCCGACACCCCCGCGCTCTCGTCCTCGCTCCGGGCACTCCTGGAACAGGTGCGAGGGGAGGACCCGGATGCGCTGCCGCCGCCCGCGGACGCTCTCCTGCTGAGCGCGTGGGGACATATGCACGGCCTCGTCGTGCTGGAGGTGTTCGGGCACACCTCCTTCATCGGAGACCACCAGGCCGAGATCTTCCGCATGGCCATGCTGAGGTTGCTCGAGGACATCCACAGCCGGATCCCCGCATCCGTGGACACGCCACGTTCGGCCGACACCTGAGGTGTTCGCCGACGCGACGCGGCGCGCGAGTTCGCCCCTTGAAGGCACGTCACTTCATTGGTGCGGACCTATTGACGGGACGCGTTCAACTCCCGAAATATATGGGCCGAGAGTCCGGCCGTGACCTTCCGGCCGAAAACCGCATGTCGCGGGCTGCGGCGGCGCCTGTCCGACGGACATGCCCACTGCCGGGGCCCGTCCGCGTCTGAGGAAGGCATCCCCCCACATGAACCACCGCGAAGAATCCACCGCCCAGGACCGCGCGCAGCGCCGCCGCCGGCGGCGGACCGCCCTGGCCGTGGCCGCCGTGGCCGCCGTCGCGAGCACGACCGCGGTCGCCTGGGCCGAAAGCCCCGGCGAGGCCCCCACCTCGGCGTCCGCCGCACCCGCCGCCGTGGCCCCCTACCTGTACAACGGATGGGGCAACCCGCCGGACCCGGGCGAGGTGATGGACGCCACCGGCGTCAGCTGGTTCACCCTCGCCTTCGTCCTCGACTCGGGCAACTGCTCCCCGCAGTGGGACGGCAGCCGCCCGCTGACCGGCGGGGCCGACGAGCAGACCGTGAAGGCCATACGGGCCAAGGGCGGCGATGTCGTGCCGTCCTTCGGCGGCGCGAGCGGCGCCAAGCTGGAGCAGTCCTGTGCCGACGCGAAGGCCCTCGCCGGGGCCTACCAGAAGGTCATCGACGCCTACGGTCTCAAGGCCATCGACATCGACATCGAAGGCGACGCCTACAACGACCCGGCCGTCCAGCAGAAGACGATCGACGCCCTGAAGCAGGTGAAGGCCGACAACCCGGGGCTGCTCACCTACGTCACCTTCCCCAGCGATCAGAACGGCCCCGACGACAGCATGATCCGCCGGGCCGCCGAATCCGACTTCGAGGCCGATAGCTGGACCATCATGCCGTTCGACTTCGGCGGCGAGGGCCAGAACATGGGCGAGCTGACCAAACAGGCCACCGACGGTCTGAAGAACGCCGTCAAGGGCGCCTACGGCTACAGCGACGACGACGCGTACCGGCACAGCGGCCTGTCCTCGATGAACGGCATCACCGACGTCAACGAGACCGTCTCCACCGACGACTTCGAGACGATCCTGGACTACGCCTCCCAGCACCACCTGTCGCGGCTCTCCTTCTGGTCCGTCAACCGGGACCGCCCCTGCCCCGGCGCCTACCCGAACGACGACACCTGCTCCGGAGTCGCCCAGGAGCCCTGGCAGTTCACCGGAATATTCGCCCGGTACCAGGGCTGAGGGAGACACACCACCATGACGAACGACACCACCGGGCGCGGGCGTCGCGGACGCCGCCGTATCGCCGGCTGGACCGCCGCGTTCGCCGCGCTGGCCGGGGCCGCCGCGGCGGCGCTGACCGTACCGGCGGCGCACGGCGCGGACGCCGAACCGGACCTCGGTCCCAATGTGCAGATCTTCGACCCGTCCATGTCCGCCCAGGACATCCAGGGCAAGCTCGACTCGGTCTTCGGCGAGCAGGAGAAGAACCAGTTCGGCCAGGCCCGGCACGCCCTGCTGTTCAAGCCCGGCTCCTACGACGTCAAGGCCAACGTCGGCTTCTACACCCAGGTGGCGGGCCTGGGCCTGTCGCCCGACGACACCACCATCAACGGCCAGGTGCACGCCGAGGCCGACTGGTTCGACGGCAACGCCACGCAGAACTTCTGGCGCGACGCCGAGAACCTCGCCGTCAACCCGGATGGCGGCGCGGACCGCTGGGCCGTATCGCAGGCCGCCCCGTACCGCCGCATGCATCTGAAGGGCGATCTGCAGCTCGACGACGGCGGCTGGTCCAGCGGCGGTCTGCTGGCCGACACCAAGGTCGACGGGCAGGTGAAGTCCGGGTCGCAGCAGCAGTGGCTCTCCCGCAACACCGAATGGGGCAGCTGGACCGGCTCCAACTGGAACATGGTGTTCGTCGGCGCGCAGAACGCCCCGGCCGGGAACTTCCCCAACCCGCCGTACACGCGGGTCGACAAGACACCCGTGTCCCGTGAGAAGCCGTTCCTGTACGTCGACGACGACGGCGCGTACAAGGTGTTCGCGCCGGACGTGCGCAAGGACTCGACGGGCACGTCCTGGTCCTCCGGTGCGCCGAAGGGCACATCGATCCCGCTGGACGACTTCTTCATCGTGAAGCCGGGTGACACGGCCGAGGAGATGAACGCGGCGCTGGACGCGGGCAAGCACCTGCTCGTCACCCCGGGGGTCTACCACCTGGACGCGCCGCTGAAGGTGACCCGCCCCGACACCGTCGTGCTGGGCCTGGGGCTGGCCACGCTGATTCCCGACAACGGGGTCTCGGCGATGACGGTGGCCGACGTCGACGGCGTCAAGCTCGCGGGCCTGCTCATCGACGCGGGCACCGAGAACTCCGAGACGCTGATGGAGGTCGGCCCCAAGGGCTCGTCCGCGAGCCACGCCGACAACCCCACCTCGCTGCACGATGTGTTCTTCCGGGTCGGCGGCGCGGGCGTGGGCAAGGCGTCCACGAGCCTGGTGGTCAACAGCTCGAACGTGATCGGCGACCACACATGGATCTGGCGCGCCGACCACGGTGACGGCGTCGGCTGGGACTCCAACACGGCCGACCAGGGGCTCGTCGTCAACGGCGACGACGTGACCATGTACGGCCTGTTCGTGGAGCACTACCAGAAGCACCAGACCACCTGGAACGGCGAGGGTGGCCGCACGTACTTCTACCAGAACGAGATGCCCTACGACCCGCCCAACCAGGACGCCTGGATGAACGGCTCCACCAAGGGATACGCCGCCTACAAGGTGGCCGACTCGGTCAAGCGCCATGAGGCATGGGGCCTGGGCAGTTACTGCTTCTTCAACACCAACAAGTCCGTCACCGCCGAGCACGCCTTCGAGGTCCCCCAGACCCCGGATGTGAAATTCCACGACATGGTCACCGTCTCACTCGGCGGCACCGGCACGATCAACCATGTCATCAATGGCACGGGAGGCCCCTCGGATGCGGGCAGCAACGTCGCGAACGTGACCGAGTACCCCTGATCCCCCGGCTTCCCTGACGCACTCCACCAGCTCCACCAGCTCCACCAGTTCGCCTGTGGGGCGCGGGTACCTCGCCCGCGCCCCACAGGCGGCTGAGCACACGCACGGACCGCATGTCGTTGTCGGATTCCCCTTCGTGAAGGACGGGCACTGATGAGCGTTTCCCGGCGAGCCCTGCTGACCACCGCGGCCGGTACGGCGGTGGCGGCCACCTCGATCGCTCCCCCGGCGCAGGCCGCACAGAAGGTTCCCGGCCATGCCGCCACGCTCGGTGAGACGGCGGACTACGCGGTGGCGAAGCTGCGCGCGGTGGCACCGGGGGTGAGTGGCTTTCCGGTCGGTACGAAGTTCGAGAAGTGGACGTACTCCCAAAACGGCGACTGGGTCGGCGGGTTCTGGCCCGGCACCCTGTGGATGGCCTGGCTCCACAGCGGCGAGGAGCGGTTCCGTACCCTGGCCCTCGCCTCCGCGGAAAAGCTCGCCCCGCGCCAGAACGACACCGGCACCCACGACCTCGGATTCCTCTTCTACCCCTCGTGGGTCACCGCGTGGCGGCTCACCGGCGACGACACGTGGCGGACGGGCGCGATACGGGCGGCCTCCTCGCTGATCCGGCGGTACAACCCGCAGGGCCGTTTCATCCGGGCCTGGGGAGCGCTGAACGATCCGGCGAACGCGGGCCGGGTCATCATGGACACGATGATGAACCTCGATCTGCTGGCGTTCGCGAGCGGCCAGACCGGGGACGGCAAGTACCTCGACATCGCCGTGGAGCACGCGAGAACCACCCAGCGGAACTTCCTCCGCCCGAACGGGTCGACCCCGCATGTCTACGACTTCGACCCGGCCTCCGGCGCTCCCCTCGGCCCGGGCACCGTACAGGGCTACAGCCCGGCCTCCTGCTGGTCACGCGGGCAGGCATGGGGGATCTACGGATTCACCACGATCTACCGCCGGACCGGCGAGCGGGAATTCCTCACCACCGCACGGAAACTCGCCGACTTCGCCCTGGGCGCGCTGACCCCGGACCACGTGCCGGTGTGGGACTATCTCGCGCCGCAAGCGCCCCACGACATCAAGGACGCCTCCGCGGGGGCGGTCATGGCCTGCGGCCTGCTCGACCTGTCGCGGGCGACCGGCGAACCGCGCTACCGCGAGGAGGCGCTGAAGGTGCTCACCGCGCTGTCGGAGACCTGTCTGACCAGGAAGTCGACCCGCGCGGATGCGGTCGTGGCGCGCTGCACCCGCAATCGGCCGAGCGAGGACGGCATCGAGATCTCGCTTCCGTACGCCGACTACTACCTGCTCGAAGGCATCCTGCGGGTGCTGCGGCCCGACGACATCGACCGGGCCATCGACCTGTCCACGGTCTGACCCGGCCCCGGTCGCCGACCACCTCATCGCTCGCTCTCCAAGCCGCCGGGGCCGCCGGTGCGCCGCTCAGGCGCCCGCGGTCACGGCCTTGAGCTCGTCCAGCGATTCGCGCATCACCTGTGCCATCCCGCGTTCCTCGGACACCAGGACCCAGCGCTCGAAGCCGACCTTGAAGACGGCGAGGCCCGCCTCCGCGGCCAGGCTCGCGGCCGGCTCCGCGACCCCGCGTCGGCGCAGGGTGTCGGCGAGCGCGGCCGACAGCGAGGCGAGTTTGATCAGCTCGCGCTCCAGGAGTTCCGAGTTCGCCATGATCACGGCCTGGCGCTTGCGCGCGAACTCGCGGCGGTCCTCGAACACCTCGGAGACCGCGTCCAGGCCCACCCCCAGCGCGTCGATCGGCGCCGCGGACTCCGGGGCTTCGGCGACCGCCCGCACGAACAGTTCCTCCAGCTCGCCGGAGCCGGCGAACAGCACCTCGCGCTTGTCCGCGTAGTGCCGGAAGAAGGTCCGCTCCGTGAGCCCCGCCCGTCCGGCGATCTCCGCCACAGTGGTCTGCTCGTACCCGCGCTCGCTGTACAGCTCGAGCGCCGCTTGCGCCATGCGTCCCCGCGCGTCCGGCTGCCACCTACTCATGCGCGGATCTTACGCGATGACAGTCCATGACATCAGGTGTAGCGTTGATGACAGTAACTGACATCAACACGGTCTGGGGTTCCCCATGCGCATCTTTGTGACCGGCGCGTCCGGCTGGCTCGGCTCCGCCCTCGTTCCCGACCTCCTCGACGCGGGACACCAGGTCCTCGGGCTCGCCCGCTCCGACGCCTCCGCCGCCGCGCTCACCACGGCCGGGGCCGAGGTCGTCCGCGGCACCGTCGACGACCTCGACGTCCTGCGGGACGCGGCCATCGCCTCGGACGGGGTGATCCACCTCGCCTTCAAGCACGACATCGCCTTCACCGGCGACTTCCAGGGCGCCGCCGAGGCCGACCGCCGCGCCGTCGACACCTTCGGCGACGCGCTGGCCGACACCGACCGCCCCTTCGTCCTCGCCGGCGGCCTGGCCGGCCTCGCGCCCGGACGGGTGGCGACCGAGCGGACCACCCCCACGATCGACGGTTCGCCGACCTCGATCCGATCGGCCACCGCCCAGGCGGTGCTCGCCCTCGCCGCACGCGGCGTGCGTTCCTCCGTGGTGCGGCTCGCCCCGACCTGCCACGGCGAAGGAGACCCGGGCTTCATGGCGGTTCTGGTCGCCACTGCCCGGGCCAAGGGCGTCTCCGGCTATATCGGCGACGGCGCCAACCGCTGGCCGGCCGTCCACCGGCTCGACGCCGCACGGCTGTTCCGCCTGGCGGTCGAGAAGGCCCCGGCGGGATCGGTGCTGCACGGCACCGCGGAGGAGGGCGTCACCATCCGCGACATCGCCGAGGTGATCGGCCGCCATCTCGACGTCCCGGTCGCCTCCGTGGCCCCCGAGGCCGCGGCCGAGCACTTCACCTGGCTGGGCGCCTTCCTCGGCACCGACGCCCCGGCGACGAACACCCTGACCCGCGAACTGCTCGACTGGCAGCCGACCCGCCCCGGCCTCCTCGAGGACCTCGACAAGGGCCACTACTTCCACACCCCCGCCGCCACCGCCTGACAAACGGCTCGGACGCCCCCGGCGAGGAATTCCGGAGCCCCGCATCAGACGGCGCCACGTGAAGGCATCACACTGACGGGGCTGGCCGCCGTCCGGTCGATGGGCCACACTGCTCACAGTTTTCCAAGGCCGAGCGATGCAAGGGGCGCTGATGGGCGCGTACGACGAGACTTACCACCGCAGCCTCGAGGATGTCGAAGGGTTCTGGCTGGACGCGGCGGCGGCGATCGACTGGACCCGGCCACCGACCCAGGCCCTGGACGACTCCCGTGCGCCGCTCCTGCGGTGGTTCCCCGACGGTGAACTCAACACCTCGTACAACGCGTTGGACCGCCACGTCGAGAACGGCCACGGCGACCGGACCGCGCTGATCTACGACTCCCCGGTGACCGGTGCGGTACGGCGCTTCAGCTACGCCGAGCTCCGTGACGAGGTCGCGCTCTTCGCCGGGGCGCTGCGCTCGCTGGGTGTCGCCAAGGGCGACCGGGTCATCGTCTACATGCCGATGGTGCCCGAGGCGGTCATCGCCATGCTGGCCTGCGCCAGGATCGGCGCGGTGCACTCGGTGGTCTTCGGCGGCTTCGCGCCCAAGGAGTTGGCCGCCCGTATCGAGGACGCCGAACCGGCCGTGATCGTCGCGGCGTCCTGCGGGATCGAGCCGACGCGGGTCGTGGAGTACCAGCCCATCGTCGAGGCGGCGCTCGGCCTGACCACCCATCAGCCGGACAAGGTCGTCATCCTGCAGCGCGACCGGGCGCGAGCGGAGCTCGGCGGGCGTTACGTGGACTGGGCGGAGCTCGTCGCCCGCGCCGAGCCGGTCGGCCCGGTCCCGGTGGCGGCGACCGACCCGCTGTATGTGCTGTACACCTCCGGTACCACCGGCAGGCCGAAGGGCGTCGTCCGTGACAACGGCGGCCATGCGGTGGCGCTGGCGTGGTCGATGGCTTCGATCTATGACATCGGGCCGGGCGACGTCTGGTGGACCGCGTCCGACGTCGGCTGGGTGGTCGGTCACTCCTACATCGTCTACGCGCCGCTGCTGATCGGTGCGACCACCGTGCTGTACGAGGGCAAGCCGGTGGGCACCCCGGATGCGGGCGCGTTCTGGCGGGTGATCAGCGACCACGGGGTGAAGGCGCTGTTCACCGCTCCCACGGCGTTGCGGGCGATCAAAAGGCTCGACTCGGAGGCCGCCGAGCTGAAGAAGTACGACCTGTCGTCGTTCCGCACCCTCTTCATGGCCGGGGAGCGGCTCGACCCCGAGACCTACCGCTGGGCGCACCGCCACCTCGGCACACCGGTCATCGACCATTGGTGGCAGACCGAGACCGGCTGGGCGATCGCGGCGAACCTCCACGGACTGGAGCCGATGCCGGTCAAGCCCGGGTCGGCCACGGTTCCGGTGCCCGGCTGGGATGTGCGCGTCCTGGACCAGGGCGGTACCGAACTTCCCGCTGGCCAGGAGGGCGTGATCGCGATCCGGCTTCCGCTGCCGCCCGGCGCGCTTCCCACGCTGTGGGGTGACGACCAGCGGTTCATCGAGGCGTATCTGTCCCAGTACGAGGGCTACTACCTGACCGGTGACTCCGGGTACCGCGACGCGGACGGCTATCTGTTCGTCATGGGCCGCACCGACGACGTGATCAACGTCGCGGGGCACCGATTGTCCACCGGCGCGATGGAAGCGGTGCTCGCGGCGCACCCGGCCGTCGCCGAGTGTGCGGTGATCGGGGTGCACGAAGAGCTCAAGGGCCAGTTGCCCCGGGGCTTCGTGGTGCTCAAGGCGGGCGCCGAGATCAGCGACGAAGACCTCCGCGAGGAGCTGGTCGCGGCGGTACGCCGGGAGATCGGCCCGGTCGCCGCGTTCCGGGCCGTCTCGGTCGTGGAGGCGCTGCCCAAGACCCGGTCGGGAAAGATCCTGCGCAAGACGATGCGCGGAATCGCCGACGGGCGCGACGAACCGGTGCCGTCGACGATCGAGGACCCGTCGGTGCTGGACGCGCTGCGGCCCGTACTGCGCCCTGAGTGAGCGTCCCTCCTCGGCAGCGGTGGTGGACCGCCGCCGGGGCGCACGGTCGCTCCGGCACGGCATCGATGGAGGCCATCGTCGGCTGCGTCCGGCGACACGCCCGCCGCCGTGCCGGGGCCGTCCGCCAGGGCACGGTCGGCGCCGCCCTGCCCCGCGTATGGTCGGCCGGACGGGCCTCAGAGGTTCTGTCCGCCGGAGACTTCGATGTCCTGGGCGGTGATCCAGCGGCCTTCCTCGGCGACCAGGGTGGCGACCACCATGCCGATGTCGTCGGGTTCACCGATCCGCCCGAGCGCGAAGGTGCGCGCCAGGTCCGGGATGATCTCCGGGTGCCGTTCGAAGGCATCGTCGGCGAAGCGGGTGCGGGTGGCGCCGGGAGCGACGGAGTTGACGCGGATGCCCCGGGTGCTGAACTCCTTGGCCATGTACCGGGTCAGTACGGTCATGGCACCCTTCAACGACGCGTAGACGGAGTACCCGGGTGCCGTCACGGCCGGCCGTGTGGAGTTGCTGGTGGTGTTGACGATCGCCCCGCCGTCGGCCATCAGCGGCAGCAGCGCCTGGGTGAGGAAGAACGGCCCCTTGAACAGGCCACGGGTGAGCGTGTCGAAGGACTCCTCGGTGGTGTCCTCGATCATCGAATGCCCCGCGAAGCCCGCGTTGTTGACGAGGTGGTCGAAGGTGTCGCGCTGCCAGGTGGTGCGCAGCGCCTCGGCCACGGCGTCGCGGAACGCGGGAAAGCCAGCCGTGTCGCCGATGTCCAGAGGCAGTGCCACCGCGGTGCCGCCCCGCTTCTCGATCTCGGTGACGGCGTCCTGGGCGCCCTGCTGGTTGGAGCTGTAGGTGAGGATGACCCCGGCGCCCCGTTCGGCGATCCGGATCGCCGCACTGCGGCCGATACCGGAGCTGGCGCCCGTGACCACGGCTACCTTCATGATGTGCCTCCTGCGCACGCGGTGGAGCATGCGACCTCCACGCGGAATGTGACACTCCCAGGTAAGCGGTCGGCGTCACACCGGCGAAAGAAAGATCCTCCCGCGTCCTTGCCCAATCCTGCCGCGCTGGTGCGGGGGCCTACGCCCTACGCGCTACGGCAGAGCGGCGGCCCGGGCGCGTCCGGAAGGGCTCAGGTGGCCGGCGTCCTGGCTGGGCGGGGTGCCGAACTGCCGGCGGTACTCGCGGCTGAACTGCGACGGGCTCTCATAGCCGACGAGGAGGCCGACACCGGTGACGTCGGCGGATCGTGTCGTCAGCATCAGCCGCGCTTCCTGCAGGCGGATGCGCTTCTGGAACTGGATGGGGCTCATCGCCGTCACCGTCCGGAAGTTGCGGTGGAAGGCGGAGACGCTCATCCCGGTGAGCCGGGCCAGATCCTCGACCCGGAACGGCTCGGCGTAGTGCTCCCGGATCCAGCGCACCGCTCGCGCGATGTGGTTGAGGCTGCTGTCGGCGAGGCCGAGCTGGCGCACGATCTCACCCTGGTCACCGGTGATCAGCCGCCACAGGATCTCGCGCTTGACCAGCGGGGCGAGCACCGCCTGGTCGCGGGGCCGGTCCAGCAGACGCAGCAGCCGGATCACCGCGTCGAGCAGCTCCGCCGGGGCGTCGCTGACGGCGATGGCCGAGCGCGGCCCGCCCGGGATGCGCCGAGCGTCATCGGGTCCGGCCAGCAGCAGATCGGCGACGGCGGAGGGCTCCAGAGTCAGCCCGAACCCGAGGGCGGGCTCCTCCGGACTGGCCTCGGTGAAATTCCCGGTGATCGGCAGGTCCACCGACGCGACGAGGTACTGGCCGGCCCGGTACTCGTACACCCGCTCGCCCAGCGCCAGCCGCTTGGTCCCCTGGGCGATCACGGCCAGCACCGTGCCGGACGTCGTCGGCGTGGGCGGGTAGGGGCTCTCGAACTTCGATACGCGGACACCCTCGATATCGGTGCTCCAGTCCGGCCGCGCATGCCGGTCCAGCAGGTCGCGGAATTCGTCTAGGCGCATACGACGATTGCAGCACAGCACCTCCGGCGTCCGCGGCGGCGAGACAGCCGCCCGGGGCGAGGCGTCACGGTGGCGCCCCGCCTCGCCCACGGCATACCGTCCTCAGTCGTCGACCGGGCCCATCGGGAAGATGGCCAGCTCGGTCCTGCCCTCGTGGAAGCCCTTCTTGGAGAGGGGTTCCAGGGCGGCGGCGAGCCAGCGGCTGTCCGGGGACCAGCTCAGCGCGTCGACGTAGGTGCGCAGCTGGCGGCCGAGGATGATCTTCTTGTCGGCCATCCGCCATACGCACAGTTCATGCGGGCGCTCCTCGCGGAACTCCAGATAGCCCAGCTTGCGGCTGAAGCTGCCGACGGCCAGATAGCTGCCGTCCTCGTTCGAGGCGAGGGTGAACAGCCGTTCCGAGGCATCGTCGACCTTGTCGATCACCTCGCCCGTGGCCGGGTCGACGACGTAGAGGTTCTGCTGCGCGCCGAGGAAGAGCCGTGAGGCGTCGCCGGAGAAGGCCGTGCACTGGATCGGGTCCCACTCGCCGGCGTGGGAGATCCGGCGGGCGGGCTCGGGCTCGTCGCCGTGCACGTCGACGCCGCCCTCGCCCGCACCGTTCGGGCTGATGCGGTACGCGCCGTCGCGGGAGCGCAGATGCCCGCGCTGGAAGGGTGCGTCGACCTCCGTCCGCCGGTCGACGTCGTAGGTCCACTGCTTCTCCTCCTCGGGCTCGCCGCCGCTGCTGTAGCCCTTGACCACGAGAATGTGCCCGCCCGGCACCCACATCATCAGCGGCACGATCCAGTCACCGGCGCGGGTGTGCACCACCTCGCTCCAGTCGGCGGTGTCGTAGACCCACACCCGCCCCTGATCGCTGCACACGGCCAGGTACTTGCCGTCGTCGGAGAAGTCCATCCCGGCGACGTGGTCGTAGGTGACGCTGCCGGTCGTGGTCGCGAACGGCCGCAGGGTGACGGCCGGTCGGGCCAGGTCGGGTATGTGCGGGGAGTCCTCGGCCGTCCAGCTGTCGCCGTTGAGCGGGAAGGCCGCCGAGGCCCAGCCGTCGCCCACGCTCAGCGGCTCCAGCCACTTGCGATCGGTGACCCGGATCTCGTACTCGGCCTGGACCAGCAGGTCCTCGTCCTTCCAGGAGCCATCGCGCTCGTAGTAGAAGTCGTGCATCTCCTCCCACGCGGCCTCGGTCAGCGGGTAGTTGCGGAGTTCCACCCGCTCGACCCGGGAGACGAACCGGCGGGCGTTGGTGTCGGCCCATTCGTAGTCGAGGAGCTGGTCGGTGCGCAAGGCGTGCCCGAGCGGCCCCATGCGTTCGTCAGCGGCGCCCAGATAGCCGGAAGCAGCCTCCCAGAGGAAGTGCAGGAAGGTGTTGGGCTCCTCGTTCGGCAGCGGGATGTGCGTGCGCGAGCCGACGTCGTAGTAGACGGCGAACACCAGGAATCTGACGCGGAGTTCATCGGGATCCACGGCAAGAACCCGTACGCCGTACATGTCGGTCGACATCGTCGTCTCCTCTGGAAGTGATGACAGGCACGCCACCGGACGCGGGGGCCTCCCGGCCCCGTCGCGTGGTGTGCGGAACGCGTCTGATCCTTACAGAGGGGCCTGACATCGACGCGCACGTAGCCGACAGCCACCCCGCTGCCTACGCCGAGATCAAGCGGCGGCCTCACCGGACGCGTCGTGTGGAGCGCGACGGCCACCTTCACGTCCGCGCGACGGCCACCTTGGCGTCCGCGCGACGGCCACCTTCGCGTCCGCGCTCCGGACGTCGGCCCGCGGCGCGTCGGCGGCAACGGGGCGGCCGTGCTGCGCCCGGCCCCTCCGGCTCGCCCCTGAACCGCGTCCCTCACCTGGGTAAACTGGTGCTGTCCCGACAAGCCCCGAACAGCACCAGGAGGCCGGATGCCACCGCACGACACCTCCGCGCTCGGGGCACCGCGCGAAGGGCACGGCCGGGACCTGTCCCCTGCCCGTCAAGCCCTGTCGGACAGCGTCTACGAGAACATCAAGGCCATGGTCATGGACCATGAGATCACCCCCGGCGCGCGCGTCAGCATCGAGGCTCTGGCCCGCGCCCTGAGCGTCTCACCGACCCCCATCCGGGAGGCGCTGGCCAGGCTGGAGTCCGACGGCCTGGTGGTGAAGAGGCCGCTCTCGGGGTACCGCACCACCGAGCTGCTGACCCGCCAGGGGCTCGAGGAGCTCTTCGAGATGCGGCAGTTGCTGGAGCCGAGGGCGGCCGCGCTCGCGGCGGGCAACGCCAGTGAGGCTCAGCTCGACGGCATCGAGCGGATCGCGGAGGAGATGCAGTCCCATTCGGGGACCGCCGGGCGCTATGCGGCCTACCGCGACTTCGCCGCCCTCGACCAGCGCTTCCACGACGCGATCGCGCAGGCGTCCGGGCGGCCGCTGCTCGCGGACGCGGTGGAGCGGCTCCACTCCCATCTGCACATCTTCAGGCTCAGCAGCGTTCTCGACGCCGAGGACCCGACCCTCGCCGAGCACCAGCGCGTGCTGCACGCGATATTGCGCCGCAACCCCGACCGCGCGGCCGAGGCGATGGCGGAGCACCTCGCCCGCAGCCTCCGGCGCCAGCTCAGCCAAGGACGATAAGTCCTGACCGCGCGGCGTCCTGACCGCGCGGCGTCCGGCATCAGCGCGGCCGGGGCGGGGGCATCCCGCCTGGCCGGGGCGGGGTCAGCCCGGCCCGGTCATGCCTCCACCGCCCGCGGGCGCACGGCCGAGGTCGCGCGGTCGTGGATGATGCGGATGATCCGGCCGCTCATCCGCTCGTAGTCGCGGTCGTTGTCCACCTCACCGCGGATCCGGTGGTCGGCCATCACGGCCACCCGGTCCGCGAGCGTGATCATCTCCGCGAGGTCGCTGCTGATCAGCAGGATGGGCAGGCCATCGCGGGCCAGTTCCCAGATGAGTTCGTGGAAGGCGTGCTTGGTGCGCACATCGACACCGACGGTCGGCTCGTCGACGATGAGCAGCCGTGTGTCGGCCGCCAGCCACTTCGCCAGGCTCACCTTCTGCTGGTTGCCACCCGACAGCTCACCGGCGTTCTGCCCCAGCCCGGAGATGCGGATGCCGAGACGTTCGACGAGGTCGTGCGCCACCTCCCGCTCCTCGCGCGCGGAGACGAAGCCGAACGCCTTCGCCAGCCTCTTCCACACCGTCACCGTGATGTTCCGGGCGATGGGCTGCTCCAGGAAGACCCCTTCCTCCTTACGGTTCTCGGTGAGATAGCCGATGCCGAAGCGGTGCAGGGCCTGCCGGGGTGAGGTGATGCGCACCGGCTCGCCATGCACCCGGATCTCGCCGCCGGTGACGCGGTCGAGGCCGAGCATGGCCTTGACCAGTTCGCTGCGCCCCGCGCCGACCAGTCCGTACAGACCGACGATCTCGCCGGGCCGGACGTCCAGACTGATGTCCCGGTGCCCGGCGGCGGTGGAGACGCCGTCGAACGAGAGCACCGGCGCCGCGGACGTGTCCACCTCCCGCGGGCGCATCTCGGTGGCCGAGTGTGCGCGGCCCACCATCAGACCGACCACGTCGTCGTGGGTGTGGTCGGTGAGCGGCGAGGACTCGAGCACGGACCTGCCGTCGCGCAGCACGGTGACGGTGTCGCAGATGGCGAACACCTCCTCCAGTTTGTGACTGACGAAGACGACACATGTCCCCCGGGCCTTCAGCCGCCGGACGACTTCGAACAGGCGCTCCGCCTCCTGCGGGGAGAGGGAAGCGGTCGGCTCGTCCAGGAGCAGCACCCGGCTCTCGGTGTACAGGGCCTTCGCGATCTCCACCAACTGCTGTTGTGCCACGGACAGTTCACGGACCGGCTGGTCCGGGTCGAGGTCCAGACCCAGCTCACCGAGGCACCTCAGAGCGGGGGCGGTCATGGCCGCGCGGTCGATCAGACCGCGGTGCGAGGGAGGGCTCTGCAAGGTGATGTTCTCGGCCACCGAGAAGCCCGGAATCAGATTGCGCTCCTGGTGCACCACGCCGATGCCGGTGCGGGTGGCCTCCTGCGGTGAACGCAGGTGGACCTCGCCGCCGCACCAGGTCAGGCGGCCGCCGTTGGGCGTGTGCACCCCGGTGAGGACCTTGATGAGGGTGGACTTTCCGGCGCCGTTCTCGCCGAGCAGCGCGTGGATGGACCCCTCGGTCAGGCGCAGTCCGACGCCGTCCAGGGCCCGTACTCCGGGAAAGACCTTGACGATGGCGTGGCATTCGAGAAGGACGTTGCTCATCCGGAACCTCCCGTGTGCGGCAGGACGGCAGTCGGTCGCGCGTCACTCGGCGGTGGTGCGGGCGGTACGCTGCCGCGCGAACCGCCACGCTTTTCCAGGTGGGTCTGGTGGATACGGCCGCCGACCACCGTGCCGAGCACGACCACGCCGATGAGGAAGTTCACCCAGCTCGGGTCGAGCGAGAACTGTGCGCGTGCGGCGTCGATGAGCCGCATCACGAAGGCCGCCAGCACCGTGCCGAGCACGGCGACCGACCCTCCGGTGAGCGCCACGCCGCCGATGATGGGAGCCGCGAAGCTGGGCAGCAGCCAGTCGCCGCCGACACTGCGGTTGACTCCGGGCAGCGACGCCGTCGCGGTCAGGGCGGCCACGCCGATCAAGAGCCCGGACAGGGTGTGGGCGAGCACGATCTGCCGGTCGGTGGAGATGCCCGACAGCCTGGCCGCCAGCGGGTTGCCACCCGCCGCCAGGAGCCGCCGGCCGGCGGTGCTGCGGTACAGGAAGGCGGCGAGCAGGGCCGCGGCGGCCAGAGCCGTGACGAACACCAGCGGGACGTTCAGCGGGGCCGCCCTGCCGAGGTCCTTCAGGCCCGCGGAGTATCCGTCGACGGTGCGCGTGCCCACCAGCCAGTACTGCGCCCCCTGGAGGATGGTCATCGTCCCGAGTGTGACGATGAAGCCGTTGATCTTCGTCGCCACGATGCACAGGCCGGTCACCAGGCCGATGGCGGTGGCCGTCAGCACACCGGCCGCCACCGCGACCCCGGCGGGCACACCCTGGTCCGCCATGAGGACGCCCATCAGGCAGGCGGTGAAGCCACCGAGCGCGCCGACCGCGAGGTTGAGCTGTCCGACGCACAGCGCGACCATCTGGGCCAGCCCGATGAGGACAGGGGTGGCCAGGTACCGCAGGAAGGTCCGTACCGAGGGGCCCTCGAGGAACGCGCCGGAGGAGGCCACGCCCAGGGCGAGGTAGCCGGCCAGCACCACGCACAGCAGAGTCATCGTGGTGGAGCGGGAGAAGCGGCGCAGGATTGCCGCGCCCCGCTCTCCCCGATCGCGGATCGTGTTCATGTGGAGCGCACCACCTTGCGATGGGCCACCACGGTGCGCACCCGGTCGGCCGAGAGAGCCAGCAGGAGTACGCAGCCGAGGTAGATGTTCAGGCTTTCGAGACCGACACCGAGCAGATCGAGCCCCTTGCGGATGACGCCGACCAGGGACGTGCCCAGCAGAGCGCCCAGTACGGACACGACGCCGCCGGTGAGCAGGGTGCCGCCGAGCACCGAGCCGAGGAAGGACGGCAGCATGAAGTCGTCCCCGATGGAGGCGCGGAACGTTCCGGTGCCGACGGCGGCCATGAATCCGGCGAGCGCGGCGAGCAGCCCCGAGAGCGTATGCGCCAGGATGAGGCGGCGGCCGGTGGGAATGCCGGACAGCTCAGCCGCCGCGGGGTTCGCCCCGGTGAGCAGCAGCTCCCGGCCGATGCGGGTGCGGGCGTACAGGAAACCGAGGCCGACCAGTGCCAGGACGGTGAACTGCGCCAACTGCGGGATGACCGGGGATCCGCACACGGGCCCGACGCAGATGTCGGCCAGCGAGTACGAGCGCAGTTCCGCGAGCCCGGACGGCTTGCTGGTGAAGGCGGCGTTCTCGGTCAGGGCCGAGTAGAGCAGGGAGACGAGTCCCAGCAGTGCGAAGTCCATCGCCAGGGTCACCACGAACGAACTCACCCCGGTACGGGTGATGATCCAGCCGGTCAGCGCGCCGATGGCGGCCCCGGCCAGCAGGCACAGCAGCAGGCCCAGTGGCAGTGGCAGGTCCAGCCGGTCGTATCCGAATCCCGCGAACAGGGCTCCGAAGGCGGCCATCCGCCCGACGGCCAGGTTCATATGCCCCACCGAGAGGACGACCATCTGGGCGAGCGCCACCACCGTCAGCGTCGAGACGTCCCGCACCAGCGGGAACAGCACGAGCCGTTCATCGAGGAACGCCGGCTGCGCCACGCCGAACAGGGCGCTGAGGCCGACGACGAGCACCAGCAGTCCGAGCCGCTGGTTGACCCAGAACGGCAGCCGGTGCACCGGACGCGGCGGCGTGGCCCCGGCGGAGCCGGTGTCGGTGCCCGGCGGGAGGACGGGTGTTGTCATGACACCCTCCGGTCGTCGATGGCGTCCATGTCCCAGTCGATGCCGATCCCCGGAACGTCGGGCGCCACGGCCCGCCCGTCGCGGATCGTCAACTCGCTGCGGGTGACCGCCCGCAACTGCGGGATGTACTCGACAAACCTGCCGTTGGGCACCGCGGCCACGAGGCTGACATGCAGCTCCATCAGGAAGTGCGGGCACACCATGACGTTGTGGCTCTCCGCCGTGTGGGCGACCTTGAGCCAGGGGGTGATCCCGCCGATGCGGGCGGCGTCGACCTGCACGATGGAAGCGGCGCCCGTCTCGAGGTAGGTGCGGAACTGCGCGGGCGAGTACAGGGACTCGCCGACAGCGACGGGAATCCGTGTCGCACGCGCCAGCCGGGCATGGCCGCTGATGTCGTCCGCCGGCAGGGGCTCCTCGATCCAGTACGGGTCGTAGGGCTCAAGCGCGGCCGCCAGTTGGAGGGCCGAGGACATCGTCTGCGACTGGTTGGCGTCCGTCATGATGTGCAGCGAGGGGCCGACGGCCTCTCGTACGGCGCGCAGGCGCTCCGCGTCCTCGGCGGCATGCGGCTTGCCCACCTTGATCTTGACTCCGGCCCACCCGGCCTTCTGGGCCTGGAGCGCGCCCTTCACCAGGTCGTCGGCGGTCAGATGGAGCCAGCCGCCCTCGGTGTCGTAGACCGGAACGTCCTGGCGGTGGCCGCCGGCCAGCCGCCACAGCGGCTCGCCCGCGCGCTTGCAGCGCACGTCCCACAGCGCGGTGTCGACGGCGGCGAGCGCGAGCGAGGTGATGGCTCCGGTGGTGGTGGCGCGGGTCAGGGCGAACAGCCGCTGCCACAGCGCCTCGACGTTGCGCGCGTCCTGCCCGATGAGGGCGGGCAGCAGATGGTCCCGCAGCAGGGCCAGTACGGAGGTTCCGCCGGTGCCGATGGTGTAGGCGTAGCCGGTCCCCGTGCTGCCGTCCACCGTGGTGATGTCGACCAGGACCGTCTCCTGCTTGACGAAGGACTGCACCGCGTCGGTGCGGTCCGTCTCCACGGCGATGTCGGCCAGCTTGGCCGTGGCGGTCGTGATGATGCTCATCTCGTGATGCCCGTTTTCTGTAGAGCGGGATGGCTTCTGTAGAGCGGGGATGGCTTCGGTGGCGCGGGCGCGGCGGGGATCAGCCGCACGCGAGGACGTCGTCGGCGAACCGCTTCTTCAGCCGATCGGTCTTCGCCTTCCGCGCACGGTCGTACGTCGTGACGTTCTCCTTGGTGACGACGAACGAGCCGGAGTCGACGGACTGACCGGGCGTGCGCATGGTGCACTGCTTCGTCTGCAGCAGCGCGAGCGCCCACGCCCCGACCTTCGCCTGTCCCACCGGGTTCTGTACGACGGTGGCGGTGACCGTGCCCTGCTTGATCGAGCTGAGGATCTTGGCGTCGTCGTCGATGGCGACGACCTTCGCCCGCGAACCGGCGCTCCTGACCGCGTCGGCGGCGGCGACGGCCGGGTTGTAGGCGGTGGAGACGATGCCCTGGATCTGCTTGCCCTTGGCCGTGAGCAGGTCGGACACCGCCTTCTGCGCGGTCTGCAGGTCCTTGTCGATGTCGGTGACGGTCTGCAGCAGTTTCGCCTTGCCGCCCGACTCCTTCACGGCCCTGGCGACGCCCTTGATCCGCAGCTGGGTGTTGGCATCCACGTTGTTGCCCGTCAGATGGACGATGGTGCCCTTGCCGCCCATCGCGTCGATGGCGGCCTTGGCCGCCTTGTACGCGGCGAGTTCGACGTCCGTGGAGAGGCAGAAGTCGGCCTCGTTCCTGCCCGCCGGGCAGGAACCGAGTGAGGCCACGGCGAGGCCCTGCGACTTCAGGTCCGCGAACGTGGTGTTGATGTCGGTGGGCGAGACCCCGAAGACACCGAACGCGTTGTAGCCGCGCGCGGCGAGCGTGGACAGCAGATTGTTCTGCTTCTGCTGGTCCCACTCCGCCGTCTCGTCGAACGTCACGTCCCCGAGCCGGTACGTCTTCTTCGCCTCGGCGCCCGCGGACTTCCAGGGCTGGAAGTAGGGGTGAGCGCCGCCGGGCACGAGCGCGACCTTGGTGGCCGACCCGTCCGCGAGCACGGCCGAGCCGCCGCCCGCCCGCGCGGACGCGGGGCCCTGCCCGCCCGTCGGCTCACCCGAGTTCTTGAGCGTGCAAGCCGCCGAACCCGCGGCCAGCACCGCGACGGCCACCACTCCCGGCAGTACAGATCCAGTCCGGAGACCCACCTCCGCACCCCCACGAATCAAATAGGAAATTGATGCCGCGATGGTGTGCCAGTCGAGCCGTCCCGTCAAGACCCCCGACAAACACGAGATCCGGCACCCCTGTGGATCGGGTGCCGGATCTCGTCCCGCTGATTCCTATAGGAAATGGGTGTCCTGAATTGGATCAGCCGGCGTACTGGGCGAAGACGCGGGTGAAGTCCCACGGCTGCTGGGAGACGCCCGAGCAGGTGTCCGCTCCGCCACCGGTGCAGGGCCGGTCACGGTTGACCGACCAGAAGGTCAGCCGCGCGAGATGCCGCTGCTGGGCGTAGCCCAAGATGGTGCGGAAGTCGCCCACGGTCACGGTCTCGCCGTTGTCGGTGATGCCGTTCATCGAGGAGATACCGGTGTGCCGGTACGCCTGGTCGTCCGTGTACCCGTAGGCGCTCTTGACCGTGTTCTTGAGCCCCTCGGCTGCGCGGAGGGTGAGCTGGCCCATGTTCTGGCCGGCGCCCCCGAAGTTGAACGGCATGATGGTCCAGCTGTCCACGGTCAGACCGGAGGCGGCGGCCTTGCTGATCAGGCTGTTGTCCGGGCCGTTCTGGCCGGTGCCGAAGGTGACGTACACCTTGATACCGGGGTTGTTGGCCTTGACCGTCTTCAGCGCGTCGACCGTGCGCTGCTGGACGGTCGGGCTGTCGTACGCGGCGGCCTCGATGTCGATGTCGATCGCCTTGAGACCGTAGGCGTTGATGACCTTCTGATACGCGGCGGCCAGTTCGCCCGCGCTGCCGCAGGAGCTCTCCAGCTTGTTGCCGCTCCAGCCGCCGAAGGACGGGATGACATCGCCACCTGCGGACCGCACGGTGTTGATGGTCTGCTGGTCGACGCCTCCGGTGAGCGGACGGCCACCGTCCCACTGCGGGTTGCAGTAGCCGTTGCTGAGCACGAAGGCGAGCGTGAACCACTTGACGCCGGTCGCGTTCATCACGGTGGTGGGGCTCGGCGGGCTGCCCCAGCCGTTGTAGAGGTACGGGGCCACTGCCATGGCTCCCGGCCCGGTCGGCGGAGTGCTGCCACCGTCCGGCGCCGTCCACTTCTGGTTGGTGGCACCGGTGCAGGTCCATATCTGCAGCCGGGTGCCGTTGGCCGAACTGCCACCGGCGGCATCCAGGCACTTATTGGCCTGCGGATTGACGATGTCGCGCGCCGCTGGGAGGGACCACTGCTGGGCCGCGCTGCCATTGCACTCGTAGAGCTGGACCAGACTGCCGTCGGCCGTGCCACCCGAGGCCACGTCCAGGCACTTCCCCAGCGCACGGATCGTGCCATCGCCACCAACGGTCCACTGCTGCGCGGCGGACCCGTTGCAGTCGTAGAGCTGGATGGGTGTGCCGTTGGCGTTGCTGGCGCCCGCCACGTCCACACACTTGCCGCCGACACCGGTGATCTGTCCGGTGGCCGCCGCGGCACCACTCGCGGGAACGCTGGTCAGGCCGGTGAGGAGGGCGGCGGCGGCAGCGGCGCCCAGGATGCCGCGCACCGCGGGTCTGTGCAGGAGTCTCATGTTCATCTGGTCACCGTCCACTTCTGGTTGGCGGCGCCGGTGCAGGTCCATAGCTGCAGCCGGGTGCCGTTGGCCGAACTGCCACCGGCGGCATCCAGGCACTTATTGGCCTGCGGATTGACGATGTCGCGCGCCGCGGGAACGGCCCATTGCTGAGCCGCGCTGCCATTGCAGTCGTAGAGCTGGACCAGGCTGCCGTCGGCCGTGCCACCCGAGGCCACGTCCAGGCACTTCCCCAGCGCACGGATGGTGCCATCGCCACCAACGGTCCACTGCTGCGCGGCGGATCCATTGCAGTCGTAGAGCTGGATGGGTGTGCCGTTGGCGTTGCTGGCGCCCGCCACGTCCACACACTTGCCGCCGACGCCGGTGATGGCACCGCCGCCCGGCTGTCCGCTGTCGGTGCTGACCCGGACGTAGTCGACGAGGAGCTGCTGGGGGAAGACCGTGCTGCCGTTGGGGTCTCCGGGCCAGTAGCCGCCGACCGCGAGGTTGAGGATCACGAAGAAGGGCTTGTTGAACGCCCACTGCCGGCCACCGAGGTCGGCGGGGGTGCGCCGCTGATACACGGTGCCGTCGACGGACCAGGTGATCGCGTTGGGGCTCCAGTCCACGGCGAAGGTGTGGAACGCGTCGGCGAACGCCTGGCCACCGGGCAGGGAGTACCCGGCGCCGATGCCGCCGGACCCCGAGTAGCCGGGGCCGTGGAGGGTGCCGTGGACCGTGGACGGCTCGAAGCCCACGTTCTCCATGATGTCGATCTCACCCGAGTTGGGCCAGCCGACCTGTCCGATGTCATTGCCCAGCATCCAGAACGCCGGCCACATGCCCTGCCCGCGCGGAATCTTCATCCGGGCTTCCACCCGGCCGTAGGTGGTGGTGAACTTGCCCGACGTGTTCAGCCGGGCGGAGGTGTACTCGCAACTTCCGTACCAGCACTGGTAGTTGCCCGGATTCTCGCGTCGGGCGGTGATGGCCAGATGGCCCTGCCCGTCGAGGGCGGCGTTGCGGTTGCCCGCTGTGTAGTACTGCCGCTCATGGTTGTTGACGTTGTCGCCCGTCTCGATCTGCCACTTGCCACCGTCGACGGCGGAGCCCGCGGGCCCGTCGAACTCGTCGGAGAAGGTGACGGCGGCGGCCTCGGCGGCCACGGCCGGTGGCACGGCGGAATGCGCCGCGGAGGCGGGCGCGCCCTGCGCCAGTCCAGTGGACAGGGACGCGAGGGCGAGGAACGAGACGACGGAGAGCAGCAGTCGCCGGGGTAAGCGCGGGGAGTCCATGACTCTCCCTTCCAGAAACATGTGCATGACAGGTACGGAGAGACATGAGGCGCATGTGAAACCAACAGGTGGAACCAAGTGGTTACGGCGCCGACCGGGGTGCGATGAGCGATCCGAGAGGTACTTAGTTCACTACGTGATTTAAGAAGTGAAGGAAAATCCTGTCAAGGGCTTGGTATGGACCATATTTATGGACAGAAACCGCCGTGGAGGACGGCCGTATGACTGGTGACGGCCCGCGGGGGATATCCCCCATGCCGATCCTGGGGTGCGCCGGATCGCGGGCCGTTGGGGGCGAATCTAGCGTTCAGCCATGCCTCCGACTCTGCGAAAGCACCTCGCCCTGGCACTCGGTGTCGCTACGCTGCTCGCCACCGAGGTGGCCACCGCCGTCGCCCAGCCCGCCGGTCCCTCCCCTGCGGAGCGGTTGCGCCAGGACACCGAGGCGATCCACGCCCTCGGTATCAGCGGTGTGCAGGCCCGCGTGGTCGCACCGGACGGTCGGCAGTCGGTCGCCACCAGCGGCACCGCCGACCTCAACACCGGCCGCCCGGTCTCTTCCGACGGCTACTTCCGCATGGCCAGCACGTCCAAGACGCTGGTCGCCACCGTGGTCCTCCAACTGGAGGTCGAGGGCAGACTCTCCCTGGACGACACGGTCGACCACTGGCTGCCGGGAGTGGTGCGGGGCAGCGGCAACGACGGCAGCCGGATCACCATCCGCCAACTGCTCCAGCACACCAGCGGCATCCACGACGATCTGCCCGGGTACACCACGCCGGAGGAGTACTACCAGCAGCGCCACGACGTCCACCGCCCCGAGCAGTTGGTCGGCCGCGCCATGGCCCACGCACCGGACTTCCCGCCCGGCGAGGGCTGGGCGTACTCCAACACCGGCTACGTCCTGCTCGACATGGTCATCGAGAAGGCCACCGGTCACCCTGCCCACCAGGAGATCGAAGACCGCGTCCTGCGCCCGCTCGGCCTCGACCAGACCCGGTGGCTGGGCCCACGAGGGCGGGGACGGCGGCTACATCACCCTCAACGGCGTCACCGACGACGGCAGGCGAAGCGCCGCGGTCTCCATGTCCGAGGCACGCGGCGACACCCCGGAGCACATCCTGGACCAGGAGAACGCGGCCAGCGCCCTCATCGACCACGCACTGTGCGCCGGGGGCCTTCGCGGGGGCGCAAGCTGAGACACCGGCTCCGTCCGCGTCAGCACCGGCCTGGACCGGCGCGGACGCGACCTTGCGCCCATCGAAACCACCGCTGCCGGGAAGGTAAGTTTGGACCCTGCGCCATGACACGCAACCTCCGCATGCCCCGCGCCCTCTTCCAAACCGGCTATGGCCGTACGCGTCGGCGTGCCCGGTCCGGGCCGCACACCGACTGACCGACCCCACGAGGACACACCGCCGTGACACCCGACGAACACTTCGGCCGCCTCGCGCCGCAGACCGTATGACGCCCGCCGGTTCCCGGGCCATCCGGGCACACGGCGGAACCGCAGGACCCGCAGGACCCGTCCGAGCCGTCGACTATCCTCACGCAGACGGCCTCGGTGCACACGACCGACTTGGGGCAGACGTGCCGGAACTTGTACTGCATGCCAATGGACGCACCTGGACCCTGGACGCGTCCCGGAGCTACACCGTGGGGCGCGATCAGCAGGCCGACATCCCGACCATCGACCGCCGAGTCTCCCGGCGGCACATCACGATCCGCTGTGTGGGCGGGACGTGGGTCATCGAGGACCTCGGCAGCGCGAATGGCACGTTCGCGGACGGACACCGTGTCCAGCGGATCGAGATCGGCCACGGTTCGATCGTCCGGCTGGGGAACTTCTCCAGCGGCATGCGGCTGGACTTCACCGAGGCCGCGCCGGCGCCGGCGCCGGCGGCGGTGAGTGGCGACCAGGCGCCCGCCGCCGCGCAGGACCGCGCGGCGGCACCCCAGGGCGAGGCCCGCCCTCAGGCTCATCCCGAGCCCCGTCCCGAGCCCCGTCCCCAGGCTCATCCCGAGCCCCGTCCTGAAGCTCATCCCCAGCCCCGTCCCGAGGCCCATCCCCAGACGCCTCGCGGGGCGCGAGGCGATACGGGTTGGGGCACGGCGGCAGCCGCCGGTGCACCCCCGGTGGCGCCCCATCCCCGGGCGGCGGAGGTTCCGGGAGCCCCGGCGGGCGCGGCAGCCTCAGTGGGCGCGGCAGCCTCAGTGGGGCAAGCGGCGGCCCCGACCCGTACGGCAGGCCCGAGCATCGCCCGGGACCCGCACCGGCCCGCCGCCACAGACCCGCACCGGCCCGCCGCCACAGACGCGGACGGGCCCCATGAAGCCGCCGCGACCCACTTCATCGACCGGAGCCCGTCGGGTGTCCACCGGCTCGTCCAGGGGCGGCCGATGCGCATCGGCCGGGCGCAGGACAACGAACTCGTGGTGGAGGGCCCGCATGTCTCCCGCCACCACGCGGAGTTCCGGCCCCTGCCCGGTGGCCGCTTCGAGATCGTCGACCTCGGCAGCCACAACGGCACCTTTGTCAACGGGCAGCCGGTGGACCGCCGGCTCATCGGTCCACACGACATTGTCGGTGTCGGCCACTCCACCTTCCGCCTCGCCGGGGACCGGCTGGAGGAGTTCGCCGACACCGGTGAAGTCTTCTTCGCCGCCCGGAACCTGACGGTGACCGTCGGGCGCGGCAAGACCATCCTGGACGACGTCTCCTTCGGCGTCCCGGAGAAGTCGCTGGTGGCGGTGGTCGGGCCGTCGGGTTCCGGGAAGTCCACCCTCCTGCGCGCACTCACCGGATACCGGCCCGCCGACCGCGGCCATGTCCTCTACGACCACCGCGATCTCTACACCCAGTTCGCCGAGTTGCGCCACCGTATCGGCCTCGTTCCGCAGGACGACATCCTGCACAAGGAGCTGACCGTCGACACCGCGCTGAAGTACGCCGCAAGGCTGCGCTTCCCCGGTGACACCAAGGCCGCCGAGCGCAAGGCCCGTATCGACGAGGTGCTCCAGGAGCTGAAGCTCGACGTGCACCGGGACAAGAAGGTCTCCTCGCTCTCCGGCGGTCAGCGCAAGCGGGTGTCCGTCGCCCTGGAGCTGCTGACCAAGCCCTCCCTGCTCTTCCTCGACGAGCCCACGTCCGGTCTGGATCCGGGCCTGGACCGCGATGTCATGAAGTTGCTGCGGGGGCTCGCCGACGACGGCCGCACCGTGCTGGTGGTCACCCACTCCGTCGCCGAACTGGCCCTGTGCGACCGGGTGTTGGTCATGGCGCCCGGCGGCTCTGTGGCCTACTTCGGCGTCCCGGGCGAGGCCCTGGAGTTTTTCGGCCACGAGAGCTGGGCCGATGTCTTCTCCGCCTTCGAGAACCATCGCGACGACGACTGGGGCGGGCGCTGGCGGACTTCCCCGCAGTACGCCCGGCGGGTCGCGGAGGTCGGCTCGGCCGCACCGCCGCAGCAGCCGGGCACCCTTCCGGCGCAGCCGCCCGCGCGAGCCCTGCAGCCCAAACGGCGGCACTGGGTCGCCCAGTTGTGGACCCTGATCCGCCGCTATCTGTCGGTCATCGCCTCCGACAAGGGCTTCATGGCGCTGATGCTGCTCCTCCCGGCGGTACTGGGCGGGGTGAGCTGTCTGGTTCCGGCGAAGTACGGACTCGTCCCGCCACCGCCGGACAGCGGTTTCCGCTACAACCAGGAGTCCGGAACCATTCTGCTGGTCCTCGTCATCGGCATGAGTTTCTCCGGCGCGGCCAACTCCGTACGCGAATTGATCAAGGAACGGGTGATCTACGAACGGGAGAGAGCCACGGGTCTGTCCCGGTCCGCGTATCTGATGTCGAAGGTGATCGTCCTCGGTCTGATCACCGCGATGCAGGGTGCCGTCCTCTGCGCGATCGGCTTCTCGGTCCGCCAACTGCCCGCCCAGGGGCTGCTCATGCCCACGGCCGTCGAGGTCTGCGTGGTGATCAGTGCGCTGGGCTTCACCTCCATGATGTTCGGCCTGGTCATCTCCGCGCTGGTGAGGACGGCCGAGAAGACCATGCCGCTGCTGGTGATGTTCGCCATCGTCCAGGTGGTCTTCACCGGCGTCCTCTTCAAGCTGTTCAGCTCTCCGGGCATCGAACAGGTCGGCTGGCTGATGCCCGCCCGCTGGGCGGTCGCGGGCGCCGGGACCACACTCGACCTCGCACACACCATGCCGCCCTGGAATCTCGACAAGCCGAACGAAGTCGACCCGCTGTGGGCGCACACCGTCTCCCAGTGGGGCATCGACCTCGGCGTGCTCGTGGCGATCGGGCTGGTCTGCGGCTTCGCCGTGGCCCGCCTGCTGCGCCGGCACGAACCCGACGTCATGCGCGACTAGGTGGCGACTGGGGTCCTTCTGCCGGATCTCCGCGGCGTCGCGACGCCAGGCACGCCCTCTCGCCGCACCGCGCGCCCTAGCCCTTGCCGAAGTGCACCGCCGGGAAGGCGCCCGCCGCCCTGAGCGTTTCGGTGAAGCCACCGGCCAGCTCGGTGAGGCGCGCGGTGGCGGCCGGGCCGAGGTGGTCGTAAGGGGCGGTGTCGAGGCGGTCGGTGAGCGCCTCGGCCTCACCGCGCAGGGCCGCGCCCGACTCCGTGAGATCCCCCGCCTCGTCCAGCAGGCCGCGCTCGCGCAACCGGTCCCGGGCGGCGGCCCACTGCTCGGCGGACCACCCGCGGGTCCGCATGAACGTCGCCGACGTCGGCGCGGTGCCGGTGGCGTTGTGCAGGACCAGCGCCTCGATCCCGGACAGGCCCGCGATCGCCAGGGCGAAGAGGTGACCGTCGCCCCGGTGCTCGCGCAGCAGCGTCGCGGCGTGCCACAGGGCCAGGTGTGGTTCCTCGGGCACCGGGAGGCCCGCGTTCGCGGCGTACAGCGGCCGCGCCTCCCGGTGGCACCCCTCGGTGGCGCGCAGCGCCAGCTCGGCGGCCTCGGCCATCTCCTTCGACGTCAGGGCCTCCTCCCCGAGCAGTCGCCGCAGCACCTTGTCCGCGCCGCGCAGCCGCGCCGCGAGCACCGCCTCCGGCGTGGCGATGGACCACGCGGCGGGGATGAACCGCTCCACATGCTCGTGGTTGAAGTTGTAGAACGTCGCTGAGACGGTGCCCGCGCCGACCGCCCCGAGCGGGGCCGCGCGGTCCGCGAAGTAGGCCATGGCCCCGCGCTCCAGCCCGAGCGCCGCGAGTTCGTCCTGCCGCTCGGGCGCGAAGTACACGCACGAGTGCACGGGATTGACGACGCTGTGGCAGCGGCGGCCCGCACTCGGCTCGAATGTCGTCAGGTTGGCGAGGCGCATCAGGCTTCCTTCGCGGGATCGTGGTGGGTGCGGTCGGTCAGTACGGCCGCGGTCATGGTGAGGTGCTGGACCAGTACCTCGGCCGCGGTGTCGGCGTCGCGGGCCAGCGCCGCCTCCTCCAGCAGGCGGTGCTCGCGGGCGCCGTCCCGGTCGGGGTTGCGGTGTGCCGACCAGCGGCGAGCCAGCTCGCTCGCGGTCCACATCCGGTCGAAGGTCTCCAGCAGGACGGGGTTGCCGCAGCCCTCCAACAGGGTGCGGTGGAAGACCCGGTGGGCTTCGGCCCATGCGGCGCTGTAGTACTCGCCCTCCCCCGGTACGTACGCCTGGGTCCGGGTCAGCCGGTGGTGGGCGGCGCGTACGCGGGACTCCCAGTCGACGTCGCCGCGCTCGATGGACATGCGCAGCACCACCGGTTCGATGGTCCGGCGGGCCTCCGCGGTCTCCTGCCAGCGGCGGTCGGAGTAGGCCGGGACGGCGAAGCCGCGGTTGTGCAGCCGGTCCGCGAGGCCCTCGCCGACCAGCCGTACGAGCGCCTCGCGGACCACGGCCAGGCTCACGCCCTGTTCCTTGGCGAGGTCCTGCGGTTTGAGGGCGTCACCGGGGGCGTAGTCCCCGCGCATGATCGCGTCCCGCAGGTGTGCGTAGACCTGCTCGGAGAGCATCTGCTTCCCCGACGAGGTCGACGCGTGGGTCGTCTGGGTCATACCGGCATCATAGATGATTTAGGAGATAATCGATTATTCTCTGGATCATCGATGCAGCTCACCGTCGAACACAGGAGCTGTCTATCCGCCCTCCGTTCCGAGTTGAACAATCGTGGCGTTGGCTTCCGCGTCAAGGAGGACGGGATGAACCCACGTTTCACACGCTTCGCGCTCGTTGCCGGGACCGTTGTGGTGACCACACTGGGCCCCTCCGTACAGGCTCAGGCGCTGCCCGCCTGCGCGAGCAACGCGATCTGCCTGTGGCGGTTCCAGGACGGTACGGGCGAGCTCTACACCTGGCGGGGCGGCTACGTGGACCTGCCCAGCCGGTTCACGGACCACGTGGGTTCCTTCCGGGCCAACAGGACCGGTGCCTTCATCGACTGGGCATCGGGCAAGGAGTGCCACTCGGTCCGCAAGGGCGACTACGCCAGCAACTACAGCGGCCGGTTCGGCTCGAAGATCGACGCGGTGGGCGACAACTGCTGACCCGCCCGGCCCCGGAAGCCTGCTTGTGCAGGTGGTGAGTGCTTTCCTCCGACTCCCTCGCGCGCGTCCCTCCCCGCTGCCGTGGCTCGGCCGACGCGCGGGGGAGGTCGGTAGCATCGCGGTGAACCGACAGCGGCCAGCCACCCGTGAAGGAGCGCCGACGTGCGACTCAGCCCGCGCACCGTGCAGGAGATCGATTCGCCGATGGGCGCGACGTATGCCCTGCTGGCGGGCCGCAGCGGCGAGCGGGCGCTGCTCGATCTGGCCCAGGCCGCGCCGAGCTACCCGCCCGCGCCCGAGATGGTCGAGCACGTCGCCAAGGTCGCGCACGAGCCGAACGGCGCCGCGTACGTGCCGAGCCCCGGACTGCCACGGCTGCGGGATGCCTTCGCCGCCGACCTCAGCCGCGGCTACCAGAGCCCGGTGGGGGCTGACCAGATGGTCGTCACCGCAGGATGCAACCAGGCGTTCTGCCTGGTCGCGCAGGCGCTCACCGAACCGGGCGACGAGGTCATCGAAGTCCTGCCGTACTACTTCAACTACGACATGTGGCTGCGCATGAACGGCGTGGTGCCGCGATACCTGGAGCCCGGGCCCGATCTCGTGCCCGACCCGGAAGCGGCCGAAGCGCTCATCACCCCGCGTACCAGGGCGATCGTGCTGGTCACCCCGGGCAACCCGAGCGGTGTCACCATTCCGCCGGATGTGCTCGCGGACTTCTACGCGGTGGCGAAGCGGCACGATATCGCGCTGATCGTGGACGAGACCTACCGCTCGTTCCGCGACACCGTGCGACCGGCACACGACTTGTTCGCCGACCCGGACTGGGCGCGGACCCTGGTGAGCCTGCACAGTTTCTCCAAGGACCTCGCGATTCCCGGCTACCGGGTGGGCGCGGTCGTCGCCTCGCCCGAGCTGAACCGCGAGGTGATGAAGTTGCTCGACTGCGTGGCGATCTGCCCTCCGCGCGTCGGGCAGGAGGCCGCCTGGGCGGGGCTGTCCTCGGCCCAGGAGTGGCGGCGTGCGCGCGCGAACGAGGCAACGGACAAGCGGCGTTGGCTGGAGACCGTGCTGGCCGAGCGGCCGGGCGGTTTCGAGCTGCTGAGCTGCGGAGGGTTCTTCGGCTGGGTCCGCCACCCCTTCGCCGACCGCGGCACCGAGGACGTCGTGCGCGACCTCATCACCCGCTACGACACGCTCGTCATTCCGGGCACCGCCTTCCTGCCCGACGACCGCCAGGTGTTCCGGGTCAGCTTCGGCAACGTCGACCGGGCCGGGCTCACCGAGTTCGCCGGGCGGCTTGAGCTGATGGCCAAGGATTTCGTTGGCTGATCCCGCGGGCCGCGGCCGACCTGACGCTTGACCTTGCCCGAAGGTGAAGGTCGAGGGTGCCGGTGGCGACCGGGCAGGGTGCTCGGCTCCGGCCGAACCGGGAGGAACCCGCAGTGGATGACGACGCTCTTCTGACCGAGCAGTTGGCCTACTACAGGGCGGGCGCGGCGGAATACGACCGGCCCTATGCGGAGCGCGAGGACTTGCGGGAGTTGCTGACTGCCGTCGATGACCTCCCGGTTGCCGGGGATGTGCTGGAGCTGGCGTGCGGGACAGGGCAATGGACCTCGTTGCTCGCCGCGCGGGCGCGTTCGGTGACGGCCGTGGACGCGGCGGCTGAGGTGCTGGACCTCGCTCGTGCGCGTACCGCGTCCGCCACCGTCCAGTTCGTCGAGGCCGACCTGTTCGAGTGGCAGCCGTCGCGCTGCTACGACACGGTGTTCTTCGCCTTCTGGCTCTCCCACGTGCCACCGGCGCGGTTGCCCGGCTTCTGGAACACCGTCGCCTCCGCACTCGCACCGGGTGGGAAAGCGGTCTTCATCGATGACGGTCCCGCCGCGGCCGCCGAGGAGGACGTCCTCTCCGGCCGGCCGATCCCGGTGGCCCTGCGCCGGCTCGATGATGGCAGCCGGTACCGCATCGTGAAGGTGTTCCACGACCCCTCCTCGCTCACCGCCGACCTCACGGCGCTGGGCTGGTCGGCCCATGTCCGGCTGGTGGCCGGGAAGTTCATCGGCGTCGCGGAACCGCCGGCCACCTCTGCCTGAGAACCGGCCCGGCTCCGGCGAGGATCAGATGAGTGTGGCCACCTTCTCGGAGGGCCTGTTGCGCCGCCAGCCGACGGCGAGATAGGCGAGCATCCCGACCGGCGGGATGGCGCAGACGGTCCAGCTTATGGCCAGGGGCGGGCCCGGCTGGTCGAGCACACCGACGTTCCGCAGGGTGCCGCGGCCGTGGCCGGCGGCGCCGTCGATGTCGAAGGTGAAGCTGACGGTGCCGGGTTCCGGCAGGGCCTGGACATCCAGGCCCCAGACATCCCGTTTGCGGGGGTGCCTGCCCAGTGGGCTCTCCCGATCGTCGGCGTCGATGCCGGGCCCGTCGAGAGTGAGCGTGCCCGACTTTCCCGCGACGCCGTCGGCCGGTGCGAAGGTGAAGTCGAGTGACTGCATGGCCCGCAGTGGCCACTCGGAGAACCCGACGGTGATCGTGTAGGGCCCTGCCTGTACCCGCTCGGTATGGACGACGCCGACGGGGGCGTAGGCCGCGGCCGGCGCGGTCGACACCGCCACCAGCGCGAGTGCGGCGGCCACGGTCAGGACCAGTCGGCGTGCGTGGCCTCGCATACGCCGGGATGCGGAGGCCACGGCGAGCAGGAGCGGTGAACGTGAGGAGCGCATGGGTCATCGGCCCTTCGTGATGGATGCGGTGGAGTGTTCGCGCAGCAGGACGGCGAGCCGGGCGGCGAGGTAGCCCGCGAGGACGCCCGTGGCCAGACCGACGGCCGTCATCGTCAGCAGTTCGGACGGGGTCGGGCCGGAATCGCCGAACAGGGCGCTCTGGACGGGGAGGGAGAGGCCGACCACGGCTCCCCCTCCGGCGCCCATGATCTGCGGCGCGATCCGGCCAGACCAGCCCCGCCTCCTGCTCAGCCAGAGCAGTGCGGTGACGGCCGCTGCCGCGAAGAGCATGAACACCGGGATCTCGGAGGGGAGTTCGGGCGGGTTGTCGCCGAGGTTGTCGCGCAGCGGCAGGCCGCTCGCATCGGCGTAGACCCGCGCCGCCCAGGGCGAGAACCACCACAGGAGGAGCTGCAGGGCGCCGAGGGTCGCGGCGGTCGTCAGTGCGGTGCTCCGCCGTCCGATGGTGAGCGTCCCCGTGATCAGCAGGAGGGTCGAGAACAAGATGTTGCCGACGAGCTCGGGCTCGACGGGCAGCGGGAGTGCGCCGAATGCCTTGGTCGTGATGGGGCTGAAGATGATGAGCACGGGGATGCTGAGGATCACGCCTGCCCGGCCCCATCGGGTGTCGCGGGCAGCGGCGAAGACGATGACGCTCCCCACCATGGAAAAGGAGATCGAGAGGAACAGCCCGATGTGGGGCGGTGAGTCCAGCACGGCGTCAAAGCCGTACAGCGAATGCCACCACAGGTCCAGAAGCCCGAAGAGCAGGAACAGAGCGGCTCCCGTACCGGTGATCAGATAGCCCAGAGGAGCCCGGAAGACCCCGCCGAAGACGCGTACGGGCTTGCCGCCGGGAAACTGGTCCACAGGCTGGCCGGCCCGCTGGGCAGCGGTCGCGATCAGGACCATGGCCAGGCTGGCGAGGCCGGCGAGGGCGCTGCCGGAGTACAGCATGAGGTGGGAGAGCGTGAAGAACGTGTCCGGGCCGACGTCGACATGCCACTGGATGTCCCAGCTCAAGCCGAACAGGGACATCATGGTCCCGGCGAGGACGGTGTTGGCGGCGATGGGGCCGGTGCGGCCGGCGCGGGAGATTCTGACGGCGGGGGACGGCTGGGATGCCGTGCTGGTACCGGTGATGGGTAGTGCTGTGCTCACGGGAATGCCTTTCTCATGACGGTGCTCATGACGCTTCTCATGGCCGTTCTCATGGCCGTGCAAGAGCGGTTACTGGCGCTACGCGGCCGGTTGTTCAGCCGGAGATCGCCAGTGGGAAGTCGAACTGGTCGCTCCGTGCGCCGTAGTCGACGTTGACGTGGAAGGTCCAGCGCCCCGGCATCATCAAGTGGACGGCCGTGGAGTAGCTGCCCGGGCTTTCCACCCGCGGGTGTGCCGCGGGCGTCGCGTGTCCGTGGGTGGGCATGACGGCCTGCAGAGTGATGGTGGGCGGACGTGCGCTTCGCTCCCCTTGGCGCGGGGTCAGGCGGATGTCGACGTCGGTGGTGCCGGTGCGGGGCCGGGCCACGGTCAGTGTCACTTCGTCGGTGACACTGCCCCCGGTCAGCGAGACGGCATCGTCCGTCCAGGACGGAAGGCACCCGACTGCAACGAGCGCGAGGGACACCGTCAGCAGTGCCGTGGCGGCTCCATAGAGGAACCGGACCATGGGGGTACGGGAGACGTTGGGGGCGTTCACTTCGCTCCTCCCGCCGGCGACACATGCAGGAGGTAGGGCATGGTCAGGACGGCGCTGTCGCGTTCGGCCTGAATCCACACGCGGTAGTAGCCGGGCCGGGAGAAGGTGTACACGAAGGAGACGTCCGGGCCGTAGGCGGCCACGGTCTCGTCCGCGGGGCTGTCGCCGTTGAGGGGCATCAGCCCGCTCATCGAACCCGTACTCGTACTCGTCTCGTTCCCGTGGTCCGTGGCGGCCATGTCGTGGGCCGGAGCGTCCCCCATGCCGTGGGCGGAGTGGCCGCTCATGTGGCCGCTCATATCGCCGCCCATGGAGTGTGCGTGTGCCCAGACGGGTGCGCCCTGGGCGGCCCGTCCCATGCGCGTCGGGCTGGTGGCGTCCGCCTTGTCGAGCGGTCCGACCACGATCATGTGGCCGACCATGCCGAGCCAGGGCTGGAGCGTCGGTGTGTCGCCGACGCGCGCGGTCAGGGTGCTCGCGGTTCCCGCTGTGAGCGAGGGCGCCGACAGCCGCACCGGTACACCGTCGACCGTCCGCTCTCCCGGCCCCCGCGGGGCGAGTTCGGTGGGAAGGGCCGGGTCACCGCCGCGCGCCGGGCCGTCGGCGACGGTCAGACCGGTTGCCGAGCGCACCTGCTGGATCCCGCCACCGCGGCGGGCGAACTCCGCGGACACGGCGTAGTGGCCGGCCGCGGGCAGCCGCAGCTGGACCTCGTAGCTGCCGGGTGCGGTGCGTATGGGGTGCAGATGCCACAGCTCACCGGTCGGCCCGATGACCAGCAGGTGCATCAGGGCACCGTCGTGGACGATGAGATCGTCCGCGGGCAGGCCGGTGGAGCCGTCGTTCACGCTCAGCCGCAGCGTGCCCCGCTCTGCCGCCTTGGCCGGGTACGGACCCATCTCGAGTGAGACGGGCGGCCGGGAGTAGTCGTTCGTCACCGGCCGGACGACCGCGTAGGGATCGGCGACGTTGTCATTCGTGGCATCCACCTGCCCGCCCGGCTCGGGAGGCATGGGCAGGGAGGCGGACAACAGCGCGGCGGTGACGGCCGTCGCGAGCGCGGCCACCACGCCTCCTGCCGGCACCAGCACCCAGGCCCCGCGCCGGGCCCGGACGGCGACGAAGAGGGTCACCAGCATGAGCACACCGGCGGAGACGAAACCGCCGAACACGGTGAGTTCCGGCGGAGACGTGGCCTGGCCCGGCACCACGAAAGGGATCCGCGCCGTACGGGATCCGTCATCGACGACGAGCTCCCAGGGCCCGGCCCGGTCGATGTCCAGGGCGGCACTGTAGGACCCCGGCGTGCTGCCGAGCCGGACCGAGGCGCTGCTGGTGGTGGTCCCCGCCGAGGAGCCCTCTGCCCGGTCGCGTGACGCACCGGTGGGAACGGTGCCCAGGCGCAGAGTCCCGGCCGCGGTGCCCCGATGGGTGAAGACGTCCACGTGCAGGGGGCCGGGCAGCCCGGTGACGCGGCGCAGCATGAAGGTCAGGTCGCGGTCGCCGAGCGTCTGGGCCACCTTCAGGTCTCCCCCGGCCGTGGCATCCGCCCATGCGGAGGATCCCGCGCCGACGGACAGGCCCAGGGCGCAGAGCACGGCCACCGCCACGCGTGCCGCGCGCGACCTGCCACGGGAGTTGCGACCGGCGGATCTGCCGCGAACCGATGCGGGGGGTGCGTTGTCGTTCACGCGGCAGACAGTAGAAACCGCCCGCACGCGGTGTCGTCACGCACCCGGGGTACCACCTGTCCCCCGCGCGGGGGACAGCGTCTCCCCCCGGCGCAGGAAACGTTTTCCGGCAGGGCTCGTGCACTATGTGTGCATGTCTGGTGCAACTGGCCGCGTACAGGGCGGCGTTCCGGCTGTGTGTTCCGCCTTCCGACGTGCCCGCGGTGCGGGCACACGGACCCCCTGAGAGGGGCCGTGTCCGTGTCGCTTCGGGGCGCGAGTGGGTCCCTGACCCGGCAGTCCCTCATGGTGGCGGGCTTCTGCCTGCTCGCGGATGCGCTCACCTTCTACTACGAGGGTGCGCATGTGTATCCCGCGGTGTCCTTCTGGTGCCTGCTGGCCGGGATCGTGCTGGCGGACGCGGCACTCGCGAGTGCCGCCCGTCTCTCGGGAGTCGTGGCTCTCGCCCAGGCGGCCCTGGCCGTGGCCGGTGCGCTGGCCCTGCCCGGCGGCGGTCCGCTGCCGGACACCAACGACGCCGGAATGCTCATCGCGGCCTACCGGGCCGGGGCCTGGCTGAACGGCCGCCCGGCCGTGCTCGCCCTGCTGTATCTGGCCGCGGGGTCCATCGGGGCCAGGACACTCGGCGCAACGACCGATCTCACCGAGTGGCGCACCATTGTGCTGGGAGCGGTGAAGGAGGCCCTCCTCGCCTGGCTGGTGGGCCGCTACACCACGGCTCGGGGCGCGCACATCGCCGAACTGGAACAGCGGGCCGTACGGGAGCGGGAGAACGCCCGGCACGCCCTCGCGGATGCCATCGCCGGGGAGCGCAGTGCCATCGCCCGCGATCTGCACGATGTCATCGCCCACCATGTGAGCGCCATCGGCGTCCATGCCGGAGCCGCCCGTCTGGGGCTCTCCGCCAAGGAGGCGTCACCGGTGTCGACGGCGCTCACGGCGGTGGAGACCTCCAGCCGCGCGGCCCTCCTGGACCTGCGCCGCCTGCTGGATTTCCTGCACGACAGCCCCGCGGAGGGCGCACGGCAACCGGGGTTGAGCGACCTCGACGAACTGATTCACGTCGTGTCCGCCGCGGGCCTCGAGACGAACATCAGCATCCAGGGCACCCCACAGAGGCTGGACGGGTCCTTGGACATCGCCGTCTACCGCGTGGTCCAGGAGATGCTGACCAACGCCCTGCGCCACGGCGACGGCCACGTGGACATCACCTTGGACTACGGGACCTCGTCCATCACGGTCACCGCGGTCAACCCGATAGTCGTCCCGAAGCGTCTCGTGGAGGATTCTCCGCACCGGGGCCTGGAGGGCATCAACAGCCGAGCCGGCATGTTCAACGGCTCCGCCTCGTACGGACCGGTCCACGGCGGAACCGACTGGAAGACCACCGTCACCTTCTCCATGGATGGCACATGACCCTGCGTATCCTCCTGGCCGACGACCACGCCATGTTCCGCTCGGGGCTGAAGGCGGTCCTGAGCACCCAGGACGACCTGTGCTGTGTCGCCGAAGTGGCCGACGGCCAGGCAGCCGTCGACGAGACCGGCAGGCTGGCACCCGACGTCGCCATCCTGGACGTCCGCATGCCGCGCCTGGATGGACTCCGTGCCGCGGAGCGCATCCTCGGCAGGCCGGGCAACACCACGAAAGTCATCGTGCTCACCACCTACGACGACGACAGCTACGTCTACCGCGCCCTCCACATGGGAGCCAGCGGATTCCTCCTGAAGAGCGCCCCTCCCGAGGAGACGATCGCGGCCATCCGCATCGCCGCCCGAGGCGACGCCATCATCGATCCCTCGGTCACCCGCCGTCTCATCTCGCGTTTCGCCGGCAGCATCGCCCCGCCGGCGTCCTCCACCGCGCTCGAGCGGCTGACGGCCCGCGAGCACGAGGTCCTGATGCTCGTGGCCCAGGCCCACAGCAACACGGAGATCGCGCAGCGCCTGGGCATCGGCGACGAGACGGTCAAGACACACGTCTCCCGGATCCTGGCGAAGCTGGGCCTGCGCGACCGCACCCAGGCCGTCATGTACGCGGCCTCCCATCGACTCGTGGCCCCGCTTCCCGCTCCGCCGGCCGGTACGGAGCGCTTGGGGCGGCGCATGGGAAGAGGCGGTAGCCAAAATTGACGCTGGACACCGGAACCGCCAAGTGACTCAGCGGCCCCGGTCTCAGGCCACGTGCAGCAGGGCGCTGGTCTCGGTGGACGACATCTCGGTGGCGTAGACGCGACTGCCCGGCTGGTGTTTGCGGCCGCCCTCGCCCAGGTGCCCGGCGTCCACGGCGTCGAAGCCGATGTCGCGGATCAGCCCGGCCACCGCGGCCTTGGCCTCCTCGTCGTTGCCGGACAGCGGGATGGCCACCCGGTCGGTGGCGCCCTGGGGGCGGGCGTGGTCGCGCAGATTCTCCCAGTAGATCGCGTTGAACGCCTTGACCAGGTTGGCGCCGGTGTGGGCCTGGATCTTCTCGCTGGAGGTGGTGGCGTCCCCGTCGAGCTCCGGGTCGTGTCCGTCCCGCTCGGGGTAGTAGTTGCAGGTGTCGATCACGACCTTGCCGCGCAGCGGCTCGGTCGGCAGCTCCTGGTAGCGGCCGTAGGGGATGGACACGACCACCTCCTCGCCGAACCGCGCCGCCTCCTCGGCGGTCACCGCGCGGATCGGGCCGCCGATGTCGGCCACCAGGTCGGCCAGGGTGTCCGGGCCGCGGGAGTTGGCGAGCGCCACGTCGTAGCCGATCGCGGCGAAGTGGCGGGCCAGCGTCGAGCCGATGCGGCCCGCTCCGATGATTCCGATGCGCACGGCGTGCTCCCCTTCGTCGTCCACGGGTGGGCCACCAACCGGGTAACCCGCATCTCGCAGGTCATGCAGCCACTCCCGGTGTATACCGCGGACGGGTGCGGGAGCGGGCGGGTGCGGGAGCGGGCGGGCCCAGCACGCGTCGACTGCCGCTGGGAGGGCGGGCCGCGAGCCCGTGCTACGCCTTGCGCGTGACGCACACCGGAGCGGCCGCGTCGGAGCCGCCCCGTCCGGCGGCGGGGCTGTTCCATCGGACCATGGCAATCGCACCACCGGCCCTGCGCACCCGCTTCACGGAACTCGTCGGCTGCACGGTGCCCGTCCAGCAGGCCGGTATGGGCTGGGTGAGTGGCGTGGACCTCGCGGCCGCGGTCTCGGAGGCCGGCGGCCTCGGCATGGTCGCCTTCCCGATGGCGACACCGGAGGCCCTCACCGGGCTGCTGGAGGACGTACGGCAGCGGACCACCCGTCCGGTGGGGGTCAATTTCATCCTGCCCGTCCTCCAGGACCACGCGTGCGTCGACATCGCCGCGGAGCGCATGTCCGTCGTCGAGTTCTTCTGGGCAACCCCCTCCCCGCGGCTGGTCGCTCGGGCCAAGGCGGGCGGGGCGCTCGCCGCGTGGCAGGTCGGCTCGGTGGCGGAGGCACGGGAGGCGGCCGACGCGGGGTGCGACTTCGTCATCGTCCAAGGAGCGGAGGCGGGCGGCCACGTCCGCGGATCCCGGGTCCTGCTGCCGCTGCTCTGTGAGGTGGTGGAGCACGTCGACATCCCGGTCGTCGCGGCCGGCGGCATCGCCACCGCGAGATCCGTGGCGGCGGTCCTCGCGGCCGGAGCCGATGCCGCTCGTATCGGGACCCGGTTCGTCGCCACGACCGAAGCCGACGCGCACCCGGAGTATCAGCGGGCCCTGATCCGGGCCGGCGCCGCCGACACCGTGCTCACCACCCAGTTCTCGGTCATGTGGCCCGACGCACCGCACCGGGTCCTCTCGGCCTGCGTCGACCGCGCGCGCGGCCTCGACACGGACGTGGCGGGCGAGATCGTGCTGGCCGGTGCCACCGTGCCGGTCCCGGCATCCAGTCCGTTCTGCCCGACCCGGACCGCGACCGGGCAGGTGGACGCGATGCCGCTCTACGCGGGCGAGTCGGTCGGCGCCGTGACCAGGATCGAACCCGCCGCGGACGTGATCCGCGAACTCGCCACCGGCGCGGTCGCACGCCTGCGCGGGGCGCTCTGCGGCCAGGATCCCGACTGACGAGACGGACTTAGGTCTCCGGCCCCGTTCAACGACCACCAAGGTCATCCGGAAGCCCGATGCCGCCTTCTCGGGGCGGAGCCATCATTCCAGTGGAGACCTGCCGAAAGGAGCACATCATGTCCTACCCGGAAGACCTGGAGTACCCGGAGCCCCGCTACCACGGCGACAGGGGCGAAGTGAACGCGGCCTTCCGCCCGGCCGGCACCCCGCCGGACCTCTCCTCACCCGGCGGCTCGACCCACTACCTCGCCACCAGCGAGTCGACCGGCGGCGAATTCGGCCTGTACAAGGTGGAGATGGGACCACGGTCCGGCGGACCCAAGACCCATTTCCACAAGGCCATGTCCGAGTCGTTCTACATCCTCTCGGGCAAGCTGGAGCTCTACAACGGCGAGAAGTGGATCACGGGCCGCGAGGGCGACTTCCTGTACGTACCGGTCGGTGGCCTGCACGCGTTCAAGAACGTGGCGGACGAGCCCATGTCCATGCTCCTGCTCTTCGCCCCGGGCGCCCCCCGCGAGGAGTACTTCGAGCGGGTCGCGGAGATGACACAGCGCGGCGGCGAGGAACTCAAGCGGTTCCGCATCCGGCACGACAGCTACTTCGTGGAGGACTTCGACCCCGGGACGGAGTAGTCCGGGACGGAGTAGTCCGGGACGGAGTAGTCCGGGACACCGTGGCCGGGCCTCCTCACCTTGATTCGGCCCACCCTGGGGCGCCGTCAAGAGTTGGCGCGCGCGGGTGCCGGAACCCCGCGTATGTCTCCAATTCTGAAGTGGGGCGAGCGATACTTCCGTGCGGCCGCGACCATGCGACGGGCTTACGTTCAACTGGTGAACACGGCGCGGCTCTTGACCGACAAGGGCAGGGTCCAAGACAGTCGTTCTGTGTGAGCGCTCTCTCGACCCGATGGCGCTCGCGCTGTCCCTGTGCCCGAGTCCCCGTAGTCCAGCCTCCACCACACCCCACGCCAGGAGCGGGCTACGGGGGCTCGCACACCCCGTCACCGACGTTCCTTCGAACGAAAGCAGCCCCCCACATGCTCAGGATCACCTCACGTACGACGGCGGAGGCCAAGCCCCGCCGCCGACGACGCGTACTGGCCTTCGTGGCCGCCCTGTCGCTTCCGCTGACCGGACTGCTGGCTCTGACCGTGTCCTCCAACACCGCCGCCGCCGGCGAACCCGCCGCCGCGGCCGAGTGGACCACCGTCTTCCAGGACGACTTCGACGGCGCGGCGGGCACCGGCCTGAACAAGAACGACTGGCTGTACGACATCGGCACCGGCTACCCGGGCGGCGCCCCGAACTGGGGCACCGGGGAGGTCGAGTCGGTCACGGACTCGACCGAGAACGTCTACCACGACGGCGAGGGTCACATGGTGATCAAGCCGATCCGCGACGGTTCCGGAAAGTGGACGTCCGGCCGCGTGGAGACCCAGCGCACCGACTTCGAGGCCCCGGCCGGTGGACAGTTGGAGATCAGTGCCTCGCTCAAGCAGCCCAACCCGGAGAAGGCCCTCGGAATTTGGCCCGCCTTCTGGGCCATGGGCGCCGACGCCCGTCCGACCGGCGCCACCAACTGGCCGAGCATCGGCGAGCTGGACATCATGGAGGACGTCAACGGGCTGAGCAAGCACTCGAACACCTTCCACTGCGGGGAGTGGGCCGGTGAGTGCCACGACCCGGACGGGATCACCAGCGACCTGCTGCCGTGCGACGGCTGTCAGACCGAGTACCACACGTACTCCGTGATCGTGGATCGCACCGACACCTCCGCCGAGCAACTGCGCTTCTACCGCGACGGCAAGGAAACCTTCACGGTGAAGCAGAACCAGGTGTCCGCCGAGACCTGGAAGAAGGCGGTCGACCACGGGTTCTTCGCCATCTTCAACGTGGCGGTCGGCGGCTCCTACCCGAACAAGGTCTGCGGCTGCACCTCGCCGGCGGCCGACACCACCTCCGGTGCGGGGATGAGCGTGGACTGGTTCTCCGTCAAGGTGAGCCAGTAACGACGACACGGCTTCCCACTACGTCGGTCTCCACGATCCGGTTGTGATCGTGGAGACCGACGTTGTTCGCTCTGTCCTACCTCCCCGATCAGCCCTCGTAGCTCCGGATCGCGGCAACCTTCTCCGCCGACGGGGACGTCTCGTCGAAGCTCTGCGCGAGCCAGTCGTCGGTGAGCGACCGGGCGAGTTCCAGCCCGATGACGCGCTGGCCGAAGCAGAGCACCTGGGCGTTGTTGCTGAGCACCGAGCGGCGCACGGAGTAGCTGTCGTGGGCGGTGACCGCGCGGATGCCGGGGACCTTGTTGGCGCTGATGGCCACGCCCAGGCCGGTGCCGCACACCAGGAGGGCGCGGTCGGCGGTGCCCTCGGCGACGCGGCGGGCCGCTTCCACCGCGACGTGCGGGTACGCGGTGTGCTCGTCGCTGCCCACACCGACGTCGATGACCTCGGCGACCCGCGGGTCGGCCAGCAGATCCCGCTTGAGGACCTCCTTGTAGTCGTATCCGGCGTCGTCACAGCCGACGACGATCCGGAACGCGTTCGCGGTGGTCATACGGGGTCGCTTCCTGTCGTCGTGTGGAGGGTGGCCACCGCGGTCAGTACCGCGGCGAGTGAGGTGGCTCCGGGATCGGGGGTACCCACACTGCGGTCGGCGAGGGGGCGGGCGCGGCCGAGGCGGGGGCGCAGGGCGGCGGTGTCCTCGGCGGCCGTACGGGCTTCGGCCACGGCGGCCACGTACGCCTCGGCCACCGGATCTCCGGTCCGCAGCCGCGTCGCGAAGGCGGTGGCGAACGGCGCGAGAGCGTCCACCAGGGTTTTGTCGCCCACCTCGGCCCCGCCGAGCGAGGTGACGGCGGTGAGCGCGGCCGTGGCGGCGGACGCCAGCTCCGCGCGCCCCGGCGCCCGGTCGGCCGGCAGTGCGGCGCCGATGGCGCGCAGCGCCACGCCCCACAGCGCACCCGAGGTGCCCCCGGCCTCCGCCGCCCAGGCATCACCGGCGGCGGCCAGCACCGCCGCCGGGGCGAGCCGATCGGTGTGTGCCTTCTCGGCGGCCACCAGTGCCGCGTCGACGCCCTTGCACATGCCACGGCCGTGATCGCCGTCGCCCGCCACCGCGTCCAGCCTGCCCAGGGCCTCCGCGTCCCGGTGCAGTACGTCGCGGGCGGCGCGCAGTGCGTGGACGGCCAGCTCCGCGACCTCGACCGCCGCGCCGGACGCCGTGGCGGCGGACCGCTCCGGGCGGCGCGGGGCGGCGGCGGGCCGTGTGGCGGCGGCGTCCACCGGGGTTTCCCGCGGTGTCCCCCGGCGGAAGGCCGGGGTGTCGGCCGGTGCGAGCCACAGGCGTTCCAGCTCGTCGTCCAGCCAGCTCAGGGTGAGGGAACAACCGGCCATGTCGAGACTGGTGACGAGTTCGCCGACCTCGGGGCGTACGGGTGTGAGCCCCGCCTCGTCCAGCAGCCGGGCCACGGCGCCCCACAGCACGTACAGCTCCTCGTACTTCGTGGCGCCGAGGCCGTTGAGGACGACCGCGACCCGCCGCTCGCCGTCCGTGTCCGCGGGCCGGTCCGCAAGCAGCCCCGTCACCAGGGCGCGGGCCAGGTCCTCGGCGGTGCCCAGGGTGTCCTCGCTGACCCCCGGTTCGCCGTGGATGCCGAGACCGAGGCCCAGGCGTCCCTCGGGAACGGTGAACAGGGGCGCGTCGGAGCCCGGCAGAGTGCAGCCGTCGAAGGCCACTCCGAGTGTGCGGGTACGGGCGTTGGTGTGCTCGGCCACGCGGACGACCTCGTCCAGACCGGCGCCTTCCTCGGCCGCCGCCGACGCGGTCTTGAAGACGACGAAGCCGCCCGCGATGCCCCGCCGCCGCGCCGTCTGGTCGGCGGGGGCGGAGGCGATGTCATCGGTGACGGCGAAGCAGCGGGCGGGTATGCCGTCGTCCGTCAACTGCCGTGCCGCGAGGCCGAAGTTCATCACGTCCCCGGCGTAGTTGCCGAAGAGGAAGAGGACACCGCCGCCCGCCTCCGCGACCTCGGCGACCGAGCGGGCGCGGGCGGCCGACGGGGAGGTGAACACATCGCCGATGACCGAACCGTCGGCGAATCCGGGGCCGACGACGCCGCAGAAGGCGGGATAGTGGCCGGAGCCGCCACCGGTGAGGACGGCCACCTTCCCCGTACGGGTGGGGCGGGCGCGCACCACACCGCCGGGCACGGCCCGTACGTGTTCCAGGTGGGCGGCGGCGAACCCGGTGATCATGTCGTCGGTGAACTGGGCGGGGTCGTTGAAGAGCCTGGTCATCGGGTGCTCCAGCCTTCGCGTGCGATGTCGAGGGCGTGGCGGTAGGCGGCGTAGCCCTCGGCGTAGTGGTCGATCAGCCCGCGCTCGGCGGTCACGGTGCGCAGGCGGGCGCGCCAGGCGCCGGGGTCGACCGGCGTGCCCAGGGAGCGCCAGGCGACGTGGGCCGCACCGCGGATGCCCACGGCGTCGTCGCAGACCTCCAGGTCGCCCCCGAGGACACCGGCGAAGATGCGCGCCCACTCCCCGGAGCGCGCGCCACCGCCGCAGGCGGTGACGGTGCGGGTGACGCCGAGGGTTTCCATGCAGTGCCGGGCCGAGTAGGCGACGGCCTCGCACAGCGCCCGTACCAGGTCGGCGCGGCCGGCCAGCGGGGAGAGGCCGTCCAAGCGGCCACGGGCCCGCGGGTCGACGAAGGGTGCGCGCTCGCCGCTGGCGGACAGGAACGGCAGCGCGGTGACGCCCGAGGCGCCGGGCGGGGACTGGACGAGCAGCGCGTCCAGCGCCTCGATCTTGACGTCGAGCAGTTTCAGCAGCCAGTCCAGGCCCGCGGTGCCGATCATGGCGGGCATGACCCGCAGGTAGCGGCCCTCGTACGGGGTCGCCAGCAGCATCCCGGCCGGGTCCTCGGCGATGGCCGGGCGCGGCTCGGTGTCGAGGACCTGGGCGGCGAGGGTGGTGCCGATGATGAGGTTGCCCTCGCCCGGTTCGGCGACTCCCGAGCCGAAGGCGCAGGCCGGGATGTCGAACGGACCGGCCGAGACCGGCAGCCCGGCGGGCAGGCCCAGCCGCCGGGCGGCGTCGGGCAGCAGCCGGTGCAGGGTGCCGGGCGGCGCCGGTTCCGGCAGCAGCCGGCGGTGTGCGGACAGTCCGCACAGCTCGAGCGCGGTCTCGTCGTACGCACGGGAGGCGACGTCGAGGAACGGCTGCGAGGCGTCGGAGACATCTACGGTCACGGCGCCGGTCAGCCGCTGTACGACGGCGTCCACGCAGTATCCGGCGACGTGGGCCGCCTCCAGCCGCTCCGGCTCGTGCTCGGCCAGATGCGCCAGCAGGGGTGCGGCGGAGCCGGGGAAGAGACCCACGCCGGTGCGCCGGTGCAGGGCGTGCAGGGTGCCGTCGGCGGTCCACCGGTCGAGCCGGTCCGCGGCCCGGCCGTCCATCCAGGACAGCGCGCGGCCGACGGGGGCGCCCGTGGCGTCGCGCAGCCACAGGCCGTCGCCCTGCCCGGTGAGGGCCAGGGCCTCGGCCGGTTCATCGCCCAGTTGCGCGGCGTCGGCGAGTGCCGCCCGTACGACGGTCTCCACAGTGCCCACGACGTCGTCCAGGTCCTGCTCGACGCGGTGTCCGGGCAGGGTGTAGACGGTGCTGCGGGCCTCGTGGGCGGGGGTGGTCCGGCCGTCGCGGGAGATCAGCTGGGCCTTGGTGACCGAGGTGCCGATGTCGACTCCGACGATCATGGCCGGCTCCCGGTCAGCACCTCCGGATTGGCCACGTGCCGCAGCGGTTCGCCGCGCAGGAAGCGGGCGGCCTCGGCAGCGGTGATCACGGCGGCCCGGTCGGCGGTCTGCCGGGTGGATCCCGCCAGATGTGGCGTGGTGATGACATGGGGGGCCTTGTGCAGCGGCCAGTCGGCCGGGGGCGGCTCGATGTCGTAGACGTCCAGGGCGAGCGCGCCGAGCCGGCCGGACTCCAGCAGGCCGGGCAGCGGGGCGTAGTCGAGAAGCTCGCCGCGGGCCGAGTTGACGAGGATGGCGCCCTCGGGCAGGAGCGCGAGGTTGCCGGCGTTCAGCAGATGCCGGGTCTCGGGGGTGACACGGGCGTGCAGGCTCACGACGGAGCTGCGCCGCAGCAGGTCGTCCAGGGTGGTGAGCTCGACACCGTCGGCCCGCGCCCGGGCCGGATCCGTGTACGGATCGGAGACGAGGACGTGTGCGCCGAAGGCACGCAGCACACGGGCCACGATCGAGCCGATGGCTCCGTACCCGACGAGGCCGACGGTGGCGCCGTCGAGTTCCAGGCCCGCGTTCTCGTAGGCGTAGTAGTCACCGCGCCACGTGCCCTCCTTGAGGGCCGCGTCGGCGAAGGTGAGGTGGCGCATGGCGGCGAGGATCAGGCCGATGGTGAATTCGGCGGCAGCGGCGGCGTTGCGGCCCGGCGTGAAGGTGACGGGTATCCCGGCGGCGGTGGCGGCGGCCAGGTCCACGTTGACCGGGCCACCACGGGCCACGCCGATGAACTTCAGATGGGGCGACTCGCGGATGACACGGGAGGTGAACGGAGCCATCTGGGTCAGGGCGACACTCGCGTCACCGAGCGCCTCCAGCACCTGCTCCTCGGTGCCGCTGGCCTCCTTCACACCCCCGTTCCCCTGCCCGTCGGCGCCCACCGGGCCGAAGGGTTCGTTCGGCCAGCGGGTGCGCAGCGTGCGGAAGCTCAGCCCGGCGGAGGGCAGGCTCTCGCTCAGAGCGGCGGCGAAGAGTTCGGGGGCGATGAAGTCGTCGCCGGATACCAGGACCGCGGTCATGTCGGGTCACTCCCCTCGGGTGTCGAGCCTGCTGAGCAGGAAGTCACGTACGGCATGGTGGTCCGCAGAACGGTAGGCGGCGGCCGCGAGGGCGTCGTCGGCGGGTGGGTACTGCGGATTGGGGATGGCCACCACGGTCATCCCGGCGGCCGCGGCGGCGCGCAGTCCGTTGCTGGAGTCCTCCACCGCCAGACAGCGCTCCGGGGCCACTCCGAGGGCGCGGGCGGCGGCCAGATAGACGTCCGGGCTCGGCTTTCCGCGCTCCACCTCGGCGCTGGAGACGGTCGCCTTGAAGTGGTGGTCGACACCATGGTGGGCGAGGACGGCGTCGATCACCCGGCGCGGCGCGGAGGAGGCGAGCGCGACGGGTGCGAGCTCGGCGGTGGCGGTGATCATCTCTCGCGCTCCGGGCAGCAGGCCGATGCGGCCGTCTGCCAGCGCCTGGACCATGCCGTCGACCACGACCTCCTCGGTGCTTTCCGCGGAGTCACCCGCCCCGCAGAACCGGGTGAGGTAGGCGGCCCACTCGGGGGCGCTCATCCCCTGGACGTCGCGCGTTTGATCCGGGCCCCACGCACGGCCGCGTGCGGCGGCGTACGCGGCCCACAGCTCTTCCCACAGATGCTCGCTCTCCACCAGTACGCCGTCCATGTCGAAGACCACTGCGTCGGCCATGCGTACCCCTGATCTCCTGGCTGATGATCTCTGGCTGTGCCGTTGCACCGGGAGGTGTCCGTTGCACCCGGCGGTGTCCGGCACAGCGAAATTAACATTGGCCGCGTGAGTTGTCACTGGTTCTATGTGAGAAATGAACACGGCAGGATGGGGGCATGACTACTCCCCCGTCGTCGCGCGGCGCGCGGCAGCAGCGGCACCAAGTGATCGTCGACCACGTTCTGGCCCGGGGGGACGCCACCGTCGCCGAACTGGTCGAGCTGACCGGCGTCAGCCTGATGACGGTCCACCGGGACATCGCCGAGCTGGCGGACCGCGGCATCCTGCGCAAGTACCACGGCGGCGTCTCCGCGCAGCCGTCGATGGTCTTCGAGTCCAGTTCCGACTTCCGGCTGCACGCGCACGCCGACGAGAAGCGGGCACTGGCCCGCGCCGCCCTGCCGTTCGTGGCCCCGGGGATGTCGGTGATGCTGGACGACTCGACCTCGGCGCTGGCTCTGGCGCGGCTGTTGCCCGAGGTGGGGCCGCTGACCGTGGTGACCAACTACCGTCTGATCACCGAGGAGCTGCGGGGCGCCGAGGGCATCCGGCTGATCTGTGTGGGCGGCGAGTACTCGCGCACCCATGACTCATGGATCGGCCTGCCGGCGATGGACATGATCGGCGGCATCTCCGTCGATCTGAGCGTGCTCTCCACCTCCGCGATGACCGCGGGCATGACGTTCCACCAGGAGCAGGAGATCGTCAGCATCAAGCGGGCGACCCGGCAGGCGGGCGCGACGAGCGTGCTGCTCATGGACCACAGCAAGGTGGGCCGTCGCGCGCTGCACCAGCTGGAGGGCGTGGACTCCTTCGACCATGTTCTGCTGACCGGTCCGGTGGACGAGGAGCTGGTGCGGGAGATGCGGGAGCTGACGGATGTGCGGGTCATCGAGACGGAGTAGTTACCACTCGATCCCGTTATCTTTACCAAGACTCTTGATATTTCTCTCGGCGCGCTTGAGTATCTGCGGTCGTACTCCTTACATCACCGCAGAGTGGAGGTCGAGCGATGCCGAAACCCTTGATCCTGGGCTATCTGGGCGTACTCCTGTTCATGATCGGCGATGGTGTCGAAGCCGGGTTCATCGCCCCGTACATGGCCGACCACGGCGCGGCGACGGACGTACGGGCCGGGTACGTCATCACGGTGTACGGCATCGCCGTCATGCTGGCGTCGTGGTTCTCCGGTGCGCTCTGCCAGGTGTGGGGGCCGCGCCGGGTGATGTGGACGGGCCTGGTGATCTGGGCCGTCTTCGACGCCGCGTACCTGCTCTTCGCGCTGGGCACCGAGAACTACCCGCTGATGTTGCTCTTCTACGGCATCCGGGGCTTCGGCTACCCGCTCTTCGCGTTCGGCTTCCTGGTATGGATCACCAACACGGCACCGAAGGCGCGGCTGGGCACCGCGGTGGGATGGTTCTACTTCGCCTTCACCGGCGGCCTGCCCACCCTCGGCTCGCTGTGGTCGAGCCTGACGATCCCCTCGTTCGGCCGCCTGGGCACGCTGTGGTCGGCACTCGCCCTCATCCTCCTCGGCGGCGCCATCGCCCTGGTCGGCGCCCGCAGGAGGCCCGGCGGTGACCGGATGGCACCGCCGGAGGTCACCACCGGCCAGAGCCTGCTCAACTCCGTCTCCATCATCTGGACCCATCCGCGCGTGCTGGTGGGCTGCCTGGTCCGGGTCATCAACACGGCGCCGGAGTTCGGCATGCTGGTGTACCTGCCGCGGATCTTCTCCGACGACATCGGCTTCGGCGAGGACAAGTGGCTCCAGCTGCTGGCGATCATCTACGGCACCAACATCTTCTTCAACCTCATCTTCGGCGTCCTCTCCGACCGCATCGGCTGGCGCACGACCATCGCGGGCTTCGGCGCGCTGGGCTGCGCGATCAGCGTCACCACGCTGTACTTCGTACCGACCTGGCTCGGCGCGGACTACTACTGGGTCGCGGTGCTCGCGGGGATGTTCTACGGGGCGACCCTCGCGGGATTCGTCCCCATCTCGGCGCTCATCCCGTCGATGGCGCCGGAGAACAAGGGCGGTTCCATGGCCCTGCTCAATCTGGGCGCGGGCGGCGCGGCCTTCGTCGGCCCGGCACTCGCCAGCCTCTTCTTCCCCCTCGTGGGCGCCGGCGGAGTCACCCTGATCTTCCTCGCCCTCTACCTGGTCGCCTTCGTGCTGACGCTCCTGCTGAAGCTCCCCGAGGAACGGGGTGACGAGCCCCCGGCCCCGGACACGACGACCGGCCGGCAGCCCCGCACCGACACGGCCTCGACCACCACATCCGCCTGAACCCCGCTGCGCCGGGTGGCACCCGCACCGGCCCGCCGCACCACGAGAGCGGCCGGGCCGGCCGCGGATGCCCCCGGCGCCCGGCACCGCCCAGCGGCACCGCCGGGGGCCGGGCGGGTTTGGCAAAAACCCGTTGGCGGCCCACGGCGACCACTGCTACTTTTCTGGCGGCCGTGCGAGAGAACGAGGAGGTGGTACCCGTGAACGCAGTATCGACATGGGTGCTCCCCTCCGGGGTCACGGTCGGGCGATAGGTCGTCCGGGAGCGCCGTTCACGAGCCCTCCCGAAAGGCACGACCATGCGATTCACTTCCGAACAGCGCCTCGACGACGGCGTCCTCGAGCGCGCATTCACCCTGGGCGAGATCCCCGGCATCCTGTGGACACCCGCATCCGCATCCGCACCGGTGCCGCTGATCCTGCTCGGCCACCCTCCCCTCGGACTGCGCAAGATGTACCCCCGACTGGTGGACCGGGCCCGGCACTCCGCGGCGGAGGGCTTCGCCACGGCCACCATCGAGCTCCCCGGAAGCGGCGACCGGCCCCGTTGGCCCGCCGTCGAGCAGGCCCGCGCCGACCTGCGCCGGGCGATGGACGCCGGTGAGCCGGTCAGCGACGAGATCGTCGACGCCCTCATCCTCCCGCTGGTCGAAAAGGCAGTCCCGGAATGGCAGGCCACCCTGGACGCCCTCCTTTCGCTGCCCGAGATCGGCGGCCCGGTCGGGTACTCGGGGGGAGTGATCTCCATCGGCATCCGGCTGGCGGTAGTCGAGCCGCGCATCGTGGCCGCCGGTCTCTTTGCCGGGAGTTTCGTGCCTCGCGCCATGTTCGGGGAGGCTCGGCAGGTCACTATTCCACTGCACGTCCTGCTGCAGTGGGACGACGAAGGGAACGACCGGCAGGCGGCCCTGGACCTGTTCGACGCCTTCAGCTCCAAGGAGAAGTCCCTGCACGCCAACATGGGCGGGCACACCGGCGTCCCGCAGTTCGCGGGAGACGCCGCGGCCCAGTTCTTCACCCGGCATCTGAAGTGAGGCCGGGCCGTCGGACCGGCAGCAGACGGTAGCTGATGTCGGCCGGCCCGCCGCTCATCGAGGACAGGTCCCGGCCCTCCTCGATGAGCGGTGGCCGGAAGACGCACCACCGCCCCGATCGCGGCGGTACCGGCCATCGTCGGTACCGGCCGGTCGGGGCGACGCCCGGCCACCAGCGCCTCCCTCGGCTGGGCCCACGCCGCGAGGCACTCGGCCCGTACCTTGGCTCGGTCGCCGCCACCTCCCACACCGGTCGCTTCACCAACGTGCCCCGGCTCGCCAAGCTCCTGCGCGTGCCGCCCCCCGCCGACCGCGGGCCCGGCCGGCCGTGACGCCCCGGCATCCCGGTCCCGCCCCACGTGCGCCACGGACGGGTGATCCGCTCCCGGAAGGTGTGGTGGCACGGGTTCTTGCCGCAGTGCTTCAGGACCCAGAACTGCCCGTCGGCGAAGTCCTCGGAGGCTTCCGACGCCTCTCCCCGCAGACCGCGCACTCCATCGCGTACGTCGTCGGCTCGGCGTCCGGCTCACGGTCGGGCTGCAGGCTCCACGTCTCGTGCCGGATCACTGCGCGCGTACTCATCCTCGTAGCTCCCCGCCCAGTTCTGCCCATACCCGCTTGCCCCACGGCAACGGCTCGGTGCCCCAGTCCCTCGCCAGCGTCCCCACGAGTGCCAAGCCGCGCCCGTTCTCGTCTCCGATGTTCGGCTCCCTGCGCACAGGGCGCACCTTCGAGAAGTCCACGACGCCGATCCGCACGCGTGCCGTCCCGGGGCGGTCGATGACGACCCGGATGGTTTCTCTCCGCGCATGCCGGACGGCGTTGGTCACCAACTCGGAGATGATCAGGGTTCCGTCCTCGGCCAAGTCGTCCAGGCCCCAGGCGGATAAGCCGACGCGCACCAGGCGCCGGGCGGTGGCGGCGCTCTCGGGCTCGCGCGGCAGAGTCTCGCTGTACCCGGGACGCCCGGTCGGGCGGGCACGCGTTGTAGGTTGCGGCATGTCGGTCTGCTTCCTCGGATCGGCCAACCCCCGGGCTGGTCGCACGGCCGCCGGGGCGCTGTCCGCTTATGTAAGCGACATGCCAGGAACGCTGACAGGGGCGCAACGTCCCACTTTCACCACGCTATTCGCTGATCCCCAGGAACTCCGCCAACGGCCGTAGCCCGGTGGGGTGGTTGGGGAGTGCCCACAGGTCGCGCACGATGGCCACGGCCAAGGTGTGGTGCTGCATCCACGTCGGCGCCACCCGGCGCAGGGACTCCAGGGTCTTCACCGCCCCGGCCGCGTCGCCGATGTCCGTGTGGGCTCGGGCCACGTCCAGCAGCAGCCACGTCCGCCAAGACGGCGGGGTGTCCTTGCTCAGCCGCATCCCCTTGGCCAGTGCCAAGGCGTCCTGCGGGTGCCCGTACTGGACTGCGAGCCTGACCCGTTCGATGCGGACCGACGACAGGCTGAAGACGCTGACCATACGGTTGTCGCCGCCGTCGGGCAGCTTCGAGACCCGGGCGGCTTCCTTCTCCGCCGTCTCCATCATCGCCGCCGCGCGCTCATAGTCACCGCTTCGCGCGGCCGACGTGGCGGCGCTCATGGTCAGCGCGCCCCACACCTTCAGGCCGTCGGCCGTGTCGGTACGGCCCGCGTTCGTCATGTCGTCGGCGACACGGAGGGCGATGCTCAACGCGTCGTCCAGGCGACCTTGCCGCTGGTAGGTCCATGCCGTGGAGTTGACGATCATCGGCGGAAGCAGCGGATCGGAGGACTGCCCCGCAGCCTCTATCGCGCGCTCCAGGCTGATGAGGGCGAGATCGGTCTTGCCCATCCGCACGGCGACGTGTCCGGCAAGCTGAAGCGCTTTGCCCAGCGCCGCGAATCCCGCCCTGCGGTCGTCGTCGTTGGACGAGGCCGTGGCGGTGCGCGCATCCGAGATCAAGTCCGGCAGGACCTTCATCACCGTGTCGAACTCGGCGGAATGGTACTGCGTCCAGCCGTCCGCGATCTGCTCGCACAGACGGTCCGACGAGAAGCCGGGCCCTGGTGGTTCCGGCTCCGGTCCCCAGAGCGGGGGCATGATGGCGCGGCGCACCGCTACGAAGCGGGGTCCGTCGTTCTCGCCTGTGGAGGAGACGGCAGGCGGGTCGCCCAGAAGCGTGGTCAGCTCCACACCGAGACCGTTCGCCAACGCGTGCAACGTGGGGAGAGGTGCCGAGTGTTTCCGCCCCTGTTCGAGTTGACGGATCACATCGACGGACACGCCGGAGCGCTCGGCCAGTTCTTCTTGCGTCAGGGAGGCCAGACGGCGCAAGCGGCGCAGGGTCCGCCCGAGGTCTTCGTTTGCCACGCTGCCACGGTACGCCGCCACGATCGGGAGAGAGCGCCGCCAAGGGCGAGGTGTGCGACGGCGTCTGCGTCGGGTCGTTCGCGTACAGCGCCCGCGGGAGATCGCCCAACCTCTCGCGGTCCCTCTAGGCGGCATCCGCGTGGTTGCGCGATGATCCCGATGCACCGGTTCGCCGGTGGCAGGGCTGAAGTGGTCGAAACGGGGAGGCGTGGCTGTGCGGGATGAGCTACTGGGGGGCCGTTACCGGATGGTGCGGCAGCTCGGCGAGGGCGGTATGGGGCAGGTGTGGGAGGCGCAGGACGAGTCGCTGGGGCGACGCGTCGCCGTCAAGGTGATCTCGCTGCTGGCCGGTGGCGGTAGCCACGGCGACGAGGCCCGCGCCAGGTTCCTGCGCGAGGCCCGGATCACCGCCCGGCTCCAGCACCCCAACATCGTGACCATCCACGACCTGGGCGAGACCGGCGCCGAGGGCGACAAGGCCCCGTTCCTGGTGATGGAGCTGGTCCGGGGCGAGGGTCTGGACGCGATGCTGCGCCGAGGCGTCGTCAGCCCGCGGGACGCGGCTCGGTGGGGCGCGCAGATATGTGATGCGCTGGCGGAGGCCCACGATGCCGGAGTCCTGCACCGGGACGTCAAACCGTCCAACATCCTCATCACGCCTTCCGGCATCGTGAAGGTCCTCGACTTCGGCGTCGCGCGCGGTGCCGACCCGTACGCGACCGCGGACCGTCTCACCCGGACCGGCTTCATCGTGGGCACGCCCCCGTACATGGCCCCTGAACAGGCCCGCGGTTTCCCGGAACCGCGCAGCGACCTGTACGCGCTCGGCTGCCTGCTCTTCGAGCTGATCACGGGACGGCTGCCGTTCCAGGCTCCCGACACCGTGGGCTACCTCTCGGCCCACCTCACCCAGGAACCGCCCACGCCCAGCTCGGTGTTCTCGGGCATCCCACCCGCCTGGGACGACCTGGTGCTGGCTCTGCTGCACAAGGATCCCGACCAGCGGTACGGGAACGCGGCCGACCTCGCCCAGGCCCTGCGGCAACTCGACCACGCACCAGGGCACACGCCACCAGGAGGCGGGCCCACCCTGCCTCCGACGCTGCCCGGCACGACGTCGCTCCCGCCGGTGGATCCCACGTCCAAGGCGCGCAAGACCGCGACTGCCGCGATCGCGCTGGCGCTGCTGTGCCTTCCAGGGCTCCTGTTCATGGTCTCCAAGACCATCGACTACGTCCAAGATCACTCTGCGCCAACCGGGTTGATCGTGGTGAATATGGTGGTGGGCATCGTGGAACTGGTGGTGCTCGCCACGGGTGCGCTGCTGCTGTTCCAGCACAAGATGGCCGGTCGCCGGATGATCGCGACAGCCGGTGGCGTGGCGGCTCTGCACAGTGTGAGCGCCAGCGTGCAATACCAGGTGGTGGGAGGGCCACCGGACGTCGAACTCATCGCTTACGTCTTCGGTCCGCTGACGGCCGCTTTGGCGATCGCCGCCGTGGTCATGGCCTCTCTTCCGTCCACAGGACACTGGTGCCGTCGCGCGGCAGGGCACGGTGGTGTCAGCGGGCGTTCGGAACGTAGGTGAGGCCGAGGACGCCGTTGGTGAGCCGCTTGACGTCGACCAGGTCGAAGTCCGTGGTGTCGATCCCGTCGTAGAGCCGTTCGCCGCTGCCGGCGATGACCGGGAACAGCCAGAACAGATACTCGTCGACCAGCCCGTGCTCGAGCAGTGTCCGGCTGAACGAGCCGCCGGTGCCGATCTTGAGGATGTCGCCGCCCGGCTGTTCCTTCAGCTTGCGTACGGCGTCGACGACGTCGTCCCCGAGCAAGGTGGCGTTCCACTTCACCTCGGTGAGGGTGCGCGACGCCACGTGCTTGGGGATGGTGTTCATCCGGACCGCGTAGTCACCGAACGCCTCCTCCATGGTCGGCCACACCTCGGCGTGGTTCTCGTAACTGACCCGCCCGTAGAGGAGCGCGTCGACGGAGAAGAGCAGGTCCCTGGAGAGCTGCTCGAACTCGCCGGCCCACCGCGTGGGGAGCCAGTTCTGGGGCGTGCTGATCTGGCCGTCCAGGGTGATTACCGCCTGCTCGATGATCTTCCGCACGGTCACTGCTCCTTGCCGGTCGATGTCGCGTGGTCAACGTGTCGTCGCGTGGTCGACGTGTCGAGAGTGCAGACCGGCCGGACCGACAGAACTCATCGGTTCGGCGACGCCGTTGGCAACCATGGCGCCGATCCCCCTGCGGGTGCGATGAGGAGGGGCTGAGGATGCGCCCCGCCGACTCACGGCCGACCGGCCCAGCCGCTCACGTCAGGGGACGGATCGGCCGGTGCGCCCTTGAGTTCATGGAAGCCAGGGGCGCCCGCGACCACCAAGGTGGCGTCCCAGAGCCGGCCGGCCTCCTCGCCCCGTGGGACCCGGGACAGCACCGGCCCGAAGAAGGCGATCCGCGCGTCGGCGTCACCGCCCGGGTCCGGGGCGGCGACGACCGGAGTGCCGACATGAGGGCCGAGGAGAGCGATGGCCTCGGCGTGGGAAGCGCGCACCGCGCCGTCGTAGTCGCCGCAGGACCCGGCCTCGGCAAGCTCCGGAGGCAGCCCGGCGTCGGCCAGCGCCACCCCGGGATCGTTCATCCACTGCTTGGCGCCGCCGTCACCGCGGTCGGCCCAGAGGGCGGCGTAGAACGCACCCAGCCCTTCCTGACCGTACTGCCGCAGGACGGCGGCGCAGATGCGTACGGGCACCCACAGGTAGCCCTCGGGGTCCCCTTCGGGATCGTCGTCACGGCCCTCGTTGAGCACCGCCAAGCTCATGACACGCCAGCGCACGTCCAGGGGCCGTACCTTGGCCGCCTCCACCACCCACCGCGAGGTCAGCCAGGTGTAGGGGCAGGCGGGGTCGAACCAGAAGTCCACGGTCGCTGTCGTCGTCATGGCGTGCTCCTCAACGCTCGCGTGAGCATGTAGCCGTTCCGGGGTACGGGGTACGTCCGGCACGTCGACCTCGCCGGCCGGTGGAGTCGCCCTGCCTGCGCCTGTCAACTCCCAAATACCGTACGGGAGTTGTTGGAGCGAGGAAGGTGGACGGACAGCGCCCGGGCCATCCCTCGCGTCGATCCGCACCTTGGCCTGCTGAAGTGTATAAACACGCGTGAAATGAGTCGTAAAGGGACAAACGGCGATCTTCGCGAGATGCTGCTGAGCCTGGCCCGGCCCGCCGGGTCACCAGTCCCGTATGAGGAGCCCCCATGGCAGCGTCGCCATCCACCGCCACCCCGACCGATGACACGTACCGCTTCGACGACCTGACCGCCCTGTACATCAACTGCACGCTCAAGCCGTCTCCGCAGCAGAGCAACACCCAGGGGCTGATCGACCGGAGTCGCGCGATCATGGATGCGCACGGGGTCACCACGGACGAGTTCCGGGCTGTCGACCACGACATCGCGACGGGCATCTACCCGGACATGACCGAACACGGCTTCGCCACCGACGCCTGGCCGACGCTGTACGGTCGGGTGATGGCGGCGAACATCCTGGTGCTGGCGGGGCCGATCTGGCTCGGCGACAACAGCTCGGTGACCAAGCGCGTGATCGAACGTCTCTACGCCTGCTCGAGTCTGCTCAACGACAAGGGCCAGTACGCCTATTACGGACGCATCGGCGGCTGTCTGATCACCGGTAACGAGGACGGTGTGAAGCACTGCGCGATGAACGTCCTCTACAGCCTCCAGCACCTCGGCTACACCATCCCGCCCCAGGCCGACGCGGGCTGGATCGGCGCGGCGGGACCGGGACCGTCGTACCTGGACCCGGACTCGGGCGGCCCGGAGAACGACTTCACCAACCGCAACACCACCTTCATGACCTGGAACCTGATGCATCTGGGGGCCATGCTCAAGCGTGCCGACGGCATCCCCGCCCACGGCAACCAGCGCTCCGAGTGGGAAGCGGGCTGCCGTTTCGACTACCCGAACCCCGACTACCGCTGAGGTTGCCGAGGATCTCTCCGAGAGGGCCGCCGACCGGCCCGGCCTCCGACGAGAATCGGTGCCTCACGAGCGCGCCCGGTACTCGCCGAGGATCTCCTCCGCGGCGCGGGCATCCTCGGCCTCGACCTTCAGCGCTTCGTCGATCACCCGCCGCAGGCTTCCGCCCGGGATCACGACCGCGCCGCTGGCGTCGGCGTAAACGTAGTCCCCGGGGACCACGCATACGCCGCCCACTTCCACGGCGACGTTGACGGCATAGGGCATGGCGATATCGCCACCCCAGCGAGTCGCCTCCCCCCGGCACCAGGTCGCGAAGCCGTAGGCGCCCAGTTGGTCGAAGTCGCGCAGCCGCCCGTCTGCCAGGACTCCAGCGGCATGGGTGTGTTCGAGCCTGGAGAGCTTCGTTCCACCGCCGTGGGATACGTCGGGATAGCCTCCGCTGGAAAGCACCAGCACGGTGCCCGCCGGACGGTCGCCTACCGCCTGGCCGAAGAGATCGCCGAACTCGGCGTGCGGGACGTCGTCGCGGTAGGGCACATAGGCAATCGTGGCGGCCGGGCCGAACAGCTTTCGTGGCGCGGGGCTGACGAGGCCGACGATATGCGCCCGGTGACCGTGGACCCGGCCCATGGCGTCGACCAGCGACGCGCAGGACACGCGGTCGGGCACGGGTTTCAGATCGCTGGCCATCGTCGCTTCCTCCCTCTCATCGCAGCACCGGACGATCGCCCTATACCGGACACACCACGTGGCCAATGCTAGCCACGCGGCCGCGGCGCGGCAGCTCGATGACGACCGAGATCCGCCCCTCCCCAGCAGACACACGTTTTTGCATGGCGGTCGCAAGACTGGGAGAATTACGAACAACCCGGACAGTAGATCCGGAGGGAGTTCCGCATGGACTCGTCCGAAGCGCTGGGGATGCAATTCGGCATCTTCACGGTCGGTGACGTCACGACCGACCCCACGACAGGGACAGCCCCCACCGAGGCGGAGCGCATCCAGGCCACCGTCGCGATCGCGCGCAAGGCCGAGGAGGTCGGACTCGACGTCTTCGCCACCGGCGAGCACCACAACCCACCCTTCGTACCCTCCTCCCCCACGACGCTGCTCGGCTATATCGCCGGGCAGACCGAGCGCATCATCCTGTCGACCTCGACCACGCTGATCACGACCAACGACCCGGTCAAGATTGCCGAGGACTTCAGCGTGCTCCAGCACCTGTCCGGCGGTCGTACGGACGTCATGCTGGGACGAGGAAACACCGGGCCCGTCTACCCGTGGTTCGGGCAGGACATCCGCCAGGCCGTCCCCCTGACCGTCGAGCATTACGGCCTGCTGCGCCGCCTCTGGCGCGAGGAGGTGGTGGACTGGGAGGGCGAGCTGCGTTCCTCCCTGCAGGGCTTCACTCTGGTGCCACGGCCACTGGACGACGTCCCACCGTTCGTCTGGCACGGCTCCATCCGCACCCCCGAAGTGGCGGAGCTGGCGGCCTATTTCGGGGACGGATTCTTCGCCAACCACATCTTCTGGCCCACCTCCCATACGCAGTCGATGGTTCAGATGTACCGCCGGCGCTTCGCCCACTACGGTCACGGCACCCCGGAACAGGCCATCGTCGGCTTGGGCGGGCAGGTTTTCATGCGTCGCAACAGCCAGGAGGCGGTCGACGAGTTCCGGCCGTACTTCGACAATGCCCCGGTCTACGGACACGGCCCCTCGCTGGAGGACTTCACGACGCTCACGCCGTTGACGGTCGGATCACCGGCCCAGGTCATCGAGCGAACGCTGGGTTTCCGCGACTACACCGGCGACTACCAGCGCCAGCTCTTCCTCATCGACCACGCCGGTCTCCCGCTCAAGACGGTGCTCGAACAGCTCGATCTGCTCGGCGAGGAAGTGGTGCCGGTGCTCCGCAAGGAATTCGCCGTCGGCAGGCCGGCCGACGTCCCGCCGGCCCCGACGCACGCGTCCCTGCTCCGCGCCCGTAGGGGCGACGAAAAGCCGCAGTCCGACGACGAAGAAGGTCCGGAAGCGCGATGAAATTGGCGATCATCACCGGCGGTCTGCGCGAGCCGTCCTCGACGCGACTCCTCGCGGACCGGCTGGTGACGGCTGTGACCAGGGAACTCGAAGAACACGGCGAACAGGTCGAGGCGTCATTCGTGGAGCTCCGTCCCCTGGGCCACCTCATCATGGACGCGATGCTGACGGGATTCACCAAGGACGAACTGGAATCCGCCTTCCGAACGGTCGCCGACGCCGATGGCATCATCGCCGTCACACCCGCCTTCAACGCCTCTTTCAGCGGGCTGTTCAAGTCCTTCTTCGACGTACTGCCGGAACAGACGCTCTCGGACCTGCCCGTCCTCATCGGCGCGACCGGCGGAACCGAGCGGCACTCGCTGGTTCTCGAACACGCGCTGCGCCCGATGCTCACCTATCTGCACGCGATCGTCTCCCCCCGTGCCGTCTACGCCGCCACCAGCGATTTCGGCTCCCAGTCAGGGGCCGCCCTGGCGGAACGCATCACCGACGCCGCGTCCGACTTCTCCCGTCTGCTGCGAGCCTGCGGTCCACGGGTGCGTCGCGACCTGGCGGACGAAGATCTCGCCTCCATGCAACGGCTGCTCGGCGACACGACCGGCGTGGGCCCCGGCCGGCCGGCGGATCCGGCATGAACCTCGTTGCCCCCAGCACCGGGCCCGTCGTCCACGTCGCCGTGCGACGGCTCAGTCGGCGGTGGCCTCCGCGGTAACCGTGGCGGCGACGTCCTCGACCACGGCACATGCCTGCTTCTCGGGCACACCGGCCGCGATGAGCATGGCAACGGCGCTTCGGGTGCCGTCGTCCTCCAGCGCCCCCGTGTTGACCTGCTCCAGCAGAGCGACCGTGAGCGCTTCCAGGCCCGCACTGAGCACTGCGGGCGGCAGATGGGTGTGGAAGACGCCGTCCCGCTGTCCACGCTCCAGGATGGACGTGACGTCGTCACGCCCGGGCTTGATGATCTCGGTGACGCGTTCCGCGCCCAGGTCGTGCCGGGCCAGCGCCAGGAGCATCCGGTAGCGGTCGCCTACGGGCCACATCGACAACGCGAAGTGCGCGAGCGCCCGCTCGGCAGGGCCCTTGAACTGCGCTCCGGCCACCGCCGCGTCCCGGAGTGCCTCGGAGGCTTCCTCGGCCAGCGCCTCGAGCAGCGCGACCCGTCCGGGGAAGTGACCGAAGAGGGTGCGCCGTACGACACCGGCGGCGCGCGCCAGTTCCTCCAGTGTGATGTCCGGGTTCCGGCCGAGTTCCTTGCGGGCCGTGGCCAGGATGCGCGCCCGGTTGGAGCGCGCGTTGCGTCGCTGCGGGACGCGGGCAGCGGGCTTGGTCACGGACAACCTCGGGGGCGGTACGGCGGACAGGAGCGGCACGTCCATTCTGACACGCGGCATTCCTCATGATCCGGGATCGCTTCCGGCATGCGGACCACCACCGCACCGGGCGAGGTCGCCGTCGATCCCCACGACGATGAGGGCGGCGGCGGCCGTGCGTGTGCCGTCGTCGGTCCAGGTGCCGGTGTTCCCGCATTCGAGGAGCGCCAGAGTGTACGCCTCGACGGCGCGGCTGAGCACGGGCGGCGGAAGGCTGGTGCGGAAGACGCCCTGTCGGGGGCCGGCAGGACTCGTGGGTTGGGCACGGCGGCACCTCCTTCACCAGGCCGCTTCGCGGGGGCCTACCTGCTTACCCATCGGCGAGCAAGCAATATTTGCACACCGATGGGCAATAAACTAGTCTGCACATCCATGGGCAAGTAACTGTCCTCGGTGCCAAGGCAGCAGCCCGCACCGCTCCTGCCGCCCCCCGAAGCCGACCGCTTCGCCCCTTGGAGCTTCCGATGCCGCTCGTCGCGAACACACCGGTCGAGAAGATGACCGGGCCATACCCACGGCGCTGGTGGGCACTGATCGTGTTGTGCCTGAGCCTGCTGATCGTGGTCATGGCCAACACGTCCCTGATCGTCGCCGCGCCCGACATGACCACGGACCTGCACCTCAGCAGCAGCGATCTGCAGTGGGTCGTCGACGGCTACACCGTCCCCTACGCCGCGCTGATGCTGGTGCTCGGCGCGATAGGCGACAAGTACAGCCGCCGCGGCGCCCTCGTCACGGGCCTGCTGATCTTCGCGGGCGGTTCGGTGATGGGCAGCCAGGTCGACGAGACCAACCTGGTCATCACCGCCCGGGCGATCATGGGCGTGGGCGCCGCCGTGGTCATGCCGGCCACCCTGTCCCTGCTGGTGGCGATCTTCCCGAAGCGTGAGCGGGCACGGGCCATCACCGCCTGGACCGCGACCTCCGGCCTCGCCATCGCCGTCGGCCCCGTGGTCGCCGGCTGGCTGCTGCGGGACCACGCCTGGGGTTCCACCTTCCTGATCAACGTGCCCATCGCGGTCGTCGGCGTCATCGGCGCACTCGTCCTGGTGCCGCCGTCCAAGGCGAAGGGCATGGGCCGGATCGACTACATCGGCGGTCTGCTCTCGATCGTCTCCGTCGGCTCGCTCGTCTACGCCATCATCGAGGGCCCGCACTTCGGCTGGGGCACCGGCCCGGTCACCGCGGCCGTGGTCGCGGGCGTGGGCTTCCTGGCCTTCACCCTGTGGGAGCTCAAGCACCCCCACCCCATGCTGGACGTCCGCAAGTTCAAGCTGCGTGCCTTCGGCGGCTCCATGCTCGCGGTGCTGTTCTTCTTCTTCGGCACCTTCGGCTCGATCTACTACGCCACGCAGTTCCTGCAGTTCGTCCTCGGCTACGACGCCCTGGAGACCGGCGTTCGCCTGCTGCCGCTGGCCGGTGGCGTGTTCGTCGGTGCCGCGGTCACCGGGAAGCTGGCCCCGAAGCTCGGGGTGAAGGCCATGGTCGTGCCCGGCATGGTCATCGGCGCCGTGGGCGTGTTCCTGCTCACGCAGATCGGCAAGGGCTCGGACTACACCGACTTCCTGCCGTCGCTGCTGCTGCTCGGCTTCGCGATCGGCTTGAGCGTGTCCCCGGCGACCGACACGATCATGGGCTCGTTCCCCGAGTCGGAGCTGGGCGTCGGCGGCGGCGCCAACGACACCTCGCTGGAGCTCGGCGGCTCCCTCGGCATCGCCCTCCTGGGCTCGCTGCTCAGCACGTCCTACCAGGACAAGCTGAGTGACCTGGTGGGCAACCAGCTCCCGCACAACGCCATGGACGTCGCCAAGGAGTCGGTGGGCGGTGGCCTCGCGGTGGCCGAGCAGATCGCGAAGAGCCCGAGCGGCGGCCCCCAGAAGGCTCAGGCGCTGGTGGACGCGGTACACGAGTCCTTCGCCCACAGTGTCGCGCACACCAGCCTCATCGGCGGCATCATCATGGCCGCCGGCGCCCTGATCGTCCTGGCCGTCCTGCCCGGCCGCAAGGCCGCCGCGCCCCAGCACGGCCAGGAGCAGACGGAAGAGGACGTGAAGGAGCCCGCGGAGGTCGGCTGACCCCGGACGGGCCGTGCCTTGAGCGGCACACGGCCCTGGACGGTGCCGGGAGGGGACGCCCGGCACCGTCCTTTTTTGCGCCCCCCGGTTGGTTACCCGCGGCTCGCCTCGCCCGCCGGGGCACTCCGCGCCGCCCGGCGCTCGGCGCCCAAGGCGGCGAAGTAGTCGATCAGGCCGGGGTTGTCGACCGCGCCGGGGTTCACGACCTGCTCGACGGGCGCGCCCTGGAGCAGCCGTTTGACCGGCACTTCGAGCTTCTTGCCGGTGCGGGTGTGCGGGACGCCCGGGACGGCGAGGATCTCATCGGGGACATGGCGGGGTGACGCGCCGGTGCGGACCGCCTCACGGATCCTCTCGCGCAGCGAATCGTCGAGCACGGCTCCGTCGGCGAGAACCACGAACAGCGGCATCCAGTACCCGCCGTCAGGCTCCTCCGCGCCGATGACCAACGCCTCGGCGATCTCGGGGAGTCGCTCCACCACGTCGTGGATATCGCCGCTGCCCAGCCGTACACCGTTGCGGTTGAGGGTGGAGTCGGAGCGGCCGTGCACGATCACCGAGCCGTGCGAGGTGAGCGTGATCCAGTCGCCGTGCCGCCACACACCCGGGTACGTGGAGAAGTACGCCTCCCGGTAGCGGGTGCCGTCGGGGTCGTTCCAGAAGTACAGCGGCATCGACGGCATGGGCCGGGTGACGACCAGCTCGCCGACCTGGTCCACCAGCGGGCGTCCCTCGCCGTCGTACGCGGCCAGTGCCACACCCAGGTTCGGTGCGGACAGCTCCCCCGCCCAGACCGGGGTCGTGCCCGCGCTGCCCGCGAAACCGGACGCGATATCGGTGCCACCGCTGGCGGAGGCGAGCTGGATGTGCGCGCCGACGTGGTCCCGTACCCAGGGGTAGGCCGAGGCGGGCAGGGCGGAGCCGGTGCAGCCCATGGCGCGGATGGCCGACAGGTCACGCGCGGCGGCGGGTTCGATGCCGAACTTGGCCATGCCGAGCAGGTACTGAGGGCTGGTGCCGAAGAGGGTGACGCGGTGACGTGCCGCCAGCTCCCAGAGGATGTCCGGCCTGGAGTGCGGCGCCGGACTGCCGTCATACGTACAGGTCGCGGCGCCGGTCAGCAGGGCGGAAACGGCAAGGTTCCACATCATCCAGTGGGTGGTGGTGTACCAGAGCAGCCGGTCGCCGGGGCCGAGGTCCGAGTGCAGACCCAGGGTCTTGAGATGTTCCAGCAGCACCCCGCCGTGGCCGTGGACGATGCCCTTGGGCAGCCCGGTGGTGCCGGAGGAGAACAGGACCCACAGCGGGTGGTCGAACGGCACCGGGGTGCAGTGCAGTTCCTCGGTGCGGGTGGCCGCGTCCTCCCACGGGACGACCGGTACGGGATACGGCCCCGACGACGGCCATGGCAGGCCCACGTGTCCGACCAGCAGCGTGGCCTTCAGGCCCGGCAGGGAACGGGCCAGTTCGAGGGCCGCGTCGCGGCGGTCGTGCGTGGTGCCGTTGAAGAGGTAGCCGTCCGCCGTCACCAGCACGGTCGGCTCGAGCTGCGCGAACCGGTCGGCGGCGGCCCGCGGCGCGTAGTCCTGGCCGCACACCGACCACACCGCGCCGAGGCTCGCGGCGGCGAGGAAGGCGACGATGGCGTGCGGTGTGTTGGGCAGGTAGCCGACCACCCGGTCCCCCTTCCGTACGCCGAGTTCGCGCAGGGTGGCCGCGACGGAGGCGACCTGGGCGCGCAGCCGGTCGCCGGTCATCTCCTCGCCGGAACCGGTCTCGTCCAGCGCGATGATCGCGGGCCGGTCGGCGCGCAGGTTCCGCAGGGCGTGCTGGGTGTAGTTGAGGGTGGCGCCGGTGAACCAGCGGGCGCCGGGCATCGTCTCCTCGGCCAGCACCCGCTCGTAGGACGTGGCCGCGTCGATCTCGAAGTACTCCCACACCGCGCTCCAGAAGCCTTCGAGATCGGTGACGGACCAGCGGTGCAGGGCCGCGTAGTCGGTGTGGTCGTGGGCGGTGTCCGCGGCGTCGCGATGGCGGGCGAACCGGCGCCCGAAGTCCGCGACACGGCTGCCGGCCGCGGTGGCCGGGTCCGGGGTCCAGAAGGGCTGCGGGGTCGGTGAGGTCATCGTGTGCTGCTCCTCAACAGGGATGCGCGGCTGGGGCGTTGGGCTGTTGGGCGGGTACGGGGCGGCGGGCCGTGCACAGCAGCGGCGCCCAGCAGAACGTACCGGTGAATCCACCGCCGCCTGCCGGAACGGTGTCCATCACGACCCGGTCCGGGCGCAGCAGGACGGCGTCCGCCCGGGCGGCGCGCAGCCAGGCGGCGAGGGTGCCATCGTCGACGACGACGGTGGTCGCGTCGCAAGCGGCGGTCTCGTCATGGGCGGCATGCGTGGGGTCGTAGACCGCATCGGTGACGTCGAGGCGGACGATCCGGGCGCCGAGCGCCTGGGCGACGGCCCGGACGGCCGGGGCGGGTGGTTCGGCGGACAGGACCGCGAAGGAGTCGCCGAGCACCTCATCGAGGCGGACGCGCCCACGGTCCGCCGTCACCCACGGCTGGGGAACGAGGGTGCCGGTCAGCCGGCGGCCGGTGCGGCGGCCGTGCACCAGTGGGCCACGGACCAGGGCCGGGCTGAGGCCGCTCGCGGAGACGTACGAGGGGAGCGCGGGGATGCGGCAGACCGCCCCGAGCGCGGCGCGCCGTACGGCGGCGGCCTTGTCCTGTCCGCCGGTCATCGCCCAGCCGGTCGCGACCGCGAGGCGGATCATGCGCCGGGCATGCGGCTTGCGCTCGCTCTGGTAGGTGTCGAGCAGGCGGTCGTCCGCGCCCTGCCGCAGCACCCGGGCGAGCTTCCAGGAGAGGTTGTGGGCGTCGCGCAGCCCCGCACACAGGCCCTGCCCGATGAACGGCGGGGTCAGATGCGCGGCGTCCCCGAGCAGGAAGACACGGCCCCGGCGCCAGCGGTCGGCGAGGCGGGCGCGGAAGGTGTACCGCGCCTGCCGTATCACCTCGAAGCCGTCACCGTCGGCCGGGACGTCCACCCAGGGCGCCACCAGCTCACGCAGGTCCTCGGAGCCCGGCCGGAGCCGGAACTCCCAGCGGTAGCGGTCCTCGCCGATGCGCATGAAGGTCCCCGCTCGGGCCGGATCGCAGACCTGGTCGACCCCTTCCCAGGTCCGCACCGGCAGATCGGTGCGGACGTCGAGGACCGTCCACGTCTCCTCGAAGCGCAGGTCCTCCCATCCGGCGCCGATCGCGTCGCGGGTGAGGCTGCCCGCGCCGTCGCAGCCCAGGACGGCGTCCGCCCCTAGGTGCTCCACCGCGCCCGTGGTGTCGTCGCGCAGTGTGACGCGCACCCGGCCCGGCCTGTCACCGGGCACGTCCCGTTCAAGGTCCTGCTCGACGTCGTGCTCGGCGTCCTGCTCGACGGCGACGACCTCCACCCCCGCCCGCAGCTCGCACTCCGGGTGGCGGGCCAGCGCGTTCCTCAGCAGCCGTTCCAGTGCGGGCTGGTCGTAGAGGGTGGTCTGAGGGAAGCCGTGGTGGCCCTGCGGGTCGTCCCGGCGGAACTCGGCCATCACCCGGTGCCGGGCGTCCAGCAGCCTGAGGCCGTTGGCGGGGCGGGCGATGGCCGTGAACTCATCGTGGATGCCGATGGCCTGGAGGATCCGGCGGACCTCGTCGTCCATCGCGACGGCGCGCGGCAGCGGGTACACGTCGCGGTGCCGTTCCAGCAGGATGCTGCGCACCCCACGGCGGGCGAGCAGGATCGCGGTGGTGACACCGACCGGGCCCGCCCCGACGATGACCACCGGCGCCGTCCGGGCGGCGACGCTGCCCGGGACGGCCTGATGCGTTTTCATGCGCGGCTCACTTCTCGGGTGATGGGGCGTTCCTGACGGCGGTGCGCTGCTCGCCGAGGTCGATCCGGCCGTCGGGGGTCGCGATGGTGGCCGTGATCAGGTCTCCCGCGTGCAGGTAGCGCGGGTTGCCTGCCTGGCTCTTGAAGAACGCCTTCCACTTCACGGCGGTCGGCAGCAGCGCGCTGATCTTCTCGACCGGCTTGGGCGGGGCCTTCAGGGCCGTGCCGCCGGGGGTGCCGGTCAGGAGCAGGTCGCCCGGATCGAGGCTCTGGAAGCGGGCCAGCAGGGTCAGCGCCTCGGCGGGGCGGACGATCATGTCGGCCAGGGTGCGGTCCTGGCGCAGGTCGCCGTTGACACTCAGCCTCAGCCGCAGGTTCAGCAGATGGGCGAAGTCCTCCGGCTCCAGCAGGGTCAGATGGGGCCCGGTGGGCGTGAAGGTCGGGTAGGACTTGCTCTCGTAGAACTGCGTCTTGGTGAGCTGGACGTCGCGGGCGCTGACGTCGTTGGTGATGACGAGCGCGGCGACGTACGTGGCCAGATCCTGCTCCGTGACGACGGTGCCCAGCGGCAGCGGCGCCCCCATGACGAGGCCGAGCTCGATCTCGTAGTCGAGCAACTTCACGTGTGAGGGCCGCACGATGGGGTCCGCGGGGCCACTGACCGAGGTGGACGCCTTGCGGAAGAAGGTGGGCGGGATCTCGCCGGTGAAGCCCGAATCGCGGGCGTGGCTGCGGTAGTTGACCATCTGGGCCACCACCCGGCAAGGGGTGGTGACCGGGGACAGCGCCACCAGGTCGACGACGGGCGTGCCCGGATCACCGGAGGTGGCGGCCTCGTGTGAGGCTTCGCGCACGGCTTCTCGGTTGGCGAGCAGCTCGGCCGTGGTGGCCGCTTTGGTGTCGATACGGACAGCGCGGTCGCCGCGGACGGCCCACCAGCCGTCGACGGTGCGCAGGACATTGGTGCTCATGTCAGGGCCTTTGTGAGGGGGCGAGGTCGAGTGGGTTGATGTCGAGGGGGACGAGGAGGGGCGAGGGGGTCAGGAGGCCGTGGCCTTCAGCAGGCCCAGCAGCCGGGCGGAGTCCATGTCGTTGTCACCGCGCAGGGCCTCCACGACCTCCCGCAGCCGCTTGGGTGAAGGGCCGGCGCCGAGGAAGTCGCGGGTGACCGGCGGACCCCACTGGGCGAGGCCGCTCGCCGACATCGGCGCCCAGCCGGGCTCGGTGTCGCAGGAGAACAGGTCGCCGTCGGCGAAGTGCTCCAGCATGAGGTGGTCCGGGTCGCGCCAGTAGTCGAAGAGCTGGCTGCCCTGGATGTGCCGTCCGATGCCCCAACTGCGCCGGTAGCCGCGCTCCTTCAGGTACTCGCCGCCGGTGGCGATCGCATCGAGGTCGGTGACCTGGTACGCGGAGTGGACGTAGCCCGTACCGGGCCCCAGATGCATGGCCAGCGTGTGGTGGTCGGACGGTACGCCCCCCAGATCGCAGCGGATGAACGCCATCGTCGGCCCGCGCCCGCGCTGACCGTCCAGGAACAGGAAGTCGGACACGATCATGCCGAGGGTGTCCAGGTACCAGTCCAGGGCGCGGGCGAACATCCGCGTCTCCAGCACCACATGTCCCAGGCGCTGGATACGGGACGGCTCGCGCGGCGGGCGCTGGGCGGCGTTCGTACGACGGTGGTCCGTGCCGAAGTTCAGCGGCAGGGGCCGCTGCTCGGGCAGTGCGGGGAGCTGTTCCGCGCAGTGCACGACCCGCACCGGGAAGCCGGAGGGGTCGAGCAGATCGACGGCTTTCCCGCCGCCCGGCGCGTTCGCGTCCCGTACGGCGGAGCCGGTGGCGCGGGCCAGCCGGTCGAGGTCGGCCCGCTCGGCCGTACGGAACGCCGGGCCGATGAACCGGGAGGTACGCCCCTTACGGATCACCATGCAGGGAGGACCGGCGAAGGTGCCGCGCAGCCACAGCTCGCGTTCGTCGCGGGCGACGATGCCGAAGCCGAAGTCACGGGCGAAGACCTCGGCGCGGTCCAGGTCGGGCTTCTCGAATTCCAGCCAGGCCAGGTCGGCCACCTTGATCAGCGGGTTGCGGGAGCGCCCGGGGTGCTCGCCCCGCAGGGCGCCCTGCTCGCTGTGCAGGTCCTGGTGGGCTGTCTTCAGGTCGGTCATGGTGCTGTGGGGGTCAGGCATGGTGCTCTCCGTGGCTCGTGCGGCCGGATCACCCGATGGCATGGGGGCGGCCGTGATGACACCCCGTCCCTGGGGTTCGGCCCGGCCCGGTGACGGCCGGATCGCGGCATGGCCTCCCCGATCGGCCATTCGCCCTCTTGATGAAATCATCATCTCTGATCCAGCCCGCGTCAATGGGTTCATGCAAGATTTCTGATGAATCCATCAGTACTGTGGGTCATGGTTAGACTCATCTCATGCCGACGTCAGCCCCGCCCAGCAACCGGTTCGAACGGCGCCGCGCCGCGACCCGGCAGGCGCTCATCCGTGCGGCCCGGCAGATACTGGCCGAGTCCGGCGACACCAGCGTGAGCATCCAGGCGATCGCGGACCGGGCCGACGTGGGCTTCGGCTCCTTCTACAACCACTTCGAGTCCAAGGCCGCCCTCTTCGACGAGGCGGTGTTCGACGCTCTCGACGAGTACGGCAGGGCGATCGACGAACGGCTGGAGGGCATCGACGATCCCGCCGAGCGGGTCGCGTTCGGCGTGCGGCTCAGCGCCAGGATGGCCCGGACACATCCCGAGATCATGCGGATCCTGCGCCATCGCGGGCTCGGACACATCCACTCCGACCGCGGCCTGTCCCCCCGCGCCTTGGACGACCTGAAGACCGGCGCGGCCTCCGGCCGCTTCACCTTCCCCAGCCCCGAGATCGCCCTCTCCGCACTGGGCGGCAGCCTGCTGGCCCTCCTGGATCTGCACCTCGCCCAGCCGGACGCCAACGGCGACGAAGCCGCCGCGGCCATGGCGGAGATGATGCTGCGCATGCTGGGCGTCCCCGCCGACGAGGCCCTGGACATCGCCGACCGCCCCCTTCCCGCGCACGACTGAAGCCACGGCGGGAGCGCGGACCGTCGTTCCTGGGCGAGGCCCGGGTCAGACGTGTCGGCGAACTACCCGGCCCGGTCCGGCAGATAGGCGCGGAGCCAGAGATCGAGCTCGGCGAAGATGCGCTCGCGCACCTCGGGTAGCGACAGCACCAGGTCGTGCACCCCGTCCCGGATGCGCACGGTGGTGACCCGGGGGCCCAGCCGGGGTGCGAGGCGGGCGATGTCATCGGCGCGTAGTACGCCGTCGGTGCGGAGCAGGGCGTCGTCCCATTCGGTGGTGGCGGTGCTGGCGGTCGAAGCCATCACCAGGACCGGACAGTCGATGCCCAATCCACGGCGCACCCGCCGCTGGCCCCGTTGGATCGCCGCCAGCCACCCGGCGTAGAGGGAGAAGCCCTCGGCCGGTTTGAGGGTCAGGTCGAACTCCCAACTGCCCCGGAAGTCACGGTGGAGACTGTGGACGTAGTGCGGGTTGAGCGGGGCCGGGAGCTTGCGGGTGGCCACCAGCCGTCCGAGGAGGTCGACGACGGGGGCGCCGAGCGTGCGGATCAGCAAGGGAGCGGGCAGGGACAGGAACGGGCTGTTGAGGAAGAGCGCGTCGATCGTCCCCCGCCCGGCCCGCCGGTCGGCGTACAGGGCACTGATCAGGCCGCCCGTTGAGTGGCCGTTGAGCAGCAGGGTGTCGTGTCCGTCGACCTCGCGGATGATGCGGACGGCCTCGTCGAGTTCCTCGTCGTAGGCGTCAAGGTCGTGGATGTAGTTCGGCGAGTGGTGCGGGCGCAGTGAGCGGCCGTACTTGCGCAGGTCCAGTGCGTAGAAGTCGTAGCCGCGCTCGGCGTAGAAGTCGGCCAGATGGGTCTGGAAGAAGTAGTCGACGAAACCGTGCACATAGAGCACCGCTCGGCGGGAGCCTCCAGCCGCGGCGCCAGGATCCGCGGACCGGCGGCGGACCAGGGTCGCGACGACATCGCCCTCGTGGTCGGCCGCGAGCGGCAGGTCGATCGACTGGTAGGGCTCGCCCAGGATGTCGGTGAGGAAGTCCACGGCGCCGACTGTAATGGCCGTGCCCGCGCCAACACCCCCGGAATGCCGTGGCCTTGGTCACTGCCGACGGGGGCACCGATCCCCCGCGAACCGCCGACCAGTCCCTCCACAGCGCCCCCGGCCCGGGCGGGGGCTACGGCCCGGGCGGGGGCTACGGCACTACGGGACGGCGACCCGCCGCGACGCCGTGAGCAGCGCCAACGGTGCCGCCGCGGCCCACGCCTGCGGCGAGCAGGAATGGGGGTAGGGAACCGGCGTGGCGGTGGCGGAGCGGTCATAGCCGGCGATGACCTCGGGGAGGCGGTATCCGTGGTGGGCCGCCGCCGCGACCAGGCCCTCGGTGACGGTGTCGACCTGGTCGGTGAGTCCGTGGCGGGCCAGGCCCAGCACGATGACGGCGTTGTCGTGCGGCCAGGCACTGCCACGGTGGTACGACAACGGGTGGTACGGCTTCTGCCCGGCGGCCAAGGTGCGGATCGCCCAGCCGGAGAAAAAGTCCGGCTCCAGCAGACGCCGCCCCACGCGGCGGGCCCGCTCCGCGTCGAGGATGCCGGACCACAGCAGATGGCCGGCGTCCGAGGCGAGGGCGTCGACCTGTCGGCCGTCGCCGTCCAGTGCCAGCGCCGGAAAGTCGGCGTCCGGCATCCAGAATTCCGAGGTGAAGCGGGTGCGCAGCCGGGCCGCGGCGGTACGGAGCCGGTGTGCGTAGGGCTCGTCCTTCCAGAGCTCGTCGGCCAGTCGCGCGGTGCGGACGAGCGCGTCGTAGGCGTATCCCTGAGCCTCGGAGACCGCCACGGGGCCCGCGGCCTGGGTTCCGTCGGCGAAGCAGATCGCGCCCGCCGAGTCCTTCCAGTTCTGGTTGACCAGGCCGCCCGCGTCGGGGCGGTAGACGAGGTAGCCGTGGCGGTCGAGGCCGCCGTCGCTGAGCATCCAGTCGACGGCCCGCCGGGCGTGCTCCTCCAGCCGCAGGGCGAGCGCGCCGTCGCCGGTCGTCGCGTAGTGGGCGTGGAGCAGGACGAGGAAGAGCGGAGTGGCGTCGACGGCACCGTAGTAGCGGCCGTAGGGGACTTGGCGGAAGTGGGCCAGCTCTCCGTGGCGGGTCTCGTGGACGATACGGCCGGGCTGTTCGCCGCTGAAGGCGTCGTACCGCCGCCCCTGGGTGGCGGCGAGTGCGCTGAGCGTGGCGGCGGCCGTTCCCGGTCGGTGCGGCAGCAGGAAGTAGGACGTCAGCAGGGAGTCGCGGCCGAACAGGGTGAGAAACCACGGGATGCCCGCGGCGGGGACGTACACGTCCTCGCCGTCCACGCCGGTGGCAGCGATGGTCAGCAGATCCACGTCGGCGAGGCCTCGCTCGCAGGTGCGGGTCAGGTCGTCCACCGGTGCCGGTGCCCGCCGTGGCGCGGGTGGCGCGGCGGACGGGTGGGACGGCGCTCCGTGCGGGCGGGCGCGGGCGGTCAGATGGAGTTGGGCTTCGCCGTGTCCGTCCAGTCGCAGATGCCAGGTGAGGGCGCGCGCGGTGGGCCGCGGCGCGTCCGGCGCGCTGTCGACGGCGTCGGGGGCGGGGTGGCAGACGAGGGTGGTCCGGGCGTGCCAGTCGGCTCGCCGGTAGTCGAAGAGGAGCCCGTCGGCCGTGGTGTGCGTCTCGTGCCGGCCGTCGGGCTTGGGGTAGTGGCGGTCGTCGGCACGCAGCTCGAACAGGTCGGCGAAGTCGGCGTCGACGGTGAGCTCGATGCGGGCGGTGACCGGGCCGGGGCGGTTGTTGACCAGGCGCAGGTGTTCGGCGAAGGTGCCCGCGGTGACGCTCTGCCGGCGGAAGACGGTGTAGGCGGGCGGCTGGTCCCGGGTGCCCTGGGGGGTCAGGACACATGCGGCGGTGTGGTCCGTCTCCGCCGCGGCGGGCACCAGGGTGGTGGGGCTGGTGCCGTCGACGGTGAGCTGCCAGCGGCTGAGGTGGCGGGCGTCGCGCAGGAACAGACCGTCGGGTGTGGTGCCGCGGCTGCCGCTGATGCCCCCGTCGGCCTCCAGGTGGGCGAACGTGGCGTCGCGCACCAGTTGGACGCGGTGGTCCGCGGTCATGGCCTGGACTCCTCGGGGTCGGCGCACAGCAGGTCGAGCGTGAGGGCCGCGGTCCACGAGAAGGGCCGCGCACCGCGGGCGGCGCCCGTGGTGGGATCGAGGTATTCGGCGAACCCCGACCGTCCCGCCTCGGCGAGGATGCCGTGCCGCAGGCGGTCGGCGTCCGCCCACAGGCGGTGCGTGCGCAGTCCGCGCTGGATCAGCCAGGCGGTGTTGAACCAGGCCGGACCGCGCCAGTAGCGCTTGGCGTCGAAGGCCGGGCCGGTCAGGTCGTAGCTGGGGACCAGCCGCGAGGACGGTGCCCTGAAGTGCGGGCCGTCCAGCGTGTCCCGAAGGCGCCTGACCAGGTCGGGCGGCAGATGCGGAACGATGAGCGGGACCAGACCGGTGACGGCGCGCTCGTCGACGAGCGCGTCGGTGACCAGGTCGCGGACGCGGAACAGGCCGGCGGTGTCGTCCCACAACCGGGTGACGAGGTGCCGGGTGAGTTCGTCGGCGCGTGCGGTGTGCGGTGCGTCGGCCGTGCCCAGGTCGCGGGCCATGCCGGCGAGGGCCAACTCGCTGGCGATCAGCAGGGCGTTGAAGCAGGGGTCCTCGACGGCGAAGCGGTGCCGCGCCGTCCGGTCGTCGTAGTGGGCCTGCCGGTAGTCGGTCGCCAGCCGCACATAGCGCCCGTAGTCCAGGTCGGTCGGCCGGTCGGCGGGGTGACCTTGGATCAGGTCGGCGCGTTGGAAGGCGTCGGGCGCGGCCGGGTCGACGCGTCGCAGGGCCCGGTCCCAGCAGGGGCTGTTGTCCATGCCGGGCTCCCACGGGTGCACGATGGCCGCAAGTCCCGCGCCCGCGAGGTCGCGGCGGGTGCGGAGGTAGTCGTGCCAGGCGACGAGGCGCGGATAGACGCGGGGCAGGAAGCCCCGCCGCCTGGACTCGGCCGGGTCCGCCCGGTGTACGAGCCAGGCCGCCAGGGCGTGCACCGGGGGCTGGACGATGCCCGAGGTCTCGGGTGCCGTCGGTGCGCCGGCCGCCCGGCCGGTGTGGGAGGACTGCCAGAAGTCGGGGCTGGGGAAGTAGGCGTCGTGCGGCACGGCGGGGTTGAAGACGATGTGCGGGATGCGTCCGTCGGCCCACTGCCCGGCCAGCAGGGATTCGAGTTCCCGCTGGGCGCGGCGTGCCGAGAGGTGGCGCAGCCCGATGGCGATGAAGGCGGAGTCCCAGCTCCACTGGTGGGGGTAGAGCGTGCGGGAGGGAACGGTGGAGGTGCCGGTCCAGTTCTCGATGAGGACCCGCGCCGCACCGCGCCGCAGTGTCAGGGCTGCGGCCGCGGTGGGCGCGGGCCCGTCCAGGAGTGCGGTCACGCGCCGGACCCCCGCAGGAACGCGGGGATGGAGCGGACCGCTTCGAGGGGCTCACCGGTGAGGCGGCATTCGGCGGCGAGATAGCCGTCGTAGCCGATGGTGTGCAGGGCACCGAGCCAGGCGGGCCAGTCGAGGTGGCCGGCGCCGGGCTGGAAGCGGTTGGAGTCGGAGACCTGGGCGTGGCCGATCAGGTCGGCGTGGGCGAGGATCGCCGCGGCGGGGTCGCTCTCCTCGATGTTCATGTGGTAGCTGTCGATGCCGATCCTGATCGAGTCGAGACCGGTGGCGCGGATCAGACCGGCGGCCTGTTCCAGCCGGTTGACCATGTGGTCCTCGTACCGGTTGAGCGGCTCCAGGAAGAGCGTGACGCCTTCCTTGCGCGCGTGCTCGCCGAGTTCGGCAAGGCCCGCCAGCAGGATCTCGCGGTCCTCCTCCTCGGTGCGCGGGGGCTCGAAGGGGGGCAGGCGGCGCGAGAACATGCCGTAGGAGGCGGGGGTCTGGGCGCCCAGGCCGCCGATTTCGGCGATCACGGTGAGCTGGGACTTCAGCTGGGCAACGGCGTCGCGGCGCAGGTCCTGGTCGAAGGCGCCGAGGAAGTGGAGCATATCGACGCAGACGGTCGGCATGACCACGCCGTCCTTGCGCGCCTGCTGCAGTTCGTCCAGGCGCGAGGCGAAGTGGAAGTCGCCCTTGGCGCGCAGTTCGATGGCGTCGTAGCCGGCCGCCTGGGCGAAGTCCCACTTGGCCTGCAGGGTGCCTTGGGGCAGGAGTTGTTCCTGAACGGCGGTCTTGAGGAGCATGCGGAGCCCTTTCAGAATTCCAGGACGATCTGCAGCGCCGCCGCGGGGCGCTCGTCCAGCAGCGCGTAGGCGTCGGCGGCGTCGGCGGCGGGGATGGTGTGGCTCACCAGGGAGGTGACGTCCACCTGCCCCTCGGCGACCAGGCGCAGGAAGGTCTGCTGGAGGCGTTCGACGCTCCAGCGGTTCGACAGTTGCGCGGGGACGCCGCCGATCTGGGAGCAGATGAGCTGCACGCGGTTGTGGTGGAACTCGTCGCCCAGGCGCAGGCCGATGCCGTCGCCCTGGTAGAAGCCGGACGCCACCACGCGGCCGCCGGCGGCGACCGAGCGCAGGGCCTCGTGCAGGGCCGGGTAGGCGCCGCTGATCTCGATGGCGAGGTCGGCGCCGAGGCCGGCGGTGGCGTCGCGGATGCTCTCGGCCACCTGGTCGGTAAGGGCGTTGAGGGTGTGGTGGGCGCCGTAGGTCTTGGCGGTCTCCAGCCGGCTGTCCAGCGCGTCGACGGCGGTGACGCGGGCGCCGTTGAGCTGGGCGAGGCGGGTGGTGAGCAGCCCGATGACGCCCTGGCCGAAGACGGCGACGTCCTCGCCGAGGTGGATGTCGGCGGCCAGGACGGCGTTGTACGCGATGGCGCCGACGCGGGCGAAGGCACCGGCCAGGGGCTCCAGCCCGGCGGGCAGGGCGTGGCCGATCATGCGCTCGGCCGGGACGACGCCCTCGCTGCGGTGTCCCCAGATCCCCCACACCAGGTCGCCGGGGCGCGGCAGGCCCGGGGTACCGGCCAGCTCCGGCGCGACCTCGACGACCTCGCCGACCTCGGAGTAGCCCCATCCGGCGACGGGGTACTGGATGCCGGCCGCGCCCTCGCGGAACAGTCGCGCGTCGGGGTCCCAGGTCCGCGTCAGATACGGGTTGGTGCCGCGATAGGCGGTGAGCTCGGTGCCGGCCGAGATGCCCGAGAAGCGGGTCCGGACCCTGAGGTGCCCGGGAGGAAGTTCGGCTCTGGGGTGCTCGGCGACCTCCACCTGGCGAGGGCCGGTGAATTGAACGACGCGTTCCACGGATGGCTCCGGAAGGGGGTGCGGATGTCGGTTGCGTCGACAATAACCGCCACTTACGTCTTGTCAACAAGCAAAAGTGATGCTGAGATGCGTGCTCAGTAGACGTAAGTCGAGACGAGGACACCATGCGCACCAGGACCCGGCGGTCGAGGATGACCGCGGTCGGCGTCACGGCAGCCCTGGGCATCGGGCTGCTCGCGGGCTGTGCCGGCAACACCGGACCGGGGAAACCGGACCGTGAGATCACGGTCTGGTCACAGGAGAACCTCCCTGACCGCGCCGCGGCGACCCAGAAGATCATCGACGGGTTCGAGAAGAAGACCGGGATCAAGGTCCACCTCGTCGGAGTCGACGAGGGCCAGATGCCCCAGCTGATCATGTCGGCCGCGGCCTCCGGCACCCTGCCCGACGTCATCGGCGCGGCCCCGATGGGCCAGGTCTGGCAGATGTACGACAACGGGCTGCTCAACACCGACATCCCGAAGAAGATCATCGCCGAGCTGGGGCGGAAGACCTTCAACCCGAACGCGCTGGACCTGACCTCCGACGGCGGCACCGCCCTCGGCGTGCCCTCCGACGCCTGGCTCCAGCTGCTGGTCTACCGCAAGGACCAGTTCGCGGGTAAGCATCTGGCGGCTCCCGACACCTACCAGCGGACCCTGGCCGCCGCCAAGGCCCTCACCACCAAGGGCCACGACGGCATCTCGGCGTCCACCGACCCCGCCGACGTGTTCACCTCGCAGAGCTTCGAGAACCTGGCGCTCGCCAACAACTGCCAGCTCGTCGACGTCCACCACGACGTCGCGCTGGCATCCCCGCCGTGCGAGACCGCCTTCCACACCTACGACCAGCTCGCCCGCGCCTACGGCCCGCCGGGCGCCCAGACCGTGGACTCCACCCGCGCCACCTACTTCGCGGACCGGTCATCCATGATCATCTGGTCCTCGTTCCTGCTGGACGAACTCGCCGGCCTGCGCAAGGACGCCCTGCCCAGTTGTCCCCAGTGCAAGAAGGATCCGCGGTACCTGGCGCACAACAGCGGCATCGTCACCGCGATGAAGGGCCCGGACGCCACGAAGGCGGCCCAGTTCGGCGAGATCACCTCATGGGTGACCACCAAGACGGCCGAGACGGCGGCCTCCCGCGAGTTCATCGAGTACATGATGGGCTCGGGCTACGAGTCCTGGTTCGGCATGGCGCCCGAGGGCAAGATCCCCGTCCGGCACGGCACGGCCGCGGAGCCCAACCGCTACCTCGCCGCCTGGCGCCACAGCGCCATCGGCGTCGACACCCGTATCCCCTTCGACCAGGTCTATCCGGCGCGCCTGCTCAACCAGCTCGCCGACGGCGTCAGCAACATGCGGCGCTGGGGCATCACCCAGGGCGAAGGAGCGCTCGTCGGCGCCACCAACGGCGAGCTGCCCGTACCGAAGTCCATCGGCGCCATGACCAGCGGGCAGATCTCCTCCTCCGAGGCGGCCCGCGAAGCCGCGGACGAAGTCGCCGCCCTCAAGAAGTCCCTGCAGTAGCCGCCCGCATGCACCTGCACCTGTACCTGCACCTCACAAAGGTCTCCTCATGACGACAGCCCCAGCGGGCGCACCGCAGCGCCGGGAAACCAGCCCTCGGCCCACGGGCCGGCCCCCTGTCCCCCCGGGCCGCCGCCCGATGACCGCCAGCCGCCGCGCCAACCGCGCGGGCCTCGCGTTCGTCTCCCCCACCTTCATCGTGGTCCTCGTGGTCGTCGTGCTGCCCATCGCGTGGACCGTGCTGCTGGCGTTCCAGAAGGCCAAGCTGGTCGACATCCAGGGCATGGGGCTGTTCGGCAACTGGTCCCTGGACAACTTCGCCCAGGTCTTCGACTCCGCCGGCTTCTGGTCGAGCCTGACCACCACCCTGCTGTACACCGCGGGCGCCACGCTGGGCTCCGTCGCCCTCGGACTCATCGCCGCGCTCGCGCTGCGCAAGCCCTTCCGCGGCCGCGGACTGCTGCGGGCGGCCATGCTGCTGCCCTACGTCGCCCCCGTCGTCGCCGTGGCCTTCGTCTGGGAGGTCGCGCTCAGCCCGCAGTACGGCGTCGTCAACGACTGGGGCCGGCGCCTGTTCGGCTGGGACGACCCCATCGCCTTCCTCTCCACCCGCGAGTACGAGGTCCACCTGCTCGGTCTGCATGTAGACATCCCGCTGGCCCTGCTGACCGTGATCGCCTTCGAGTGCTGGCGCTACTTCCCCTTCGCCTTCCTGTTCATCCTCGCCCGGCTGCAGGCGGTCCCCGACGGCCTGGAGGAGGCCGCCCTGGTCGACGGCGCCACCGTCTCCCAGCGCTTCCGCCACATTCTGCTGCCCCAACTGATGCCCGTCATCGCCCTGTTGTGTGTCCTGCGGTTCATCATGACGTTCAACAAGTTCGACGATGTCTACCTGCTGACCGGAGGCGGTGCGGGCACCAACGTCGCCGCCGTGAGGGTCTACGACTTCCTCACCGCCCGCTACGACGTGGGAGCCGCCGCCGCCCAGGCCCTCGTGCTGGCCGCCGCTTTGATGATCCTGCTGGGCTTCTACTTCAAGCTCTTCGGCAACAAGGTCCAGGAGGAATCGTGACCCGTAAGGCCACCCTGACCCGGGCCCACGTCGAGGAGAGGATCTTCGGCGTCCTGCGCTGGTGCGTCATCGCGTTCCTCGCCGTGATCACCCTGCTGCCCTTCTACTACATGCTGCTGCTGTCGGTGAAGCCCATCGACGCACTCCTGCTCGACCCGGGATCCCTCTTGATCTCGGCCAAGGACTTCACGCTGTCCACCTACCGGGACGTGCTGCGGTCCACCGACGATGGCGGCCAGGGCTTCCTGCGGTTCCTGCTCAACTCCGCCCTGGTGTCCTTGGGGACCGTCGTTCTCACCCTGCTGGCCGCCGTACCCGGCGCCTACGCCGTCAGCCGCCTGAAGTTCTTCGGCCACCGCCAGGTCAGCGCGCTCTTCCTGGCCGTCTACCTGTTCCCCGCGACCCTGCTGGCCGTCCCGCTCTTCGTCGTCTTCGCCAAGATGGGACTCTCCTCCAGCCTGGTCGGCCTCGCCATCGTCTACGTCGCCCAGACCGTGCCGGTGTCGATCTACATGCTGAAGAACTACCTCGTCACCATCCCCTCCTCCATCGAGGAGGCCGCGGCGCTCGACGGCTGCACCCGGCTGCAGACCGTCCGCAAGGTGATCCTGCCCCTCACCTTGCCCTCCCTCATGGCCACCGGCCTGTACGTCTTCATGATCGCCTGGAATGAATTCCTCTTCGCGCTGCTCTTCCTGGCCGCCGTCCCCGGCAAGTGGACCGTCTCCCTGGGCCTGGCCCAGCTGTCCAACGGCATCGAAGTGCCCAAGACCGTCCTCATGGCCGGGTCGGTGGTACTGACCATCCCCGTGGTACTTCTGTTCTTCGCCGCCGAACGCCTCCTCACCGAGGGCCTCACCAGCGGCGCCGACAAGAGCTGACGCGTGGGGAAAGCATGATGACACCGAACCAGGTCAGCGCGGGCGAACTGCTGCAGCTGATCCGTAGTGGCCGCGCCAACACCCGAGCCGATCTGCAACGCGCCACCGGGCTGTCCCGCTCGACCGTCGGGCAGCGTCTGGACCTGCTCGACCGGGCCGGCTGGCTGCGCCACACCACCGGCACCTCCACCGGCGGCCGCCCGTCCGACCGGCTCGTCTTCAATCCCTCCCACGCCGCGGTCATCGCCGCCGACCTCGAAACCCGGCACGCCCGTGCCGCGGTCCTCGACCTGGCGGGCACCCTCCTCGCCGAGCACACCGGCCCGCTCCACATCGACCAGGGCCCGGACGAGGTCCTGGACCAACTGGCCCGCTGGTTCCCGGATCTGATCACCGCCGCCGGTATCGACGCCGCCGACGTCTGCGGCATCGGGCTCTCGGTGCCCGGCCCCGTCGACTGGGACACGGGACGGGTCATCGAGCCGCCGATCATGCCCGGATGGGACCAGTACCCCATCCGGGAACGGCTGCAGAAGGCTTATGCCGATCATGTGGGCCCCAGCCTGGAAGGCGGTCCCGTCTCCGTCTTCGTCGACAACGACGCCAACCTCATGGCGCTGGCCGAGCACCAGGCCAACCACCGCGACTGCTCGGCCTTCGTCCTGGTCAAGGTCTCCACCGGCATCGGCGCCGGCGTCGTCGTGAGCGACAGCGTCTACCGCGGCATCGACGGCGGCGCCGGCGACATCGGTCATATCCGCCTCCACGACCGGTCCGACGCGCTGTGCATGTGCGGTGCCCACGGCTGTCTGGCCGCCGTGGCCAGCGGCGGGGCGCTGGCCCGGGAGCTGGCCGGCCTCGGCGCCGAAACCCACTCGGGCTCCGACGTCAAGGCGCTGCTCGCCAAGGGCGATCCCGACGCGATCCGGCTGGCCAGGGAGGCCGGACGCCGTGCGGGCGAAGTCCTGGCGACCGTGGTCACCCTCCTCAACCCGGGGGTCCTGATGCTCGCCGGGGACCTCGCCGGCGCCCCGTTCATGACCGGCGTCCGCGAGCTGCTCTACCAGCGCGCCATCCCCCGTACCACCGCGCACCTCCAGGTCGTGACGTCACGGCTCGGCGACCACGCCGGTGTCATCGGCGCCGCGGCCATGGTGGTCGAATCCCTCTACTCACCCGCCTGCGCCGACGACCGGCTCAACCGCATCGCGCACTGACCCCGCGGGGGCCACCCCGACCGACAGGAACACCGTGACCACACACCCCACCGAACCCGCCCCCTGGACGCACCGGCCCCTGGACGTCGGCCTCGTGGGCGCCGGTCCCTGGGCCAGGGCGATGCACGCCCGCATGCTCGCCACCGGCCCCGAAACCCGGCTCTCCGCGGTCTGGGCCCGCCGCCCCGAAGCCGCCCGGCTGGCCGCCACCCCCTACGCGGCGCATGTCGCCGCCGATTTCGAGGAACTCCTCGACCACTGCGAGGCCGTGGCCTTCGCCGTCCCGCCCGCCGTCCAGGCCGAGCTGGCCCCCCTGGCGGCCAAGCGCGGCAAGCCCCTGCTGCTGGAGAAGCCCCTCGGCCCCGACCTGGCCGCCGCACGGCGGCTCGCGGACGCCGTCGCCGAAGCCGACGTGGTCTCCCAGCTGGTCCTGACCAAGCGCTACCACCCCGCGACCCGCGCCTTCCTCGCCGCCGCCCGCGCCCGCGACATCGCCGGGGCCCGCTCCTGCTACCTCCACGGCGCCTTTCTCGGCGGCGACTTCGCCACGGGCTGGCGCCTGGAACACGGCGCCCTGCTGGACCTCGGGCCCCACCTCCTCGACCTCCTGGACGCCGCCGTCGGCCCCATCACCGAGATCCGCGCCACCGGCGACCCCCGCCGCTGGACCGAGCTCACCTGTGAACACGCGAACGGCACGGTCAGCCAGGCGTCCCTGTCCGGCGCCGTCGACGTTCCGCGCGCGCTCACCCGCATCGAACTCTTCGGCGCCGAAGCCCCCTTGGTCTACGACACCGCCGAGATCGACCACGAGGAGTGCTGGCCGATCCTGCGACGGGACTTCGCCACCGCCGTACGCACCCACACCCCGACCGAACTCGACGCCCGCCGGGGCCTGTATCTGCAGTCCCTCATCGACCGGGCCACGGAGCACTGACCCCGCAGGCGGGCCGGGAAACCGGGACCGCGCGGCCGCCATCGGCGCCGTCCTGGCCGCCGCCTGTCTCACGGGTGCCGAAGCCGCACCGGATTTTCGCTGTTCCCGTTCCCGCGGCCCGCACAGCGCTAGCGTCGGGTCCCATGATCGTATGGCTCAACGGCACCCACGGCGCAGGCAAGACGACGACCAGTGCACTCGTGCAGCAGCTGATCCCGGATTCACGGGTGTTCGACGCCGAGAAGGTCGGCGAGACACTCATGGACATCACGCCGGCGCTGCCCGCGACGGACAACTTCCAGCACTGGCCGCCGTGGCGACCGCTCGTAGTGGAGACCGCCCGCCGCGTACTCGACTACACCGGCGGCACTCTGGTGGTGCCCATGACCGTCCTGGTCGAGGAGTACTGGCGCGAGATCAGCACGGGCCTCGCCCAACATGCCATTCCGGTACGGCACTTCGTCCTCCACGCCGACCAGGACACCCTCCGCGGGCGCATCGCGGGCGACACCGTTCTTGGCCCCAACTCCCCGTTCCGTCTCAAATACCTCGAGCCCTACGCCGAGGCGGCCCGCACGTGGCTACATGGCGAGGCCGAGGTCGTCGACACCACGCACCTCACGCCCGCCCAGGCCGCCCTGCAGATCGCGGCGGCCGTCAAGAGTTGAGGTGAGTCGACGATCCAGACGAAGAACGCGTGGTTGTCGACGCTCGCCGTAGCTGAAACCGGTCGGCCGCGGGAAGCAACCCTGGTCGCCGCCGCTGATGATCGACTAACCGATGGCCAACACGTCGCCGGCGCGCCCGAGGGCGGACAGCCGCGTTCGGCATCCGTGGCTACTCCTCGCGCTTGGCCCACTCGCTGCTGCCCAGCGGGTAGTCGTAGCCGGGGCGGCCGGCGGCGGCGCTGGTGCGGAACGGGGAGCCGCTGTTGTCGAGGTGCACGGTGCCGTGGCGGTCGCCGCTGGACCAGTCCAGGGCGAGGTCCCAGCGGACGTCATGCGCCTTGGTGTGGGCGGTGACGTAGAAGACCTCCGGGTCGGACTCGCTGACCTTGTACGGGAAGTCGCGCTGGCCGTTCTTGACGGTGGCGGTGGGGCTGCCGTTGTCGAGGTCGACGTCGAACGACTTGGTTTCGACGTCGCCGCCGCAGCCGACGCCCATCGAGTAGTCGTTCCAGGTGAGCGGGGCGCCCTTCGCGACGACGCGTACGTGCAGCGCCTCCAGGACGACGGTGTCCTTCCCGGTGCCCTGCACGGTGAGGGCGACGCGCTGCTCCCCCGAGGAGACCGCGCCGTACGCGGCGGCCCAGCGGGGCGCGTCCGGCTCGGCGGCGGGCGGGCCGACCTGTGCGGGCTCGCTGTCGACGAGGAAGTGCTGGCTGCAGGGGCTGTCGTAGACGTAGGGGCGGGTGGCGATGTTGACCGGTGCGCCGCCGGGGCGTTCGGCGGCGCTCCCGCCGTTGTGGGCGGCGGGCTCCGACGGCGGGGCGGAGGGTTTGCCGGTCTTCGCGCTCCGGGACGGGGAGGGGGAGGCCGATGCGGACGGCCGCTTGTCGTTCCCTCGGCTTCCGGTCCCGGTGCCGGGGCCGGTGGTCGATGTGGCGGCCCCCGCCCCCGCGGCCTTCTCGTCACCGCCGCCGTCTCCGGAGGACGGCAGATTCACGGCGAACGCGACGGCTCCCAGCACCGCGGCCACGGCGACGGACGCGACGAGCGCGGTGCGGCGCCGCCGGGACCGTACGGGAGCGGGTGGGGCGGTGCCGCCGACAACCGGTTCATCGGTTCCACCGGGCTCGCGGAGCTGACCGCCCTCGGACGCCGACTCCGTTCCAGCCGCCGCGTCGGGCAGCCCAGCACCCGAATCGGCAGGGTGCGTCCCCGTCCTGGGCAGTCCGCGGTCCCCGGCGCCGGGCGCCGAATCACCAGGCGTCGGCGCTCCCTCGGGCTCCCCGGCCCCGGCCCCGGCGTCGGCCCCGGCACCCGCACCACGCGCCGCCCCGTCCGGCCCCTGCTCCTTACGCCCCCGCGCCGCATGCGCGAGAATCCACCGCCGGTGCAGCTCGACCAGTTCCTCGGGGGTCGCCCGGCACACCCGCGCGACCCGCTCGACCGCCGCGTAATCGGCCGGCACGACCGTGCCGTTGCAGTAGCGATGCAGCGTGGACGTGCTCATGTGCAGCCGCTTGGCGAGCGTCCCGTAGCTCAGCCCCGAGCGCTCCTTGAGCCCCCGCAGCCGCTCCGCGAACGCCTCCGCGTCCCCGGCGGCCCCCGCCGCTCCCGCGGCCCCTGTCGTCCCTGACACCGTTACTCCCCTTCCCCTGTGGCCCGGCGCGTCCCATTCCCGCGTCCCAGGTCCCTTACGTTCCCCCTGGTCAAAGCCCGTTTCTGCGTTCCAGCGTCTCCGACTGCCCGGCTTTCGTGGCCGCTGGGACGGACCGCCCCACAAGCTCCAGTCATCCAAGCACCACACCCACCGCACCACCGAAAGGGCTCACCCACATGTCCAGCATCCGTGCCTCCCGCACCCGCCTCCTGACCGCCGCCGCGACCGTCGCGGTCGCCGCCTTCTCCCTGACGGCGTGCAACGACGGAGAGGGCGTCCGCAATGAGGGCTCGTCGGCGGGCACCTCCTCGAGCGCGTCCGCCTCCGGCTCGTCCTCCCAGGAGGACGCGAAGACGGGCGCCGCCGGTTCGAAGTCGGCCACGGACGTGCCCGCGGCATCGGGGAACGGCAAGACCAACACCGGCAAGTCCGGCACGAGCGGCAAGAAGGGCGTCACCTGCCAGGGCTCCAACACCAAGACGGTCGCGGCTCCCCTGAACCGCCCCGTGAACCACATGCTGCTCACGGTCACCAACACCGGCAGCAGCACCTGCTACCTCTACGGCTACCCGGCCGTCCGCTTCGGCGAGGCCCAGTCGGTGCCGCCGGTCATCGAGGACTCGAAGCCGCAGGCCGTCGTCACGCTCGCCCCGGGCGAGTCCGGCTACTCCTCCGTGAACCTGTCTGCCACCGACGGCAGCGGCACGAACGGCCACACCGAGAAGTCCCTCGCCGTCCACTTCCAGGGCCGCACCGCCGACGAGGACGTCCCCTCGGCCGCCCACCCGTCACTGCCCGCGAAGGGCGCCTACATCGACGACTCGCTCAAGGTCACCTACTGGCAGCAGTCGATGGACGACGCCATCAGCTGGTAACACCACCGTCAGCCGTTGACGGTGCGAAGGAAGTGGTCTGCGTCTCCGGGTTCGCCCAGCCGTCCTACCTCCAGCCAGGAGCCGTCGGTAAAGCGGAGCCGGAACGTGGCGAATCCGCGTGGCTGGCCCGCCCCGCCTTCGACACGGACCTGATCGAGGGGAAACTCCGCGAAGGTCTGGAAGTCGTCGGCCTTGGTGGGCGACAGCCGGCGGCGAGGGGACGTGGCGACGCAGACGCGATCGCGGGCCAGCATGACCAGGCGCTTGGGGTTGGGTGAATGCCCATACCAGCGCAGCAGGAGCTGGCCCGCGGTCAGGTTCCAGTCGCCGTCGAAGATGCCGTGGGTGGGGTCCTGCCGGCGATCGCGGGCAGGGTCGCGGCCGGAGGCGGAGCGGCGGGCGTCCGGCGGAGTCTGCGGCTCCCCGGCCCGCGGTCCGCGGTTGCGTCGCGGCTGGGACAGCCGGTCAAGTCGGCCACCCAGCTTGTCGATCAGCATCACCGGGATGACGACGAAGAAGAACACGACGGCCCCGACGTACAGCAGCCAGTGGTGGCCCGGCTTCAGCCGTCCCTTGCCCGCGGCGCGGTGCGCCTCTTTGGGCGGTGTGGGAATGGGCTTGTGGATCTCGCACCAGACCAGGGCCACGGGCTCCTCGCCCAGTATCTTCCGGGCCCGCCGATGTACCGCGCGCTTCGCCATGCCGAAGATCCTAGAACGAGCCTCCGCCCCACCCGTCGGGGCGGGAAACCAAGCGGTGACATGGCCGGCACCGATGAGTTCGACGACCGAGCTAGGTCTACACATAGACACAGCAGGCCACACACATGATCAGGGAGCAGACCATGAGCCCCAACGCACTACCGTCCGTCGTCGACGCCGATACCTGGCGGTGCCGGCTCGAAGCGCTGCGTGTGCGGGAGAAGGCCGCGACCCGGGAGCTCGACGCGATCGCCGCCGAGCGCCGCCGCCTGCCGATGGTCGAGATGCCCGACTACACCCTCGAGGGCGGGGACGGCCCCGTTCGGCTGGCGGACCTGTTCGACGGCAAGAGGCAGCTGATCGTCTACAACCACATGTGGTTCCCGGGCGAGGAGTGGCAGTGCTCGGGCTGCACGGGGTTCACCTCGCAGTACACCCGGCTGGATTTCCTGGACAACTACGATGCCCGGTTCGTCATCGTCACCCAGGGCCCGATCGGCGAGGCACTCGCCTACAAGCGGCGGGTCGGGAACACGATGGCCTGGTATTCCACGGCGAACAGCCCGTTCGGTGCCGACGTCGGCGCACCGCCCGGCGGAGGATTCGCGGTCAATGTGTTCCTGCGCGATGGCGACACCGTCTACCGCACCTGGCACACCAACGGCCGTGGCACCGAGCAGCTCAGTCACTCCTTCGCGCTGATCGATCTATTGCCGTACGGGCGGCAGGAGGAGTGGCAGGACTCCCCCGACGGCTGGCCGCAGGCGCCCACCTACAGCCGCTGGGCCGGCTCCGAGGACATCGCCGCGCTCTACGGCCCGAAGGCGTGAGGGTCCGCCTCCGGGCGGACCCGCGCGCTGCCGTCCTGTCAGTCCGGAACCGCCGGGGCGGCGCAGAGCTCGTCCAGCCCGGGAAACGGATTGTCCGGCCGGAGCCTGCGATACGCGGCGTCGACGAATGACACGGGCGCCCACTTCGACGGCTGCTCGTCGATCTGGTGGACCACCGTCTCGAGGATCCGCTCACGCAGATCCAGCCAGGGGAACGCCGAGTGGGCGGCGTCGAGCACGGCCCGGTCCACTTCCTCGGCGCCGAAGCCGAAGATGTCGGCGCCGATGCCGAGGTGCGTGAGGGCGACGACCGGCTGCTTGTGGACCGCGATGCCGGTGGAGGTGTGCAGCGCCACCGCGTCCCAGAGCAGGTCGGCGGTGGCATCGGACAGACCGTGGTCGCGGGCGAAGCGGGCGGCTCGGAACGCGCCGTCCACTTCGAACCGGTTCGGACCGTGTCCCTCGTCGGTCAGGCCGATGTCGTGCAGCACCGTGGCGAGAAAGAGCGTCTCGTCGTCGTAGTCGGTCCCGGCGACGAGGTTTCTGGTGGCGGCGATGGAGCGAGCGTAGAAGAAGCTGCGGATGCAGTGGTTGAGCAGGTAGGCGGGGGAATGCTCGGCGGCGAAGGCGACAGCGGCCTCCATGACCGGCGTCCGCGGCCACTCTCCGATCTCGTCCGGCAGCGCGTCGAGCGGGTTCACCGTGCCACCGTGCCCCGGCCGAGCGTCACGACGCCGCTGTCGGCGCGCTGCCGCGTGGCTTCCGCGACACCTGCGAACAGGGCGTTCCGCGTCTCCTCGGCGGCGGCGGGAAACCCGGGGTGGGGGGACCAGGTTTCGATCACGACGTGCATGTTTCGCCTCTTCTCGGTATCCGGTCGTGGGGGTGATGCGACCACGCTAGAAGGGTCGAAACCGCCGTACGATGGCCATGTGGACAACAATCCCAAGGATCTGGCCAAGGTCGCGGTGGTGGTGCAACCGGGCTTCGTCCCCTTGGATGTCGCCGTCCCCCAGCAGGTGTTCGGCCGCTGGCCGGACCACCTGGCCGCCTCCCGGCCCGGCGGCGCCCCCTATGAGCTGACCCTGGTGAGTCCGGCCTCCGCGCAAGGGCCGCTGGTGCCCCGCGAGGCCGCGCCGCTGGACCGGCTGGATACGGCCGACACAGTGATCGTCGCTGGGGTGGAAGACCCCACCGCGCCGCCGGACGCGGAGCTGGTCGAGCGGCTGCGTCACGCGTACGACCGGGGCAGCCGCATGGTGTCGATCTGCACGGGCGCGTTCGCCCTGGCGGCGGCCGGAATCCTGGACGGCCGGAGCGCCACCACCCACTGGCACTGGGCGGGGCGGCTGCGGGACCGCTATCCGTCGGTGACGGTTCGTGCGGCGGAGCTCTACGTCGAGGACACCGGCGTCTTCACCTCGGCCGGTGTCCTTGCCGGAACCGATCTGTGCCTGCATCTGCTGCGGCTCGATCATGGTCAGGCGACCGCGAACGCGATGGCCCGGTTTCTGGTCAGCCCGCCGCATCGCGAAGGCGGACAGGCTCAGTTCATCGAGTCCGTCCCGCCCAGCGGCGAATCGGACATCACCGCCGTGATCACCTGGATTCTGCGGCATCTCGACGAGCCGCTCACTCTGGAGTCGGTCGGCCGGCACAGCCATATGAGCACGCGGACCCTGCGCCGCAGATTCCGGGCCGCGACCGGCACGAGCGTCATGAACTGGGTGGCTGGGCAACGTGTGGCCCGTGCCCGCGTCCTCCTCGAGACCACTCACCTTGGCGTTGACGACATCGCGCACCGATGCGGCTTCGGCTCCGCGGAGTCGCTGCGCGTGCACTTCACCGCGCTGACCCGGACCAGCCCGTCGAGATACCGCCGTACCTTCGCCGACTGAAACACCGCGGGGCCCGCTCCCTGGTTGGGCCGGCGGCGGCGATGCTCACCGGGCACAGGGCGCGCCATGGCAGGCTCAACAAGTGCCCCGCTACGACCGCTTCACCGAGGAACTGCTCGGCTTCCTGCTGACACGGCTGGATGACGAGAGCGACCTCGAGCACCTCGTCGCGCATGAACCACGGCGGATATCAGCCGCCTACTTCGAAGGGGGTGGCGGTCGCGCGGAGACGCGGGGGGTGATGTTCACCGGCTGTGCCGCATGCTCGCGGATTCCCCCGTACACACTCTTCCCCACCCATGGCCACATCACCGTCCCCGCGTGGCCCTGCCCGCCCGTCCGGGCGCTGGCGCTGCGCTTCGCCGGTGATCCTGAGTACCGTGACGCATGGCGGCCCGAGGTCGCCCTCTTCGCGTCCGGACGCCTCGTCCACGAGACCTGACGGCGCCCGTCATGACGTGAACGCGTCGACGACCTCCTGCCGACGCAGACGGGTCTGCTTGGGCATGCGCCAGCCGAGCACGCCGACCGTGGCGCCGTTCCGGCGGTACAGCGCGACGAACCGGCCCTGCGCCATGTCCCCGTCCACGACGGTCACCTCGGCGTCGGCCGACAGCACACCATGCACTTGGATCTTGACGTCGAACTGGTCGGTCCAGAAGAAGGGAACCGGGGTGTAGGGCCGACTCTCGCCGAGAATGGTGGCGGCCACATGACCGGCCTGCTCAGTCGCGTTGGTGCGGTTTTCCAGGCGCAGCAGGGTGCGGAAACCGCTGTGGTGCCAGCGGGCCACATCCCCTACGGCGTAGACACCGTCCGCCGCACGGCACCAGGGGTCGCACACCACTCCGTTGTCGACCTTGAGGCCGCTGCCCGCGAGCCAGTCCGTCGCCGGAACGGCACCGAACGCCACCACGACCACATCGGCGGGCAGCACCTCGCCGGTGGCCAGCTCCACCCCCGTGACGCGTCCGTTCCGTTCGGCCAGCCCGGCCACCTCGGCGCCGAGCCGCAGATCGACTCCCTGGCCGGTGTGCAGTTCGGCGAGCTGCCCCGCCATCAGGGGGCCGAACTGGCTCTCCAAAGGCGCGGGTTGGGGTCCTGCCAGGGTGACCGCCAGGCCCATGGTCCGTGCGGTGGCGGCGATTTCCGTGCCGAGTACGCCGTCTCCCACCACCACGACGCGCGAGGAGGTCATCAGCTCTGCCCGCAGTGCCAACGCGTCGTCGAGTGTGCGCAGCACATGCACCCCGGCGAGACCGTCCTGCCCGGCGAAGGTGCGGGGCCGCAGGCCCGTCGCCACGACGATCGCGTCCGCCCGCAGCACACGGCCCGAAGCGGTGTGGACGGTGCGCGCCTCCGCGTCAAGACCGACGGCCGGACCGTCGAGGACGAACTCGGCTTCCAGCGCGGAGAGTTCGGCAGGTCGGCGGAGGAAGGCCCGGTCCGGTTCCCAGGCGCCGGAGAGGACCTGCTTGGACAGCGGTGGCCGGTCGTAGGGCAGATGCGGCTCGGCGCCCAGGACGGTCAGGTCACCCTGGAATCCCTTGCGCCGCAGGGCTTCCGCGGTGGAGAGCCCGGCCGCGGAGGCTCCGACCACCAGAACATCGGCGGGAGCGCTCATGCGTCCTCGCCCACGTGGATCGCTCCGGCGGGGCATACCGCGGCGCATTCACGCACCGCGGCGTGGAGGTTCCCGGCGGGGGCCGCGTCGAGCAGGATCACGACGCCGTCGTCCTCGCGCTGGTCGAACACCTCCGGGGCGGTCAGCACGCAGGTGCCCGCGGCACAGCACTTGTCTTCGTCCACGGTGACCTTCATCGCTGATGCTCCTTCGTCGATTCATCGGATGGAGAGGCGGCTGCCGTAGGTGCGTGCCGCGTCGCCCCTCGAAGCAAGTAAATCCGATGATTTAAAGAAGTCAAGCGAGTGTTTTAATCCTTCAGACCCCGACTGCCGGTCACGGCACCTGCGTGACCGGCGCATGCCACAACGCGACGATCGCGTCGATGAGGCCGGTGGCGGCCTCGTGCCATGTCGCACGGGAGGTAGGAGTGTTGTCGGCGAGGGCGCGCTCCCTCTCGACGGACATCTGCGTGATCAAGTGACGCGTCATGGCCGAGCGCTCGGCGTAGACCTCGGCGGGCAGATCCGGCAGGCAGCGATTCAGGCCCTCCTGCAACACCCGCATCGACGGAGCGGCGACGGAGAATTCCTCGGTCACGATCGCGTAGAGCGCGGGGTCCGCCGTGACCTGGGCGATGAACCGCGCGTACCAACTCGGGTGGCCCAGAGCTTCCAGATGCTCGGTGGTCGGACGGACCGCACAGGCCACCCAGTCCCGCAGATCGGCGGAATCGCCGATTTCGGCCAGCAGCCGCGCCCGGATCCCCTCGATCTGCTCGGCATGCCTGCGAACGAGCGCGCGCACCAGGTCGACCTTGGTGCCGAAGTGGTAGCTGACCGCGGCGTTGTTGCCCTGCCCGGCGGCCTCGCTGATCTGGCGGTTGGCCACCGCGTACACCCCACGCTCGGCGAACAGCCGCTCCGCCGCGCTCAGCAACGACTCCCGCGTCGCGGCGACCCGCTCGTCCTGCCTCATTCTGTCTGCCATCGCCACCGCCCCATCGGGACCTCACACGCTCCGCGACGGCTGGCCCCACATGCCGCCGCAGGTCCTCGCCCGAACCGGCGAGGTCAAACACCGGAAGCCTACGCAACAGCACATCGCGGACGGCCTGCGGTGCTGCGCGGGCCGGACCCCTTGGCACCCCCTCCCCTTGATACCCGCTCCTCCTTCAGTTTAAATCAACTCATTGATTTAAACTGAAGGCAAAGATCGGACCTGAACATGATCAACGCCCATCCCGGCACCCCGGACGAGACCATTCCCGAGTTCCCGATGCCCCGGGCGGCCGGGTGTCCGTTCGCCCCGCCCCCGGAGATGATGAAGCTGCACGCCGCGCAGCCGCTCTCCAGGGTCCGCCTGTGGGACGGCAGCACGCCCTGGCTCGTCACCCGCTACGACGACCAGCGGGCCCTGTACGGCGACCAGCGCCTCAGCGTCGACCCCACGCGCCAGGGCTTCCCCCACATGAGCGCCGCGTTCCAGGAGGCGCTCGCCAAGAACCCGCCGTCCTTCCTCCACATGGACGACCCCGGACACGCCCGGATCCGCCGGATGGTCACCGGCCCGTTCATCATCAAACGCATCGAGGCCATGCGGCCCGCCGTCCAGAAGATGACCGACGACTTCATCGACACCATGCTCGCCGGGCCGAACCCCGCCGACCTGGTGGAGGCCCTCGCGCTGCCGCTGCCGTCGCTGGTGATCTGCGAACTGCTCGGCGTCCCGTACGAGGACCATGCGTTCTTCCAGAGCAAGAGCGCGGTGGGGGTCCGCCGGGACGCGTCGCCCGAGGAGACCCGGGCCGCCAGCGGGGCGCTCCTGACGTACCTGGACGGGCAACTCCAGGCGAAACTCGCCGCCCCGGCCGACGATGTGCTCTCGGACCTGGCCGCCCGGACGACGACCGGCGACCTCACCCGCCACGAGGCCGCCATGCTGGGCCTGTTGCTGCTCGGCGCCGGACACGAGACCACCGCCAACATGATCGCCCTGGGCGCCCTCGCCTTTCTGGAACACCCCGACCAGCTCGCCGTCGTCCGCGACACCGACGACCCGAAGATCGTCGCGGGCGCGGTGGAGGAGATGCTGCGCTTCCTGACCATCGTCCACAACGGCCAGCGCCGCCTCGCGCTCGAGGACATCGAGATCGGTGGCCAGGTCATCCGAGCCGGGGAAGGTGTCATCATCCCCGGCGCCACCGGCAATTGGGAGCACGGCGTCTTCCCCGACCCGGAACGGCTCGACGTCCACCGCGACGCCCGCCGCCATATGGCGTTCGGCTTCGGCGTCCACCAGTGTCTGGGCCAGCCCCTGGCCCGCCTGGAGCTCCAGGTCGTCTACCGCACCCTCTTCCGCCGCGTCCCGACCCTGCGCCGGGCGACCGAGCTGGAGCGGATTCCGTTCAAGGACGACGGCGTGGTCTACGGCGTCTACGAACTGCCGGTGAGCTGGTAGCCGCAGCGGGCCGTACGGCGCCCGCCGCCGGCGGCCTGGTTCGCCATTGCCCCTCCTCACCTTGCACAGTGTTCGACGAACCTCTTACAGTCACCAGTGTTCAGTTTACGTTGAACACCTGTCTGTTGCCCCGGGTCCAAGACGAGAGGAATGCGGACACAGAGATGGTTGAGAGCGGCATGACCCGGGGGTACGCGGCGGTCGTGGGGAAGATCCCCGCCCCGGGGCTCGTGCTCGGCGGCGTGTGCGGAATCCAGTTCGGCGCGGCCTTCGCGCCTCGGGTGTACCCGCAGGTGGGTGCCGCGGGCGTGGTGTTCCTCCGGCTGCTGATCGCGGGTGTCCTTCTGTGCCTGTGGTGGCGCCCGCGGCGGCAGGCGCTGAACTCGGTGAAGGGTGCCTGGGGGACGGTGATCGGCGCCGGGGCCCTGCTGGCGGGGCACCATCTCGCGTTCTACGAGGCGGTGAAGCACATCCCCCTGGGGGCCGTGGCCACGATCGAATTCCTCGGACCGTTCGTCATCGCTCTGGCCGGATCACGACGGTGGGTGGACTTGCTGCCCGCGTGCCTGGCGGCCGGCGGTGTTCTCCTGCTGAGTGGGGGTGGCGTCCCGCTCGACCCGGGCGGCCTCGCCCTGGCCGCGGTGGCGGCGTGCTGCTGGGCCGGCTACATCCTCGTCTCCTCCCGCATGGCGCGACGCCTCAGCGGCGGCCACGGCCTGGCCCTGGCGGTGCTGTGGGCAGCGTTGCTGAGCGCTCCGTACGGCGTCGCCCACGCCGGGAGCGCACTCCTGGACCCGCGTGTGCTGTGGGTGGCCGCGGTGGTGGCGGTGGCATCCAGCGTGCTGCCGTACTCGCTCAACCTGGAGGCACTGCGCCGGATTCCGCCTCGTGTGTTCGGCGTGCTGACGAGCCTGGAACCGGCCGCCGGCGCCCTGTTCGGACTCCTCATCCTCGGACAGCGGCTGGCCTGGCCGCAGTGGCTCGGCATCGCCGCGGTGGCCTTCGCCTCCATCGCCGCCACGTTCCTGGGAGCCTGGGAGCGACCGCAGTCACGAGAGACCGCGAAGGGCGAACCGGCACCTGGCGGACGCCCTTCGCAGGCCGAGAGGGACGACATCACCGTGCCGGTCGAGTGACGCCCCGCCGGGGAGGCCGGGGAACGTGCCCCGCTCAGGGAGATGAGTCCGGTCGCGTCGTCGGCGGACTGCTGACGGGGACGCATCGGCCATGGTCAAACCCCTCGCGGAAGTCACTCCTAGGAGTGACGGAGGCGGGTGCGCGAGTTTCTACTGTTACCCGGATGAACAGAGATTCCGGTAGGTGGCCTGGGTGGGGTACTGATGCCGGGCTCATCGCGCTGACGTTGTTGCCGCCGCTGCTGGCGCAGTATTACGCGGACACATCGAAGGTGGCGTGGTCGTCGCTGGTGGGCTGTGAAGTGGTGACCCTGGCGGTCCTGGTGCTGCGACGGCGGCTGCCGGCCACGGCTTTCGTGGTGAGCCTCGGCGCGCTCGTGGTGGCGCTGGTGGGAAGTGCGGCTTCGGACCGATCGGCCCAGCGCGAGAGCCTTGAGGATTCGGGCCACGGACCGTGCGTTCCCGTGGCCGTTGAGCGCGGGCAGGTCGGCGACGAATGCCTTCATGGGCTTACCGGTCACCCGGCGCACCAGTTCGCCGACGAGGTGGCCCTGGTTCTGTGCGTGGTATCCCGACGCGGTTCCCGGTTCCCGGTTCCCACCACGGCGCCTGGGCGGCGAGCGAGCCTCCGGGTGGCGAAGTCCCAGCCGCCGACTCCCCGTTCGGGGAACCTTCCCACACCACCTTGGAATCAGACCCGGAGACGGCCGACATCGCATTTCGCGAGAGCTGCGGGGTAGCGAGCACAAGAGAGAGGGGATCGGACTAATGCGTTCCCTAGCCGGAACAATTGACCCCGTCGAGGGTCGAGGTGGCGCCGATGAAGTCGAGCAAGTCCTGGTTGACGTCATCGGCGTGGGTCATGAAGAGGCCGTGTCCCGCCCTGGGGTACTCCTTGTAGACGTTGTCCGGCACCAGCTTCGCCATCCGTCGGCCGCAGAGTCCGATGGGAGCGGAGGCATCGGCGTCGCCGTGGATGATCAACGCCGGGACCTGGAGCGCGGCGGCCTCCTCGCGCAGATCGGTGGCGAACCCTGTCCTGATCACTTCGACGGCCGCCTTGGCCGAGCAGTCAAGGCATCTCCGCACCGTCCACTCCATGAGCTCGGTGGAGATCGTGTTGCCCAGATGCGTCGCGAAGAACGCTTGTGCATTCTGGGCCATCCACCTCGGGCGGTCCTTGGACCGCTCCGCCAGCAAGGCGTCGAAGGCGTCCTGGCCGATCCCGTTCTGGTTGTCCTGCCCCCAGGCCATCAACGGCGCGGTGACCGACATCAGCACCACCCGGCTCACCCGCGCATAGCCGTGGCGCGTCAGGTAGCGGATCACCTCCCCACCGCCCATCGAGTGGGCCACCAGGGTCACTTCGCGGAGGTCGAGGAGATCCAGCAGCGCCGCGAGATCATCGGCGAGGGTGTCGTAGTCGAAGCCGTGGCCGACCCAGTCCGAGCGGCCGTGCCCCCGCTTGTCGAAGGCGACACAGCGCAGGCCCGCCTCGGACAGCGGGAGCATCTGGAACTCCCATGAGCTGCTGCTGAGCCAGGCCCCGGTGACGAACACCACCGGCTTGCCCTGTCCCCAGTCGGTGTAGAACAGGCTCGTTCCGTCGGAACCTTCGAAATACGGCATGGTGGGCGGATCCTTCCTGGGCGATGAGGTGTCGCCGCGTTGCGGCAACTCTCGTCCAGCCGGCTCCCGTCCGTCGATTACGCCGGAGGTAATGAGCGGCGCGAGCCCACCCGGCATCCCGGTGCGCGAAGCGTCACCATCTTCACCATTCACCTCCGCCGCCGGGCGGGCGAGACCCCGGCGGACGTCGCGGCTCTGAGTTTTATCCGAGCCGGCGTCGAATGAAATCCGACCCGCATCGCCTTGTGCCCCCGGCGGCTACGTGCATATTCAACGGGACGCCTGCTGTCAAGAATGGATTTCAGGTCTCCCAGGCCGTCTATGTCGTGTCCAAACTGGACGTGCCGATGATGCTGGACAGGGCCGGCGGTCCACTTACGGTGAGCGAACTGGCCGAGAAATCCGGCGCACAGGTCCAGCCGTTGCGCCGCCTGCCGCGGACGGGCGAGCCCGCCGCGGCGCACTACCTCGGCAAGCCCTTCTTCGACTGGGTGAACGAGAACCCGGACCGATCGCAGCAGTTCAGCAATGCGATGCCATGACCGCCCAGGGGCTCGAAGGGTCGGGAGGCTGTCCCACTCGACGCCTTCCGACCGATGGATGTGCGGTGGGGCTGCTCGGTGTGGCCGGTCAGGGCAGGATCTCGACGTACCCGTCGGTTCCGTGCACGCGGATCCGCTGCCCGTCCCGGATCAGCCGGGTGGCCCGCTCCACGCCCACGACGGCCGGCAAGCCGTACTCCCGGGCGATCACCGCGCCATGGGTCATCAGGCCGCCCACCTCCGTCACCAGGCCCGCGATTCCGACGAACAGCGGCGACCAGCTCGGGTCCGTGAAGGCCGTGACCAGGATGTCGCCCGCTTCGAGATCGGCCTGCGCCATGTCAAGGATGACGCGGGCCCGTCCCTCGATGGTCCCGGCGGAAACCGGCAGGCCGATCAGGGCTCCGGCCGGCGCGTCGTCGCGCCGGTACGCCCCGGTGAGAGCCTCACCATCCGAGGTGAGCACCCGGGGCGGGGTGAGCGCGTGGTACGACCGGAAGGCATCCTTGCGCTGCTGGATGAGCTGGTCATCCACCTGGTGCGAGCGCACCACGTCGTGGAGTTCGTGGAACGTGAGGTAGAAGATGTCCTCCTGCTCAGGAAGCACGCCTGCCTGCACAAGGCGCTCGGCCTCCGCCAGCAGAGCCCGCTTGTAGACGAAGTAGCGGCTGATGATGCCGTACTTCGGGTACTCCCGGTACCCGATGAAGGTTCGGACCCGGTCGATCATCCGCTTGGTCTCGTCGGCCTTCCGGTCCCCGTCCGGCAGGGCCCGCAAGCGTGACAGCACGTCCTGTTCCTTCTGCCGCGCCTTCTGCCGCCCTTGCTCGAAGCGCCGCTCGGCGGCGCCCGGCTCGAAGTTCCTGACGTTGTCGAGGATCACGGGCACGAGTGTGGTGGGGCGCTCGCGCCACCGTGGCCTCGTGATGTCGATCTCGCCGACGCAGCGCATGCCGTACCGGTCGAGGTAGGACTCGATGGCGTCGCGCGTTTCGGTCCCGCCCGCGAGCTTCGCCAGCTCGTCCAGGAAGGCTGCGTCCTCGGCGTACTCGATGTCCTCGACACCCCGCAGGAACGCCACCACCTCCGGATGCGGGCGGATCACATCCGCGACGTCGAGCAGCGCCAGTCCCATCTCCGACGTGACGTTGTCGGGGGCGGACAGTGTGAGCGTGTCAGCCGCGTTCTTCTCGCCCAGCCACTCCCGCAGCGTGTCGTTGAGCCACCACGTGGCCTCCATCCCCGCCATGATCGCCTGCATGCTCAGCGGATCGGTGAGGACGCGCTTGTGCTCCTCGAAGGTCTCCAGCAAGAAGTCGAACAGCGCTGGTCCGGTCCTCGTCCTGATGTCGTGCTCCAGGGCGGCGATGGACGTCCGGCTGCGCTCGATCAGCTCGGTGACGATGGCCGGATCGGTCGCGATCGGGGCGGACGCGCCACGCGCCGGGGGCCCGCCAGGACCCGCGTCCGGGAGCGACGGGACGAAATCGTCGCGTTCGAGGACGGTCTCCAGAGCGTCCCTGATCAGCGGATCGCCTCTCCCTACGACGTCCAGGAGGGCGGCGCGGCTCGCGGGCGAGGCCAGGCGCCGGGTGGCGTCGACGAACAGCCTTCCGCCGGCCTCGTGCATCGGCGCCATGGCCGTGAGCTGCCACACGGAGATCCCCAGGGGCCTCATGGGGTCGGTCATCATCTGCTGATGGCCCACGGAGAGGTAGACGTGATTCTCCTGGTCGCCGGTCTCGGGGATGGGGAACAGGGTCGTGATCGGCCGACTCTGCACGATCTGGAAGCCATCGTCGACCAGGCACCATTCGATGTCCTGGGGGCGGCCGAAGTGCGCTTCGATCCGCCGCCCGAGCTCCACGAGCCGTACGGCCTGCGCGTCCGTCAGCGCCGGCTGTTCCTGCCGCCGCGAGTCGATCGCCACTTCCCGCGTACCGCCGGCGGGCAGGGCCTGAACGGCACACTGTTTGGCGGCGATCGTCTTGGCGACGACTTCGCCCTGTCGCACCGTGAAGACGTCCGGGTTCACCAGACCGGAGACCAGGGCCTCGCCGAGCCCGAAGCCTGCGTCCACGGTGGCGACCTTCCGGTCGCCCGTGACGGGGTCGGCCGTGAACAGGATTCCGGCCGCATGCGGGAAGACCATCTGCTGCACGACCACGGCCATGTGGACCGTACGGTGGTCGATGCCGCTGCGCCGACGGTAGGTCACGGCCCGCTCGGTGAACAGCGAGGCCCAGCACCGGCTGATGTGCTGGAGGATCGCCGTCCGCCCCACGACGTTCAGGTACGTGTCCTGCTGACCGGCGAAGGAGGCCGTCGGCAGGTCCTCCGCCGTCGCGCTGGATCGGACGGCGTAGGCGGCTTGTTCGCCGAGCCGGGCGAGCGCGCGGGTGATCGCCGCCGCGAGATCGCCCGGGATGGCGATCCCTTCGATGGTCCGACGCATCCGCGCACTGAGCGTGCGGATCGCCTCCCGGTCGTCCGGGTTCACGCGCGACAACTGATCGAGGTGATCGTCGATCGACGGCGCTTCCGCCATGATCCGCCGGAAGGCGTCCGTCGTCACGCAGAAGCCACCCGGCACCCGGATGCCCTCGATCCGCGACAGCCCGCCCAGGTGCGCGCCCTTGCCGCCGACGACCGCGGCCTGCGTCTCGGCAACCTCTTGAAGATCCAATACGTACTGCTCACTCATCGCGAGACCTCCGAGGCAGCCGTGCTCCATTGCACCGCGGGCCGGTCCCACCACTGGTTCGACGTCATCGCGTCCCCCATACGTCGACAACAACACACGTACGTCGTGCCCCCATTTCCGCAGGTTGTGGCATCGGCCGACGATTCTGCGCCGTGACCCGGGGCTTGCGGCAAGCCCCCCTGCGCGCTATACGTTGAAAGTGGCAAGGAGAGAGTGTTTCTCCTTGCCTTTGCCTTTGCCTTCGTCCTCTCGGCCTCCGCGCAACGTGTGCGGGCGCGCCGTCCGGCCCGCCGCCGACGCGGCCCCGGGGCGGGCCCTGACAGCGGCGAACCCGGCGGGTACGGTCACCGCACGACGGGCGACGCCGGAAGAGGACCCCATGAACCCATACGCAGGCGACGCCGCGCGCATGAGGACGCCATGCTCACGCGTGCCGCACAGGCAGGCGACGTCTCGGCCCTGGGGCTGCTGCTGGAACGCCACCGGGCCGGCATGCGCGCGGTGGCGCTGAGCATTCTGGGACCCGGCCCCGATGTCGACGACGTGGTCCAGGAGGCGGCTGGGTGGCTGGGACCGGTTGGTGCGCTCCATGGACAACGACATCGAGGCCGGCGTACGGCAGCGGCTCGTGCATGCCGTGGCCGGCCGGCCCCCTCACCGCGAGTGAAAGTCGGAAGGTGCGGCGCCGTCCGCCGCGGGGGGCGCCGCATGGCGCAACCGCGCCGGATCGGCACGGGTCAGGGCCGTGGGCGCGGCCAACTGCCGGCCGGTCTCGTACACCTCCGCGAAGCGCTCGTCGCCGAGCGCGGCCCGGCCGCGGCTGGTCAGCGTGCGGACCTGCGGATCGGTACGGTCGTGGGCGCCCCGCAAGCGGGCCGCCGCGCCGAGCACAACGGCCACGTCGAGGTGGCGCCCGTACAGCGCGGCAAGGCCGGCCACGGTCACCGCCACCGTCGCCACGATCGGCATGTCCTTGCTGTCGACCGCCGCCGCGTACGCCCGGCCCAGCGCCTCCTCGGCGCCCGGCCCGTCGCCGAGTTCGAGACAGAGCTCGCCCCGCACCACGCCGACCAGCGCCTGCCCGTGGCCGCCGCCGAGCGGGAACTGCGCGGACAGCCCGGCCTCGGCCGACTCGACCAGCTCACGCGCCCGGTCCAGGTCACCGATCCGTACCCACACGCCGGCCTCCCGCGCGTCGAGGAGAATCGCCATCTCGGGCGACGCCGAGCGCAGCGCACGCTCCCGGGTCGCGGCGATCATCTCGGTCGCTCGCGCGGTCTCACCGAGTCGGACCCACAGATCGATCCATCGCAGGTCGATGAAGATCTCGTCGCTGAGGCTGAGCGACCCGAACTCGCGGGCCAGCCTCTTGGCCTCGGTCAGGTCGGCCAGCGCGCCGTCGAGATCGCCGTCGTACTGCCGCAGCAGCGCGCGCAGCGGCAGCGCCCTGGCCAGGCCCCAGCGGTCGCCCGCCCGGGCGAAGCAGTCCAGCGCGGCGGTCACATCGCCGCGGACCGGATCGAGGCGACCCTCGGCCTCGGCGGACTGGGCCCGGAACATGCGGGCCAGTCCGGCCAGCCATACGTCCGGTCCGTCGACCAGCCGCTGGATGATCGTCGGCGACGCTCCGATCTCCTCCATTGAGGCCAGCCCCGCCGCGGTCAGCGCGCCGCCAAAGCCACCGAAGCCACCGGAGTCCGCCGACTCCGGCTGGCTCAACAGCCGGTCCGTGAGCGCCCGTAGCTCCTCGCGCCGTTCCTTGATCGAGTCGATGGCCGGCGCGCTCGGGGTGGCGAAGGTGTTGAGCAGCAGCATCCCCTCGGCGATATCGCGCTCCGCGCTCGGCCGCTCGACCGGCAACGCGACCGCCTCGCCGAGCCAGTAGACCGCGTCGGAGTGGCGGCCGAGCATCTGCCAGTACCAGATCAGGTTCACCGCGAGCCCGATCGCGCGGTCGGCGCCACCGGTGTCGCCGGTGTCGCCGGTGTCGCAGAGGTGGCGCAGGGCGGCGAGCACGTTGTCGTACTCGGCGCGCAGCACATGGAGCGCGTCCAACTGCCCAGGGCCGCGCAGCAGCGGGTCCTGCCGGGCGACCAGCTCGGCGAAGTGGCGGGCCGCCAGGTCCCGCACGCCGGTCAGGGCGCCCCGCTCGGCCAGACTCTCCAGGCCGTACTCGCGGATCGTCTCCAGCATCCGGTACCGGCCGGTGTCCGGCGCGAGTTGCAGCAACGACCGGTCGACCAGGCCCGCGAGCAGCTCCCGGATCTCGCCGGCCGGCACCGCGGTACCGGCACAGACCGCGGTGGCCGAGGCCGGTGTGACGCCGCCGGGCAGCACCGCGATCCGCTCCGCGACCGTACGCGCGTCCGCGTCGAGCAGGTCCCAGCTCCACGCGATGACCGCCCGCAGCGTGCGGTGGCGCGGGAAGGCGGTCCGGCTGCCGGTGGTGAGCAGGCGGAACCGGTCGGACAGCCCGGCGGCCAGATCGGCCAGCGCGAGCGTACGCAGACGGGCCGCGGCCAGTTCGAGCGCGAGCGGCATGCCGTCCAGGCCACGGACGATGCGCAGCACCTCGCCGAGGTTGTGCGCGTCGACGTCGAACCCGGGCCGCACGGCCGCCGCCCGCTCGGTGAACAGGCGCACCGACGCCGTACGACGAGCCTGCCCCACGTCCTCGTCGGGCTCGGGCAGGGGGAGCGGGCCGAGCGGGACCAGCCCCTCGCCGTCGACCGCCAGCGGCTCCCGGCTGGTGGCCAGCACCCGCAGCCCGGCGCAGCGGGCCAGCAGCGCCGAGATCAGGTGCGCCACGGCGTCGATCAGATGCTCGCAGTTGTCGACCAGCAGCAGGCTCTCCCGGCCGGCGAGCTGATCGACGAGTACGTCCAACTCCTCGCCCTCGACCCGCATCCGGGCCTCGAACATCGCGCCGCCGCGCAGCCCGATCGCGGCCAGCAGCGCCGCGCCGACCTTGGCCGGTTCGGTGACCGAGGCGAGGTCGATCATCCAGGTGCCGTCGCGGTACGCGTGGCGGTGGCGGCGGGCGGCCTCGATGGCGAGGCGCGTCTTACCGGCGCCGCCGGGACCGAGCACGGTGACCAGGCGCCCGGCGGCGAGCAGCGTGCCGATCCGGGCGAGGTCGGCGTCGCGCCCGATGAAACTGGTCAGCGGCGCGGGCAGGTTGGCCGGACTGGTCTGCTTGGCGGGGCTCGTCTGCTCGGCCGGACTGGTCGGCGCGGTGTCGGCGGCCGGGGCGGGCCGCTCGGCGCGCAGCAGGCGCAGATGGCGCTCGTGCAGGGCGGCGCCCGGGTTGGTGCCCAGGACGTCGGCCAGGGTTGCGCGGATCCGCTCGTACCGGGCCAGGGCCTCGGCCTGGCGGCCCTGGGCGGCGAGCGCGTCCATGAGCAGCGCGGCCGCCCGTTCGTGGACGGGGTGCTCGGCGAGCAGGGCGGTCAGGCGGGCGGCGGCCTCGTCGGCACGGCCCAGGGAGAGCTCGGCGTCGGCGAGGTCGGCGACGGCCTCGACCGAGGCGTGGGCCAGCCGGGTCGCGGCGGCGGGCGCGACCGCGGCGACGGCCGTGGGCTCGGCTCCGGGGCGGTCGTCCCATAGCGCCACGGCCTCGCCGAGCACGGCCGCCGCGGCATTCGGGTCGCCGGTCCGCAGGCGGGCACGGCCGTCGGCGGCGAGTTGCTCGAACCGCAGCGCGTCCACGTCGTGCGCGTCCACGTCCAGCCGGTAGCCACCCGCGACCTGTGCGACGGCGTCGGCCGAGCCGAGGGTCCGGCGCAGCCGCGAGACGAGGGTCTGCAGGGCGTGGGCGGGGCCGGCCGGCGGGCCCTCGGCCCAGACCGCGTCGACCAGGACGCCCTGCTCGACCGCGCGCCCACCGGCGAGCGCCAGCCGTACGACCAGACCTCGCGACCGGGCACCAGGAACGGGCAGGGCGGCGTCACCGCGCGACACCCGAAAGGCGCCGAGCAGCGTGACGCGAAGCGCGCTCCCGTCCATCCCCCGATCTTCGCGCACGCGCTCTCGGATCCCCACATCAGGGCAGTGCCTCCACCAGGACAGCGCCTACATCGGGACGGCGCCTGACGTTCGCCGTCCACGCCCGTACCGGACGGCGCGGCGAGCGCGACCGTGATCACGGCGGCGTACGGCCATCCGCACATCCCCGGCACGCCGCCATCAGCAGCCTGCCGGGGGCCCGTACGCAGCGCTGAGACGGTGCGGGACGGCAGCGTCAGCGTCAGCGCCACGTGCCCCCATGTCAGCGCCGTGTGTGCCCCGTGTGAGCGGCCCGCGTCAGCCTTCCCGTGCCTGAAGACCACAGGCTTCGGAAGGGAAGTTGTCGTGCATGACGTAGTGATCGTGGGCGCCGGCCCGGTCGGTCTGTTCCTCGCCTGCGAACTCGGCCTCGCGGGCTGCTCGGTCCTGGTGCTCGAACGGGAGCCGGAGCCCAGCTCCCCGTGGCGGGCGGAGCCGCTCGGGATGCGGGGCCTGTCCGCCGCGTCGGTCGAGGCGTTCTACCGCCGCGGGATGCTGCACCCGCTGCTGACGGCCTCGGGCGTCCACGACGATCCCGGCGCGCACACCGACACCGACGAGCCGTCACCCCCGCGCACCGCGGGCCACTTCGCCGGCATGATGCTCGATCCGGCCAAGGTCGACGTCGCCGCCCTGCCGTTCCGGCTTCCCAGCCCGGCACCGGAGGGCATGCTGACACACCTCGAAGCGGTCGAGGCGGTGCTGTCCGAGCGGGCGTCCAAGCTCGGCGTGGAAATCAGGCGCGGCGTCACGGTCTCAGCCATCGCCCAGGACGAGGAGAGCGTGGTCGCGCAAGCGGGCGAGCACGCGTACGCGGCGCGCTGGCTCGTCGGCTGCGATGGCGGACGCAGTACGGTGCGCGGGCTCGCGGGCTTCGACTTCGTCGGCAGCGAGCCGCAGTTCACCGGCTACACCCTGCACGCCACCATCGCCGATCCCGAGAAGCTGCGCCCCGGGTTCAACCTGACGCCGAGCGGCATGTACATCCGGATGCCCGCGGAAGGGCACATCGGCATGATGGACTTCGACGGTGGCGCGTTCGACCGCTCGCAGCCGCCGACTCGCCACCATCTCCAGACGGTTCTGCGCCGAGTGTCCGGCACCGACGTGACACTGAGCGCCATCCATCTCGCCTCGACTTTCACCGATCGGGCGATGCAGACGACGACCTACCGGGCGGGACGCGTCCTGCTCGCGGGCGACGCCGCTCATATCCACTCCCCCCTCGGCGGGCAGGGACTCAACACCGGCATCGGCGACGCCATGAACCTGGGATGGAAACTCGCGGCCACCGTGCACGGGCACGCCCCGGACGGGCTGCTCGACACCTACACCCGCGAGCGCCATCCGATCGGCGCGGCAGTGCTCGACTGGTCGCGCGCCCAGGTGGCGGCCATGCGGCCGGACGCGCATGGCCAGGCGATCCAAGCGGTGGTCCGCGACCTGATCGGGACCCGTGACGGAACGACCTACGTGTTCCAGAAGGTGTCGGGATCGTCGATCCGCTACGACCTCGGCAGCGAGCATCCACTGGTCGGCCGCAACGCCCCGGACCTTCGCCTTCAGGACGGCACGCGCCTCGGCGACCTGATGCGGGACGGACAAGGCATCGTGCTCGATTTCAGCGTCGACCGACGCCTGCACGGTTCAGCGATGCGCTGGGAGGGCCGGATGCGGTACGCGGCCGGGCCGGCGAGAAACGACCTCGGATCAGGCGCCGTGCTCGTCCGGCCGGACGGCGTCGTCGCCTGGGCAGGCGATCGCCACCCCGACCGTGAGGCGCTCGAGCGGGCCGCGGTCCCATGGTTCGGCAGCCCGGTGGCTTGATGCGGCTGCCCCGCTCCCTTCTCGCTGTGCCGTCGAAGATGGCGTGCGCGGGTCACCGGGAGACGGTGGCGGCAGGCGGGGTCCACCGGTGAGTGCGGGGCACCGTGCCGGGGATGCCGTAGTCCTTCCTGAGCTGTTCGGGGATGGCGTAGTGCATCACGCGTCCGCGGGTGAGGGAGGACAGTTCGAGGATGGTGGTGAGGTGGCCGAGGCGGTCCAGCGCCCAGGCCCCGAGCGGGGAGCGGTCCTCGATGGTCTCCAGTACGCCGAGGAGGTGGGGCACGGCCTTGACGACGGTGTCCCACGGGGTGCGCGGCACTTGGAGCCAGTCGGCGCAGGTGTCCCCGACGAGGTGGCGGATGAGTGCGGAGACGATCGGGTCGAAGAAGGTCCCGGGCACGACCTCCTCGTAGAGGTCGATGAGCTGCCGGGTCAGGTGCGCGCCTTCCTCGGACGGCCCCATGTGCCGGACCATGTACAGGTCGAGGAACCGGCGGGCGTCGTCGAGGGTCGTGGGGACGGCGTCCTGGTCGACGCCGAGCATGGCACCGACCACGCGCCAGGCGTAGTAGTACGCCTCCGCGCCGTCCGTCGACATGTGGATGCCGAGGCGGTGCAGGCTGTCCAGGACCAGCAGGGAGAAGAACATCTGCCCGCCGATCATGTCCTCCTGGCAGATCGGCGTCCCGAGCGCGTCGGTGTCCCAGCGGTTCTCCCGCCTCAGGTGGTGGCGGATGGAGGCGTGCAGCAGGCGGACCTTCTGGGCGGCGGGGATGAAGCGGCTGCCGGCCTCGAAGGCGCCGGGCTGCATCAGGTAGACGGTGAACTGGCCGGTCTCCGCCATCCGTTTGGCGGGGTACTTCAGCCCGTGGGTGGCCGACAGCAGCTTCGCCACCCGCGGGACGACGTAGCACGCGGGCATGGAGGCGAAGGACAGCGCGGTGGAGATGTGCACGTTGTTGTCGGTGAAGAACAGCCGGGCCTTCTCCATCTCCCCCCAGTCCACCCAGGAGGGCGGGGCGCTGGTGGCCCGAAGGTACTCCCGGGCGACATCGGGCAGCCCGTCCGGCAAGGGAGCGCCGACGGTGGAGACATAGCGCATCAGGGTGTTGAACATGCCCACCTCCCCGCGTTCGAAGAGGGCGGCGACGGTGGCGTCGGCGAGTTCGTCACCGGCCTGCCGCAGGGCGTCCATCGATGCCTCGGTGTAGGTCATGACAGAACTCCTTGTCATTCACGGGTCGTTCACGACAGGCGGGGGCGGCGGCCGGGACGGCACGTAACTCCCGCCTGCGCGGGGTCAGGACAGGCGGACCGCCGCCGAACGCGCCAGCGCGGTCAGGGCAGTGGCGGCGTGCGGGGGTGCGTCCAGCTCGTGCAGAGCGTCGAGGGCCTCCTCGACCCGCGCGGAGATCATGGCCTCGATACGGTCCGGGGCCTTCAGCCGGCACATCACCTCACGGACCGCGTCCAGACCGGCCGCGTCCAGATCGCGTCGGCCGAGGAGGGCGCTCAGCTGCTCCCGCTCGTCGTCACCGGCGATGCGCCAGGTCTCCGCCAGCAGGGCCGTGGGCCGGTGGCCGCGCACATCGTCGGCGTTGGCCTTGCCGGTGCGTTCCGGGTCTCCGAACAGGCCGAGCAGGTCGTCCCGGAGCTGGAACGCCTCGCCCAGCGGCAGCCCGTACGCGGAGTAGCCCTCGCGCAGCCGCTCACCGGCCCCGGCCAGGGCGCCGCCGATCAGCAGGGGCTGCTCGACGGTGTACTTGGCGGTCTTGTACCGGATGACCTTCAGCGACGCCGTGGTGTCCGGATCGGCCCCGGTACGCAGGATCTCCAGGCACTCCCCCGCGATCAGCTCCCGGGCCAGCACCGACCACAGCGGGCGGGCCCGTGCCAGGTACGCGGCGGGCAGACCGCTGGTGGCGAACATCTGCCCGGCCAGCGACATCAGCAGATCCCCCACCAGCATCGCCAGCGACCTGGCGGCGGCCACCGCACGCGGGCGGCGGCGTACGGCACCGCGCAGGGCGATATGCGCCGTGGGCCGGCCATGCCGCAGCGGACTGTCGTCGATGAGATCGTCGTGCACCACCGCGGCGGCATGCACCAGCTCCATCGAGGCCGCCGCCCGCACGAGCGCATCGCTGTCCGGCTGCCCCACCGCGCGCCAGCCCCAGTAGCAGAACGCCGCCCGCAGCCGCTTGCCGTCCGCGACCGCCGCCTCCAACTGCCCGGCCACCGGGCCCAGGGCCGGATCGATCGCCGACAACTGCTCGGCCTCCTGGGCGACGAAACGGTGCAGCACCTCGTCGACGCGGGTCTTGAACGCGGCCGGCCCCCATCGGTCGGACCCCCGCCGGTCAGACATCGCCGGTGGCCCGCCGAGCCAGCGCGTGCCGGGCGAGAATCTCCAGGTGGGCCGGGGGGACGGCCGCGGTACGCCGGTCCAGCACCAGGCGCCCGCGTGCCATCAGATCGTGCTCGGCCTCCGCCGCCAGCTCCGCGGCGTCCGAGCGGCGCAGCAACACCCGCGCCGTCCCCAGCACCGAACCCAGCGTGCTCACTGCCAGATCGGCCAGCCCGGCCGCCAGCAGCACCGCCCGCTCGTCCAGTCCCCCGCGTCGTCCCGCGCCTTGCGCCATCCCATCCCCCACCCTCAGCACGTCCGGGCGGCGCCGGTCATACGCCGTGTCGGCCAGCGTGGCATCGCACCGGGCATATGAAGGGAACAACTCACGATCGAGTGATGACATCGCTCCCGTGTGCGGGTTGCTCTTCCCGCGGGGGTCGGGCGACCACGGCCCAGCGGACCCGCCTAGCCGCGGGGGCTGCTGATCCGTTCAGGCTGGATCACATAGATCACCCGGACTTGATCGCGGCCGCCGAACCAGGGATAGGGCCCCCCGAGGTACTTCTGCGCGAGCGCCTCGATGTGGTCGCTCGCTCCCTCGGTGGTCACCCGCACCACACGGCCTCGGATCTGGACGTAGGAGGAGGGCTGCGAGGGGTCGGCGACCGCGACGGCCACCCGCGGGTCGCGCGCGATGTTCCGGGTCTTCTGATGCGACTCAACACTGTTGATCAGGACGTGCTCGCCATCGGTGTCGACCCAGGTCTGGGTGAGCTGGGGCGAGCCGTCGGGCATCGTGGTGGCGAGGTAGCAGGTGCTGGGACGGCGCAGCAGCGCCAGCACGTCCTCGCCGAGGGGTACGGGCACGGGATCCTCCAGGGGGCGGTTCGGTGGGGTGCTGGGGCCACGGTAACCACGGCGGGGAGCCCGGCCCTCCCCGCCCCCGAGCCGCGGCTCCCCGAAGCACCTGACCGGCGTCGGGGCCGGGGTCGGCCGCAGGGGGCCGACCCCGGTGGGCGGGGCCCGTCAGGGGGCGATCCCCACACCGTCGATCCGGCTCCACGCCCGCTCCTGTGCCGCGGTCATGGCGGGCCAGCCGAGCCCGCCCGGTCGGGGACGGACCCGCGAGGCGTAGGGCGAGGGGTGGAAGGCGGAGTCGTAGAAGCAACCGCTGCCGTAGATGTCGTCGAAGGCTCCGCAGGAGGCCGCGATCGAGGACGGGGTCGGCTTACGGCCGGAGCGCACCCAAGTGTCGAGCGCCGAGAGGGAGTTGGCGTATTCGGAGTCGCTCAGCGCACTGTGCTCGGTCTCCTTCGTGAACGTCTGGACGAGGTTTCCGCCCCGGCCGGCACCCCGGAGAGTGGCGCGGTAGGCCGCCTCGTGCTCCACGAAGGCCGTCGGGTCGTCGATCGCGTGCAGGGTGAGGACCGGAAGGGAAACCCTGCCGGTGAGATCGCTGTCGTAGGAGAGGTCACGGCGGGCGGTGGGATCGGCCGAGAACCGCTCGACACCCGCGTTGAGCGCCTTGTCGTCGTGTGAACCCGAATACCACACACCCCGGTTGCCGAACGGGTTACGGCCGCCGAGCCGGTTCCACACGATGTCCCGGAAGGTGAAGGTCGAGAACTGCAGATGCGATTCGAGTGAGCGCTCCGGGATGCGGGTGACGGCGAGGATGTCGTCGAGGTTGCGCTGCTGCGCCGCGGTCCGGTCCGCGGGGTCGGACGCGTAGCCGGTGCACTCCTGAAGGCGGGCGCGGAGCCCGGCGTTCGTCAGGGTGGAGTCCGGCCGCAGCCCCTGCCACAGGGGGTATTGCGGCTCGGTCGGCCGGGGGTGGTTGTGGCAGTAGTACTGGTAGACCACCCGCAGGTCGACGCGGTAGTCGTAGCCGCGCGAGCCACCGCCGAGGACACCGCTGGTCAGCAGCGCCCCGTCGTAGGCCCCGGGCCGTGCGCCGTAGGTTTCCGCGACCTTCGCGGCGACGTCGCCACCCCAGGACTGGCCGTGGATGTACGTCCGCTTCGGCTTGCCGAACCGTGCGAGGAACAGGCGGCGTACGTTCTCGGTGTCGGCGGCGGCCATCCGGGTTCCGTAGCCACCGCGGCGGTAGGAGGAGCCGGCCCAGGCATATCCCTGGTCGACCATCACCGCCCAGCGCTCCAGGTCGTCGGCGCTGCGGGACGGGTCGGAGGAGTCGCCGAGATCGGGCCCGCCGTGTGCGTGCACGACGAGGGATCCATTCCAGTGCGTGGGCACCGCGATCGTGTAGTACGCCCCGTTGGTGTCCTGGCCGGTGTAGCACTTCGCCTTCCCGGCCAGCTTGGCCGGGCAGGTGGCGGCCGCGGGCTGGGTGGTCTGGGCGTGGCCGGTGGGTGCGTTGCCGAGCGTGCCGAGGGACACGGCCGCGAGCACGGCCGCCAGTACCGCTGGACGGCGTCGGCGGTGGGAGGCCCACCAGGAGACATGCGTGGGCGCGTCAGATGTGTTCAAGGAGTGGCTCCTATCGTGCTCCGCGCGAAGCTGCGCTGCGCACGGGGATGCTAGGAACCGCCGGGGGCGAGCGCCATCCCGTCGATCATTGCGTTCATATTGTTCGCCGGGAGCGCCGACGGCGGCGGCGGGTAGGTCAGGAGGACGCGCGGACCACGAGGCGTGGCTCGATCACCGTCTCGCCCGTTCCGGCGCCGGTCATCTGCGCGGCGGCCTGCCGCACCGCGGCCCGGCCGAGGAGTTCCTTGTCGACCGTCAGGGTGGTCAGCGGCGGGTCCACGAGCCGGCTCAGCGTCAGCCCGTCGCAGCCGACGAACGCGCAGTCCTCCGGCACCCGCACCCCGCGGTCGCGGGCGCGGCGCATGGCACCGATGGCGATCAGGTCGTTGTACGCGAGCACGGCCGTCGCGCCGAAGCCGGTGTCCAGCACGTCGTCCATGGCCGCCGCCCCGCCGTCGAGGGAGTTGGCCGCCGGGAACACCCAGTTCTCGTCCGCGGGCAGCCCCAGTTCGGCGGCGGTCCCCAGGAACAGCGAGTGCCGGGTGCCGCGGTCGCCCGCGTCCGGGCGCCCGCGGTCGTCGAGCATCGCGATCCGGCGGTGGCCGCGCTCGACAAGGTGGCCGACCACCTGGCGCATCCCGCTGGCGAAGTCGATCCGGCCCCCGCTCACCGCCGGTGGCCGGTGCTCGTTGTCCAGCAGGACGAAGGGCATCCCGGAGCGCCGGATGAGCTCGATGGCGCCGGGGTCCAGCAGAAAGGCGATACACGCGTCCACGTGGTTCACCACGGTCTTCGCCACCGCGGTCTCGCGTTCCAGGGCGGATCCGGTGCTGTAGACGGCGACCTGCCAGCCGCGCTCGTCGGCCGCCGCCAGCACACCGGAGACCACCTCGGGAAAGAACGGGTTGAGCACGTCCGCGATGACCAGCCCCAGCGTGGTGAGCCCCGGGCCGACCATGCCACGGGCGAACCGGCTGGGCCGGTACCCCATGGACTGGGCCACCAGGAGCACCCGCTGCCGGGTGGCGGGGTCGATCTCCGGTTTGTCGTTGACCGCGCGGGACACGGTCTGCCGGGACACCCCGGCCGAGCGCGCCACGTCGTCGATGGTGATCCGGCGCGGCCTGCCGTTCGCGGGCATGGTCCCCACCCCTCTCCCCCACCCGCGGACGTGGCACTCGGGCGCGCTCATGGATGCGGTCCCCGATCCGCTCCCGCCTTGATAATCACCGCGGCGACGACGGGCGTCAACGGATCGCCACCGCATAACACCCCACCGCCGCACACATATTGACACGGCGGCCGGGTGAGCCGGACAGTGCTTCGTGAACGCTCACGGGAACGTTCACGGAGGACAGGATATGCCCACGCCGAGGATCCCGCTCCGCCCCTTCCACATCTCTGCTGCCCGCACCACACATGCCATCCGCGCCACCCGCTCCCGGTGGCGCGCTGTGTGCGCGGCGGTCGTACTCGCCCTGGCCATCGGCCTCCTCGCCGCCCCCGCCAAGGCCGAGGTCCACCACCCCCGGCAGGAGTGGCTGCGTCAGTCCACCGCCGGGCTCTTCCTGCACTGGGGCATGTTCACCCACCCCCAGCACCGCGACTGCGCCGAGTGGGAGCGCGATGTCACCGAGGGCGGCTGGAGCGCCGACTACTGGGTGGACGAGGCGCGCAAGCTCGGCGCCTCGTACATCGTGCTGGCCACCTTCCACAGCAGGCTGGGCTACGCCCGCCCGTGGCCCTCGAAGATTCCGGGAAGCTGTGCCACCGAGCGCGATCTGCTCGGCGAGTTGGTGGCCGCCGGTAAGGCCAAGGGCGTGCGCATCGTCCTCTACATGACCGACGATCCGCAGTGGCACAACGCGGACGGCGTCGAGACGCTGGATTCGGCCGCCTACTCGGCGTACAAGGGCGAGCAGGTCGACCTCACCACGCGCCAAGGCTTCGGCAGGTACAGCTACGACCTGTTCCTCGAGGCCATGGAGAAGTACCCGGACCTGTCGGGGTTCTGGATCGACAACGACAACGAGTACTGGGAGGAGCACGGCCTCTACGAGAAGATCCGCGAGCGCCGCCCGGACTGGCTGCTGAGCAACAACAACGAAGACACGCCGATCATGGACACGGTCAGCAATGAGCAGAAGACCGGTATGACCCCGGCGTACGACTACCCCGCCGCCGTGAGCGTTCCCATGCCCCGGCTGACCGAGGCCGACTACAAGCTGCCGACCACCGGCGACTGGTGGTACGACGGCGGTGACCACGAGGTCGACGCCCGGCTGAGCACCGGCCGTTACATCACCAACGCGGGCTCCTCCATCAAGTCGCTCATGGCCGAGACACCCATGGTGAACGGCAAACTCCCGCCCCAGCAGGAGGAGTTCAACGACTTCATGGGCAAGTGGGTTGAGCCCATCAAGGAGTCGGTGCACGGCGTCGAGGGCGGCGGCTATATGTACGGCGGCATGCGGCCCGGGTTCTGGAACGACGGCGCCCATGGCGTGGTCACCGTGGGCCGGGGCGAGAACGGCGACCGCACCCAGTACGTACACGTGGTCACCCCGCCCCGCACCGACATGGTGCGGCTGGGCGACAACGGCTACACCGTGCGCCGGGTCACCAACCTCCGCACCGGTCAGAAGATGCGCTTCAGCCAGTCCGGCGGCCATCTGTCCATCCTCGGCATCCACGACTGGGATCCGTACGACACCGTCTTCAAGGTCGAGACCGACGGCCGCCGGCCCTTCTATCCGCAGTCCGGTGTCGGCGCCACCGCCACCTCCGCGCGGACCGGCCACCCGGCGGCCGACCTGGCCGACGGCGACTACGAGACCTACTGGGACAGCGACGGCAAGCTGCCCGTCTCCGTCACCCTCGACCTCGGCGCGCGCAAGCACACCACGGCGCTGGCGGTGAACCAGCGCGAGTGGTCGCCGACGCACGCCCGGTCCTCCTTCGGGCGCCCCGAGGACTCCGCGCGCATCAAGGACTACCGCGTCTACGCCAGCGGCGACGGCAAGCGCTGGACGCAGGTGCGCTCCGGCACTCTGCCCAGCGCCCGCGGGGTGCAGACCATCGACATCGGTGGCCGCGACGCCCGCTATCTGAAGCTGGAGGTGCGCAGCCTGTGGGGCGGCCCGCAGGCACCGGAGTTCTACAACCAGCTGCGCATCGACGAGATCCAGGTGGCCTACGGCCGCTCGAAGACCACCCGCAGCCGGCTGCCGCTGGAGGCCGAGGCCCGGCAGAACGCGTCGTCGGGCACGGTCCGCTCCGTGGCATGCGGCGCCTGCTCGGGCGGCCGGCGCGTGGACGGCCTCGGCGGCGGGGCCCGCAACTCCGTGACGTACCGCGAGGTCCGCGCCCCCGAAAGCGGCGACTACCGGCTCCAGTTGGACCACACCGCGAAGGCCGCCTCCTCGCTGTCCGTGAGTGTCAACGGCGCGGCACCGGTCGAGGTCCCCGTGGTCGCGGGCAGCCCCGAGGTGCCGGAGAGCACGGCGGTGTCCGTGCCACTCAAGGCGGGCGCCAACACGGTGAAGGTCTTCAGCACCGCCCGCCGCGGCCCCGGGCTGGACCGGATCGCGGTCGCCCCGCTGCCCCCGGCCTCGTACACGCCCAAGACCACGCTCACCGTCCAGCCCCACGGTCTGCAATGGGTCGGGCCCGGCCGGCGGTCCCTCACCGTCACGGCGACTCTCCGGCTCGACGCCGACGAGCAGCTCGACGGCATCAGCCTCGCCCCCCGGCTGCCGGCCGGCTGGACCGCGGACGGCGGCCCGGTCACGGCCCGGTCGCTGCGGCTCGGCCAGACGGTGCGGGGCACCTGGACCCTCACCTCCCCGCCCGGCCAGGACGCCGGTTCGGCCGACATCCCCGTCACGGCGGACTTCGGGCTGCTCGGCCGGCAGAAGTCGGTCTCGGACCAGGTCAAGGTGCGGCCACTGCCCGCCGACCGGATATGGGCGCGCGAAGCGGAGGACTCGGCCAACCAGTTCGGCAGCACGGGCCTCACCGGCTGCGGACCCTGCTCCGGGGCCGAGAAGGTGCGCAACATCGGCGGCAGCGAGCAGGCGGCCATGGTCTTCCCCGATGTCGTCGTCCCCGACGGCGGGCAGCACACGCTCCACCTCGACTACACGGTCAACGGCACCCGCTCGTTCCAGGTGAGCGTCAACGGCGGCCCGGCGACCAAGGTGACCGTGACCGACACCGGTAACACCACCCCGCGCACGACCTCCCTCCCGGTCACCCTCAAAGCCGGCGCCAACACCATCAAGATCTCCAACGACACCGAGTCCGCCCCCGACCTCGACCGGCTCTCCGTCGGCCGGACCACCTGAGGAGCCAGGCGATGCATCCGAGACCTTCCCGCCGCTCGGCGCTGCGCACCGGCGGTCTGCTGGCGGCAGGCGCGCTGCTCCCCCAACTGCCCGCGGGGCAGGCGTACGCGGCCACGTCGCACACCGGCGCGGCCACCGACTACTCCGGGGCGTGGCGCGCGGTGCCGGGGATCCTGGACCGGATCAGGCCGCCCGCCTTCCCCCGCCGGAGCTTCAGGATCACCGACTACGGCGCGGTCGGCGACGGGCGGACGATGAACACCGCGGCGTTCCGGGCCGCCATCGCCGCCTGCCACCGCGCGGGCGGCGGCCAGGTCGTCGTCCCCGAGGGCCGTTTCCTCACCGGTGCGATCCATCTGCGCAGCCGGGTGAATCTGCATGTCACCGCGGGCGCCACCATCGCCTTCAGCCCCGATCCGCGCGACTTCCTGCCGGTGGTGCTCACCCGCTGGGAGGGCACCGAGTGCTACAACTACTCGCCCTTCATCTACGCGTACGGCGCGCGGGACGTCGCGGTCACCGGGCCCGGCATCCTCGACGGGCAGGCGCGGCTCGGCCCGTGGGAGAGCTGGTACCGCGACAGCGGACCGCAGGGGGCCGATCAGAAACTGCTGCGCGAGATGGGCTCCACGGGAGCGCCGGTGGCCAGGCGCGTCTTCGGTGACGGCCACTATCTGCGGCCGAAGATGGTGCAGTTCTACCGCTGCCGCAATGTCCTGGTCAGCGACCTGACCATCGTCGACCCGCCGATGTGGACCGTGCATCCGGTGCTCTCCAGCAACGTCACCGTGCGCGGTGTCACCGTGGACAGCACCCTCTACAACACCGATGGCTGCGACCCGGAGTGCTGCTCGGATGTGCTCATCACCGACTGCCGCTTCAACACCAACGACGACTGCGTGGCCGTCAAGTCCGGCCGGGACGAGGACGGCCACCGCGTCGGCGTACCGAGCAGGAACATCGTCGTACGCGACTGCCAGTTCTCCGGCCGCTGGGGCGGGATGACCGTCGGCAGCGAGATGTCCGGCGGGGTGCGCGACATCTTCGCCGAGAACTGCGAGATCAACCCACCGGACTTCCCCGGCCGCTACCCCGTCAAGCACGCGCTGTACGTCAAGGCGAACAAGAAGCGCGGCGGCTTCATCGACGGTGTGCACATCCGGAACTTCACCGGACAGGACGTGGAGCGCGACATCGCGTTCGTGACCATGGCCTACAACGGCGGCGAGGACGGGACCCTGCCGGTGTCCGTGCGGAACATCCATATGGACCGTATGGCGATCGACGGCGCCCAGACCGTGCTGCGGCTGGTCGGCCTGGACACCGACCATCTGCGCGGTGTGCACCTCTCCCGCTCCGCCTTCACCGGCATCCTCAACCCCGACAGCATCGCCTACACCGACGACCTGACCTTCCGGCGGGTCATCGTCAACGGCCAGGAGGTGCCATACCTGCCACCCGCCTGATCGGCGCGCGGCCGGGGGCCGGCGGCGCGGCTACTCGAACCGTGCCGTGTCCCCCGCCCCCCGGCGTACGATCTCGGCCTCGCCGCTGGAGAAGTCGATGACCGTGGTCGGCTCGGTGCCGCAGTCACCCGAGTCGACCACGGCGTCCACCACATGGTCGAGCCGTTCCTTGATCTCCCAGCCCTGTGTCATCGGCTCGTCCTCGTCGGGCAGCAGCAGGGTGCTGGAGAGCAGTGGCTCACCGAGCTCGGCGAGCAGGGCCTGGGTGACGACATGGTCGGGGATCCGGACGCCGACCGTCTTCTTCTTCGGGTGCGGAAGCTGACGCGGTACGTCCTTCGTCGCCGGGAGGATGAAGGTGTAGCTGCCGGGCGTCGCCGCTTTGATCGCGCGGAACACGTCCTTGTCGATGTGCACGAACTGGCCGAGCTGCGCGAAGTTCTGGCACATCAGGGTGAAGTGGTGACGGTCGTCGAGGTTGCGAATCGACCGGATTTGATTGATTCCGTCACGATTGCCCATCTGGCATCCCAGCGCGAAGCAGGAGTCCGTCGGATAGGCGACCAGCCCACCGGAGCGGATCCTGTCGGCCACATTGCTGATGGTGCGCTGCTGAGGGTTATCGGGATGCACATCGAAATACTTCGCCATCCACCGAGCCTACGTGCACCGACGGCACGCTTCGACCTCGATGGCCTGATCGGCGGCGCCGCGATGGCCGGGCGCGGAGCGCCCCTGGGCGTCACATCGGCCACAGGTGTTCCCCGCCGAGGGGATGCAGTACTCCTCGGCGGGGTGTGGTTCAGTCCGCCAGGGCCCGGCGGTAGACCGCTGGATCGACGTTGCCGCCCGACGCCACGAGCGCCACGGTCCTGCCCCGTACGTCCACCTTCCCGGACAGCAGTGCCGCCAGGGATGCGGCGGCCCCCGGCTCCATCACGATCTTGAGGAGCCGGTGGGCCGTGCCCATGGCGGCCAGGACCTCCTCGTCGGTGACGGTCAGGCCGGTCACATCGTGGTGGCGGAGGACGGCCAGCGGGCGCGCACCGGCCGCCGGGCCGGAGATGGCGTCCATGAGGCCGCCGGGCGGGTGGGGATTGGCGCATACGCGGCCGGTCGCCAGGGACCGGGCCATCTTGTCGAAGCCTGCCGGTTCGACGATGTGGTTCACCATGCCGGGGAACGCGTGGTGGAGCGCGGCGATCACACCGGAGGCCAGCCCGCCGCCACTGCAGTTCACCAGGACCGCGTCCGGGGTCAGGCCCAGCTCGCGCGCCTGCTCGGCCATCTCCAGGCCGACGGTGCCCTGCCCGGCCATGACCCTGACGTCGTCGAAGGGCGGGATCAGCGTCATGCCGCGGTCCTGAAGGATCTTCCGGGCGACCTCTTCCCGGTCCTCGGTCCGCGGGTCGTACAGGACTGTCTCGGCGCCCCACCAGCGGCAGTTGTCGACCTTGATTTGCGGGGCGTCATGCGGCATGACGATGACCGCGGGGCAACCGGCGAGCCGTGCCGCCGCGGCCACGCCCTGCCCGTGGTTGCCGGCGGAGTAGGCCACGATCCCCGCGCGGCGCGCCTCCTCCTCCAGGGCGAGCAGGGCGTTGAGCGCCCCGCGCACCTTGAACGAGCCGGTGAGCTGGAGGCATTCGGCCTTGACCAGGACGCGGGCGCCGACGAGCTCGTCCAGCATCGGGGAGGTGAGCAGAGGTGTCCGGACCACATGACCGGACAGGCGCCGCGCGGCCTCGTGGATGGCGTCCATGCCGAAGCCGGGCACGATGCCGTCCGCGACGGCCGCCGCGTTCACTTCCGGGGGCTCGGGCATACGCGGCCCTCGCTCCCCGGGTCGGTCGTGGATCTCGGACATCGGTGGGTGTCCTCTCGCGTGGTCGGGCGGGGTCCCGCATCGGCAGGGTACGCGCGTTGTTCCTTGCGCCGGTGTCGTCAGGGTGCGAACGCGCGGCGCACGGTGGCGGCCAGGCTGTCGCGGTGGCGCTGCCGGTCGGTGGCGGGATCGGCCGTTGTCGCGGCGTAGGTGAGGCTGGCCGGTGACCAGGTTCGCAGGGCCATGTCGGCCACCTGCCGCAGGTCGTCGCGGGTGGCGCCGTCGGCCGATCGACGCCTTCCGGTGCGTATCCATGTCCCCCACCCCATCTCTTCCGCACCGATCGGTACGGAAGTGCTATGGTCTTGTTCAGTACCGATCGGTACTGAAATCTTGGAGAGGTCATTCGCATGGGACAGCTCGAGGGCAAGACCGCCGTCGTGACCGGAGGCGGCACCGGCATCGGTCTGGCCACCGCCGTACGGCTGGCTGACGAGGGCGCGCACGTGTTCATCACCGGCCGGCGCAGAACCCAGCTGGACGCGGCCGTGGAGACCATCGGCCCGGCGAGGGCCACCGCGGTGTCGGGCGACATCTCGAACCTCGCCGACCTGGACCGGCTGTACGACACGGTCCGCGCCCGGGGCCGGGGGTTGGACGTGCTGTTCGCCAACGCCGCCGCCGCGTCGTTCGCGACGCTGGAGCAGATCACCGAGGAGCACTTCGACCAGACCTTCGACGTCAATGTGCGGGGCACGCTGTTCACCGTGCAGAAGGCACTGCCGCTGCTCAACGACGGCGCCTCGGTGATCCTCAACTCGTCTGTGCGCGCCGATGACGGTGTCGCGGCGTTCGGCACGTATGCGGCCTCCAAGGCAGCACTCCGGTCCTTCTCCCGGACCTGGGCCAACGAGCTCAAGGGCCGGAACATCCGGGTCAACGCGGTCTCCCCGGGCACCATCGACACTCCCGGGCTCGATGGCGTGGTCGCCACGGCGGACACGCCCGTCACCAAGTCGCAGTTCGCCACGGGTGTCCCGCTCGGCCGGATCGGGCGCGCGGACGAGGTCGCCAACGCGGTGGCCTTCCTCGCCTCCGAGCAGAGCAGTTTCATCCTCGGCGCCAACCTGTACGTCGACGGGGGCGAGAACCAGCTCTGACCGGCGCCGGCCGTCCCGTCATGTCAGCGGGCCTCCGGGGCAGCCGGTCCGGCCGGGACGGACGTCGCGGCGGTGTGCACACCCTTCGACCTGACCGGCCGTAGACGTCTGCGGATGTGCATCGGCCCGAGCAGCCACAGCAGCAGAAACCAGAACAGCGCCGCGGCGCCGCTGATGAGAGCGGGAATGGCCCCGATCGCCATATCCATGATCAGCGTCATGGCGGTGCTGATCGCCAGGGCGAGAAACGCCATCCCCGCTATCAGGCAGCGATTGGCGGAATCGACCAGGGCGTCCCTGGCGTGGTCGCCCCGGACGAGCCGGTGCAGGGCGGCGGGCGCGAGCAGCGTACCGGCCGCGCCGAGCGCGCAGCCGAGCGCGGCGCAGTAGGTCCACTGCTGAAACGCGGTCGGCTGCGCGAACTTCGGGGTCACCCCGAGGGTCAGCAGGGACGCGAAGAGGACCTGAATGCCGCACTGGGCGATGCGCACCTCCTGAAGGATCTCGGCGTACCTGCGGTGGAGCCGCTCGGTGTGCCGCTGGGTGACCGCCGGCCGCTGGTCGGTGTGGTGGGCGGGCGCGCTGCGCGGCTGGGGCTGGTCCTGGTGCGCCACGAGGGGCTCGGAGCGGGGCAGCGGCATCGTGCTGGTCACCACGGCGCCCTGCTTCGTCCGGGGCGCGTGCCGGTGTCCCGGTTCGAACCACCCCTTGTGCTCGGCGGGTTCGAGCCACCCCTCGTGCTCGCCGTCCGGTACGCGGTACTGCATCTCCTGCATCGCATTCGCCTCCCTGAGCGGATACCCGTGACGCGAAGGCGTCGGGTCCGTGAACGGCGGGGATCTCGGTTGGCTCACGGTATGTGTGGGCTCAAGCTGCCGCTCTGTTCCGGTGCACAGCCTCTGGCGGGGCCGATTGTGCAGGGCGCGTTCGCCTGCTGTTCAACCCCCGTTCTCGCTTGGTCCACGTGTTCTCAAGCCGACGGCCACGGGCTGTTCACGCAGTGGACCTCCCTCGCTACCCTCCCGACACATGTCGGCAGATTCCCGCACCGCCTTTACGGCGGTGGCCCATCGCATGCTCAGCCAGGTCCCGGAACTCAGCCGCCGCATCGTGGGGCAGATCGTCGCGCAGGAGCCGATGTACCAGGCGATCGGCGCCGTACCGCTGGAGATCCTCGCCGCATCGGTGCAGGAGAACCTGCGGGCGATCCTGGAGTCCCTGGCGGGAGTCGAGCGCCCGCCGGAGGAGGAACTGGCGGTGGCCCGCACCACCGGACGCCGCCGGGCCCAGCAGGGGGTGCCGCTGGAAGCGGTGTTACGCGCCTACCGGCTCGCAACCGAGCTGGTGCTCAACTCGCTGCTGACCGAGGTCAAAGGCCGCTCCCACACCGAACTGACAGAATTCCTGCGGGTCACCACAGCCGTGATGAACGTCATGGACCGTCATTCCGAGGCCGTCGTCCAGGGCTACCGCACCACCGAGGCCGAACTGCAGCGCCGGGACGCTCAGCGCCAGCAGGCCACCTTCGACGCCCTTCTGGAAGGCCGCGGCGGCGACCCCCAACTGGCCGCCGAGGCACTGAAGATCCTCGGCCTGCCGGCCACCGGCCCGTACGCCGTGGCCGTGGCGACGTTCGACATCGCCGCCCACCACACCTTCAGCGCCGCCCGCGACGCCTGCGCGGCCTACTCCTTCCCAGCCGCCTGGCGCATCCGCGGCGACCGCGAAATCGGCCTGGTGGCACTCGGTCACTCCAGCGTGCTCCGGCTGATCAGGGCGCTCAACCGCAACCCGTCCGGCCGGATCGGCGTCTCCGACCCCTTCGACGCGATGCACGAACTGCCCGAGGCCCACCGTTCGGCCGATGTCGCCCTGCAGACCGTGCGGCACGAGGGCGACGAGGTGGCGTGGATCGCCGAGCGCCTGCCCGAGGCCCTGGTCATATCCAGCCCGGCCCTCGCCGAGCGGCTGACCAAGCGCGCCCTGGGCGCGGTGCTCGACCTGCCGGACGACGAGCGGGAGGTGCTGCTCAAGACGCTGACGATCTGGTACCAGAGCGGCCGCTCCGCCGCCCGTGCGGCCGGTGTGCTGTACTGCCACCGCAATACGATCCTCAACCGGCTGCGCCGCATCGAGCAGCTCTGCGGCAGCTCGCTGGAGGACCACCGTTTCCTCCTGGCCGGCTATCTCGGCCTGCTCACGCTGGACCTGCTGCCGAGTGCGTAGTGCACATCAGGAGGCGACGACCACTCAGCCCCTGGCCCGTGACGCTTCCCTGACGCCGCCCGCAGCCGGACCCGAGGCGCGGAAGGTGCGCCGGTAGGCCGACGGGGCCACCCCCGCCTCCGCTGCCAGGTGCCGCCGCAGCGAGGTGGCGGTGGCGAAGCCGACCTCGTGGGCGACCCGTTCCACCGGCAGGTCGCTGGACTCCAGCAGATGCCGTGCCCGCCGCAGCCGCTGCTGGGTCAGCCACCGGCCGGGGCTCAGACCGGTCTCCTCCCGGAAGCGCCGGGCGAAGGTACGGGTGCTCATCGCCGCGTGCGCGGCCAACTCGTCCAGCGACAAAGGCAGTTCCAGCCGCCGCAGCGCCCAGTCGCGGGTCGGCCCGGTGCCGGTTTCGCTCGCCGGCGGCAGCGGCCGCTCGATGTACTGCGCCTGCCCGCCGTCCCGGTACGGCGGCACGACGCAGCAACGGGCGACGTGGTTGGCCACCTCGCTGCCGTGGTCCTGGCGCACCAGGTGCAGGCAGACGTCGACACCGCTCGCCGCCCCCGCGGAGGTCAGCACATCACCGTGGTCGACGAAGAGCACACCGGCATCCAACTCGACCCGGGGAAACAGCTCCTGGAAGTGGTCGGTGAGCGCCCAGTGGGTGGTGGCCCGGCGCCCGTCCAGGAGACCGGCGGCGGCCAGCAGGAAGGCGCCCGTACAGATGGACACCAGCCGGGTGCCGGGGCGGACGCGGGAGAGGGCGGCGAGGACCTGCGGGTCCGGGGCGGCGGCCGAGGCGCGGGTGATCGCGTACGGAGGGATGACCACGGTGTCCGCCTCGGCCAGCACCTCGGGACCGTGCCCGGGGGTGACGGTCAGATCCGAGTCGGTACGCACGGGCTGCCCGTCCACGCTCGCGGACAGCACCTCGTAGCGGCCATCGGCGGAGCCCAGGACCCGGTGCGGGATGCCGAGTTCGAAGGGATAGACGCCGTCGAGGGCAAGGACGACGACCTTGTGGGCGCCGGGCCGCGGGTCCGGGCGCATCCGGCGGTCCAGTTCGGCCGCGCGGTCGGCGAGTTCACGGACCCGGGAGGGCACGGCTGACGCGGGGCGGGCGGTGGGAGTGGTGCGGGCGCCGGGAACGGAGCGGGCGGCAGGGTCGATGGGCATGGCAGGAATGTATCGGAGGCTGACCTTCTGGCCATCGTCCCGGGCCGGACCGTACGGCCAGGATCGAGCCATGACATCGACGGACACCTCTTCGACGGACACCCCCGAGCACCTCGACTCCCCGTCCCCGGCGGCCACCACACACTCCCCGCACCCCACCGCCCCGGACCGCGCCCCCGTGATGCTCGCCCTGCACCAGACGGCCCTCGGCGGCCCCGAGGTCCTGCGGCTGACCGAGCTTCCGCGGCCCGCGCCCGGCCCCGGAGAGATCCTCGTCGCCGTGCACGCGGCCGGACTCAACCCCACGGACTTCAAGCACCGCGCCCTGAGCATCTTCCTGCCGCCCCCGCCGCTGACCCTCGGCTGGGACGTCTCCGGCACCGTGGTGGAGACCGGCTTCGGCGTCACCCTCTTCCAGCCCGGTGACGAGGTGTTCGGGATGCTGCCCTACCCGTACGGGGCGGGCTCCCACGCCGAGTACGTGACCGGCCCCGCCCGCGCCTTCGCCGCCAAGCCCACCGGGATCGACCACGTCCAGGCGGCCGCTCTGCCGCTGGCCGCGCTCACCGCCTGGCAGGCCCTCGTCGACACCGCGGACCTGCGGGCCGGGCAGCGGGTGCTGATCCACGCCGCGGCCGGCGGTGTCGGCCATCTCGCCGTACAGCTCGCCAAGGAGCGCGGCGCGCACGTCACCGGGACGGCGAGCGCCCCCAAGCACGACTTCCTGCGCGAACTCGGCGCGGATGCCTGCGTCGACCACCGCTCCGAGGACTTCACCGACACCGAGGAACGCTACGACGTCGTCCTCGACGCCGTCGGCGGGGAGACCGCCACCCGCTCCGTGAGCGTGCTCCGCCCAGGCGGCGTCCTCATCTCCCTGCTGCCGGGCGCCCAGGACACCCGGGCCGCGGCGGAGCAGGCACAGGTCCGCGCCGTCACCCTGCTCGTCGAGCACGACCAGGCCGGGATGCGCGCCATCGCCGAGCTCGTCGACCGGGGCAGGCTCCGCGCCCGTGTCTCCGGCACCTTCCCGCTCGCCGAGGGCGCCCGGGCCCATGTCCAGGCGGAGACCAGCCGCACCACGGGCAAGCTGGTCATCACCGTGCGCTGAGGCGGGTTGGTTCGGGGCCGTCCCGGGCCGCGGCACAGGACGGCCCTTGGGCCGATACGCATGGCGTTTCGCCCACTCGTTCACGTTTCAGATACCGGCTCGCCTAGTTCCGCGGCACAACGCGCTGTGTCCATCCCTGTGCGTACGGCCAGCGCGTAAGCAACGGAACGGCTGCTTCCATCGCTGGACCACCCCGGTCCGCTCCGATCCAGCGTGTGGAGGCACCAATGAGCACTGCCACGAGCCCGAGGCCATATCCCCGCCCGGCGACCGCCGACCCGCGGGTCCTGCCGCGGCGGGACGTCCCCGCCGCCCCCGCCCGACGCGACACGGCCGGCACCGACTTCGACGACTTCACCGCCGTCGTCGCCGACATCCACCGCCGTCTGATGCCCGACCGGCGGGGCCGGGTGGCCGGATACATCCCCGCCCTCAGCGCAGCCGACCCCGACCGGTTCGCCGTGTCGGTGTGCACGGTCGACGGACGGCGCGTCTCCGTCGGCGATTCCCATACTCCCTTCACCGTCCAGTCGGTGTGCAAGCCGGTCAACTACCTCATGGCGCTGGACGAGCACGGTCCCCAGGTGGTGCACCGGCACATCGGCCACGAGCCCAGCGGGCACGGCTTCAACGCGCTGACGCTCACCCGTGACGGGCGGCCGCACAACCCGATGATCAATTCCGGGGCGATCATGACCTGCTCGCTGCTCGGGCCGCGGCACGACTCCGAGTCCAGGTTCGCCCGGGTACTGGACACCTGGCGGCGGCTGTGCGGCGGTACGGCCGCACCCGGGTTCGACGAGGAGGGCTTCCGTTCCGAGGAGAGCAGCTCGGACCGTAACATCGCCCTGGGCCGCAGGATGCAGGATGCAGGAGCTGAACGTCTTTCCCGCGGGCACCGCGCTCAAGGAGACGCTCTCCTTCTACCTCAAGTGCTGCTCCATCCAGCTCGACGCGCAGGCGCTGAGCGCCGCCGCCGCCACCCTCGCGGGCGGCGGGCGGAATCCGGTGACCGGCGAGCGCGTCGTCTCCGCGGCCTCGGTCCGCCGCTGCCTGGCCATGATGGCGACCTGCGGGATGTACGACTCCTCCGGCGAGTTCGCGTTCGCCGTCGGACTGCCCGCGAAAAGCGGTGTCTCCGGCGCCCTGATGGTGGTGATCCCCCAGGTGATGGGCGTGTGCGTGTGGTCCCCCCGGCTCGATGGGCGAGGCAACTCCGTGCGCGGCGTCGAGTTCTGCCGCGAGCTGGTGTCCCGGTTCGCCTTCCACATGTACGACATCCCGGGCGAGGGAGACCACTGATGCCCAGGCGGACACGGGCCCAAGGGGACACGTCCGCCCGGGCGGCGGCGACGCTGCCCGCCGGCCTCGTCCGGGCGTACGACGACCGCAGCGCCCGGCTGCTGGCCCGTCTCGGCGTACGGCGTGGCTCCCGGGTGCTGTTACTGGGGGCCGCGGGTTCCGGCCTGGCGCCGTGGACGGCCGATACGGTGGGCCCGGCCGGTGAGGTCGTGGTCACCGACGTCCGGCTCTCCGGCGCGGCCGTGCGCAGCCGGCCGGGCATCCGCTTCGTGCGGAGTTCCCCCGGCGCCGAACCGCTGTTCAACGAGGCGCCGTTCGACGTCGTACACACCCGGCTGGTGCTCGGTAGCCTGCGCTACGGCGAGAGACGGTGCTCGCCGGGCTGGCCGAGCTGGTGGCCGCGGGCGGGGTGCTGCTGGCCGAGGAGTTCGACTGGGGCTCCTACGGTCCGGCCGAACCGGATCCGGCCACCGAACCGGCGATGAGGACCGTCAAGGCGCATCTGCGCGGCTCCGGGATCGACCGGCCGCCGGCTGCCCGGCGCGCTGCGTGCCCTGGGCCTCGCCGAGGTCGACGCCGAGGGGCTGGTCCTCACCCTGCGCGGCGCGAGCTCCCGGCTGGAGCCCGTGCACGACCGCTACACCCACCGCATCCTCGACCTGCTGTGCTCGACCGAGGTGGTGAACGCCGCCGCGGCCCGCCGGTTCAGACGCCGGCTGGACGACCCCGGCCACGATGTGATCGCCCCGACCCTGATGTCGGTGTGGGGCCACAAGCCGGGGCCCGGCTCCCCCGTGGCCCTGGCCGAAGAGCGCTACGCAAGGGCCCGTGCCCACCTCGCAGCGGCCAAGGGTGGGCACCCGCACATGGTCGGGACCAGCGGCGATGTCTGAATCTGGGCCCGTCGTAATCCACGGCATCCACCGCTCGGCCTCAGGGGAGACGCCATGCTGAGTGTCGCCGCCATCCTCGGCGATTCCGCCCGTCGCCATCCGCACCGCCTCGCGATCGTCGAGGGCGACATCCGGCTCACCTACAGCGAACTGTGGGACGACGTGCTGGCCTTCGCGGCGCAACTGCGCGCCTGCGGGGTGGGCCGCGGCGACCGGGTGGCGCTGATGCTGCCCAACGGCATCGACTTCCCCCGCGCGTACTACGCCGTCCTCGCGCTCGGCGCCACCGTGGTGCCGGTGCACGGTCTGCTCGTCTGCGAGGAGGTGGTGTACATCCTGCGGCACAGCGGCGCCGTCGCCGTCATCGCGGGCGGCCCGCTGCTGACCGTGGCCGAGCCGGCGGCCGCCGAGGCGGGTATCAAGGTGCTGGACGTCGTCACCGGGGAGGGCCGGCTCGAGACCATCGAGCCGGCCCGGGCCGACGACATCGCCGCGGTCCTGTACACGAGTGGCACCACCGGCCGGCCCAAGGGCGCCCAGCTCACCCATCTCAACCTGGTGATGAACGCGACCGTGCTGGCGTACGACCTGATCGGCATGGTGCCGGACGACGTGGTCCTGGGCTGTCTGCCGCTGTTCCACAGCTACGGTCAGACCGGTGCGCTCAACGCCACGATGCGGGTCGGGGCGGCGCTCGTGCTCACCCCGAGGTTCACCGGGTCCGGCGCGCTGGATCTGATGGTCAGCCAGAACGTCACGGTGTTCATGGGCGTGCCCACGATGTACCACGCGCTCACCGAGGCGGCCACCGCGGACCCGCGCCGGCCCGCGTATCTGCGGGTCGCCGTCTCGGGCGGCGCGGCCCTGCCCGTGGCGCTGCTGGAGCGCTTCGAGGCCGCGTACGACACGGTGATCCTGGAGGGCTACGGACTCACCGAGACATCGCCCGCGTCGACGTTCAACGAGCACGGCCGCGGGCGGCGGCCCGGCACGGTCGGGCATGCGGTGTGGGGCGTGGAAATCGCCGTCGCCGACGCCCGCACCCCGGACCGGATCGTGCCCCTGCCGGACGGTGAGGTGGGCGAGGTCGTCATCCGGGGGCACAACGTGTTCCACGGCTACCTCGACGACCCGGAGGCCACGCGGGCCGCGCTGGTCGACGGGTGGCTGCGCAGCGGTGACCTCGGGATGGTCGACGAGGACGGCTTCCTCGTCATCGTCGACCGCAGCAAGGACCTCATCATCCGCGGCGGCTTCAACGTCTACCCGCGCGAGGTCGAGGAGGTCCTGGCCCGGCACCCGGCCATCGCCGAGGTGTCGGTCGTCGGAGTGCCCGACGAGGTCAAGGGCGAGGAGGTGTGCGCCGCGGTGGTGCCGCGGGCCGACCTGCGCGTCCCGTCCGCCGAGGAGGTCATCGCCTGGTCCCGGGAACGGCTCGGTGGGCACAAGTACCCGCGCAAGGTGGTCTTCATGACCGCACTGCCCCTCGGCCCCACCGGCAAGGTCCTCAAGCGCGAGCTGCGCAAGACCTGCTCCTGACGCCTGGCGCCTGTGCGGGTGCGGGCCGCAGCTCCCGGTGTCACCAAGAATATGGATTGCCCGGAGGCCAGGTTCACGTTGGGCTGGGCAGCATGGCTGAACTGCGTACCGATCGTCTCGGCTGGCGGCTCGCCCGCTCTGCCTGGGGCCAGGGCTACGCCACCGAAGCCGCGCTGACGGTCCTGGCCTTCGCCTTCGACACGCTTGAACCCGCACCTGGTCAGCCTGCGCCTGCGAGGGGGCGTCGGGTTGACTTGCCCCTGTTCAGGCGTCAGTGGTCGCGGTGCGCCGGAATTCGCTGGGGTTGGCGCCTCGGACCCGTTTGAACGCCGCGCTGAACCCGAACGGGTCGGAGTAGCCCACGGTGCGGGCGATGTCCGCGATGGTCGCGGCCTTCCGCTCGACCAGGAGGTCTGCCGCGAGCGTCAGGCCAGGGGGTGAGGTAGGTCAGCGGGGGTTCGCCGACCAGGTCGGCGAACCGCTTGGCCAGCGTCGAACGCGACACTCCGGTGTGCTCGGCCAGGGCGGCGACCGTCCATGGTGCCGCCGGTTCGGCGTGCAGCAGGCGCAGCGCGTCGCCGACCACCGGGTCCCGCTGGGCGGCCCACCAGGCCGGGGGCTCGCCGCCGGGCCGGTCGAACCACTCGCGCAGCGTGCAGACCATCATCCAGTCCAGCAGCCGGTCGAGTACGACCTGCTGGCCCGGTGTGTCGACGGCGACCTCGGCGGCGAGGTGGTCCAGCACGGGGTCGGCCGTGCCCCCGGCGTCCACACGCAACACAACGGGCAGCGCGTCCAGCAGCCGGCGGCTGATCTCGCCGCGCACGGGATAGGCGCCGACGATCAGGGTCGTCGCACCGCGGCCGTCACCGGTGTCCCCGCCGGGGCCGTCACCGGCGTCCCCGCCCGGGTCGTTCCAGCCGCGCCGGTGCCGGGTCCCGCCCTGCTCGGGCGTCGCGCAGTGCTCGCCGCATGCGATCGGTTCGGCCCGGGTGCCGAACTCGTCGACGAAGGTGGACGTGGCGGGGCCGCGCACGACGATCGCCTCGCGGGCGCGCAGCGGCTCGGGCGGACCGTGCTCCGGCACGATCCAGCCCGCCCCGGTGAGGACGGTGCACAGGGTCAGCGGCGCGCCGTCCACGAAGTGCAGGGCCCAGGGCGGGGACAGGGTCGAGCTGCCGAACAGGCTCGCACCCCGCGGATCAGGTCACTGAAGGCGTCCACCTCAGCGATTTTAGACGCATACACAGGTGATCCGGTTTTTTACCTATGGGTTCGTCCGAGTCGGCCGTGTTCAATCGGTCTCATGAGCAACGACACCACTCTCGTCCTCGGCGCGACCGGCAAGACGGGTCGGCGGATCCTCGCCCGGTTGCGGCTGCACGGCACACCGGTGCGGGCCGCCTCCCGATCGAGCCGGACCCGGTTCGACTGGTCCGACCCCGGCGGCTGGGACGCGGCCCTGCGGGGCATCGCCGTCGCCTATGTAGTGGCCCCGCGCGTGCCGGGCCCGGTACACGAGTTCGTGGCCCGGGCCGAGGCCGCCGGAGTGCGGCGGCTGGTCCTGCTCTCCGGGCGCGGCTCCGACACCTGGGGCGACTCCACGTTCGGCCTGGACATGCGCTCGGCCGAGGACGCCGTACGCGGCTCGGCGCTGGAGTGGACCGTCCTGCGGCCGTCGAACTTCGCGCAGAACTTCGACGAGGACGTCTTCCACGCCCCGCTGGTCGCCGGGGAGCTGGCGCTCCCGGCCGGCACGGTCCCCGAGCCGTTCATCGACGCGGAGGACGTCGCCGACGCCGCGGCCGCGGTGTTGACCGAGACCGACCGGCACGCCGGACGGATCTACGAGCTGACCGGACCACGCGCGCTCACCTTCGGAGAGGCCGTCGAGCTGATCTCCCGGGCGTCCGGGCGGCCCATCGCCTACCGGCAGGTCTCCCCCGCCGAGTACACCGCGGCGCTGGTCGAGGAGGGCGTGGGCGAGGAGGACGCCCACCACGTCGCCGAGATGTTCGTGTTGATGGAACGCGGGCTGCTGGCCGGGACGACGGATGACCTCGCCACCGTGCTGGAACGGGCGCCCCGGACCTTTGAGGACTACGTCGTGCGGGCCGCGGCGGCGGGAGCCTGGGCGCGATAACCGCCCGGCGGCGGCCGAGCTGCCTGGCCATCGCCCGTCCGCGGAACACGCGTTCCGAACGAGCCGACGCCTCGTTCAACGACCTCGAAACCATTCCCCCTCACCCATCGGAAGGGCTGTGATGAGCACCGACGCCACTTCGCTGACCACCCAGGACCTCGAGTTCCTCCGGCGCCCCCTGTACGGGTTTCTGTCCGTGGCCGGTGGGCCGCTTCCGCCACAGCCCCGGCCGGTGTGGTTCGAGGCCACCGCCGAGGGCACGATCCAGCTGTTCACGGGCCCGGACACGCTCAAAGTGCGCCGCCTGCGCCGCGACCCCCGCGCCTCGATCGTCGTCGCCGCCCCGGTGGGTGAACGCGAGCGCTGGCTGTCGGTCGCCGGCCGCACCACGGTGGAAACCGACGGAGCACACGACCTGGCCGCCCGCCTGGCCGCGCGCTACTGGGATCTCGACGACCCGGCCCGCGCCGACGACCTCGCCGGGATCCTGGCCGAGGACTCGGTCCGTCTCGTCATCCACCCGGAGACCGTGCGCCGCTACGCGTTCTGACCTCCGCGACAGCCCCTTCGAGCGCGCCGCCGTCCCGGTCAGTAGAACTCGACGGTGTTCACGCGGTTGACCAGCTCATGCCCGTCGAGGAGCCGGGTGGCGTTGGCGGCGAAGAGTTCGGCGATGCGGCGGTCCTCCGCCGCGTCGAGCGCGGCGGTGTGCGGGCTCACCAGCACACGGTCGTGGTCCCAGAGCGGACTGTGCGCGGGCAGCGGTTCGGTCTCGAAGACGTCCAGCGCGGCGAAGCCGACGCGGCCGGAGTCGAGCGCGCCGATCAGCGCGGCCTCGTCGACGACGCTTCCTCGGCCGACGTTGACGAGACAGGCGCCGGGCCGAAGGGCGCCGAAGAACCGTTCGCCGAGGAGGTGCTCGGTGGCCTCGGTGCCGGGGAGGGTGTTCACGACGGCGTCCACGGTGGGAGCCACTTCGGTGATGCGGTCGGGGTGCACCACGGTGGAGACGCCGGTGACGGTGACGTCCCTCCTGCTCGTGCCGATGACCGTGGCCCCCAGCGCGTGGAGGGTCTCGGCGACGACCCGGCCGATCCCGCCGAGGCCGAGGACCAGCACCGTCTGCTGGTTCACCTGCCCCATCGTCCAGCGGCCGGTCCACTCCCGGTCGCGCTGCTGGCGCCGCAGTCGGGGAAGGTCCTTGGCTCCCGCGAGGACGCCGAAGACGGCGAACTCGGCGAGCGGGCGTCCGTGCACACCGGCCGAGGTGGTGAACAGGACCCGGTCGAGCTCTTCGGCGCTCAGCCCGGCGGCCTTGACCTGGCCGCCGCCGCCCGCGGCCATCGTGTGCACCCAGCGCAGGCGCGGGTTGGCCCGGACCGCCCGCGCCAGGGCGGCCGGGTCCAGGTCGGGGACGCCGTACAGGGCGTCGGCCGAGTCGATCGCGGCCTCGTAGGCGCGCTGCTGCTGGGGGCCGCGCCGCCAGGCCGGGTCGCCGGCGAAGTCGGCGGGCCAGCGCATGGGCGGGAGGAGGGAGTGGTCGACGACGAGGTCGATCCGCGGCTCCAACTCCCGGATGCGGGCGCAGTTTTCCTCGGACAGCGGGGCGGCGACCGCCACGCGGAGGCGATCCGCCACGCGGTCCCGGCCGGTCATCTGGTCCCGGCCGGTCACCTGATCCTGACCCGTCATCTCGTCCTTTCCGCTCATCGGACGGCCTTGGCCTGGTTCCGCAGCGTTTCGACCTCGGCGTCCAGCGCCGCCTCGCGGGCCACGATCTCCTCGACCGCCCTCAGCGCCTCATCGGCACGGTGCGGCGGGATGACGATGACGCCGTCCCCGTCGGCGGCGACGATGTCTCCGGGGTTCACCACGACACCGCCGATGGCGACCGGTTCGCCGATCGTGCCCGGGCCGTTCTTGAACGGACCGGCGGGGGTGAGCCCGCGGGCGAAGACCGGGACCCCGAGTTCTTCGATGATCGCGGCGTCGCGCACATATCCGTCGACGACCGCCCCGGCGGCACCGTAGACGGCGAAGCGCTGGGCGAGGTTGTCGCCGATGATGGCGCGGCCGTCGTGGCCGAAGGCGTTGATGACCAGGATGTCACCGGGGCGGATGTGCTCGAGCGCCGCGATCACGGCCTTGTTGTCGCCCGCGACGGTGAGAACCGGGAGCGCCGTGCCGACAGCTTTGGCCCCGTTCCAGATGGGCGCGATGCCACCGTCGACGATGTTCAGCCGGTCGAGGGCATCGCCGAGGTTGGCCACGGAGTGGGCGCGGAACTGATCCAGCACCTGTCCGTCGACGCGTTCCCACGCGCTGCTCACGCGCACGTTGTCCTGAGTCATCGCAGGCTCCTTCACCGGGTCCGGTACCGCCGGGCGGGGCGGTGGCGGGCGTCATGGGTTCACCACGCCCCCAACAAGAAAGTGCGAAAGATTTCGCGTTTCGCGAGAGTCAGTCTGCATCCATCCGTGACGCAAGACAAGAGGTGCCCAGCCCGCGAGATCGGCCCCTTCAGGGCAGGTCACACCACGGCACCACCATCGAAAGCATCTTCAAATCACCGAACGAACCCTGGAGTCCAAGGCGGAAGCACGATGGAAGCGAAAGGTTAACGAAGGGGCAACGCACATCCTTGACCGCCCCAGAATGCGAATCTATTCTCATTCGCGATTCACGTCGCAACTTGGCCCTGACGCCGCTCCGCGACTCTTCCCTCCTGCCTCACCTCTGGCCTCACTCAGGCGAGCGAGCACGGCCCGAGCGCCGTCATCGCCTTCCCATAGACCCCGAAACGTCCAGGTGCGCCCCGGCCCAGGAGCGACCGCTGACAGCAACCCCGTTCAGCGCATGATCTTCAGGACACCGTTCCAGGAGTCCGCGACACCGAAAGTAAACGCGTATGACTACCTCAGATCGGCTCGACACCACTTCAGATCGTCACGACGCCGCGTCGGACACGCCCGACGCGGCAGCGGTCGACATCGTCTCCGCTGACGGCAAGGTCGTCCGCAAGGCCACCTTCGCGGGCGCCATCGGGTCCTTCGTCGAGTGGTACGACTACGGCGTGTACGGCCTGCTGGTCACCTACCTCGCGATCAACATCATGGGCGAGGCCGAGGCCGGGGGACTCTTCCTCACCAACATCGGTTTCCTGATCAGCTTCGTCGCCCGCCCGTTCGGCAGCGTCATCTGCGGATATCTCGGGGACCGGCTCGGGCGTAAGAGCCTTCTCGCCACTCTGCTGGTGCTCATCTCCGCCGCGACCGCGGCCATCGGCCTCATACCTTCTTCCGGTGTCATCGGTGTCGCAGCGCCCGTGCTGCTGGTCCTGCTCCGGGTGCTCCAGGGCTTCTCGGCGGGTGGTGAGGTGGCCGGTGCCATGTCCTTCGTCGGCGAGTACGCACCCGATACCCGCCGCAATTACATGATGAGCTTCATCGCGGTCGGCTCGTTCGTGGCCCTGATGTTCGGCAGCGTCCTCTCCGCCCTTCTCATCACGACGCTCGGCGATGACGCGATGACCTCATGGGCCTGGCGGGTGCCCTTCCTCCTGGCCGTCCCGCTCGGCTACGTCGGCTTCTACATCCGCCGCCGGCTGGAGGAGACCCCGCACTTCGAGGCGCTGCGGGAGCAGAACACCGTCGTACGCAACCCGCTGCGGGAGGCGTTGACCTCCCCGCGCCATCTGAAGGCGATCGCCCTCACGATCTTCCTCCCCGCGCTCAACGGCCCCGGCTACTACCTGCTGTTCGTCTATATGCCGACCTACTTGAGGTCCTCGCTCGGCGAGCACAACTTCTCGATGCTGCGGTCGCTCACCGTCACGGCGTTCAGCCTGGTGGCCATCTCCCTCTGTATCCCGCTCATGGCCCGCTTGTCCGACCGGATCGGCCGCAAGCCCGTCCTCACCGGTTCCGCCGTGGCCATGGCCGCCGTCTCGTATCCGATGTTCCGGCTCATCACCACGGGCGAGTTCGGGCTCGCCTGCATCGGCACCATCGTGCTGGCGATCGCCTTCTCCGGCCACGCCGCGGTCGTCCACACCGCGCTCGCCGAGATGTTCCCGACCACGGTGCGCTACTCCGCCTACAGCATCGGGTTCAGCATCTCGACGATCATCTTCGGCGGCAGCGCCCCGCTGGTGATGACCGAGCTGATCGAGTCGACCGGCTCCACGCTCGTCCCCGCCTACGCCTCCATCATCACCGCCGTGATCACTCTCATCGCCATCGCCTTCCTGCGCGAGACCAAGGGCCGGCCCCTCACCGCCCGCTGAACCACCCACCCCGGCACTAGGAGACACCATGGGAATCAACTCCGTAGCCGTCGTCGCCGACCTCGGCGAGAGTTTCGGCAACTACACCATCGGCGACGACGGAGCCCTGCTCTCCCTCGTCACCTCGTCGAACATCGCCTGCGGCTTCCACGCCGGTGACCCGCGCATCATGGACCGCACCGTCGCGGACTGCGTCGCGCGCGGCATCGAACTGGGCGCCCACCCCGGCTACCCCGACCTCGTCGGCTTCGGCCGTCGTCTCATCGAGGCGTCCGAAGAGGAGATCCGCACCGATGTCCTCTACCAGCTCGGCGCACTCGACGCCTTCGCGCGGGTGCACGGCGGCACCATCAGCCATGTCGCCCCGCACGGGCGGATGGGCTCGATCGCGCAGACCGACGCCAAGCACGCGCGGGCCATCACCGACGCGATCGCCGCGTACAACACCGACTACATCGTCATCTGCCAACGGGGTCTGCTCGCCGAGGAGTCGCGCAAGCGCGGGCTGGAGGTCGGCTATGTGTTCCTCGCCGACCGCGGCTACGGCGACGACGGCATGCCCGTCCCCCGCTCGCACGAAGGCGGCCTCATTTACGACCCCGAGCTGATCGGGCAGCGCTCGGCGCAGGTGGTGCGCGAGGGCACCGTGCGCTCGGTCAACGGCAATGTGGTCCCGCTCGGCCACGACGCCGATGTGCTGCTGCTGCACGGCGACCACCCGTCCGTCCTCGCGAACGGCACCGCGCTGCGCGGCGCGCTCGGCGCCGCGGGCATCCGCGTCGCCGGGCTGCGCGAGGTCCTGGCGGAAAAGGCGGAGGTCGCGCTCGCCGGCTGACGGCCGAGCGCACCAGGCGATGACCACAGCACAGTACGGCGCCCTCACCGTCGAGCCCTTCGGGGACTCGGCGGTGATGGTGACCATCCCCCACCCCGACCAGGCCATCCGAAGGGCCGGGATCGTCGCCTTCCGCGACCGGTTCCTGGCCCACCGCCCCCATGGCGTACTCGACGTCGTCTCCGGTCTGGAGTCCCTGCTCATCGAGTTCGACCCGCTGCGGACCGCGTTCGAGCATGTGGAGTACGCGGCCCGTCTGGTGGCGCGGTGGGCGCCTTCGCCGTCGGAGGGTACGGGTACGGCCCGCCCGCGGGCGGTGCGCGCGTTCACCGTCCCCGTCGTCTTCGACGAGGAGACCGGCCCGGATCTGAGGTCCGTCGCCGAGGAGCTGGGTCTGGCCCCCGCCGAGGTCGTCGAGGCGATCGCGGAGTCCACGTTCACGATCTCCCTCCTCGGCGCGGCGATGGCCCCGATGATGGACGGGCTCAAGGTGCCCCGACCGGTGCGCCGGCGGGCCGAGCCGCGGACGGATGTCGCCCCCGGAGCGATCATGATCGCCGGGACCAACGCGATCATCCAGCCGTTCCCCGGTCCGACCGGATGGCGTGTCGTCGGGCGCACCCCGTACACCATCGTCGACATCTCCCGCCCGGACCCCGTCTCGTTCGGCACCGGCGACATCGTGCGCTTCGTCCCCGTCTCCCGGGACGAGGTCCGGGCGCGGAATGCCGGTTTCCTGCTGCCGGTGGAGGGGGCCGTATGACGACCGTGGCGCTGGACATCACGAGCACCGGATGGGTCACCACGTTCCAGGATCTAGGCCGCCGCGATACGGAACGGCGCGGTGTCCCCACCGGTGGCGCGGCCGACCAGCATTCGGCGGCCGTGGCGAATCTCCTGGCGGGCAACGCCCGGGGCGCGACACTGATCGAGAACTTCGGCGGCGAACTGGCCCTGGTCCCCGAAGCCGACGTCCTGCTGGCCGTGACCGGCGCACCCGCCCGGGTCACCGTCGGCGGCGCGCCCGTCGACACCTGGTCGCCGCTGGTGGTACCGGCCGGCCACGAGCTGCGGGTCCGCGGGGACATGAGCCGGGGGATCCGTACCTATCTGGCCGTGAACGGCACACTCGAGGCGAATACCCTGCTGGGGAGCGCGGCCCCGGACGCCAGGATGGGCTTCGGGCAGGTCATCGCCCGAGGCGAACGGGTGCTGCTGGAGACGGAGTTCCGGGGGTTCGGCCATCGGCTGTTCGCCTCGCCGTTGTTCCGGCTGCCCGTCCCCGTTCCGCGCTTCGACGACGGGCCCTGGGTCGTCGACATCGTCGCGAGCCACGGTGTCCGCACGATCCCCGGCATCCGTGAGCTGATCGCGGAGTCGGCGTACGTCGTCACCACGCGCTCCAACCATGTGGGGCTGCGGCTCGACGGACCGGTGCTGCACCCGGACTCCGACACCGAGATCGTGTCGCATGGAGTGCCCATCGGGGCGCTCCAGATCCCGCATGCCGACGAGCTGATCGTGCTCGGCCGCTACCGGAGCCTGACGGCGGGCTATCCGATCGTCGGTGTCGCCTCGCGGGCCTCGCTGCCCCTGCTCGGACAGGCCGGTCCGGGACGGGAGTTGCGGTTCCGCTGGACCGACCGCGAGGTCTCGCTGCGCCGGTTCGCGCGGCGCGAGGCGGAGGTGTGCGCGCTGGGGCAGGCGGCGGCCGAGGCGTTCGGCGCCCTCGGTTTCAGGGAACCCTTGTCCCGCAATAAACGAGAAGATATTCTCACTTGAAATCGAAGTCTCATTTGTGTGGTGGAGGAGGAACGGTGACGACGTTGTCCGGCAGGACCGCGCTCATCACAGGAGCGGGCAGTGGGATGGGCCTGGAGACCGCGCGGCTGCTCGCCCAGGACGGCGCCACCGTCGTGCTGCTCGGGCGCAGACAGGAGGCGCTCGACGCCGTCGCGGCCACCATCCGCGACGAGGGCGGCACGGCCCTCGCCCTCGCGGCCGATGTCACCAGTGCCGACGATGTGACACGGGTCCTCGACCGGGTCCACGCCGAACTCGGCCCCGTCGACGTCCTCGTCAACAACGCGGGCAGCTCCTCGACGGTGCTCAACCCGCAGTGGCTCCCTCACGACGAGTGGCGCCACGTCATCGAGGTGAACCTCACGGCCGTTTTCCAGCTCGCCCAGGCCGTGCTGCCCGACATGCTCGGCCGCGGCGGCGGGACGATCGTCACCGTCTCCTCGCTCGCCGCCGTCAACCCCAACCTGCTCGGCGGCGCCGCCTACGGCGCGGCCAAGGCCGGGGTCCGCAACTTCATGACCTTCCTGCACAACACCTTCCGCAACCAGGGGCTGCGCGCGATCACCGTGCTCCCCGGTGAAGCGGACACCCCCATCCTCGACAACCGCGCCCGGCCCCCGAAGCCGGAGGAACGCGCCAACATGGTGCAGCCCGAGGACGTGGCCGAGGCCATCCGCCTCGCCATCACCCTTCCCCAGCGCGTCGTCCTCCAGGAGATCGTCGTCGCCCCCACGCGACAGCGCGACACCTCCGCCGACCTAGAGATCAGCCGTTGGGCGGGCGCACCCGCCGACGCCGCACCGCAGGCCTGACCAACCCGCACCATCAGGAGGAGCGCATGCCGCCCACCATCACCACGCAGCCGCCCCGGTTCGCCACCGCGGAGGCCGTCGCCCGGATCGCGGCCGCCTCCCGCCGGACGCAGCAACCGCAGTCGCGGGGCGACCTCGTCTCCCTCGCCATGGGCGAACCCGACTTCGACACACCCCACTTGGTGACCGAGGCGGCCCACGCCTCGCTGCGCGCCGGACGCACCCACTACTCACCGCTGCTCGGCGAACCGGCACTGCGCGAGGCGCTCGCCGAGAAGCTCACCGGCCTGGCCGGGACAGCGGTCAGTGCCGCGGACATCCTGATCACACAGGGCGGGACCGCCGGCCTCGCCGCCGCGATCCTCGGCATCGTCAACCCCGGCGACAAGGTGGTCATCCCCGACCCCACCTACTCCCTCTACGCCGACCTGGTCAGCATGGCCGGAGGCACCGTCGTGCCCGTCCCGCTCGCGCCGGACCTGCACTGGGACCTCGACCGGCTCGCCGACGCCCTCACCGGCGCCCGGCTCTTCGTCTTCTGCAATCCCAGCAACCCGACCGGCATCGTGCACAGCCCCGAGGAACTCGAAGCGCTCGCCGATCTGCTCGACGCCACCTCGACCATCGTCATCTCCGACGAGGCGTACTCCGACCTCGACTACACCGGCCGCCCGTTCACCTCGGCGATCTCGCTCGACGGCCTGCGCGACCGCACCGTGTACTGCCAGACCTTCTCCAAGAGCTACGCCATGACCGGCTGGCGCGTCGGCTACCTGTGGGGCCCATCGGCGCTCATCCAGGCGTCGGCACGCATCCACAACACCTTCAACGGCTCGGTGAACACCTTCGTCCAGGACGCCGCGCTCGCCGCGGTGCGAAGCTGCGACGAGGACGTGGCCCGCATGCGCGAGGCGTACGAGCAGCGGCGCGACATCATGCGTACGGAACTCGCCGCGATCCCGGGCCTCACGCTCAGCTCGCCCGAGGGCGCGTTCTACCAATTCCCGCGCTACGACCTGGACTTGCCCTCGGTGGAGGTCGTCGCGGCCCTCCGTGCCCACGGCGTCGCCGTCCGGCCCGGAAGCGAGTTCGGCGCCCAGGGCGAGGGGCACCTCCGGCTGTCGTACGCTGCCAGCGCGCAGGCCATCACCGAGGGCGTACGCCGACTGGCCGAGGGTCTGTCGGCCCTGCGGTGAACGCCGTCCCCCACCCGACGAGGAGTCGACCCATGCGCAGTGACACCGAGCGCAACCGCAGGCACCTCATCAAGGCCGCCGCGCTGCTGTTCGAGAACTCGCCGACGCCGGTCAGCCTGGCCGAGATCGCCAAGCACGCCGAGGTGTCCACCGCGACGGCCTACCGGCACTTCTCCTCCGTCGAGGAGATCCTGCACGCGTTCCGGGCCCAAGTGGGCTCCGAGCTACGGGACTTCAGCAGCCGGCAGACCACGCGAGGCATGGTGAGGCTCGAAGCGGTGTCGCGGTACTGGGTCTCCCTCGTGCTGGAACACGGCGGTGCGATGGCACAGATGCGGTCGCACCGCGGCTATCTCGAACGGCTGCGTGAGGGCACCGGCTATCTCACCCCGCAGGCGGAGGCGCTCACCGAACCGCTGCGGCAGACCACCGAGGAACTCGGTCTAGGGGATCTCGGGGACGAGGCCCTGTATTTGTGGAACGCGCTGTTCGATCCGCGGGACATCCTCGACCTCATCAAGAGCGGACGTACCGAGGACGAGGCGGCCACCCGCCTCGTGGCCGCCCTGCGCGGCGGGCTGATCGGCTGGTCCGCCCCAAGCCCCTAATCTGGGCGCGGCAACCGCACGGCCCACGGATCCACACCCGGCTCGCCCACACCTGAACAGAGAGACACCACATGGACGTCAGTGCCCAGATCGAAGCCGTCTACGACACCCTCCGCCGCCGGAACCCCGGGGAAGCGGAGTTCCACCAGGCGGCGCACGAAGTCCTGCACGCCATAGGCCCCGTACTCAAGGCGCACCCGGAGTACGCGGACGCCCGGATCGTGGAGCGGCTGTGCGAACCGGAGCGACAGCTGATGTTCCGGGTCCCATGGGTGGACGACCAGGGCACGGTGCAGGTCAACCGCGGTTTCCGGGTGGAGTTCAACAGCGCCCTGGGACCGTACAAGGGCGGCCTGCGGTTCCACCCGAGCGTCAATCTGGGCATCGTGAAGTTCCTCGGCTTCGAGCAGATCTTCAAGAACGCGCTGACCGGATTGTCGATCGGCGGCGGCAAGGGCGGGTCGGACTTCGACCCCAAGGGCCGCTCGGAAGCGGAGGTGATGCGGTTCTGTCAGTCCTTCATGACCGAGCTGTACCGCCATCTGGGCGAGCACACCGATGTGCCCGCCGGGGACATCGGAGTGGGCGGCCGTGAGATCGGCTACCTCTTCGGCCAGTACAAGCGGATCACCAACCGCTACGAGGCCGGTGTGCTGACCGGCAAGCCCGTCGGCTGGGGCGGTTCACACGCCCGTACCGAGGCCACCGGCTACGGCACGGTCTACTTCGCCCAGGAGATGCTCGCCACCCGCGGTCAGGGCTTCGACGGACGCCGGGTCGTGGTCTCCGGGTCGGGAAACGTCGCCGTCTACGCCATCGAAAAGGTCCACGCCATGGGCGGCCTCGTGGTGGCCTGCTCCGACTCCTCCGGCTACCTGGTCGACGAGGACGGCATCGACCTGGCCCTGCTCAAGGAGATCAAGGAGGTGCGCCGCGCCCGGCTCTCCGCCTACGCCGAGGCGAAGCCGAGCGCGCGGTTCTCCGACCGGGGGTCGGTGTTCGACGTGCCGTGCGAGATCGCCCTGCCGTGCGCGACCCAGAACGAGCTGCACCAGCAGGACGCCACCGCACTGGTGAAGAACGGTGTGCTCGCCGTGGCCGAGGGCGCCAACATGCCGTGCACACCCGAGGCGGTCGAGGTGTTCCGCGATGCGCGGGTCCTCTTCGGCCCGGGCAAGGCGGCCAACGCGGGCGGGGTCGCCACCTCCGCGCTGGAGATGCAGCAGAACGCCTCCCGCGACCGCTGGACTTTCGAGCGCACCGAGGACCAGCTCGCCGGCATCATGCGGCAGGTCCACGCCCAGTGCCGCGCCTCCGCCGAGATCTACGGAGGTGACGCCGAGGACTACGTGCTCGGCGCCAACACCGCGGGCTTCCGCCACGTCGCGGACGCGATGCTGGCCCAGGGAGTCATCTGACCCACGGCGCACCCGACGTCGCACCCGAAGGCAACCTCGTGCACACGAAGGCAACCTCGCCAGGGCTTGCCTTCGTGTGCGCTCCAACTCCTACTGTCCACGGCCATGGAGACCACGGCGCACAACAGAACACTGGGCCGCAGCGGCATCGAGGTGAGCGCTCTCGGCTTCGGCTGCTGGGCCATCGGCGGTGAGTGGCAGTCAGCCGACGGGCAGCCCCTGGGCTGGGGCAAGGTCGACGACGAGGAGTCCGTACGGGCGATTCAGCGCGCACTCGACCTCGGCGTCACCTTCTTCGACACCGCCGACGCGTACGGCACCGGCCACAGCGAACGCCTGCTCGGCCGCGCCCTCGGCAAGCACCGCACCGACGTCGTCATCGCGACGAAATGGGGCAACCTCTTCGACGAGCGGACCCGCATCTGCGACGGGCAGGACGACTCCCCGGAACACCTACGCCGCGCCCTGACCGCCTCACTGCGGCGCCTGGACACGGACCACGTCGACCTGTACCAACTCCACATCTCCGACGCCGACCCCGAACGCGCCGCCCAACTTCGCGTCATCTGCGAGGAGTTGGTGCGCGAGGGCCTGATCCGCGCGTACGCGTGGAGCACCGATGACCCCGCCCGGGCCGCCGTCTTCGCCCAGGGCACGCACTGCGCGGCCGTCCAGCACCGCCTGAACATCCTCCAGGACGCGCCCGAACTCCTCGCCCTCTGCGCGGAGTCGGACCTCGCCAGCATCAACCGCAGCCCCCTCGCCATGGGGCTGCTCACCGGCAAACACACACCCGGGCGCGCCCTGGACAACGCGGACATCCGCAACGCGCCCCCCGCCTGGCTGCCGGGCTTCCTCGCGAACACGGGCGCGGACCCGGCCTGGCTCCAGCGCGTCGACGCCCTGCGGTCCATTCTCACCAGCGACGGCCGCACCCTCGCCCAGGGCGCCCTCGCCTGGATCTGGGCCCGTAGCCCGCGGACGATCCCGATCCCCGGCTTCCGTACGGTCGCCCAAGCCGAGGAAAACGCGGGCGCCATCGCGAAGGGGCCGCTCACCGCCGGGCAGATGGCCGACGTCGACCGGATCCTGGGGCGCTGAGCGCGGATCCCGGCCGGGCGGCGACAGAAGGTCCACGGAGCGACATAGGGCGCGTTCGACTTCTTCAGGCGAACCTCACCATCGTGCTCTTCTTGCTTCATCTCTTGACGTGTCTGGTTCAGACCTTTAATTTCACCCATCGCCCGTCTGCGAAAAGCCGTGCCTCTGCGATGGTGGACAAACCCGCTCCGCAGCTGTGTCGGCGTTGGCCGTCGGTGTCCAGATCCCCCACCCGTGACAGCGGCAACATCCGCACAGCGAGGAGCACACATGCAGGAGAGCAGAGACATCGGATCGCCCAGGACGGCATCCGTGGCCATACGGCTGCTGGTGCTGTTGGCCACGCTGCTGGGCCTGGCGGTCGCCCCCGTCCACGCGACGGCGCGCAGCGCGGCCGCGCCGTTCAAGGTCCTGGCCTTGTACAACGGAACGTGGGACGCCGCCCACATCAACTTCGTCCACGAAGCGAACGAGTGGTTCCCCCAGCAGGCGGCACAGAACGGCTTCACCTACACGGCGAGCAACAACTGGAACCTGCTCGCCGACGGCGGGGTCGACGACTACAAGGTGGTGCTGTTCCTCGACGACCTGCCGCAGACCTCCGCCCAACGTGCCGGCTTCGAGCGCTATATGCGCGCGGGTGGCGCCTGGATGGGGTTCCACGTGGCGGCCTTCACCACCGAGGCGCAGAGCTGGCCCTGGTATCACAATGAGTTCCTCGGCAGCGGCAACTTCAAGTCCAACACCTGGGGTCCGACCACGGCCACCCTGAAGGTCGAGGACCGGACACACCCGTCCACCAAGGCCCTGCCCGCCACCTTCACCTCGTCGGTCAGCGAGTGGTACAGCTGGTCGAACGACCTGCGGCAGAACCCGGACATCAAGATCCTGGCCTCCGTCGACCCGAGCAGCTTCCCGCTCGGCACCGACCCCAACCAGACCTGGTACAGCGGCTATTACCCGATCCTGTGGACGAACAACAAGTACAAGATGCTGTACGCGAACTTCGGCCACAACGCGATGGACTACGACACCAACACCCCCCTGTCGTCCACCTTCGCGAGCGAGACACAGAACCGCTTCCTCCTCGACGGCCTGAAGTGGCTCGGTGGCGCGAGCGGCTCCCAGTCACCGACCACCTCCACCCCCGAATCCGCCCGAACGCCCATGACGCAGAAGTAGCCCCCGCACCATCCAGAACCCGCGGGGACATCCCGGGAGCCCGACTCCCGCCCACCCCCGCCCAGGCCGCCCCGGAAATCCGGGGCGGCCACCTTCGTTTCCGGCCGACATGACGACATCTTAGCAACGCTAGACATGCTGCCGATACTAGAGCTATCGTCACTGTCATCACTAGCACCGCTAGAAATCGCTGCGGGTGCTGTCATCGAGGGGGAAGCAATCTGATGCTCATCAATGTCGCCAACGTGCTCGCCGGTCTGATCGGCGCAGGCATCATCTTCGTGGGCGCGCGCGCCTTTTGGGCACCGCGGGCCGCCGTCGACTTCGGCATACCCGGCACGCCGACCGAGGACCGGAACTTCCAGGCTTGGCTGACCGTCAAGGCCGTGCGCGACATCGCCTCGGGGGTCTTCCTCTTCATCCTGCTGGCCGGAGCGACATCCCACTTGTTGGGTTGGTTCATGCTGGCCGCCACCGGCATACCCGTCGGCGACGCGCTGATCGTGCGGCGCAGCAACGGGCCCAAGGCCGCCGTTTACGGCATCCACGGGGGCACAGCCGTGGTGATGCTGGCGATCAGCGTGCTCCTGCTCGTCGCGTAACCGCATGCGGCGGCACCACGGGAACCGGCGGCGGATTCCGCGTCACCTGATACACCAGTGATGATCACTCGGGTAGAGTCCCAGCGCACCCAGCGCACCTGCGGACCCCGCCGGGCCCCTACGACCTGCAGTGACGCATTGACAAACGGCACACGATCAGCCCTCATGTGCAGGAGGCCGTCATGTCCCCCCAATCCGTCCTCGCCGCCCTGACAACCGGGTTGCGAAGTGGTGCGATCGAAGTCGTCGACCTCACCTCGCCCCTGTCGTCCTCCACGCCGGTGATCCAGCTGCCCGCCGAGTTCGGCCAGACCGCGGTGTTCGAACTGGAGGAGATCAGCAGGTACGACGACCGGGGACCGGCCTGGTACTGGAACAACTTCCACAGTGGTGAGCACACGGGCACGCACTTCGACGCGCCGAACCACTGGGTCACCGGGAAGGACCTCACCGACGTGGCGTCGGTTCCGGCAGGGCGGCTGATCGCACCGGCGGCCGTGCTGGACTTCTCCGCCGAGGCGGAGGCGGACCCCGACTTCCTCGTCGAAGTGGACCATGTGAAGGCATGGGAGGCCGAGAACGAGCCGCTGCCCGAGGGCGGCTGGCTGCTGCTGCGTACCGGCTGGGACGCCCGTTCGCACGCACAGGAGCCGTTCCTCAACGCCGACGCGAGCGGTCCGCACACCCCTGGCCTGGCACCGGAATGCGCTCGGTGGGTGGCGGAGGAGTCGCCGGTGATCGGCCTCGGTGTCGAAACGGTGGGCACCGACGCCGGACAGGCGCCTTCGTTCGACCCGGCCTTCCCCTGTCATTCCTATCTCATGGGCAGTGACAAGTACGGGCTGACGCAGTTGCGGAATCTCTCGGCGCTGCCACCGACCGGCGCCGTCATCATCGCGGGGCCGTTGCCCATCGTCACCGGATCCGGGGCTCCCGCGCGGGTGCTCGCGCTGGTGGAGCGCTCATGAAGGTCGCGGAAGCCGTCGGCCGGGCGTTGTCCGCGGCAGGTGTCGACCATGTATTCGGGGTGGTCGGCTCGGGCAACTTCCATCTGACCAATGCCATGGTGGCGGCGGGTTCCCGGTTCGTCGCCGCACGCCATGAGGGCGGCGCGGCCACGATGGCGGATGCCTACGCGCGGATGAGCGGCACGGTGGCCGCGCTGACCGTGCATCAGGGGTGCGGACTGACGAACGCCATCACCGGTATCGGCGAGGCGGCCAAGAGCCGTACGCCGCTCCTCGTGCTGGCGGCCGAGGCGACCGAGCCGAGGTCCAACTTCTCCGTCGACCAAGAGGCGCTGGCGCATGCGGTGGGCGCGGTCACGGCGCGTGTGACGTCGGCGGAGGACGCGGTCGAGCAGGCATGCACCGCGGTGCGACGCGCCCTGCACGAACGGCGCACCGTGCTGCTCAACCTCCCGTTGGACGTGCAGGCCCTGGCCGCGCCCGACGACGCACCGGCCCTGGCCGCGCCGCCGCCGGAACGGACCGGGGTCGAGCCGGTACCGGCCGACGTGGCGGCGCTGGCGCAGGTGCTCGAGCGGTCGCGACGTCCGGTCTTCGTGGCCGGCCGGGGATCGCGCGCGCCCGGCGCCCGAGATGCCCTCACGGCGCTCGCCGAGCGCCACGGTGCGCTGCTGGCCACGTCGGCCGTCGCCCGCGGACTGTTCCACGACGACCCGTGGTCGCTCGACGTGTCCGGCGGCTTCTCGTCCCCCCTGACGGCAGAGCTGATCCAGGGGGCGGATCTGATCGTGGGCTGGGGCTGCGCGCTGAATATGTGGACGATGCGGCACGGTCGGCTGATCGGTCCGGACACGACCGTCGTCCAGGTCGACGACGACGCCTCGGCGCTCGGTGTGCACCGGGAGGTGCACCTCGGCGTCACCGGCGATGTGGAACTCACGGCGCGGCAGGTGCTCGATACGCCCGGACGGCAACGGGAGGGTTACCGGAGCGCCGACATCGGGGCAGCCATCGCCGGGCGGGTGCGGTGGCGGGATGTGCCGTACGAGGACGAGAGCAGCCGTGAACGGATCGACCCGAGGACGCTGAGCATCGCGCTCGACGACATCCTCCCCGCCGAGCGGGTGATGGGCGTGGACTCCGGAAACTTCATGGGCTACCCGACCATGTATCTGTCCGTTCCGGACCACAACGGCCTGTGCTTCACCCAGGCGTTCCAGTCGATCGGCCTGGGCCTTGCGACGGCCATCGGCGCGGCGCTGGCGCGGCCGGACCGGCTGCCCGTGGCCGCGCTCGGCGACGGCGGCGCGCTGATGAGCGCCGCCGAACTCGACACCGTACGCCGTCTCGGGCTGCCGATGGTGGTCGCCGTCTACAACGACGACGCCTACGGAGCGGAGGTGCACCACTTCAAGCCCGGCGGATATCCGCTCGACACGGTCGAGTTCCCGCCGACGGACATCGCCGCCGTGGCGCGAGGGTACGGCTTCGAGGCGGTGACCGTACGCACGCCCGCGGACCTCAAGGCCGTCGAGGACTGGGTCGCCGGACCACGGTCCGCGCCACTCCTCATCGATGCCAAGGTGGTCGGCGACCATGGGGCCTGGTGGCTGGAGGAGGCGTTCCGCGGTCACTGAGCCATCGGGGCCCGCGACTTCCCGCCCCCATGACTTCTGTCTAGAACGGCATGCGGCCTCGGGCCCGCCGACCGGCGGAGCCGCTGCGGCCGACCGCCTTGGAGCTGCTGCGGAAGGGCTTGCTGAGGATCCGCCCCAGGATGCCGGGAGCCTTGCCACCGGCGCGTGATCCGGCGCCCAGGGTGCGCTGGGTGCCCCGTTCGGGGTGCCGGGACAGGCGCGGGACCAGGAAGGCCAGCACGGCCAGTAGGACGCAGATGCCGACAATGCCGAAAATCATGGCGAAGTACTCCTCATACGAAGTGGGCCTGCCGAGTACCCCGCCTGCCCGACCGCATGCGCCACCGCTCGGACGGCAGCGCCCGATGCGCTTTCGGTGTCGGCGCCGACTGTCGGCGCCGACACCGAGGGTCTACGACACGACAGCGCCACCGGCGTGTTGCTCGTTGCTCTCCAGCTCCTCCGGCGGGTGGCTGAGCTGCTCGCGCAAGTAGTTCCAGACCACCGCGATCAGCGCGGCGACCGGTACGGCGAGCAGACTGCCCACGATCCCGGCCAGGCTGCTGCCCAACGTCACCGCCAGCAGGATGACTGCCGCGTGCAGCCCGAGCCCGCGGCTTTGGATCATGGGCTGGAACACATTGCCTTCCAACTGCTGCACCACGACGATGATCGCGAGGGTGATCAGTGCGTCCGTCGAGCCGTTGGACACCAACGCGATGAGCACCGCGACCGCACCCGCGAACAAGGCCCCCACAATGGGCACGAACGCACAGATGAAGGTCAGGACCGCCAGCGGCAGCACCAGCGGCACTCCCAAGGCCCACAGACCGAGTCCGATGAGGACGGCGTCGAGCAGGCCGACCAACGCCTGGGAACGCACGAAGGCGCCCAGAGTGTCCCAACCGCGCGCGGCCACCACGGGGATGTCGGTGGCGAGCCGACCGGGCAGTTGGCGGGCGAGCCACGGCAGGAACCGCGGACCGTCCTTGAGGAAGAAGAACATCAAGAAGAGCGCGAGGACGGCGGTGACCACACCATCGATCACCGTGCTCACCCCCGTGACGATAGTGGTGACCAAGCTGCCGGCACTGCTCTGCAGCCGGTCGGCCGCGGTGTCGGTGGCCTTGGTGATCTGGTCATCGCTGATGTTCAACGGTGGCCCGGCGGCCCATTCACGCACCTGTTGGATGCCTTCGGTCACACGGTCGGTCAGTTCGCCGGACTGGGACGCCACCGGTACCGCGATCAGCGCCACGATGCCCGTGACGACCAGGAGGAACAGCACGGTCACGACCGAGGCGGCCAGCGCGGGCGGCCACCCGAGCCCACGCAGAAAGCGGGCCACGGGCCAGGTCAGCGTCGTAAGGAGCAGTCCGACGACGAGTGGCCAGACCACCGACCACATCTGGCCCAGGCCCCACAGGACCACCGTGGTCATGACGAGGACCAGAAGCAACTCAAGGGAGATACGCGCCGATTGGCGGAGCGCGACGCGGGTTTTCGTTGAACTCAACGTGGGAGGCATGAGGTCACCCGTACCCCATGGCTATTGCCGCTGTCCAGGCGCACCCTCGCCGGGAAGCCACGCCGCCGCTGTCCGCGGGGACTGACGGCCGGTGATCTTCTCCGGGTCTCGGAGGCGGTGAGCGTTTTGCGCGCCTGCCCATGGCCGGAGTTGACGTCGAGCCAGGTGACCACGGACTCGCGGACACGGGTCTCGATGGTGCTGTAGGAGGTGTCCAACTCGACCGTGCCACAAGCGACTTGGGCGATGCGCAAGGTGCCGTGGGCGGTGGTGGCGGTGTCCGGTCCCGCCCCGCCTGCCCGATCGACCGGATATCACCTGGGCAACAGGTCAATCGGGCCTCCGTGGCCTCTCAGCCGACGTGGCGGACCCGAAAGCGATCGAGGTCCGCCGGATCCCGGTCAACGACCTGGACGGGCGCCCAAGTCCATTGCCACACGCTGATGCCCGGCGTACGGGAGAACTGGATCCGCCCGCGGGTGCCCTCGACTGCGACCCGCGGCCAGGCTTCGGCAGTGCGCGCCCGGTCCACGCCGTGAGTGCGCAGCACATCGGCGAGTACGGCAACCGTGTCGTAGCCCTCGAAGGCGACGAAGGAGGGCGCTTCGGCCAACCGCTCGCGGAGGGCCGCCTCGACTCGTGCACCGAGTGGGCTGAGGCTCTCGGGCAGGTAGCGCAAGAACGGGATCGCGGCGCTGTCGTCGCCCAGCAACGTCACCCATTCGGCGAACTCCGGTTGCCCGGCCGGAGCACCCATCATCACGTTGGCGAGGCGCCGGTCGCCGCGGACAGCCTTGACGATCGACACTGCCGGCTCCGGGTGGCCGACCAGGAGAAGGAGGGCCGTCGCGCGATGGTCGACGAGTTCGTCGCACACCGCCATCGGGGTGAGCGTGCGCATGTCGAGTTCGATGACGGTGCCGCCGCGTGGCGCGAGGTAGTCCCGCAGAATGCGGGTCCCGGATGCCCAGTAGACACTCGGCTGGGCCGCTACGGCGATGCGGCTGTGGCCCGCGCCGAGGAGGAAGTCCGCGTAGATCTGCCAGCCGTGGGACTGTGCCGGGGCGAGGCGCGCGACCCATTCCGTCGGCTGGTCGGTGAGCGCGTCGAGAACCGCTGACGAGCAGAGGAACGGCAGGCCGAGGGCGTCGGCCCTGGCGGCAGCGGCGCGAGCGACGACGCTGTGATACTCCCCCGCCACGGCGGCCACGCCCAGGCGAGCCAATTCGTCGACGGCCGCCGCGGCCCTCTGTGGATCAGCCGCGGTGTCCCGGACCACCAGCTCAAGTGGTCTTCCGGCGATCCCGCCGCCGTCATTGACTTCGCGGACGGCCAACTCGAGCCCAGCGAGCAAGTGTTGGCCTGCCTCGACCCAGCCAGGCCGAGTCAGCGGAACGAGAGCGCCTATCTGGACGGCTGACCCGCCAGTCGGCTCCGCTCCAGCCGGCGATGGTGGTGATGGTGGCGTATTCATGTGTTGGCGTCTCCCGAGCGACGATGCGGTTGCGGTTGTGGTTGCGGTTGCGGTTGCCACGATCGCAGAGCGATCGTCAGTGGCGCCGAGAGTGGCCCGAGAGAGGAGGCTCCACGCCTGAGCGATGAGTTCGAGTGGCCGATCGAGTCTGCCCTGACATGACCCGAATCATCGCTGACATCTCGGTCTCTCTCGACGGCTTCGTCACCGGGCCCGACCCCGGCCCGGACAACGGTCTGGGCACCGGCGGCGATGCCCTGCACACCTGGGCGTTCTCCGAGGACCCCGACGACCGCCGGATCCTGCGCGAGGCCACCGCCCGCTCGGGCGCCGTCGTCCTCGGCCGCCGGCTCTTCGACATCGTCGACGGGCCGAACGGCTGGGACGACACGACCGGCTACGGCGCCCGCGAGGTCGGCAAGCCCGCGTTCATCGTCGTGACGAGCTCACCGCCGGAGTCGGTACGCCTCACCGACCTCGACTGGACGTTCGTCACCACCGGCCTGCCCGACGCCGTCACCGCCGCGCGCGAACGCGCCGAGGCGGCGTCGTCCGACAGCGGCAAGGACCTCGACGCCTTCCTCATGGGCGGCGGCGCCACGGTCGGCTCGGCGCTCGCCGCCGGTCTGGTCGACGAGCTGACGCTGCACCTCGCGCCCGTCGTACTGGGCACCGGAACGCCACTGTTCACCGGCGGAGCGCCACGCACCCTGGTGCAGCGGAGCGTGACCTCGACATCGACGGTGACGCACCTGACCTACGACGTCCTCTGACGACGTCGTAGTGGAACACAGCGGGCAGAGACGATCCCGTCGCCGAACTGACCGACGGCATTCTCGCCAACCGCACTGTGTGCTGGGGGCGCTGGCGTCGGCTTTGTTCCGTGGACTACGTTGTTGGCATGAATCCCGGGACGGCATCGCGCCACGCACGGATTGGTGACCCGGTGCTCTCCTGAGCGCCGTACGGGCCGGTGCGGGCCCGCTCTTCGATCGAGGATCTTGCGCTGCCGCGCGGGCTCCGCCTCCGTCGTGTTGATCACAGCTTCGGCACATCAACCACGACAGGAGCATTCATGCCCACCAAGACACTGCGGATTCCCACCGCGGACGGCCAGGCCGACGCTTTCGCCGCCTTCCCCGACCGGGGCGGGCGGCACCCGGGGGTGCTGATGTGCTCGGACGCCTTCGGAGTGCGGCCCGTGTTGCAGGAGATGGCCCGCGAACTGGCCGGACACGGCTACTACGTGCTCGTCCCCAACTTCTACTACCGGCACGGCCCGGCACCGGTGATCGAACTTCCCGAGCACATCGGAGAGGAGACCCGGCCCGCGGTCATCGGCCGGCTGATGCCCCTGCTCGAGGCACACATCACCACCGAACGTGTCCTGCGCGACGCCGACGCCTACCTCACGTTCCTCACCACCCAGCCGGAGGTCAGCGCCGGACCGGTCGCCGTGACCGGCTACTGCATCGGCACCCTCTTGGCGCTGCGCACCGCGGCGGCCCACCCCGGCCAGGTGGCCGCCGTCGCCGGATTCCATCCCGGTTTCGTGGTCACCGACGCGCCCGACAGCCCACACCGCCTCGTGCCCGAGCTCACCGCCGAAGTCCATCTCGGCCTCGCCGAAGGCGACTTGTCGCCCGAGGTCATCAGTGAGCTCTACCAGGCCCTGGATGCCGCGGGTGTCGGCCACACCTGCGAGATCTACCCCGACACCATCCACGGCTTCACCATGTCCGACACCGATGCCTTTAACGCCGCCGGGCTGAAGCGCCACTGGGACCGCCTGCTCTCACTCCTGGACCGCACCCTGGCCACCGGCTGAGGCTCCGGCAGGCAGGTGTCAGTCGGCCTGGGCGAGTTGGTTCAGGGGGTGGGAGCCGTCCAGAAGAGCGCGCGGAGCCGTGACGACGGGCAGCCGCTCCACGGTCGCGCGGTCCAGCAGGCCGACCTGGGCGAGCACAGCGGCTTGATCCCAGTAGACGTGCTCGTACGCGACCGCGGTGCCCTCGAATCCCACGATGGCGATCACCGGGGTGTCGACCTTCCTCCCCGTCGCGGCCACGCCGGGGAGGATCCAGGGGACCTCGATGTCGTGTGTGAACGAGAGCAGCAACTCGTCCACGACGGTCATATCGCCGACCGTCCGGCTGACCGACTCGATGTTCAGGTCGGCCGCGTTGCGTCCCACGAACCACGTTCGGTAGAAGGCGCGGACACCCTCGCGGCCCGTACCGCCCATACCCGTGGGCACATGCAGAACGGCGGGGTTGTCACTCATGGTCCGCATCGTGGCGTCCACGTCCCGAGTCACGAACTCGGCACGGGTGTGGGCCTGCCACTGACGCACCATCGCTTCCGTATCCGCCACACGACCCCCAATGTCCGATTTGGGGCAGAATAGCATCATCTCCGGGGCGCTCACCCATGGCTGCGGCCAGCCGCCGTCACCTCGTCCAAGCCCATCCCGAGTTTACTCAACGCCCCCTCGACGCCGGTGATCAAATGGAGTCGCGCCGTCTCGGTGGTCGGCAGAACGCACGTGGTGGATGACTCCCTGTTGTGAAAATGCGGGGACACGGGCCGGACAGCTCTGCCAGCCTGCAGAGATGATGATGAAGGAGGTCTCGTGAGCGACGGCGAGAAGTCCCGCCTCGGCGAGTTCAGCGCCCGGCTGGAGAGCGACGACATCGACGTCGTCCGCGGTGCCCTGGACGATTACCAGTCGGCGCAGGCGGACACCCGGTGGGGTGTGGACAACCCCTACTGGCCGCTGGCCAACGAGGTGCGCTTCGCCGCCCGGGACCTTCTCAGGCAACCTCCGTCCGGCCGCAGCCACACGAGCGCTCTCACCGTGCTGTGGCATCTCGCCGAGGAGGAGGACGCGGACGTGATCGCCGACGCCCTCGAAGGCGCCCCGGACGCCGAGGTGCGGGAGATGGCGCTTCTCGCGGCCGGCACCGCCCTCGCGGAGGGTGAGGAGCCAAACCGGCGGCTGCTGGCGCTGATCACCGCCATGGTGCTGGACGAGGGCCTCGCTGTGCGGGATCGCAGGGACGCCATGCGGGCCCTGGACGATGTGGATCTCCCGGAAGTCGAGGACCTCATCGTCCGTCTCACCGAGTCGTCCGAACTGGAACTCCAGGTGTACGCGGCGGGTTGTCTCGCGACGCCCCTGCGGCTCCGCGTCCACCGCGACCGCGTCACGCGGCTCGCGAAGTCCTGGCCGAAGGAGGCGGGTTGGGAGGCCGAGCACATTCGTCGCCAGGCGCTCGAAGGCTTCCACAGCACCTACTGGAAGGACACCGAGCTTGCCGATCCGGTGCTCCGGAAGGCTCATGACGAGCTGATGTTCCCGCTCAGCGACGAGGGATGCCTACAGGCGTTCGCCACCCTGCTCCGCAGCGAGGACCCGGTCGCCGTGGGCATCGCGCTCGACCATTACGAGTCCTCGGAAGGGCTGCGCCATGTCCTGGAGGACGAGGAACCTGTCGAGACCTACCTGCCCGAGGTGCTGGCCCGCGCTCGTGACGTGCTCCGGCGGCCGATGTCTCCCGCCGAGGTGAGCGCCCTGAACATGATCGGGGCGCGGCACACCGAGCCCGGCGACGCCGAGCTCCTGCTGGACGTTCTCCTGCGCACCGACTCGGACGCGGTGCGCAAGGAGGCTGTCTGGATGGCTTACGGCGTGCTCGACGAGGCCGAGGTGAAGGACGAGAGGCTCGTCGCCGCCCTGGGCGACCTGGTCTTCGACCCGTCCGTCGGCTTCTACGGCACGAAGGAGACGGCGATCCGCGTCCTGGCCGACAGCCTCGGCGCGGACGCGGACGGCATTCTCCTCCGGGCGAGCCGCGAGGGCGAGCCGAAGGTGCAGGCCCACGCCGCGTATTACCTGGTCAGGACGGGAGGCGTGGATCGGCACCGCGCCATCATGGAGGAGGTCGCCGAGAGCTGGGGCGACCGGCCTCCGCACCGCCCCTGGGGCCAGGACCCCGTTGAGCTGATCTTCGGCAAACCGCACAGCGTCCACTGGGAAGGACACCGGCTGGCGGATCCGGGGCTGTATCGCGCCCACAAGAGGCTGCGGGCTCCCACGGTGGACGAGTCGTATCACCGGGCGCTTCGCACGTTGCTCGAAAGCGACGACCAGGCGGCCGTGGGCATCGCCCTCGACCACTGGTGGAGTCCCGACGGCGCCGTGAAGCGGGGCGGCGAGGAAGCGCGTGAACCAGAGAGGGCACTCGTCCTCGATCGCATCCGGGAGGTGCTGCGGCAGCCTCCCTCACCGGCCGGGCTCAGCCGCATGTACGGGCCCGAGGCCAAGCACCTCACCGCACTGTCGGCGCTGGACGTCGTGGCAGCGGAAGAGCCTTCCCTGCTGGCCGAGGTCGTGGCAGCCGCCGCGAGCGATCACGTGCGCGAACGGGTTCTCCATGTGGTGGAAGCGGTGCTCAAGGACGCGGAGGACACTGACCTACGGATCGTCGAGGCGCTGGGGAAGGTCGCCTGCGACGCGAACGTGCCGTTGAACGACCGCGTCAGGGCACTGGAACTGCTCGACGAGTCTCCGGGGACCAACTCCGTGGAGGCGCTCGTTCGGGCGACACGCTGCCCCGAGATAGAGGTTCAAGCGGCCGCGGCGTGGGGGCTGATGTGGGAAGGGGTCATCGAGGACCATCGCCCTCTGCTCGAGGAGCTGAGCGCGAGCTGGCCCGTGGAGGACGCCCCGTGGGAGGTCACGCGGGTGCGGGAGTCGCTCAACGCCGCTGAGGAGTGAGCCGGGCCGCGCGGCCGCCACCGGCGTGGTCGCGATCTCAGCGGCAATTCGGTCGAAATGAGGGCCGGGACGCCGGTCGGCCGGAGAGCGAACGGCGGGCGTCCCGGCCGGTGTGCGATCAGGGAGCGATCAGGACGGTCTTGCCGGGCAGTCGTCCGGCCGCCGAGTCCTCATGCACGGCACGCGAATCGGCCACCGGGCGGCGGGCGGCGATATGGATGCGGAGCCGACCGTCATCGACCCTGGCCACCAGCTCGGTCAACTGGGCGGCGTCACTGCGGACCCACAGGCCGGCCGTGCGTACCGAGCGGGCGGGGTCCTCCGGTATCGGGCCCGCTGTGCTGGCTGCTACGCCGCCGTCGGCGACGTAGCGCGACAGCCGCGCGGCCTCGTCCTCGGTGCCGCGCACATGGTTCAGCAGAACCTCGAAGGGGCCACCCACCGCGGCGGGGCCTGCGGCGAGATCGAGACGGCCGACGACCTGGGCGCCGTAGCCCTGAAGGCGCTCGGCGTGCCGCGGACTGGCCGCCGCGGTCACCTGCGCTCCCGCGTCGACGGCAAGCTGAACCGCGAGACTGCCCACCGCACCCCCTGCCCCGTTGACCAGAACGGTCTGCCCGGGCTTCAGCTCGGCGATCTCGAACAACACCTGCCAGGCCGACAGGCCAGTAAGGGGCAGCGCCGCGGCGTCGACCAGGTCGATCGACCGGGGCGCCGCGACCAGGGCCTCGGCCGGGGCGAGCACGTACTCGGCGGCCGCGCCCACGGCGTCGAGGGGCAGCATGGCCACGACCCGGTCGCCGACCGCCACGCCCGACACCCCCGCGCCGAGTTCGGCGACGGTGCCCGCCAGGTCGATCCCGGGCACGTGCGGGAGAGCGATGGGCAACATCGCGTTCAGGGCTCCGGCGCGGATGTGGTCGTCGACCGGGTTGAACGACGTGGCCGCCACCCGCACCAGCACCTGCCCGGTGTCGGGTACCGGACGCTCGATGTCCTCGTAGCGCAGGACCTCGCTGCTGCCGAAGTCGTGGTAGCGCACTGCCTTCATGGCACTTCCTTTTGTGTGTGTCGGTGTGTCGGTGTGTCGGTGTGTGCGGGGCCGTTGCTCGTTCATGGGGGGGGCACCCGCCGTCGTTAGTTCATCTGCACCGACCGCGTGGAGTTGCCCATCACCATGCGGTCGATGGCGCTCACGGCGCTCCCGGGATCTGAGGCGGCGCCGACGGTGAGCAGCAGCGGGACAAAGTGCTCGGCCGTCGGGTGGGCCACCTCGGCACCCGGTGCCTTGCCGCGGTAGTCGGTGAGTGCGTCGACGTCGGCTCTGGCGAGAGCGTCGACGGCCCATTCGTCGAATGCCGCCGTCTCAGCGGCGAGTTCAGGGTGGCGGAAGACGGCGAAGCTGTGCGTCATGAAGCCCGAGCCGACAATGAGGACGCCTTCTTCGCGCAGAGGCCGCAGGCGCGCACCGAGTTCCAGCAGAGCGCCAGGTTCGAGACTGGGCATCGAGAGCTGTACGACCGGGATGTCGGCCGCGGGATACATGGCCATGAGGGGGATGAAGGCGCCGTGGTCGAGGCCGCGGTCGGTGAATTCGTGCACGGTGGTCCGGCTCAGCGTGCCGGTGAGCCGCCGCGCCAGGTCAGTGGCGTCGGGGGTCGCGTAGGGAAGCGTCCGGTAACGGGGGTGGAAGCCGCTGAAGTCGTAATACAGCGGCGTACCTGCCGCGGATCCGGAGAGGGCAGCCGGTGCGTTTTCCCAGTGCGCCGAGATGACCACGACGGCCTTGGGCTTGGGCATCGACTGGGCCCAGTCGAAGAGGTCGCCGAGCCATTGCGGATCGTCGAGGGTGAACGGGGCCCCGTGGCTGACGAAGAGACTGGGAAGGGGTCCGTCGGACTCACTCCACACACGCTGTGAGCGCGCCTGTGGCAGTACCCGGGCAAGGAGATCGTCGTACGCCCCGGCCGGCGGGTGCGACGGTAAGAAAGAAGACAGGCCGTTCGTGGCGGGCATCGATACCGGCTCCTTCACAGTCGTCGTGGTCATTCCGAAAGCCGTCACCGGTTCCGAAGTCGCCCGTTGACTTGCCCAGGCAAGTCAAACGTAACCCCGATTGAGTTGCCCAGGCAAGTCATCTGAGTTTCCTGGGCAAGTAGGATGTGAAGCATGGACACTTCGTCAGCCTGGCTCGACGACGAACAGCAAGACCTGTGGCAGGCCCTGCTCACCGTCGTCATCGCACTTCCGGCGGCCCTCGACCGTCAGCTGCAACGAGATGCGGGCATCTCCAACTTCGAGTACGGCGTTCTGGCCCGGCTGTCCATGACCGACGAGGCCACGATGCGACTCAGCGACCTGGCCCGGGACTGCAACAGCACGCAGCCTCGCCTGTCGAAGGTGATGGACCGCTTCGAAACCCGCGACTGGGTCGTCCGCCGACCCGACCCCACCGACGGCCGATACACCCTCGCCACACTGACCGACACCGGCCGGCAGAAGGTCGTCGCGAGCGCACCGGAACACGTCGCGCAGGTGAAGCGACTCGTGTTCGATCCGCTCAGCGCCGCTCAACGCCGCCACCTCAGCGCCGCGCTCACCCGCATCGCCGCCACCGTGCGCCAAGAACTCGATGGAGGGTGAACCTCGTCCGATGCCCTGACGCCGTCGTTCCATGGATGGTTCGGCTCAGCCGATCGGTGCGCTCGGAAACTCGCGATTGTTCCTCCGCCGAGCCGACAGGAAGCTGATGGCATCCAAGCGGTTCCCCCAGGAGAGGCCCGATGACCATCGCTGCAATCGTAGGAACTTCCGTCGTCGACGAGATCTCCGAGCGTGCCCCGGACCTGATCTCCGCCGGTGGCAGCCGTACGTGGTCGGTGTGCGGCCGCAACTTCGTCGTAGCGATCACCGAGCTCGAAGCGGGTGACCGCCTCACCGAGCACAACCTGCCCGACGAGTACGTGCTGCTCGTCCAGGACGACGCGGTGGTGGGCGTGGAGCACGACGGCCGGGCCCTGGTGTCCGTGCCCGAGCCCGCGCTCGTCGTCATACCGGCCGGCACGAGCACGCTGCACGCGGCGTCATCGACCACGGTGGCGCGGGTGTTCACCGCCCGTTGCGACGAGCAGATGAGACGGGCCGTCAACCATGCTGCCGGGGCCGACCCGCGAGCCGCACCGCTGCCGGAGCCCATCGAGGCGGGCGGTGACGGGATCCGGATACACCGCCTGCGGGACATCCCCGACGAGGAGGGACGCCTCGGCCGGATCTTCCGGACGGCGTCGCTGATGGTGAACTGGTTTCCGGTGCACGAGGGGCCACGCGACCCCGAACGGCTCTCGCCCCATTCCCACGAGGACTTCGAGCAGATGTCGGTGACCCTCGTCGGGAACTACGCCCATCACCTCCGGGTCCCGTGGACCCCCCGGATGAGTGAGTGGCGCGACGATGAGCATGTCGAGGTCGGCAGTCCCTCGATGACACTGATCCCGCCGACCGTCGTGCACACCACCCGCGCCGTGGGCGCGGGCCCGCACACGCTCATCGACGTCTTCGCACCACCGCGCGAGGACTTCCTCGCGAAGGGCTGGGTGCTCAACGCCGGGGAATACCAGGGGACCCGGCCGTGAGGGGCGATGCGTTCCCCCGGCTCGGCGCCTGGGTCAAGCTCCCCGCACCGGAGAGCGTCGAGCTGCTCGCACTCGCCGGGTTCGACTTCGTCGTGATCGACGCCGAGCACGGCGCGATCGACACCCGCACGATATCGACCATGATCGGGCTGGCCCGTGGCTGCGGACTCGCGCCCTTCGTCCGGGTCGCCGGTACCGCGCCACGCGATGTCCAGGTCCCGCTCGACGCGGGGGCGGCCGGTCTGTTCGTCCCACAGGTCGACGACGCCGCCCGGGCGCGGGACGCCGTACGAGCGACACGGTTCCCTCCGCTCGGACGACGCGGGGCCAGCACCTCCGGACGAGCCGGCCGATGGGGGCTCGAATCCCTCGGTGACTATCTGCGGTCCGGCAATGACGAGGTCCGCCTCGTGGTCCAGGCCGAGAGCGCCGGAGCCCTCTCGGCGATCGTCGAGATCGGTGAGGTCTCCGGCGTCGACGCGGTCTTCATCGGCCCGACCGATCTCGCGGTCTCCGGTCAGTTCGGCGAGGGTGACGGCAGGCCGGCAGACCTCGTCGCGGCGGCCGAACGGCGCTGTGCCGACCACCGCATCACCCTGGGGACCACGGCCTCGGACAACGCGTCGGAACTGCTGGAGCGTCGTGGGTACGACTTCCTCGTCCTGGGGGCCGACACCACGATGCTGCGCCAGGGCGCACACGCGTTGGTGCGCGGTGCGCGTACCGCCGCGCCGGGAGCCGGCCGATGACCCTCGCCCTCCCGCACACCGAACTGTCCATGCTGGTGACGGCGCTGTGGTACGAGATCGATCACGGCGACGGCTCGGCAGCCGCCGGATTCTTCACCCCCGACGCCGAGCTGACGTTCTCGCGCCGCACCTTCCGCGGCACCGACGAGATCAACGGCGTGTACCGCGACCGCACCGCACGGGGACCGCGGGTGTCGCGTCATCTGATGTCCAACTTCCATGTCCTGCGGCACGAGAGCGATCGCGTCGAGGCCGTGTCCGCCCTGGTGCTCTACGCGCAGGACGGAACGCCACCCGTACCGACGACCGTGCCGGTGCTGGTCGCCGACGTGTACGACCGCTTCGTCCGGGTCGGCGAAGCGGATGGCGAAGCGGATGGCGAAGCTCACCGCTGGCTCATCGCCTCCCGGCGGATCGAGAACCGCTTCCTCATGCCGGGCGACGTCCTCGCTGTTCCCACCGAGTAAGGAGACCGATGTCTCACCAGCGGCATCCGGAAGATTTCCCCCTGCCGACCACCCGGGGCGAGCTGCCCATCGTCGACTCCCACCTCTTCGACGATCTGCTCCCCCCGGAGGCGGCCTTCGAGCTGACCGCCGGTCTACGCCGGCACCGCGAGCCCTTCGTCGGCATCACCGAGGACGGCACCCCGCGCCCGGGCCTCTACCGGCTGAATGACGCGGGGACATCCCCGAAAGCCGCCGTCGTGGCGGCCCTGGCCTACCTCGACGGGCTGGCGCCCCACCAGAGGGTGGTCGCCGCCCTGCCCATGGACGCCCCGGAGTGGCAGCTGTGGACGAACGCGATCCCCACATGGCACCCGAAGGGCATGCGCCTGGAACGGCTCGATGACGGCGACCGCGACCGCGCACTCGCCGTCATCGAGGCCAGTCTCAGCCCCACCGGCTACGCCCAGGTGCGAGCGGTGATGGCGCTCAACGAGAACCTGGGCGAGCTCATCGACGACTACCGGGACACCCTCACGGAGTTCGCCTACTGGTTCACCGTCTTCGGGTCCCCCTCGGGCGACTCCCCCTGGGGATGGCAGCTGATGGGCCATCACGTGGACGTGCACTGCGTCTTCGTCGGAGGACAGGTGATTCTCGCCCCGGTGTTCCTCGGTGCCGAGCCGACGACCGGAACGGGGCGGTTCGAGGGCGTCCACGCCCTGGGCGACGAGACCGAGGTCGCCCTGGCGTTCCGCCGCACTCTGGACCCGGGCCGGCAGGAGGAGTTCCTGATGGGGCCGTCGCTGCGGGCGGAGGACCTGCCGCCCGAGCTCGCCGGTCCGTGGAACGGACGGCATCTCGCCGGCGCGGGCAGCGACAACCTCGTCCTGCCTCCCGAGGGGATCGTCGCGGCGAGCCTGCCGGCCGACCAGCGTGACGGTCTGGTGGAGCTGATCCGCGTCTATCTCGACCGCCTCCCGCCGCCACAGGCCGAGCGCACCCTGGCGCTCGTCCGTGAGCACTTCGGCGAGACACGGTTCGCCTGGCGCGGCGGCCACGACGACGAGTGCGCCTTCTACTACCGGATCCACTCCCCCGTGCTCCTGGTCGAGTACGACAACCATCCCGGTGTCTTCCTCACCAATCCCGAGCCCGCCCGCTACCACGTCCACACCATCGTGCGGGCGCCCAACGGCAACGACTACGGGCGTGATCTCCTCGCCCAGCACTACCGGCTGCACCACGGAGGTCATGGAGCTGGCTGACATCGCACGACGAGCGGGGTTGTGCTTCGTCGTCCACGGGAGCGTCGACGCCCTCGTAGGAGGGACGATCCTCGTCCTACACCATCACGGACACCGTGCCCCGGATGCCGAACAGCGACTTCCCGTAGATCTCGGCGGCCACTTCGGGGTTGAGGACGGCGTGCCGGCTCCCGGTCTCGATGTCGCGCCAGATGCGCTGCAGCGGGTTGGACTCGCCGAAGCTCGAAGCGCCCTGGGCCGAGCACACGATGCGGACCGCCTCACGCGCGTGGACCGCCGCCATTCCCGCGTCCATCCGCATCCGTGCCCGGGCATCGTAATCGGGCAACACCCCGGCCCGCGCGGCCTCGTCGATGTCGGCGGCGGCGCGGTAGGCGTGCAGTTGGGCGGAGTCGGCGAGCGACGCGGCCTTCGCGGCGGCGAGTTGGATGGTGGGTGCCTCGGCCTGGGAGGCGTAGCTCGTCAGGGTCAGCGCTCGCCGCGGGGCCTTCTCCAGCAGGAGATCGACAGCGGCCGCGGCCAGCCCGAGCTGGGGCCCGGTCAATACGAGCGCGGCGGTCGGCACGAACGGTGCCCGGTAGAGCGCCTCGTCGGTGAAGGGTGTGGCGTAGCGGCCCTCGACGGCGTCGGGGACGGAGTGGAAGCGGTGTGCGGGCACGAAGAGGTCCTCGCCGACGAGGGTGTTCGACGCGGTTCCGCGCATGCCCGCCACGAACCAGGTGTCCTCGACGGTCAGCTCCGTCATCGGCGCCAGCACGATGCCGACGGCGTCCGACGTTCCCTCGGCGTCCGGCCGGGTGACCCCGAGGACCGCCCAGTCGGCGTGGGCGCACCCGGAGGCCGGGGCCCAGCGCCCGCTCACCCGGTACCCACCCTCGACCACGCGCGCGGTACCCGAGGGGGTCACGACACCGGCGACTCGGGCGTCGGGGGTGTGGGCCCATACGTCGTCCTGGGCCTGGGCCGGGAAGAGCCCGACGAACCACGCATTGGCGTTGAGCAGTGAGGTCAGCCAGGCGGTGGAGCCACAGGCCCGCCCGACCTCGCGGCTGACCTCCAGCAGGGTGCGATAGTCGGTCTGCAAGCCGCCGTAACGGGCGGGTCGCATCAGCGAGAGCAGGCCGGTCTCGGCCAGGGCGCCGATGTTCTCGGCGGGAACCATGCGCTCGCGGTCGGTCCGATCGGCGCCCGCGGCGATCAGCGGTCGCAGGGCGGCGGCGCGCTCGACGAGCTCGGACCGCAGGTCACGTGCGGTATCGGTGGTGCGGGGAACGTCCAGGGTGATGGTCATCGTCGTCATTTCGGTGTCGGGGGTTGGGTGGGTACGGGTCGTACGGGTCGTACGGCTCAGCTCGCGACAGCGAGAGGGGTGTGGGTGCCGAAGACCCGGCGTGCGTAGGTCAGCGGGGCCGCGGGGGTCGGCTCGGCCTCCTCGACGCCGACGACGAGCAGGATGTGGTCACCGCCGTCCACGTGGCGTTCGACGCGTCCCGCCGTCCAGCCTGCGGACTCGGGCAGGTAGGGCAGTCCGGCGCGGAGGGTCCAGGTGACGCCGTCGAACTTCGAGCCCGATCCACTCCGGCGGGCGAATGCCGACGCCAGTTCCCGCTGGTGGGCGCCGAGGATGTTCACTCCCACCCGGTCACCCGGCTGGAGGTGGGGCAGCAGCCGCGAGGAGCGGTCCAGTGCGAAGCTCACGAGCGGAGGGTCGAGTGAGAGCGAGGCAAGGCTCGACACGGTGGTGCCGTGCGGTCGTCCGTCGGCGGTCGTCGCCGTCACCACGGTGACCGGCGAGCACACCCCGCTCATCAGCTCGACGAAAGTCTCTCGGTTGATCATCGGGCGCCTCTCGTAGGCATGGGTTCGTCTGTCGGGATGCGTGGTGTTGTGTGATCCCGCGTCCGACATCACACAGTGAACTCCGGCTTCCGGGGCGGGCGCTTGGTCTGTCGGCTCAGGATTCCGGTCGCCTGTTGGTCTGCGGCACCGGTCTGTTGGTCTGCGGCACCGGTCCGTTGGTCTGCCGCACCGGTCCGGGCCGCGACCGGCGCTCCGGGCTCACCGCTCTGTGACGTCGCGGGGCTGGAGGACCGCGTCCCCCAGTTCCTCGGCGAGTGCCAGGGCGGTGTGGAGGGCGAAGCGGCGGTCGTCGAGGCCGTGTCCCAGCACCTCCTGGGCTCGCTTCACGCGGTAGGTCACCGTCCCCCTGGCCACGTGCAGGCGTCGGGCGACATCCACGAGGCTCCGCTCGGCGCCGATGTAGTGGTACAGCGTGGTCCGCAGCGCCTCCATCGACGCGCTGCGGGTGGCGAGCCCGCCGAGCTCACGTCGTACGAAGTCACCGGCCGCGTCGAGATCGGTGGCCAACAGCGCGATGGCGGCCACGTCGGCGTAGGCGGTCGCATGCCTCGGCACCCGCCCGGCCTCGCGCCGCAGTCGCTCGACCCGCTCCCCGCGCTGGGCCTCGCGGTGGGAGCGACGGAAGCCCTCGACGCCGCCACCCGGGGTCCCGAAGGCCGCCTGCGTCCGCTGCCGGGACAGAGCCTCGGCGATGGTCTCCCACGAACCGGTCCGGCGTGTGCCGTCCGAAGGCACCGTGCCGTCCGAAGGCACCGTGCCTTCCGAGGGCACCGTGCCCCACGCCCACAACCGCCCCGAGGCCACGGGTACGACCAGCATCGTGGTGGCGCCCCGGGCCCGGAGCGCCTCGGTGGCCGCCGCTTGCAGTGTGGAGCTGCCGTTCGGCGCGTCCGACCACACCACCACCGCCTCGTGGGTCCGTCGCAGGTCATAGCCGAGGACACGCGACGCCTCGCCGACGTCCGTCGTCGTGGCATCACTCAGCAGGGAACGCACGATGTCGGCCCGTGCCGCGGCCGCGCTGGTGCTCCACACCTCGTGTTCCACGAGGTAGGCGCGGATCATGGTGTCGGAGAGGTCATCGACGTAGGAGAACAGCTCGCGGGAGATCGCCGTGACCTCATCGACCGCCACCTCCGGGTCGACCAGCTCGGCACAGGCCCGCAGGAACGCCTCGGTCGTCGCCGCATGCCCGATCCGGACGCCGTGCAACACCCGCTCGAGCGGTACGGCCCGGTGAACGAACTCGTGGATGCCCTCCAGGATCGCCTCATCGGTGGGCGGGGCTGCTGCCGGGCCGTCCACCAGAGTGAACAGCGCCCGCAGGGTGGTCGCTTCATTGCCCCGGCGGAGCAGCTCGACCGCGGCCGGGCTACCGCCGAGGGCCGGCACCTCGCCGACGATCCGCCGCACAACCACGGAATTCAGCTCGATCGCCCAGCGCACGGGGTCCGCGCCGACGCGCGCGACGGCGTCCTCGACGACCGCGCGCGGGCTTGCCGCTCGGTCCAGGTCGACCTCACCCCGCGGGCCCAGCCGCGCGATCCAGGCCCGTCCCGGCCGCCGCCCACCGGTCTCGGTCACACTGTCTCCCTCGGGCTACGGCGCCGCGACGGGGTCATCGATCCCGGTCGCGGTGATCGGATGTGACGCCATACTCGGTCCAAGGCGAGGGACTGATCAACTGCGGGTTGCCGAAGCCATCGTTCGGCAAATCCGAACGATGTGGTAGAAGAGTCTGGCTGCTCGTCGTGGTGCGAACACCTTGGAGTTTCGAACACTATGGAGTGACGGGAGGACGGCAGTGAACCTGCGTCAGATGGAGTGCTTCCTCGCTGTCGCGGACGAACTCCATTTCCGGCGCGCCGCCGACCGTCTGCGACTGGCCCCGCCCAGTGTCAGCGAGGCCGTCGCCAGTCTGGAACGCAGCCTCGGTAGCCGGCTCGTCGAGCGTACGAGCCGAAGGGTGCAACTGACCCCCTTCGGCGCCGAGTTCGCCGCCGCGATCCGGCAGCCCATCGAGGCGTTGCACCAGGCCCATCGGACCGCCCGCCTGCGCTCGGCGCGCCATCGTGACCTCGTCGTCGCCCACACCCCGGAGCTGGGACAGCTGATCCTGCCAGGACTGGTCGACGCCTGGCCCGGCGCCACCGCCGACGACGAGGCCCGGGGCCGGTGGCGTCCGGTCCCCATGCACACCCCCGAGCAACTCGCCGCCGTGGCGGACGGCGAGGTGGACGTGGGCCTGTGCTGGTCGGTTCCCGAGCAACCCGGGATCGCCAGCGCCGTGCTCGGCGAGTTCCCGCTGGTCGCCGTGGTGCGGGCGGCGGACCCGCTGGCGAGCCGCCGCGAGGTGGCGCTCACCGACCTCCGCACCCGTCAGATCCTGATCACCCCGCGTGCCGACAACCCCTACCTGGAGAGCCAGTTGCAGGCGGACATCATCCGGGCCGGTATCCCCCGTACCCACATCGAGGAGGTGGGGCGCTACGACGAGCTTGCCGTGCATGTGGCCACGCGCGGACACGTAGGTGTCCACCCCGGGCCGATCGCGTTCTCCAATCACCTGTCCACTGTCGTGTTCCGGCCGATCGCCGACGCGTCCGGCAGTGTCCGGATCTGCGCGATCAGCCGCGCCGAGGCCCGCGACGGTTCCATCGCGCCGCTCATCGCGAGCTTGCGGTCGATCGTCGGCTCACTCGACATCGACGACAAGCTCAGGTGACCCACCCGGCGTGTGCGTGGGCGACCGCCCCCGGAGAAGCCGGTCCCGCTCGGTGTGTCCCGCTCGCCGACGAACACCGCGGCTCGTTTCCGCGGCCCTGAAACGAGGCTCCTGGCCTCCGGGCCCGGCGCAATCCCCCCCGGGGGCCTGGGCCTGGGCCTACGCCACGGGGATGATGCCGCCGTCGACTCGGAACTGAGCTCCCGTGAGCCACTTCGCGCGGCCGGATGCGAGGAAGGCGATCATCTCCGCCACGTCCTCGGGATCGCCGGGCCGGCCCATCGGCACGTTGAGGTGATCCACGATCTGCTGCTGTACCTCCGCCACGCCAACGCCCTGCCGGTCGGCGATGCGCTGAAGGTGCTGGACGGCGCCCTCGGTGGCCACAAAGCCCGGCAGGACACACACCACCCGCACTCCGTGCTCGCCCACTTCGGTCGCCAGCTCGCGGCTGTATGCGTTGAGCGCCGCCTTGGCCGCCGCGTAGGACGCTTCGGTGCGCTGCGGCAGACGGCTCGCGATCGACGAGACGTGCACGACGACACCTGAACCCCGCTCAACCATCCCCGGGACCAGGGCCCGGTCGAGCCGGACGGCACTGAGCAGGTTCATCTCGAGGTCCGCACGCCACGACGCGTCGGACCGCTTCAGGGTCGGCATCGGGGCGCTCGCGGCGGCCGCGTTGTTGACCAGGACATCCACCCCGCCCACGCTGTCGATGACCCGTCGGCCGAGCTCCGCCGCTCCTTGATCCGTCGCGAGGTCCGCGGGGATGAAGGTGGCCGGCAGATCCTCCGGAGGCGCGCTGCGCGAGGCGGTCAGCACCGTCGCGCCCGCGGCGGCGAATCGACGGGCGGTCGCCTCGCCCAGACCGCGGCTGCCGCCGGTGACCAGCACACGAAGGCCGCTGAGCCCCTCTTCCGGAACTGTCATGGGAGTGCCCCTCCAGTAAAGTGAACCCGACTCCGGAAACTATACATAAACGGAACCCGACTCACTTTACGGAGGCACTGTTGCCGTCGTCACGTCCGATGCGCGCCGATGCGCGCCGCAACCGCGAGGCGCTCCTGGCCACGGCGCGGGAGGCGTTCCTCACCGGCGAGGCCGACGCTCACGTGGAAGAGATCGCCCGGCGGGCCGGAGTGGCGGTCGGGACGCTCTACCGCCACTTCGAGACACGCGAGGCCCTCGTCGAGGAGGTCTACCGCCAGGAGGTCGACGAGCTGTGCGCCGCACCCGCGGAACTCCTTGACCTGCATGCCCCGGACGAGGCCCTGCGCCACTTCCTGCTGCTGCTCGTGGAGCACGCCGCCGTGGGCAAGGGAATGGCCGTCGCGCTGGAGAGCATCATGGCGACGGACTCACCGATCTTCGATGACGCCCGCACGCGGATGGCACAGGCTCTCCAGCAGCTACTCGAAGCGGGCACAGCGGCCGACACCATCCGTGGCGGCGTCAGCGGACGCACACTGCTGCGCGCGCTGGGAGGCATCTGTGGAATGCACACCACGGAGGGCTGGCAGGACGAAGCCGTGCAGATCACGGCGATCCTCTTCGACGGCCTGCGGTTCGGCGCGCAGAACGCGGGCTGAGCCGCCGCGCCTCGTACCGACGAGGCGTGTCCGGGAGACCGGCGCGTCAGACGCGTCAGACTCCCATGGTCACTATCACGACCAGCACGATCAGGAGCAGGACGACGTAGGCGACGGAGTGGACCCGGTCCGGGACCCGGCCGGTGACGCGCCTCGCCACGGCGATGGTGGGCAGTGATCCGATGAGCAGGGCGGCGCCCGCGGTGAGATCGACATAGCCAAGCTGTCCCGGACCGGCGGGTGTGGCGGGGGCGAGGGCGTAGACGAGGGTTCCGGCCATGGCAACGGGGACGCTGAGGGGGTTGGCCATGGCGGTCGCCTCGGCCATGGGAAGACCTCTGCGGCGCAGAAGCGGAACCGTCATGACGCTGCCGCCCACCCCCAGGCCCGCGGCCACCAGGCCGATACCGATGCCGCCGAGGGTGGTGGTGCGCCGCCCCAGTGGTTCCGGGCGCGTCTGATGCGCCACGGAGAGGAAGCCCTTCCTCAGCAGACTGTCGGCGATCGTCACCAGCAGGTAGGCAGCGAACAGCAGGCGCAGCGCCGTGCCGCCGATCAAGGTGGCCGCGAAGGATCCGACGACGGCGCCGACCGCGATGAACGCCGCCAGCGGCCAGACGTACGCGCGGCGCAGTCGGCCCTGCCGCCACTGGGCAAGCGCCGCCGCGGCGGCATTGACGACCATGACCGCAGCCGAGGTCGCCACGGCGATGTGCATGGCGTCCGCGTCCCTTCCCGGAGACGCCGTCACGGTCAGAACGCCGTAGACGACGGGGACCGTGATGAAACCGCCGCCGAAGCCGAAGAGCACCGTCGTGATGCCGGTCAGGCATCCGAGGAACAGGAGAGTGGAGAACGAGGTCAGCACTGGTCAGACGCTAGGGACCAGCAGGCGTGGCGGGCAATCGACGGTTTGCCATATTCCTACGCGCAGCAGACAAGGGTGCGCGGCCCGCGTAGCCTCGCGGTATGCGCAACATCCGGGTCGCGGAGGTGGACGACCTCGATCGTGCGGTGCTGGCCATAGGCACCGACTACCCCCAGGATCATTTGCTCGTCTGGCACGAGCACCGCCGCGCCCAGGTGCTGTACGCGGCCACCGGCGTGATGCGGGTCGAGACGGCGGACGGCAGCTGGACGATACCCACCGCCCGCGCCGTGCTGATCCCGCCCGCGACCGGGCATCAGGTCACGATGACGGGCGTCAGCACCCGCAGCCTCTACATCGAGCCCACCGCCGTGCCGTGGTTTCCCGCCCGGTGTCAGGCCGTCGATGTCTCCATGCTGCTGCGGGCGCTGATCCTGGAGGCCGTGGAGCTGGAGCCGCGCTACCCCGAGCACAGCCGCGACGCGGCGGTGGCGGCCCTCATCCTCCACGAGCTCAAGACCCTCACCCCGCTGCCGCTCGATGTGCCGCTGCCCTCCGATCCGCGGCTGCGCGGCCTGTGCGAGGCGTTCCTGCGCAAGCCGGACATCCATGACCCGCCCGCCCGTTGGTGCGCTGCCCTCAGCATCAGCGAACGCACCCTGGCCCGCCTGTTCCAGCGCGGCACCGGCCTGAGCTTCTCGCAATGGCGGCAACGCGCCTGCGTCCTGCACTCCCTTCAGCACCTCACCGCGGGCATGCCCGTCACACGCATCGCGACCCAGCTCGGCTACGACAACCCCGCCGCCTACACGGCCGCGTTCAAAAAGCTCCTCGGCCAACCTCCGACGGCGTACCGGAGCCCCGACGCCACGGGCATCGGCGACCGGGGCTGACGCCCGGCGCGTCCCCGGGCGCGTCAGCCGGACTGGACATCGCCGGGCTGGACATCGCCGGGCTGGACATCGGCGGACTGGACATCGCCGGGCCGCGTTTCGGCCTGGATATCGGCGACGAGCTTCTTCGCCGCCGCCAGCTTCGGCCCGTAGGCCGCGGGATCCGTGGCGTTGAGCGCGGTGAAGATGTCCACGGCTTCCTGCGCCCGCACGAGCGCCTGGTCCTTCCGGCCGGACTGCCGCAGGTAGGGGATCGTCGGATACATCAGCCAGTCGCCCAGCCCTCCGCGATACCTCCCGGGGTTCTCGGTGGCGAGTTGGCGAAGCAGGTCGGTGGCGTCGACGGCACGCTGCGCGCCTCGGGTGTGGTCGGGCTTACCCCACAGGGCCTGGGCCAGATTGATCAGCGTCCACGCCTTTCGATAGCGGAGGTCATCAGATCCGGGCTGTTCACCGATCAGCTTGTCGTAGAGGCCAAGGGCCTCCTGCATACGAGCGATGGCCTCATCGTGGCGGCCGCTGCCCATCAGATACGTGCCCGCCGGGAACACCAGCCACTGCGCGAGCCCAGGCCGGTAGGTGGGGGTCCTGGTGGCGAGTTGGCGGAGCAGGTCGGTGGCCTCGACGGCACGCTGTACGCCTTGGGCGTGGTCGGGCTTACCCCACAGGGCCTGGGCCAGATTGACCAGCGTCCACGCCTTTCGATAGCGGAGGTCATCAGATCCGGGTTGCTCATGGATCAGTGCTTCGTAGAGGCCGAGGGCCTCCTGCATACGAGCGATGGCGTCATCGTGGTGGCCACTGGCCATCAGATACGTGCCCGCCGGGAACACCAGCCACTGCGCGAGCGTCGCACGGAAGCCGGAGTCCAGGGCCACGACCTCGCGGGCCACCGCGATCGCGTCGGCCGCCCGGGCGTTGGCCTCCTCGCGCGCCGGGCCCGGCAGGTTCCAGAGGGTCTGGGCCCGCGCCACCAGCGCTCGGGCGTCCGCGATCCGGGCCGACGCCGTCGGCGTGGCGGTGTCGTAGAAACACGTCTGGAGCTTCGGCACCTCACCGATCTCGCTGCCGAAGTCGACCCGGTAGAGCGATACGCTCCCAGCCGTCGACGGCACCGCGGCCAGCTCGGCGTACGACCACCAGGGCTGTCCGAGCCGCTGCGGCGCCGACCACTGGGGCTGCTGGGGATCCCGGTAGATGGTCTGCACGCGGCTGTCCCGGCCCTGCCAGAACCAGTTGAGCCGCCGCTCCCCGGTCACCGCGGGGACGATCGTGTAGGGATAGCCCCATTTGGTGAGGTGCCGCGGGGTGATCTCGGCCGGGGCGCCCCAGCCGCCGTCGTAGTGGATGTTCCACATGGCCCCGAAGGTGCCCTGCCAGACCACATCGGCCTTTCCGTCGCCGGTGCCCATGGCGTGGATGGACGACGCGAAGTCTTTCCCGGGGAATTCGGCGATCTGCGCGGGTGCGCTCCACGCGGGGCCGGTCGCGTGGGAATCGTAGGTGACGCTGTGCAGTGTACGGTTGTTCATGGTCCACACGGCCAGCACCACCCCGGGCGCCGGACAGGCCACCACGAGGTCCGAGCTCAGCGAAATGGCGCCTGCCGGGGTCGCCGCCTGCGGTGGCCCCCACGCCCCCTTGGCGTCCTGGAACGCGGCCATCAGCGTGCCGGTGCCATTGTCCTGCCACATCACGACGACGGAGCCCGGTGAGGCGGCGGCCTCGCCGAACGAGACGTCGGTGGTGCCGCCGCTCACCTTGACCGGGGCGTCCAGCCATCCGGTCGGCCGGGTGGGGTCGGTGCGCGTGGCGTAGATGCCGCCCTCCTTGCCCCGCATCACCACGGTGATCAGGCCCGGCCCCGATGACACGGCGCGCGGCGTGGGTTCCTCCCGCACCATGTTCTCCGCGCTGATGGCCACCGAAGGCTTCCAGGCCGGTGTGGCCGCGGTGGCGTCGTAGGACGTGGTGCGGAGCTGTCCCTTGTCCGGGTCCCGCCACACCAGCACGGTGTGTCCCGGCCGGTCCGACGCCGCGGCCAGGGACACGATGCTGTCCGGCACCTCCACCGGGGTCCAGGGGGACCATAAGGGTGTGCGCGGGTCCTTGGCCCAGTAGGCCACGGTGTCGTGGAGGCCCATGAGTTTGGCCAGACCCGTCCTGACCCGCATATCGGCGCGTAGCTGATCGGCGTAGTAGGCGCAGGCGTCGTCGTACTCGGCCTGCCCTCCCGGACGCCACCCGACTTCGGTGTGCCCCGTGTCGTAGCCGGTGATGTGGTCCACGCACTGGTGGGCCAGGAAGTAGCTGCCGCGGTCGTCAGGACCGCCGCCGGTATGCGGTTCGATGGCCTGGTCGGCGTGTTGGAACACCCAGTCCAGCCGCGCCGCGTGCCGGGTCAGCTCCTCGCGGGCCAGCCGGTCCTCGCGGTACTGCGGATTGAGCCCGGCGATCACGCCGAACCGGACGGTCAGCACATAGACGTAGGCGATATACGCCAGCCGGTGGTCGAAGACGCTTTCCGGTGAATTCGGATCCGGGCGGTAGAAGTAGGAGTCGCCCTCCAGCAGGGTATTCGCCGCCAGCCGTGAGTTGTTGTCCGCGTTGGACCGCAGCAGGGGGTCCTTGCGCCCGTCGGCGACCCAGGCGCTGAGCTCGTCCGTGGCCGTGCGGGCCCGCCCGCGCAGCCCCTCCAGATCGCGCCGCAGATTGAGGACATACGCCTGCTGCTCGACTCTGACCGCCTGTTTCACGGCCTCGAGCACCTCGTCGAACCGCCCCTGGAGGGCGACGAAATCCTGGTGCAGCACCTCCAGCCGGGCCAGGATCTGCTCTTCGGGAGTGGGGGTGTGACTGCCGAGGCTGACAAAGGCGACGATGCCCTGGTATGCCTCGTACGCCTTCTTGCCGGCTTCATACACCGCCAGTGCGGTGACAATGGGCGTGGCCATATCCGGTGTTCCCCCCTGGGCCCGTGCCCCCCGCGGGCACGCCTGAGCCAAGTGAACCACCGGACAAGGACACATATGGTGGAATTATCCTTGAGCGCCCCCCTCGCGCACGGAGCCGCTGTGGCACCGGCCCGGCTACACCTGGGCGAGGATGCCTCCATCGACGCGGAACTGGGATCCGGTGAGCCAGCGCGCCCGCTCGGATACCAGGAACGCGACCAGCTCGGCGGCGTCCTCAGGGGTTCCGGGGCGGTTCATCGGCACGTTCAGCCGCGCCGCGAGGCCGCGCTGCGCCTCCTCCAGCGAAACCCCCTGGCTGTCGGCGATCTTCTGATGGTGCGCGATCGCCCCCGGGGTGGCGATGAAGCCCGGCAGGACGCACACCACCCGCACCCCGGCCGGGCCGACCTCGGCCGCGAGCGAGCGGCTGTAGCTGTTCAGCGCGGCCTTGGCCGCCGCGTAGGCGGCCTGGCCCGGCTGCGGCAGATGGCTTGCGATGGACGAGACATGCACCACGACCCCCGAGCCGCGCTCCACCATGCCCGGGACCAGTTCCTGGTCCAGCCGGACCGCGGACAGCAGATTGCTCTCGAGGTCGGACTGCCAGGTTGCCGGCGGCCGGGTCAGCGTGTCCTCCGGGGCACTGCCGGCGCCGGCGTTGTCGACGAGGATGTCCACCCCGCCGGCGGCGTCGCGCACCCGCTCCGCCAACTGCCGTGCTCCGTCGGGGTCCGCGAGGTCCGCGGTGAAGAACCGCGCCGGCAGCGAACCCTCGGGCGGCGCCGACCTGGCTGCCGCGAACACGGTCGCGCCCGCCGCGGCGAGTCGCCGCACGATCGCCGCGCCGAGCCCGCGGCTCCCGCCCGTGACCAGCGCGCGCCGCCCCGCAAGCCCTTCGTCGGGGATCGGCGAGGACGCGTCGATCCCGCTCCCACCAGCGGGTAGGTTGCTCTCTGTGCCATTCATGCGATCAGAATACCTGACTTACCAGTAAGGCAGTTGAATATGCCGGAGCAAGCCGATCGAAGGCGCACCGACACCCGTCGACGCGTGCGGGCCATCGCGCTGAAACTGTTCACCGAGCAGGGCTACGAGCTGACCTCGTTGACTCAGGTCGCCAAGCAGGCGGGCGTCACCAGGCAGGCCGTCCTGCACCACTTCGCGAACAAGGAGGAGCTGCTCACCAGTTCCTACGAAGAACTGCTTCCGGCGCTCGACGCCGTCATCGAGTCCGCACGCGCCCACCCGCCGTCCGCCGCGACCCGCATGCGGGCCGTCGAGCAGTTCGACGCCCTGGTCCGCGGCGAGCACGGCGCCTCACTGGTGTGCGCCCAGCTCAACGAGCACGCCCTGCGGGGCCTGGCCGCCGCGCGCGCACTCCAGCAGCGGCTGGGCGACCTGACCCGCGCACTGGCCACCGGCGGAGGGCCCGAGGGCATGATGCGCGGACGACTGGCCCTGTCCGCTGTGATCATGGCCGCGGCACGCGGACGCGAACTGGGCGGCCGACAGGCGGAACGCCACGCAGCGGCGCTCGCGGTGGCCCGCTCACTGATCGCACCCGAGACCGAGTCCTAGAAGGAGTCGCCCCCGCCCCCGCCCGGCGGATCACGATCCGAGCCGTTCAGGAGTGCAGTCCGGTGAGGAGACTGCGGCGGGCGGAGTCGACGTGTTCTTCAGCGCGCCGGGCCAGCGTGCCGCGGTCGCCGGAGCGCAGGAGCGTCGCCAGTTCGTGGTGTTCGTCCACCACCCGGGCACGGTAGTGCTCGTAGCCGAGGGCGATACGGCGGAGCTGGAAGAGATAGATCTGTGAGCGTACGGCGTGCCATGCCGCGCCGAGTCTGCGGTTGTTCGAGGCCGCGTAGATCAGGTCGTGGAAGGCGATGTCGAGCGCGAGCAGCCTCGCGCCGGACGCCTCGCCGCCGATCTCTTCCGCCATCGCCCGGACCAGGGTGTCCAGCTCGGTCAGCTGATCGGCGGTCGCGTTGCCCTGCGCGCTCGTCGCCGCGAGGCGGTCGAGCGCGGCGCGCACGGCATAGACCTCCTCGACGTCCTGCTCGGTGACGTCGATGACGGTGGTGCCCCGATGCCAGGCGCTCCGGACCAGCCCTTCGCGTTCGAGGAATGCGAGTCCTTCGCGTACCGATCCGCGGCTGACCCCCAATGAGGCGGCGAGTTCGACCTCGCGCAGCGGCGATCCGGGCGGGAAGTGGCCGTCGAAGATCGCCTCGCGGATGAGGTCGGCGGCCTCTTGTGCCAGTCCGCGGCGGCTGGCCTTGGGGAGCGGTGCGATGGGCATGTCGAATGTTGACATTCGCAGGCGCGGTGCTGCAAGGTCTGAAGCCATCCGAGCCGAGGGAGCCGCTCCATGCCTGTGCGTCCTGCCGTGCATCTGGCCAGACCCGTGGATGACCTGGATGCCGCGCGCCGGTTCTACGGAGACGTCCTCGGGCTTGCCGAGGGACGTTCCACCGGCCAATGGGTCGATGGGGATCTGCATGGCCATCAGCTGGTGACCCATGTGGTCCCCGGTGGCCCCGTGTCCACAGCGAAGGTGTTCGCGCGATGAGGCGGGTGCTGGTCACAGGAGCGTCGCGGGGCATCGGTCGTGCCGTGGCCCACGCGTTCGCCGAGCGGGGCGACCGTGTGGGGGTGCACTACGCGACCGGCCTCGCGGATGCCGAGGACACCTTGCGGCACTTGCCCGGCTCCGGCCATTGTCTGCTCGGCGGCGATCTGGGTGATCCACAAGCGGCGCAGGACATCGTCGAGGGGGCCGTGCGGACGCTGGGCGGGGTCGATGTGCTGGTCAACAACGCCGCCATCGCGCCGTCCGCCGAGAACCGCCACTCCGTGGCCGACGTGTCCTACGCGGACTGGCAGCGGATCTGGCACCGCATGATCGACGTCAATCTGCTCGGTGCGTCGAACATGACCTACTGCGTCGCCCGGCATCTCATCGACCGCGGCGCGACCGGAAGCATCGTCAACATCGGTTCCCGCGGCGCCTTCCGGGGCGAGCCCGACTCCCCCGCGTACGGTGCGAGCAAGGCCGCGCTGCACGCTTTCGGGCAGTCGATGGCCGTCGCGCTGGCGCCGCACGCGATCGCGGTGGCGTCCGTGGCCCCCGGGTTCGTCGCGACCGAACGGCAGGCCCCCAAGATGGCCGGCCCCACCGGGGACGAGCTGCGGGGCCAGAGCCCGTTCGGGCGGGTCGGGACGCCCGAGGAGGTCGCCGCCGCCGTGCTCTACCTGGCCTCACCGGAGGCCGCGTGGTCCTCCGGAGCCGTGCTCGACCTCAACGGCGCGTCCTACCTGCGGACCTGAAACAGCACATTGGTCATACGCCCCGGCCGAGGGCGACGGCGAACAGCGCGAAGGCGAGCACGATGACGCCCACGCGAACGTAGTGAAACCGGTCCCACCGTCCCACCTGCTGCTTCCAGTCCGCGGGCACGCCCTCGCGCGACCATGTCGCGACGCGCGAATTGATCGGCACGAGCAGGAGGATCGACATCACCACGCTCAGCACGAGCAGGAGCGTGCCCGCGGTGATGAACGAGGCGCCCGCGTCACCCCACGTCACCGCGGCCCACACCGCGCCGAGGACGACCGAGCCGATGTACCAGAACGGCATGACCCTGCCCAGGACGCGCGCCCCGTCGCTGCGAGCGTCGAGTCCGCCGTCGTTCGGGAGCCGGTCGAGGATCGGGTTGACGAACGCCGCCACCGCGAACTCCACGCCCACCATCACTCCGACCACGACGACCGTGACGACTGCCAATACGTTCTGCATGTCCCCTCCAAAGATTTCCCAGCACCGATTCCTAGCACCGCTAGAATCCGATGCGACGATAGACCTGCCGACGCGCTATTGTCTAGCGGTGCTAGGATCGGGTCATGTCAGTACACGAACGCAAGGCACGCGAGCGGGCCAACCGCCACAAGCTGATCGTCTCAACGGCCCGCGAACTCGCCGAGACCCACGGCTGGGACGCGGTCACCACGCGCCGGCTCGCCGAGCGGATCGAGTACAGCCAGCCCGTGCTCTACAGCCACTTCCGGAGCAGGAACGAGATCGTGGGGGCGGTCGCGCTGGAGGGATTCGCCGAGCTGAAGACCGCGTTGCGCGCCGCGGTGCCGGACGGGCCCGCCGACCGGGAGGCGGTGACCGCGCTGGCCCACGCCTACACGGACTTCGCCGAGCGCAACCATGCCTTGTACGACGCGATGTTCAGCCTCGACAACGGCCTGCCCTTCGCCGACGAGGCCACGCCCGCCCCCCTGCGCGAGGCGTACCAGGCCCTGCTGGACCCGCTCCACGACCACGCGGGCTCCGATGCACCGGGGTTGCTCGTCGAGACGTTCTGGGCCGCGCTGCACGGACTGGTCACCCTCACCCGTGCCGGACGCATGCCCGCCGACCAGGTCCCCCAGCGCCTCGCCCTCCTGATCGACCGCTTCATCCCCCGCTGAGGCCCCGCGGGCGACGGCGGGAGTTCATTCGACTCGCGCATCCGTCCAGGACAGGGTTGCTTGGCATCCTTCGCTGTCGGTGCGCCGCGCGGAGATGGTGATCTGGCCGCTGTGGGATGGCGCGCTGCCAGTGACCGACGTGGTCTTGCCGGCAGTGACGGTGCCCGCCGAAACCTGCCCGGTACCTGCGGTGATGGCCCATTCGACGGTTCCCTCGCATCGATCTCCATTCAGGATTTCGAGGGTTCCCCGAGGCTGCTGGCTCTTGTCGGAGATATCGAGCCAGAAGGTCGTTTCGATCGCGCCGCCCGATGGGATCTTCCACGACCAGTAAGCCGGCGAGCAGCCCGTCTCCAGGTTGCATTCCTTGGCGGTTTCCGAAGGTCTGTCCCCCTTGGCGTAGTCCATCCCTGGAAGCCAGTCGATGGAATTTCGAATCCAGGACGTGAGCGCCACGGTGACTCCGATACCGGCTACCAACACCACGCCTTGCTGCCATCGGGTGAGCTGATGAGAAGCGATACGGGAGATGATCGTCCTGGGGAGGGTCCGCACCGCCGGGTCGCTCGGAGTACCGGCAGCGGCCCCGACACCGACCTTGGCGCCTCCCGCGGATGCGGGGACGGCTGCCGGTGCTTCCTGATGCAGCGACTCAACCTGCCGACGGAGCACGGCGACTTCCTGCTCCAGCAGGCGGGCCGTCTCCTGAAGGTCCGTGCGCCGCCGCTCGCTTTCCCCGAGCTCTCGTTCGGTGTCCTTGACGTAGCCGGCCGCTGCCACGAGCTGGCGCCGCAGCCAGGTGTTCTCTTCGCGAAGTGCCCGCGCGCGGCCGGCGGCGACGCGTGCCTTCCCCAGCTCTTCCTGGAGGGCTTCAAGGCGGGTCTGCAAGGCTTCGAAGCGTCGGCGGTCGGTGCCGGCCCGTTCCTCCGCCTGCATCAGCCGCTCGCGTACGGTGCCCAGTTGATGTTCCAGATAGGCGAGGCGGTGGTGGGGATTGCCGCTCGTCCGCATCACCGCCAGCCATAACTCCCGCAGCCGCGCCTGTTCCGCCGCGGGCAGTGGGGCGTTCACGGCCCGACGTACCAAGGCCAGGCAGTCGATGAACTCCGGGGGCGCCACCCTGTCGCCCGACAGGAAGCGCGACACGGCCGTGTAGTCGAACGTGACCTCCTGCCTGCGCGCGAACGTCCGGTATGAGTCCGGGATCTGTTGGTAGGCGATGCGCAGTCCCTCGGCGTAGGCATCGCTCGCCAGCCGGTACTCGCCGTCGACGGCTTCAGCGTCCATCCCGTCCCCCCGTCCGGGCACACCCCGCGTTCTCGGGGCGCACCAGTCTCCCCATTCGGCGGGACCGGACAAAATCGATCAAGGGAAAAAGGTGCCGACAGGCGGGTGTTGCACCCTTCCGCAACACTTTGACCTGGGAGAACGGTGAAGGCGTCAGTCATCCGCGAGCAAGACGGGACGCCACCAACCAATGGACTGGGACAGCCTGGAGGACTTCCTCCTCCACGACCTCACCGGCAACCTCGCCTCCGCCCTCCTCACCGCCGCGGCGATCGCCGTTGCCCGCAACGTCCGCAGCGCCTACCACCACCGCCGCACGCGGCAGGACGGCGAGGGTGACAGCACAGCTCCCGGCCCCACCCATGACTGACCGGGGCTCGGTGCCGCATCGGCCGATCAGCTCGGCCCGCCCGGGGATCCCGGCCCGGTTCGCCATGCGGTGTCGTGGACGTATGTCGCGGCGAACCCGGCGAGGCGGTCCACGACGGTGGCCAGCGCGCCCGCCGCGTAGTGGTGCGGCGACCAGCAGGCGTGCAGTGACAGGCGCAGTGTCGTCCGTGCGCCGGTGTCGATCAGCAGGGGGTGGCCGCCGAACCGGGGCAGGTCGGTGATGACACCGACGCCGAAACCGCTCGCCGCGAGCGCCTCGCACATCAGGGCGTTGCCGCTTTCGGCCACCCGCTCGTAGGTCAGGCCCGCCTGGGACACCGCCCGGTCCAGGATCCCGCGCGCCGGGTGCTCCCGGGTCAGCAGCAACAGGTTCTCGGTGACCAGCTCGGAGATCGTGATCGCATGTCGGCCCTCGGTGGCCCAGCGGTGGCCGGGGGCGACATAGGCCCGCAACGGAACGTCGGTCAGCGGGCGCCAGGTCAGCGTCGGATCGTCGGCCGGCCCCGCGGCGACGCCGAGGTCGGCGTATTCGCGCACGGTGCTGTGGATCTGGTCCGCGGGCACCTCGCGTACCGAGATGAACGGATCGTCGGGGGCCAGCGTCGCGACGAACGGTGCGAGCACTTCGGTGATGGTGGTCTGGGCGGCGGCCACAACCACCTGGGACAGCTCGCCGCGGGCCATCTGCCGGGCCGCGGATTCGATCCGGTCGGCTCGGCGGACGAGATCCTCGGCGACCTCGACGAACTGGCGTCCCGCGCTGGTCAGCCGGAGTCTCGGCCCGATCCGGTCGAACAGGACGAGTCCCAGTTCGGTCTCCAGGTAGCGCAGCTGCCGGGACACCGCCGGCTGGGCGATGTGCAGCCGTTCCGCCGCCGCGGTGACGGTGCCGGCGCGGACCACCTCGAGGAAGTAGCGGATGCGTTTGAGTTCCACCCGCGCATTATGCCGAATCGGCATGGGATCGGCGAAGCAATCGGTATTGGACAGCATGATGCGAGTTCGCGACGCTGAGTTCTGCCTCACTGAACGCCCCATCCGGACCAGGAGCCAGAGCCATGAGCGAGCCTGTGAGCGAGCAGACCGACACCGCGCCTTCGCGCAGGCGCCCGACGAGCCCCGGCGGGGAGGGGGTGCCGGCCACGGCGGCCGACGCCTCTCCGGAAAGCCCGGCCACGGTGGAGAACTGGCTGGAACCGCCGGCCAACCGGTGGGCGTTCAACCATGCCGAGCCGCTCTTCGACACCGCGGTGATCCCGCGCGGCCACACCGCCTGCCGCCGGTTCGTCCCGGCCGGGACAAAGCTGGACGAGGTGCCGATCGCGACCGCCGACGGTTCCTCGACGGTGGCCGAGTTCCTGGCACGCACGGCCACCGACGCGATCGTCGTGCTGCGGGGCGACCAGCTCTTGTTCGAGCGCTACTACGGCGAGGCTGCGCCGGACCGTCGGCATGCGCTGATGTCGATCTCCAAGTCGATCGCCGGCATGGCCGCGGGCTGCCTGGTGGCCGACGGAACCCTGGACGTCTCGGCTCCGGTGCGGTCGTACGTTCCGGAACTCGCGTCGTCGGCGTACGGGACGGCTACGGTGCGCGACGTGTTGGACATGACCGCGGCGCTGCACTACAGCCAGGACTACGACGACCCGGGATCACAGGTGCGGATCGGGGACCGCGCGGCCGGCTGGCGGCCCCGCCACGACGGCGACCCCGATGGCGTGCGGGCCTTCCTGGCCGGTCTGGCCCCCGACGGCCCGCACGGGCTCCGGTTCCAGTACTGCTCGGCCACCACCGACGTACTCGCCTGGGTGCTGGAGCGCGCCGCGGGCAGGCCCTATCCGGACCTGCTCGGTGAACGGATCTGGTCCCGGATCGGCGCCGAACACGACGCCGTGATCACCCTGGACCCGGTGGGCAACCCGTACGCCTGCGCCGGAATCCACGCCACCGCCCGTGATCTGGCCCGGTTCGGCCGGTGCGTGCTCGACGGCGGCATGGTGGCGGGCCGCCAGGTCATTCCCGAGGAGTGGGTCCGCGCCACCCGCCGGGGCGGCCGGACGGCGGTGCTGCCCGACCGCGATCTCGGGTCGATCTATCCCCACGGGACATACCGCAACCAGTGGTGGGCGCCCGGCGACTCGGTGGGCACGTTCTTCGGAATCGGCATCTTCGGCCAGTACCTCTGGCTCGACCCGGTCCGGAACGTCGTCATCGTGAAGTTCTCCAGCCTTCCGCACCCCCGGGACGGCCGCGCCGAGCATGCCGCGGCGCTGGCCGCGATCGCCGAGGCCGTCGACGGCGCACGGGCGATGTGATGGAACAGCACCCGTCGTTCGCGCTGGAGCGGCGCACGATCGAACACATTCCGGCCGCGGAACGCCACGGCCGGCCATGGCACCAACTGGCCCTGTGGTTCTCCAACAACGTCCAGATCAACACCCTGATCATCGGTGCGGTGCCCGTCGGGATGGGACTCGGCCTGACCTGGTCGATCATCAGCATCCTGGTGGGAAACCTGGTCGGTGCGCTGTTCATGGCCTACCACTCCGCGCAGGGGCCCCAACTCGGCCTGCCGCAGATGGTGCAGAGTCGCGCCCAGTTCGGCTTCTACGGCGCGATACTGCCCTCGGTCATGGTCGTGCTGATGTACCTCGGCTTCGCCGTCGAGGGCAGCCTCGTCGCCGGACAGGCGATCGCCACCTGGGCGCATCTGCCGAAGGCCCTGGGCATCGTGGTGTTCAACGTGGTGTTGCTGCTGATCCCCCTGGTGGGATACCGGCTGATCCACGCGGCGAGCCGGGTGGTCGCGGTGATCTCGGGCGTGGCGTTCCTCGCGCTGTTCGTACGGCTTCTCCCCCAGTTGCCCAGCCATCCGCCCGGCCCCACCACGCACTCCATCGGCGTGGTCGTGTCCGCGATCTCGGTGTGCGTCGCCTGGCAGGTCACCTGGGCGCCCTACGTTTCCGACTACTCCCGCTACCTGCCGGAGTCCACGCCGACCAGGGTCACCTTCTCCTACACCTACCTCGGTTCGGCCGTGGGCGGCGCGGCCACGATGGTCATCGGGGCGATGGCGGCGACGGTCAACAGCGACGCGGTGAACTCCGACGCGATCGGGTTCCTGGCCGACCGCTTCCCGTCGTTCGGCTGGCTCCTGGTCGCGGCGCTGCTCCTCGGGCTGGTCCCGGCGGGTGCCGAAGGTCCCTACGGTGCGTTCCTCACCGTGCTCAGCGCGCTCTCCGCGGAGGGCAGGGTGCGCTCGACCGCGACGGCCCGGGCGATCTTCGTCATCTGCTTCGCCGCCCTCGCCAGCGCGCTTGCCATCCTGTCCAGCGGCAGCCTGCTGGAGACGTTCCAGAACATCACCCTGTTCGTGCTCTACCTGCTGGTGCCATGGACCGCGATCAACCTCACCGACTACTACTTCGTTCGCCGCGGCCACTACGACATTCCCGAACTGCTGACGAAGAACGGACGGTACGGCACCTTCACCTGGTGGGCGGTGCTCGTCTATCTGGTGTCGATCGCCGCCGAACTGCCGTTCATCAACAGCAGCATCTACGTCGGCCCGCTGGTGCGATCCCTCGGCGGCGCCGATCTGTCCTGGCTCGTCGGGCTGGTCGTGGGCGCGGTGGGGTACTACGCCGGCACCAAGCTGTTCGCCGACCGACGGCCCCGGCCGGTCGCTCCCGGACTGGTCAGGAGCTGACGGCCGCCATGCCCGTCGGGCGTGCGGAGAGCAGCGCCAGGCAGTTGTCCCACAGGGCTTCGAGGTGCTGGGTGTTGTTGTAGAGCTTGGCGAACAGCACCTGGCCCTCGAGCTGAGCGACGACCGACCGGGCAGCGGCATGGGTGTCGCCAACGGTGACCTCTCCGCGCTCCCGGGCTTCGGCGATGACCGTGTCGACCATCTCCACCTGAGCGTCGAAGATCTGCTGAAGGCGTGCGCGGATGGGCTCGGTCTGGTTGCTCAGTTCCAGGGTGAGGTTGCCGAACATGCATCCGGAGACCGTTCCACAGCTCTGCTGGCCCGCGTGCAGGCTGGCCTGGGTCTGCTCGAACAGCCGGCGCAGCCGCGAGAGCGGCTCCCCGTCGTCCTGCAGGGTCCGGGCCCAGTCGCCGCGCTGCGTCTGCCAGTGCTCGTCGAGGACGGCCAGGGCAAGAGCCTCCTTCGACTCGAAGAAGTAGTAGAAGCTGCCCTTGGGAACGTCGGCCGCCTTGCAGATCTCGGCGACACCCAGCGCCGAGTAGCCACGCAGCTCGATGAGCGAGTGCGCGGCGTTGAGGATCTTCTCCTTCGCATCACTGGTGCGTCCCATGGCGGCAAGTGTACGACCGATCGTCTATACCGAGAATCCGCAGCCCCCGGGCGTCCCGCCGGACGCCCGGGGGTCGGCCTGTCCCCCTTGGCTCCATGCCGGCGACTAGACGACCGGTCCACTAATCTTTAGCCGGTCGGTCGACTACCGACCGCCTGCACCGGTTATCCCCCTGAAGTGGAGAGTCACTGTGACCACCCCCGTCAAGCTCGCCGTCGTGTACTACTCGTCCACCGGCACCATCGCCGAGATCGCCAAGGAGCTCCGCGACGCGGGCGTCAAGGCCGGCGCGGAGGTACGCCTGCTCAAGGTCGCCGAGCTCGCTCCCCAGGCGGCCATCGGTTCCAACCCCGCCTGGGCCGCCCACCACGCCGCCACCGCCGAGATCCCCGAGGCCACCCCCGACGACATCGAGTGGGCGGACGCCGTCCTCTTCGGCACCCCCACCCGCTTCGGCAATGTCTCCGCGCAGCTCAAGCAGTTCATCGACACGCTCGGCGGCCTGTGGGCCCAGGGCAAGCTGGCCGACAAGGTCTACAGCGGCTTCGTCTCCAGCGCCACCGCCCACGCCGGCCAGGAGTCCACCCTCCTCGCCCTCTACAACTCCATCCACCACTTCGGCGGCATCACCGTCAGCCCCGGCTTCACCGACCCGGCCAAGTTCACCGACGGCAACCCCTACGGCACCTCCCATGTCGACGCCCAGGGCACCAACCCCGTCGACGACACCACGCGCACCGCCGCCCGTATCCAGGCCGAGCGCGCGGTCAGGATGGCCACCGCGCTCAAGGCCGCTGCCTGATCAGTCCGCTGGACGCAAGCCCGTCGGCGCGGCCCCGCCTCGTCACCCGGTGGTGGCCGGCCGGCCATATCCCCATCCGGAAGCGATGCGGGCCGCCCGGCGCCGTAGGCACCCGACGGTGCCCTCACGGACGGTTCCGGCCGACCGCCCCGAGACCCCCTACCTCACGGAGAGGAACATGACCATGAAGGAGTTCCTGGTCGAGCTCACCACCACCGTGCCCGAGGGCACCGACCCCGCCGAGGTCGGCCGACGCCGCGCGGACGAGTCGGCCCGGGCGAAGGAGCTCGCCTCCGCGGGCCACTTGGTCCGGCTGTGGCGCCCGGTGGGCGAGCTCCGCAGCATCGGTGTGTGGCGCGCCGACAGCGAGGCGGATCTGCGCGCGAAGGTGCTGGGGACCCTGCCCCTGTGGCCCTGGATGACCGCGGTGGTCACCGCCGTACAGCCGCATCCCAACGACCCGGGCCCGACCGGCTGAATCGCCTGATCCAGGCTCCGCTGCCGTGCTCCCGGGAATCTCCGCCGACGGAACCGAGTTACCTGCTGTTACAACGACGACAACGGGTGGTCCGCGGTCCACCGCGGGGAGGGGGCGGGAGCCGATGAGCCTTCGTCAGTTCGAGTACGCCCTGGCCGTCGCCGAGGAGGGCTCGGTGACGGCGGCGGCGGAGCGGCTGCACGTCGCTCAGCCGTCGGTGTCCCAGCAGATCCGCGGCCTGGAGCGGGAACTCGGCGTGGAACTGTTCGCCCGCACACCGACCGGACTGGTGCCCACCGTGGTCGGCCGCGCGTTCCTGCGGGAGGCGGAGGCCGCGGTGAGCGCGGCGCGGCGGGCGAGGGCGACGGCGCGGGCCGGTGCCGATGAGCTGGTGGGCGAGCTGGTGGTCGCGGTGCAGATGGGTTTCGGCACGCGGCAGCTGCCGGGCGCCCTTGCCGCGCTGCGCCGCCGCTTCCCACGGCTGGAGGTCACCGTCTTCGAGGAGCCGAGCTCCGCCGAGCTGGAGCGGCTGGGGCGCCGGAGCGTGCTGGACCTCGCCCTGATGGCGGCGTGCGAGCAGACCCCCGACGACGCCCACCACCTCGGCGACGAGGAGTTCGTCGTGGTGCTGGGCGCCGGGCACCGGCTGCTCGCCGCGGACCGGGTCGAGCTGCGCGAACTGGACGGGGAGCCGTGGGTGAGGTTCGATCGCGACAGCGCACTCGACGCCGTGCTGCTGGAGGTGGTGCGGCGGAACAACGAGCCGGCCCCGACCACGGTCGCCCGCGTGTCCCAGACGGCGACGGCCGTGCGCTGGGCCGCCCACGGGCTCGGGGTGACGCTCGTCCCGGTCTCCGCGGTGCCCCACGGTTACGAGCACCTCGCGCGCCCGGTGTTCCCGGTCGTGTCCCAGCCCGTCATCGCCGTGGTCCGGCAGGGCGCGGGCCCGGGAGAGACGGTCCTGCTGGAACTCCTGCGTAAAGAGACCTGGAGCGAGCCCGCTTCCTTCTCGCCGGTTTCCTGACGGTCGAGAAGGAGGCGGGCGCCGCTCCATTCTTTTTCTTTGAATCAGCGTTCCGGAATTCCGTCGGCGTCAGCCCCTGGGGAATTCTCCGCCGTCCACGATGAGACTGCTTCCGGTCAGCCAGCTCGCCCGGCCGGAGGCGAGGAACAGCACCGCCTGGGCGATGTCGTCGGGCTCACCGTCGCGCCCGAGCGGCGCGATGGCGCCGTCGCTCTGGCCCGGCGCCAGGTCCAGCCGCGCCCACTGCTCCCGCGTCTCTTCGCCGCCGGGGGTGGCGACCCTGCCGGGAGACACCGTGTTGACCCGGATCCCGAACGGGGCCTGCTCCACGGCCAGCCCCCGGCTGTAGTTCTCCAGCGCCGCCTTCGCCGCCGTGTAGTGCAGGAACGGCCCTACCGGGGTGAGGACCGCGGCCGACGAGATGTGCACGATCACCCCCGAACGCCGCTCCCGCATACCCGGTACCAGCAGCGAGTCCAGCCGCACCGACGCCAGGAAGTTCAGGTCCAGCGCGTCCTGCCACTCCTCGTCGGAGATGGCCGAACTGCCCTCGTGCGGTCGCGCCCCACCCGCGTTGTGGACCAGGACGTCCACCCCGCCGAGCACCTTCCGCGCGGCCGCGGCGAGCTCCTCCGCGCCGGCCCGGGTCCGCACATCGGCCGCCACGAAGGTGGCCCCTTCCGGCACCGTGCTCGTCGCCGACCTGGCGGTCGTGAGCACCTCGGCGCCCGCGTCCAGGAGCTGACGCACGATGGCCGCTCCGATTCCGCGAGAACCCCCCGTGACCAGGGCCCGCTTTCCCGCGAGTTCGCGCGTTCCCGATCCGTTCTCGATTGTGGCCATGCCACCGGTCCTCTCGATCGCGTCATTGTCCGCTCGACGGAAAAAGAATCGACATGCGCAGAGCGCGAATCTCCGAAGAAAGCGCGGTGAGCACCTCGTCGAGTGGTTTTACGGTAGAACCGGAAAGGAAGGAGAGGCAAAGACGAAATGTCAGCAGGTGCCATAGGGGATTCCTATGGCAAGGCGCCCCGGCAATCCGTATACCTTCAGCCCGGCTGGAAGAACGCGAGCATCTTCCGGCCGGCGTCCGGCGACATCAGGATCTCCTGGATACGGGCGGACTGCCGGCCGGCAGCGCTGGTGCGTTCGAACATCTCGCGTTCGTATTCCTTGACGGCGGCGGGAAAGTCGTCCGGGTGCGCGGCCAGCGCGAGGCCGAGCAAGACGCCGTCGAGCAGCGCCATGTTGGCGCCCTGCCCCACCGGCGGCATCAGGTGCGCGGCGTCGCCGAGCAGTGTGATGTCCGGCGTCGACGGCCAGGTCAGGCCGACCGGGAGCGTGGTGATCGACCGCGGCAGGACCGTGTCGTCACAGGCGGCGATCAGCGCGGTGAACCGTGCGTCCCAGCCGGTGAACAGGTCGATCAGCCGCGCCCGGGCGGCGGCGGGGTCGTCGAACGGGATGCCGCTGCTTCCGAACCAGTCCTCGGCGGTGTAGAAGCTGAGGTAGATGCGTACGCGGCCGTCGCCGTTGCGCTGCGCCGACAGGGATTGTCCGTTGCCGAGCGCCCAGTAGTTGCCGCGCCCCACCATCGCCGCGAGATCGGGATGGGTGCGGTCGATGTCGGGAATCCCGAGCTCAACAACGTTTTGGCCGGTGTGCGTTGGTCGGGCGTCGGTGAGCAGGGGGCGGACCCGGGAGTCCGCGCCGTCGGCGCCGACCAGCAGGTCATACGTCGTGCTGTTGCCGTCGGCGAAGTGCAGCAGGCCGTTATCGGCGTGCTCGAACGCGTGCCCCCAACGCACCGCGTGCTCGGGCAGCGAATCCAGCAGCAGATTACGCAGATCGGCCCGGTCGACCTCGGGTCGGTCGAGCGGGGCGTCCTCGGGCGTGTCCTCCTGCAGCAGCAGGGTGCCGTCCGGCTCCAGAAGGCGCAGGTCCTGGCCTTCACGACGGGCTATCGCGCGGAACTGGTCGATCAGGCCGGCCTCGCGCATCGCCCGTTGACCGGTCCCGGTGTGCAGGTCGAGCATGCCGCCCTGACCGCGCGCGTCGCGCGACGGCTCGCGTTCGTACACGACGGCATCGATGCCGTTCACGTGCAGCACACGGGCAAGGGCCAGGCCGCCCAAGCCGGCTCCAACGATGCTGATGGTCATGGTTGCCTCCGATTCACCGGCGGAGCCGGGGCGCGAGCACTGTGCGTACGGCCTTGGCCACCTTGCTCGTGGCGGATCCGTCCGCTTCTTCGGGTTCCGGTTCCAGCACGCGCTGGATCTGCAGCAGTAGCTGGTTGGTCGACCGCCAGAGTGGGACGAACATCCCGGCGACCGGCCCGACGCCATGGATCGGGCCGCCGGACAGCTCGGTGACGTTCTTGGCCATCGTGACCGTTGCCGGGTCCCGCAGGATCAGGTGCACCTCATCGTCGACCAGCCGGATTTCCATCCTGCGCGCGGCGGCTTCCTCCGGGTTCGCGTCCGTGGTCGTCTCCGGGTCCAGTTCGTCGATCTTGGCGGCGACCGCGTCCGGGTCGACTCCGAGTTCGCGCAGCACCCTGGCCGCCATGCTGTTCTCCGCCCGCAGCATCGCCTCTAGAAGGTGATGGCTGCCGACCGGTGCGCCACCGGCCAGCGCGCCGGCGGCGGACACGGTGTCCTCGGTGGCAGGCGTGCCGGCCGGCCATGGGCCGGCCGCGACGTCCTGCGATCCCTCCGCTGAGGCCAGCACCGCTGCACGGATCTTGCTGATCGGACTGATCCGCTCGGCAAGCGTCTTCGCGCCGACGCCCTCACCTTCGCTGACCAGAGCGAGGAGGATGTGTTCCGTACCGATGTAGGTGTGGTGCAGCTGCTGCGCCTCGCGCACGGCGAGGTCCAGCGTCTTCTTCGCGCGCGGCGCGAACGGGATATGGCCGCTCAGCTCCTGCGTGCCGGGCGTGACCACCGCGGCGATATCGGCCCGTGCCGTCTCCTTGTCGTACCCGAGCCGGTGCAGAACCTTCGCCGCCGTGCTGTCCGGCGCGTCGAGCAGCCCCAACAGGATGTGCTCCGTGCCGATGTGGTGGTGCTTGAGCAGCCTCGCCTCCTCCTGAGCCGTGACGACCACCTTGCGGGCTTCCATTGTGAACCTTTCAAATGGCATGGCTCCATGGTCGCAACCCTGTCAATACACTGCTATTAATAGGGTCACCGTGGCGAAGGGAGGGTGTGATGGAGACACCGTCGGACTGGGAGGACCGGCTCGCGCGTTGGCAGAATGAGCTGGAGCTGTTCGAGCGGCTGGACGAGACACCCTGGGTCACGCTGGCCAAGGCGGAGGCCGAGACCGGCGTTTCCCGCTCGGCCCTGCGGTCCTGGTACCGCAACGGCGAGATCCGGTCCCGGCTGGTGGATGGTCCGAACGGGCCGCAGCGCCTGGTCCAACTGGAAGCGGTGATCGAGCGCGCCGCCGCGTCACCGCGCATTCAACGCAGAGCGGAACGGGAAGTCAGCCTGGAAGCTCAGGTCACCCTGCTACGGCACCGGGTTGACCAGCTTGAGCTGCGACTGGCCGCGCTGGAGCGGAAGTAACCGGCGCGAGCCGCACCGCGCCATCGGCCCGGGACAGCGCCGGCGCCAGCGGGCGAACTGTCTTTGGCGGAGAGGAACTTGCTGCGTATTGAGGCATCCATCCCGTTGCGTTGAGAAGCGTTTTATGGCCTGTTCCAGAGGCCGTTACGGTCGGATTTATGGAGTGGAATTTTCAGACGGCCGAAAGACTCGCGGCCGCTTTGCGTGCCGGTGAAGTGACCTCGGCGGAACTGACCGACCAGGCGATCGCCCGTATCGAGCGGGACGACAAGGCGATCAACGCGATCTGTGTGCCGGACTTCGACCGTGCACGGGCCGCCGCGCGCGGTGCCGACCAGGCGCGCGCCCGTGGTGAGGACCGGCCGCTGCTCGGCATTCCGGTGACGGTCAAGGAGTCCTACAACATCGCAGGGCTGCCCACGAATTGGGGCATGCCGCAACACCGCGACTACCTCCCGGCCGAGGACGCGGTCCAGGTGTCACGGCTCAAGGCCGCGGGCGCGGTGGTGCTCGGTAAGACCAATGTGCCCGTGGGGCTGCAAGATGTGCAGAGCTTCAACGAGATCTACGGCACCACCAATAACCCATGGGATCACGGTCGGACGCCGGGTGGATCCTCCGGCGGATCGGCGGCGGCCCTGGCGTCCGGATTCGGCGCGCTGTCCATCGGCTCCGACATCGCCGGTTCATTGCGCACCCCCGCGCATTTCTGCGGTGTCTACGCACACAAGCCGACACTCGGGCTGGCGGCGAGCCGCGGTATGGTCCCGCCGCCCGCGCCGGCCTTGCCGGCCGACCCCGACCTCGCCGTCGTCGGTCCGATGGCGCGCACTGCCCGCGACCTCGCGCTCCTGCTCGACGTCATGGCCGGACCGGACCCGCTGACGCTCGGTGTGGCGCACGACGTGACGCTGCCGCCCGCGCGCCACGAGCGGCTTGGCGACTTCCGGGTCCTGGTCCTCGACGAGCATCCGCTCATTCCGACCGGGTCCGCTGTACGGGCGGGCGTGAACCGGGTGGCCGACGCGCTCGTCGACGCCGGTGCCCGCGTCGAACGGCACAGTCCGCTGCTGCCCGATCTGACCGAAGCCGCGATGCTCTACACGCAGTTGCTGTTTTCGAGCCAGATCGCACGTTTCCCCATCGAGGCGTACGAGCAGCTGCGGACCAGCGCCGCCGCGCTGAGCGCGGATGACCAGAGTCTCGATGCGGCGCGGCTGCGCAGCATGGTGTTCAGCCACCGCGACTGGATCGGGGCGAACAGCCGTCGCGAGCTCCACCGCCACGGCTGGCGGCAGCTCTTCGCCGAGTTCGACGCCGTGGTGTGTCCCATCACGCCCACTCCCGCGTTCCCGCACGACCACAACCCCGATCCGAGGGAACGCCGGCTCGACATCGACGGCGTCGAGTACCCGTACTTCGACCAGCTCGTCTGGGCCGGTGTGGCCACCATGCCCGGCCTGCCCGCCACCGCCATACCAGCGGGCCGGTCCCCCGAGGGTCTGCCGGTGGGAGTGCAGCTCCTCGGTCCGATGTTCGAGGACCGCACCCCGCTGCGGCTGGCCGAACTGCTCGAGCAGAAGATCGGCGGCTTCCAGCCACCGAAGTAGGGCGTCCTACCGGGTGTCCGCGACTCCGGCCCAGGTCAAGCTGTGTGGGGTAGCCGGGTCTCGGCTATGTGATCCGGCTGCCCCGCACACGTGTGACCGAGCTTTTCAGTCGGCCACCCGTAGGTGCCGTCGTTCGGCCAGTTCCTCTGGGCTGACCACGGTCAGAACCGGGGTACCGGGCGGCGCGAACATGGTCACCACAAGCTGCGACTGCGCGTCCGGAAGGTTGTTGGCGCCCTGGTAGTGGATCACGTCTCCCCCGGGCTCGAACAGGGCGTCACCAGCCTTGAGCACCCGGGGCGCCTCCCCCTCCAGCTCGAAGAGGATCTCGCCCTCGGTCACGTAGCCGTACAGCGGTCCGGGGTGCCGGTGCGGCGGCGCGCCAGGGTCACCGGGCGGCAGGGTGACCCGGACGGTCCTGGCCTCGGCGCCGGCCGGGATGCGGGCCGCCGCCTCCGGCAGGGTCATGATCACCTCAACGCCATGTGGCAGGTGCGCGTGCTCAGCACTCATGTGTTCCTCCAAACAGGGACTGTCCATAGAAAGGACAAGACGGCCTCCCCGTTTGTGACAGCCCTGCCTCCGTTCTTCGAGAAGTCCGACGAAGGACGAGGCGACGAGGGCGACAGCGTGGTCGTCGTCGTGGGCCAGTTGGCGCAGAACCTCCTGCACGGCGGTCCCCGACTGCTCGACCAGTGCCTGGGCCAGGCGTATCCGTGTCGCGGAGTCCGCGGTGGGGGCGGCGAGTTCGTCGGCCAGTGCGGTCATGATCCGGTCCGCGCATCCGGGGTCCTGGGACAGCGTTCCCAGGACTTCTGCCGCATCGACGTCGTTGGAGCCCTCGACCACCATGTCGACGAGGGTCGGCACGGCCGCGGTCACGCCACGCCTGCCCGACGCCAGAGCGGCCTGCCTGCGCACCGTCGGGTCCGGGTCGCCGAGCGCGTCCGCAAGCACCGCGGTCGCGCCCGGGGCCTCGGGCAGCTCGGCGATCGCCAGCACCGCGCGCCGCCGGATGTCGACGTCCTCCGAGTGCACGCCGGCGGCCAGCGTCGCCACGCCATCGCCGCCCGATCGGGCGAGGGCCCAGCGCAGGGCGCCCGCGACGTTGGGGTCGGATTCGGCCAGGACCGCCCCGGCCAGCAGTTCGGCGGGAACCGGCACGTCCCCCGGCCGGGCCAGGACGGCCTGCTGCCTGCGCGCGGCGCTGGTCGAGTTGAGCCCCTGCATGAGTTCGACGATGCGCAGGACGTCCTGCCAGCCGGTGGGCGCCGACGCATCGATCGCGCGGAGCCGGTCGAGCAGCTCCGCTTCCCGCGCCAAGCGGTCTTCCGTCCATTGGATGAGGTCGCTGACCAGCGCGGACGGGGTGAAGGCCGGGTCGTCCAGCGCGCGCCCGATCTGCTTGAGCGAGAGCCCGAGGGACCGCAGGCTCTCCACGTGGAAGATCCTGCGGACGTCCTCGGTGGAGTACTCGCGGTAGCCGCCGACGGTGCGACCGGTCGGGCGCACCAGCCCGAGGGCGTCGTAATGCCGGAGCATCCGGGCGCTCACCCCCGAGTGACGGGCCACCTCGCCGATCAGCAATCCGCGATCTCCGCAGTCTTCGCGGACGCCGCGGCAGCGGCTCCTTCCGGGCCGAGTGTGGCGGCTCGCTTCGCCTCGTCGATGGCCGCGTCGAAGCCGGTCTCCGGGTTCTGCCGGAGCAGCTCGGTGGCGCGGGCGTGCGTGGCCACCGCCGGGTCTTCGTTCGCCGCGGCCTGTTCCAGGGCGCGCTCGGTCACGTCGCCGAGGTCGACCAGGGCCCGGCTCAGGCTGAGCCGCACATCGCGGTCGCCGCGGCCGAGCTGCGTGACCAGTTCGTCGGCCAGGTCCTCCTTCTCGTCCTCGGGTACGAGGACGACCGCGACGCGCCACGCGGTCCGCGCGATCCCGTCGTCGGCGTCGCGCAGCAGGTCGCGCGTGATCCAGGCCCACGCGCCCTTGTCGCCGATCTTGGAGAGCGTGTGCAACGCCTGGCTGCGGGCCTGAGTGCGCTCAGCGTCGAGTTCCCGGCGGATCCGGGGCAGGGTGATCTCCGGCGAGAGGCGGGTCAGCGCCCAGGACAGCATGTCCCGTACGAAGAAGTCCGGCTCGACCGCGCACCGTTCGACGAGCGGCTCCAGGAAGCCGGGGTCGGGGTTCGAGCCGACCGCCAGGGCCGCCTGAAGCCGGACCGACGGGTCGTCGGCGCTCAGGGCGTTGGCCACTCGGGTGTTCTGCGGGGTTCCGATTGTTGTGTTGATCGGGGCCACCTCCTGCACCCAGGGCACACGTTATCACCGTGTCAAGGTCAAGCCCGTGACCGGCGGATCGGAAGATCCGCTGGTCACGGGCCGGAGCCGGTGCGTCCTGTGGAACGGCGCTCAGTCGCGCGATGCGGATGCGGAGGACCGGTTCGCGGAGCCGTTGATCACGAACTGCGAGCCGGGCTCCTTCATCACGTCGCCCTCGGCCGAGTTGGTGATCGTCACGTTCGTCAGCGTGGCGCTGCCGCGCGCCCCGCTCATCGCGAGGATCCCGGACCCGTTGTTGGACTTGTCGATGGTGACGTTCTCGATCCGGACGCCGGGCATCGTGCCGCCGCCCGTCTTGAACTGGATGCCGTCGTAGGTGGAGTCATGGATGTCGGTGTCGCGGATCGTGACCCCCGGGATGTCCTGCCCCTGGGCGAACAGGGTGATCGCGCCGAACTCCTGCGCCTCGCCCCAGAACGCGCCGCCCGTGCGGTACAGGCCGTTGTTGGCGATGAGCGTCTGGCCCGAGAAGGGCAGCGGGTCGTGGTCCGTGGCCAGCATGATCCCCGGGTAGTTCATGGTGTCGGAGATCAGGTTGTTCTCGATCGTGTTGCCGTAGCCGCCGTAAACCGCGACGCCGTTGGCCCGCCAGGGCAGTTGGATCGTGTTGTTGCGGAAGTGGTTGTCGTGGCCGATGTCCGTCGAGGTGTCCTTCACGTACTTGTTGGCCCAGACGGCGAGCGAGTCGTCGCCGGTGTTGCGGAAGGAGGAGTTGTAGACGGTCGAATTGCGGGTGCCGTTGGTGAAGTTGACTCCGTCGGCATAGGTGTTGCGGATCCGTACGCCGCTGAACTCGAGGCCGTCACCGGGCCCCCACAGCGCGGGGATGTTGGAGTAGTCGCGGCCGACCCAGGCGCCGACGTTGGCGTGCTCGAGCCACACGTTGGCGATCTTGGTGTTCTTGCCGAAGCGGCCATTGAGCCCGACCCCTCCCTCGGCGCCGCCGTCGCCGCCGCGGATGGTGCCCGAGCCGAAGATGGCGATGTCGGAGATCTTGGTGTTGTCGTCGATGTCGAAGCCGAAGTTGCCCTCATGGGGGTGGTTGATGCCACCCGCTTCCTGGGGCGGGATGAGCGAGTAGAGCTGGGAGTGCCACATCCCGGCACCGCGGATGGTGACGTCCCGGATGCCCATCTGGTTGTACTGGCCCTGGTTCTGCGGGTCGTCGGTCAGGATCTTCTTCTCCTGGCGCCACTGGCCCGCGGGAATCCACACGCAGGGGATCTGGCCCTCCTGGTCCGCCGTGACGGCGCGCTGGATGGCGTCCGCGTCGTCGATGCCGTCGTTGGGCACGGCCCCGTAGTCGGTGATGGAGACGCAGTCGGCGGGCTTGGTGGCCGGTGCCGCCACCTGCTCCAGATCGACCAGGTCGATGATGTAGAAGGCCGCGTCGTCACCGGCATCCCGCTGGAGCCGGAACTTGGTACCCACCGGGTAGGAGTCGGTGAGCAGGGCGTGGGACTCGTCGAACAGCCGCCGGGCGTCGCCGCCGGGCCGATTGGTCAGGCCCTCCGGGTCGTCGGTCGTGCCGTAGAGCCAGCTGTGCTTGGAGGACAGGGTGAGTTTGCGGACGAACTTCCCGTCCGCGTAGAGGCTGATGGTCGCCTCCTTGCCGCCACCGGCTGCCGCGTCCGGGATGGAGTTGCGGACGACGATCGAGTTGGACGGGGTGGTGGAGGTGAACTCCACGTACTGACCGGTGGTGTCGAGCCGGACCGATTCACGCCCGGAGGACTCGGTGGCGAAGTTGGTGTGCCCGAAGGTGCGCTTGGCGTCCGTCTTCAGCAGGGTCCCGTCGTACCGGCCGTCCTCCGCCTCGTACTCGGTGTACGGCACGGCGGCGCCGCGTCCGACGACGAGGGAGCGGGCGAAGGTGTTGTTGTCCTCGTTGGTCTCGGCGACGGTGCCGGTGGCGTCGGCCGTCGCGGTGAGCGTCGCTCCCCCGTTGGTGGCGGTCCAGTCGCCGCTGATGGCCACGGTGGCCGTGCCACCGGCCGGGACGGTGCCCGCCGTGCCGTTCAGCGTGGTCTCGCCGACGGTGAGCCGGGTGACCGATCCGGCGGGCACCGCGCTCGTACCCCTGTTGTGCACCGCGACGGTGAAGGTGACCTTGGCGCCGACGGCCGGGCTGGAGGGGTTGGTGGTGATGCCGGTGACCTCCAGGTCCGGTCCGGGGGCCTGGCCGACGACCAGCTTCGAGGCGGCGTTGCGGCTGTTGTTGGTGTTGTCGAGCTCAGGGACCGTGTCGGTCGGATCGACGACGGCGGAGACGGTGTAGCTGCCCATGGCCCGCTTGCCGACCTTGACCGGCACCTTCAACGACGCGCCCGGCGCGAGCCCGTCGACCGCGCCACTGCCGGCGACCGTGCCCTCGAGGCTGACGTTCACCGTGGTCGCGGGCGCGGCGACCGTCCCGGCGTTGCGGACCGTCGCCTCGACGGTGACCGCGTCCGTCTCGGAGGGCGACTCGGGCGACCAGGAGAGATCGGTGACGGTCAGGTCGGGGGCGGGCGCGGCCGCGCCGACGACCTCGAACTCGGCGACCTGTCCCCCGCCGGCACCGGTGTTACCGGAGAATTGCAGCCGTACGTCCGCGTACCGGCCCGTGACCGGGATGGTCACCGTGTTCTTGTTCTGCGACGGGTTGAAGGTGTAGTCGGCCCGGTCCTTCAGCGAGGTGAAACCGGACTCCCCGGCCGGCCGTCCCAGCACCTGGATGCTCTGCGACCGGGTGCTCCAGACGGGATCGGGGTTGAGCTTGACGACGACGGCGGTCAGATCGGCGTCGGCGCCGAGCTTCGCGGTCAGCGTCGAGGACTGGCCGCTCGCCTCCCAGTAGGTGGCGGTGCTGCCGTCGTTGGCGTTGCTCGCGATGTAGTTCTGGGTGGTCGACGACGCCTCGATCGGCTTGCGCAGGGCCAGGTTGGTGCCCGCGGGCGGGTCCTCGGGGTTCTCCCCGCCGGCCTCCCCGCGCACCTCCACCTCGGAGAGCTGGGCGGCGTTCCAGCCCGTGTTGCCGGTCACCTGTACGCGCACGTACCGCGCCTCGGCCGTGAGGTCGAGCGCCACGGTGTTGCCGGACGACGGCGAGAAGTCCTTGCGCGCTTCGGCGACCACGGTGGTGAAGTTCTGGCCGTCGGCGCTGCCCTGGACTCTCACGCCCTGGGTGCGGGACTCCCACGACGCGGGGAGCTTCAGCACCACCTCGTCGATGTCCGCCTTGCTCCCGAGGTCGACCTGCACCCACTGCGGGAACGAGCCCGCGGGACCCTCCCAGTAGGAGGACTGGCTGCCGTCGGTGACATTGCTCGCCGGGTAGGAGCCGTGTGCCCCGCCGGCCGTCACCGGCCTGCCCAGCGCCAGGTTCGCTCCCTCCGCGGCATGGGTTCCCTCCGCGGCATGGGCTGTCACGGGCAGCAGCCCGACCGTGAGCAGACCCGCCGTCACAAGCCCGGCGGCTAACCGCCGACCGTGATGTCTTCTTCTCATGAGGCCCTCTCGATCCCTTCCCCTGAGCGCTCGCAACCGGCCCCGCCACCCGCCGCCCACAGACGCGCAGGATTTCTCGGGGCAGGGAGCACGCAGGCATGAGGGAGCGGTGCGCCTGGTGGACGATGACGGTGTTCAGCGGGCCCAGACGATGTCGCGGTGAAGAAGCCGAGCCAGCCGCAGTGCAAGAGTTGAGTAATTTCGTCTATCTTTTGCAGTGCCTTGACGACAGATTTCTACTGCCCATCGACTTTGTCAACGGCCTGGTACGGGGTAGTACTTGGCCGCTGAGTGCTTCAGTTGGCCGCCATCGCCGTGAGCGCTGCCTCCTCGGAGGCGGCGCGGCTACTCCTGCCACGTCCCGTCGCGCATGATGGCTCTCCCGCGTAGTTCCGGCTCGCCGCGCCAGGCGAGCACCGTCTTCGGCACCACGCGGACGTAGAGAAAGGGCCCCTCCTCCGCGCGCGGGTCCCACCCGAACTTGGCGGTGAATGCCTCGGCCGCGTCTCCGGGGACCTCCTGATCCGGGAAGCACTCCGCCTCCCCTTGGAGAAGCACCACATCGAAGGTGTCCGGCAGTGCCAGGCGCACGCGCGGCTCCTCGCGGACGTTCCGCGCCGTCACCGAAGTGGCGCTGGTGCACATCCAAACGGCCTGCCCATCCCACAGGAACCACAGCGGCACCTGGTGCGGTCCGCGCTCAGGATGCCCCGTCGACACCCATACATCCCGCTCGGCGACGAGCCGGTCCAGAGTGTCGCGCCTTCGCTCCGCCGCCTGGCGACGAACGATTCCCGTGGGATGCGTGGGGTGCGTGGAGTGAATGGGGTGCATGGGGTGCATGGGGTGCATGGGAGCCGACCCTAGCCAGCGGGCTCACAGCGCGCATGAGGCGCGAGACCTACTACCAGCGACCGGTGGCCGCGCCGAGATTCGGCAAGGTCGACGCCGATGTCGGATTCCTGCCGGAAATGACCACCCGGCAGTGTTTGGCTACCCGCATGACCGCCACGCAGCAGGCCAAAGCCCACCTCTTCCGCTCCCTGCACACCCTCGCCGGGCCCCTCGCGCTCGCCAACGCCTGGGACGTCGCAAGCGCTCGCGTCATCGAATCCGCGGGCGCTCCCGCGATCGCCACCACCAGCGCCGGCGTCGCCTGGTCGCTGGGCTCCCCGGACGGCGAGGCGCTCGCCCGCAACCAGGCACTGGAGACGATCTCCCGCATCACCGCCGCGGTCGCGGTTCCGGTCACCGCCGACATCGAGGCGGGTACGGGCAGGACGCGGCCGACGTCGCCGAGACCATCACCGGGGTGCTCGCGGCGGGCCGGGCGCCGTCGGCGTCAACATCGAAGACGGCACCAGGCCCCCGGGCGAGCTCGCGACGCGGCTGGCGGTCGCCCGGCGGACCGCTGACCGGGCGGGGGCGGATCTCTTCCTCAACGCCCGTATCGACACGTACCTGTTGGGGCTCGGGAACCCGGACACCCGACTTGAGGAAACCCTGTCCCGGGCGCACATGTATTTCGACGCCGGTGCGGACGGCATCTTCGTCCCCGGTGTCACCGACACCACCACGATCGCGGCGCTGGCCAAAGACATCTCGGGACCGCTGAACGTCATGGCCGGCCCCGGCGCCCCGACCGTCGCCGAGCTGGGCGCCCTCGGCGTGGCCCGCGTCAGCCTGGGCTCCGGCGTGGCGCAGGCCGCGTACGCTGCCGCTCGCCGCGCGGCGCAGGAGCTCTTCGACACCGGTGACTACGGCTCCCTCGTCGACGCGATCACCTTCCCCGAACTCAACGCGCTGCTCTCCGAACCCCGGTGTGCGGTCTCACGAGGTGGGTTGCGCCTCCGCGATCACCGCACCCGGCCTCCGGGGCGGCGAGGAAGTCGGCCACGCCACATCGTCGATCGCGAGCCACGGCGCGACGGCCACGGCCGTGGGCGTGAGCCCCGTGAACGCCTTCACCTCGCGGTGGAGGTGGGACTGGTCGACGTAGCCGGTCTCGGTGGCAACGTCGGCGGCGGCGTGACCCGCCGCGAGAAGGTGGGCCGCGTGGTCGAACCGCACCAGTCGTGCGGCGCGTTTGGGTGTGATGCCGAGCTGGCAGCGGAAGCGGGCCGACAGGCGCTTGCGGCTCCAGCCGACCTCCTCCGCCAGGCGCTCGACCCGCACCCGCCCCCGGGCGGTGAGCGTCCGCCGCCAGGCGTGGGCCACCTCCGGGTCGACCGGTGGGCGCGGGCCCAGCCATCGGCCGAGGATGTCCACCGCGATCGCGAACCGCTCGTCCCACGACGAGGCGGCACGCAGCCTGTCCTCGGCTCGCCAGGCGTCGGCGCCCCAGACATCATCGAGGGATTCCACCGTCCCGCTGAGCTCGGCCGACGGGCCGAGCACCGCGGCCGCCGCGACCGGCTCCAGCCGGATCTGGAGGCACTCGCCCACCCGGCCGCCTGCCCGCAGCTCGCCGGGGTGGAGCCCGACGACGACACTGCCGCGCCCATGCCTACCGTGTGCGTCGTAGACGAGGCCGTCTCCCTCGCTCAGGTCGAGCAGCAGGGTGACGGACGGGTGCGCCACCATGGCGATGTCCACCGCCGCGGGGACACGTTGGCGGAACCCGGCCATGCTGACCCCCGGCAGCCGACCGGACGGGCGCGGGACCGCGACGTCCACCGCTGCCCAGTCGAATGGTGTCCCCGCCGACATCACGCGACCAGTCTAGGTCTCAGGGCGTCACGGGCGGGGTGTCAACGCCCGTTGCCGCGAAGCCCAGCAGCAGGGTGCCGGTCGCGTCGGGCTCCTCGAGCATGGGCACATGCCCCACGCCGGGCAGCAGCTCGATGCGCGCGTCCGGCACCGCGTCGTACTGGTGCGCCGACGAGGGCTCCCAGCGGGGGTCGGCAGCACCGAAGATCACCAGTACGGGGACCTCGAGGGTGGCGAGACGCTCGGGCACGCTCCGCTCGGTGATGTACGCGGCGTTCCAGCGCAGCACGGTCCTGAGCGCGGGGTAGGTGATCCTCCGTATGTCGGCGACCAGGTCGTCCGGAACGTCCACCGGGCGGGCGCACGTCGCGCTGATTCCCCTGCGGATCGTCGCGTCCGAACGCCTCGGCCACAGCAGCGGGCCGAGGGGCGGGGCCAACAGCACCCGAAGGAGGAGCGGCTGCGGCAGGAGGGCGTCGAGACTCGGGCCGCTGCTGATCAGCGCGAGCGATCTGACCAGGTCAGGGCGGTGTTCGGCAAGCGCGGTGGCGACGTAGCCGCCGCTGGAGTGCCCGGCCACGACCACGGAACGGAGGCCGAGGCCATCGAGCAGCGCCGCCACCTGACCCGCCTGCGCGGGCACGTCATAGGACGCCGCGGGCGGGGACTGGCCGCAGCCCGGAAGGTCGACCCGAATGACGTGATGGTGGCGGGCGAGCGCCGGGACCACCGGGCCCCAGAAGCCGCCCGAGGCCCCCGATCCGTGGATGAGCAACAGTGGCGGTGCCTGCCGAGGGCCGTCGTGGACCACATGCATCCCGTGCGAGAGCTCAACGCTGTGTTCACTCATGCGGGGATGGTGCAGGGGCCGCCGACCGTCGGTCTTGTACATATGTCGTCGTGGCGGTGACGATGCCGAGTTCCCCGGCTGCGGCCGAGGTTGACACGAAGCCGCGGGCGGCCCGGCACCGGACGGGTCGGCTCTCCGTTCCCGCGGCCCGGAGCACGGTGTCGCCGGACTTGCCGTAGCTCGGTGGACCGGGGAGACCGGGGAGACCGCGGATGCCCGCCCGCGTGCGACGCCGCTCGGAGAAGGCGAGGCAGTAGGTGGCCGACAGGGCGAGCGCGGTCAGGGCGACTCCGGCCCAGCTGAGCCGGGTCACCGCCGCGGTGAGCGGCATCCAGGCGGTCAGCAGCCCGACGGCGACCGCGGGTGCCCCCGACCCCCAGTAGAACAGCAGGTACAGGGCGGCACCGGCCGGTGGCCGACGATATCCGCCGCCGGTCCGCACAGCAGCAGCGCCGGACCGCCGGCCAGCGCGAACGTCGCGAAGAGCAGGGTCATGACCAGGTCGTCGTAGCCGAAGAGACGCTGGTAATCGGGGTAGAGCGGGCTGGGGAGATAGGCGCCCGCCGTCAGGACCATCAGGGAGGCGAGGAAAATCAAACGATTCTCGGCGTCACCGTGCAAAATATTTTCATGATTGACTCCCGGCTCCGGATCCTCCAGATGGTCGCCGAGCACGGCTCGGTGACCGCCGCGGCACGGGCGCTGCACTACACCCCCTCCGCCGTCTCCTACCAGTTGCGCCGGCTCGCCGACGAGGTCGGAGCGGACCTGGTGGTGCAGCAAGGCCGCGGCATCCGCCTGACGAACGCGGCCCGCATCCTGCTGCGCCACGCGGAGCGCCTTCAGGAACAGTGGGAGCTCGCCCGAGCCGAGCTGGCCGCCGCCGGTACCGAGCCCACGGGACAGGTCACCCTGTGCGGGTTCTCCACCGCCGCCAGCCGTCTGCTGCCTCCCGCCGCGGCCGACCTGCGCGACGCCCATCCCCATCTCACGGTGCGGATCATCGAGGCCGAACCCGACCGCTGCTTCGACCTGCTGCTCTCGGAAGAAGCCGACCTCGCGCTGCTCGTCGTCACCGCCGATTCGCCGCCCATGACCGACGGGCGCTTCGACCAGCGGCCGCTGCTGGACGACCCGCTGGACCTGGTCGTCCCCCGGGACCACCCCCTGACCCGGCAGCGGCGGGTCACCCTGGCCGACGCCGCGCGCGAACCGTGGATCGTGGGCAACCCGGGCACGACCTACCACCAGTTGGTGCTCGCCGCCTGCATGAGCGCGGGCTTCACACCCCACATCGCGCACCACGCGGACGAGTGGGGCACCGGCACCGCCTTGGTGGCCCACGGCTTCGGCGTCATCCTCGTACCGCGCCTGGCGCAACTGAGCGAGGAATCGCTGGTGGCACGTCTCCCGCTGCACGGTGAACCGGCCCCGGCCCGCCGCATCATGTCCGTCACCCGCCGCGGAGCCGGCGAGATCCCCGTCCTCACCCACGCCGCGCGGACCATCACCGCGGCCGCCACGCGGTTGCTGCCCATGCACTGACTTCCCCACCTGGGAAGGGGGAGGAAGCACGCCTGTGCCCGCCGCGGCCGGGGCGAGAGTGAACTTTTTTGGATATCCGCGTGACGTAATCCGTCACGCCGCGCCTCGTCCGTTCATGCACGCCAGATCTGCGGGTGTTACGCCTTCGTGATGTGCGGGGTGCCGGATCGCCCGGCTGTGACCAGGAGCGATGCAGGATTCCATCATTGACGAGTGGAAAAGCGCTCATTAGCGTCCGCCCCATGACCCACCGAGCCCTCGTGGACACCATTGATGACCTGGACCGTTGCGTGATCGCGGCGCTCCAGCTCAACGGTCGTGCCCCGTGGTGCGCGGTGGCCCGTTGGGTGGGTACCAGCGAGACGACCGCCCAGCGGCGCTACAAGGCCCTGCGCGAGCGGGGAGTGCTGCGGGTCGTCGGCACGCTGGAGCTGGACCGCACCCGGGAGGGCTCGTCCATGCTCGTCCGGGTGCAGGCCAGGCCCGGTCGCGGGCTGGACCTCGCGGACCAGCTCGCCGTCAGCCCGGACGTGCGCTTCCTGGCCGTCGTCACCGGCGCCGCCGATCTCATCGTCGATTTCGTTGCCCGTGACAACGAGGAGATGATGCGGATGCTCTTCACCGACCTGCCCGGGGCCGACCTGATCACCAGCACCGAGGCGGTCGCCGTCATCCGTGCGTTCACCTCAGCGTCGATGTGGGACACCGGGCTGCTGCCCGCCGAGGCGGCCGCGGACCTGCGGCCCGCTTCTCTCGCGTCCTCCTGCGACCGCGACGACTGGGACGGGGCGCCAAAAGCGCTGACCGGTCTGGAGCAGGAGGTCGTGGCGGCTCTCAAGGAGGACGGCCGGGCCCAGGTCAGCGCCCTGGCCCGGCGCCTGGGCCACACCGAGGCCGGTATCGCACGGGCCATGGACCGGCTCATCTCCCGCGGCATCCTGCAGTTCCGGACTCTGGTCGAACCGGCCCTGCTCGGGTACGACGCGGAGTTCATGGTGTGGCTGTCGATCGAGCCCGACCGGCTCGAAGCGGCGGGGCGGCAGCTCGCGCGGCATCCGGGAACCAAGTTCCTGGGCGCGGCGACCGGGCGTTTCAACCTCGTCGGACACATGGTTCTGCCCCGTCGCACCGATCTGCTCCGCTACACCAGTGAGGTCATCGGGGCGCTGCCCGGGCTGATCGCCTCCGATGTGACGTTGCACCTCGCCACCCTGAAGTACTCCTGGCACCGGATGGTCCGCACCGTCTGAGTCCCCGGCCGGCCGCCGGGCACACCGCCCGGTCGCGGCCCGGCCATACCCTCATCCGCACTCATCCGCCCTGTTCCGCCCCGATCCTTGTGGAGATCACCATGCCCACAGACGACCTCGGCCTGCCCTCGGAGAGCTGGCGCTGGCCCGAGCCCACCTGGCGCGGCCACGTCGACGCGGTCCGCGCCGGGCGGCGGCTGGTCCCGGACCGCTGGCCCGGCGGTGCCCGCGTCGCGGTCGCCCTCTCCTTCGACGCCGACCACGAGACGATCCCGCTGCGCGACGGCGGGACCAGCCCCGGCCTGCTCGCCCAGGGTGAGTACGGAGCCCGCGCCGGGGCCCCGCGGATCCTGGACCTCCTCGCCCGCTACGGCGTCCCCGCGACCTTCTTCATGCCGGCCGTCTCCGCCCTCGTCCACCCCGAGGAGGCCCGCGCCTACACCCGTGACGGGCACGAGCTGGCCGTCCACGGCTGGATCCACGAGCGCAACATGCTGCTGGGCCGCGACGACGAGCGGGACCTCACGGCGCGTGCCCTGGACACCCTCACCACGCTGACCGGCCGGCGCCCGGTCGGCATCCGCACCCCGTCCTGGGACTTCTCGGACTCGACCCTCGACATCGTGCTCGAGCTGGGCTTCGCCTACGACTCTTCGCTCATGGCCGACGACGAGCCGTACGAGATCGTCGCCGACGGCCGGCCCACCGGCCTGGTGGAGATCCCCGTCGACTGGATCCGGGACGACGCCCCGTACTTCACGATGGACCGCTACGGCTCCGCCCGCCCGCACAGCCGTCCGCGCGACGTACGGGAGATCTGGACCGACGAGTTCGACGCCGCCTACCGGGACGGCGGGGTCTTCCAGCTCACCCTGCACCCGCATGTCATCGGTCACCGCTCGCGTCTGGTGGCGCTGCGGGAGCTTCTCGACCACATCGCCGCTCACCCCGGCGTCTGGTACGCCACGCACGCCGAGCTCGCCGGCACGGCCCGCGACGTGCTGCACGGCCGGACCACAGCCGGCTCCGCCGCCGACACTCCGGAGCACACACCATGAACACCGGATCCGCCACGCCCACCGGCCCCCTGCGCCAGGACGGGGCCGTCCCCGCCACGCCCCGGCTGAGCGGCGCCCAGCGCAAGGCCATCGTCGCCGGGACCATCGGCAACACCGTCGAATGGGTCGACTGGGCCCTGTACTCCATCTTCGCCAAGATCATCGCCGATGAGTTCTTCCCGAAGAGCGACGGCGCGGTGGCCCTGCTGTCCACGCTCGCCGTCTTCGCCGTCGGGTTCGTGATGCGCCCGGTCGGTGCCGCCGTCCTCGGCGCCTACGCCGACCGCCACGGGCGCAAGAAGGGCATGACCCTCACGGTCGGCCTGATGGCCGCCGCCGGCTTCGTCATCGCGATCACCCCCTCCTACGAGACCATCGGCATCGCCTCGCCGCTGCTCCTGCTGGTCGCCCGGCTGGTGCAGGGCTTCTCCGCCGGTGGCGAGTTCGGCTCGTCCTCCGCGTTCCTCGTCGAATCGGCGGCCCGTGGCAGGCGCGCGTTCGCCGGGTCCTGGCAGCAGGTGTCGGTCGCCGGCGGGGTGCTCGTCGCCTCCCTCCTGGGCACACTCGCCACCTCGGCACTGAGCGAGGACGCCCTGCACTCCTGGGGCTGGCGTGTGGCGTTCATCCTCGGTGGCCTGCTCGGACTGGTCGGCCTGTGGCTGCGGGTCTCGGTGGCGGACACCGACTCCTTCGCCCAGGTCCAGGGCTCCGGCCGCACCCGCACCAATCCCGTCAAGGCCATGTTCGTGGAGCACCCCGGGGCCGCCCTGCGCGTCGCCGGTATCACGGTGGCGGGCACCCTCACCTACTACATCTGGGTCAACTACCTTCCCACGTACGCGAATCTGACCACCGGCATCCCGCTGAAGACCGCGCTGCTGTCCCAGACGCTGTGTCTGGTCGTCTTCGTCATCGCGTTGCCGTTCGTGGGCGTGGTCTCGGACCGGCTGGGACGCAAGCCGACCATGGCGGGGTTCGCGGGCGGCTTCGTCGTCCTGGCCTGGCCCCTGCTGCATCTGCTGAGCAACAGTTTCCTCAGCCTGTTCCTGGTCCAGCTCGTCGGCATGCTGCTGATCCTCGGCTACTCCGCCAACTGCGCCGTCATCATGGCCGAGCAGTTCCCACCGGAGGTGCGCGCCACCGGTATCGCCCTGCCGTACGCCCTGGCCGTCGCGCTCTTCGGCGGCACCGCGCCCTATCTGACGACGTGGATGCACGAGAGCGGCCACAGCGACCTGCTGTGGATCTACGTATCGGCGGCCTCACTGATCTCCCTCGTGGTCTACCTCACGATGCCGGAGACCAAGGACAAGGAGTTCAGCTGATGACCCACGTCCTCGTCACCGGCGCCGCGGGCGGCATCGGCGGGGCGATCGCCGAGGAGTTCGCCGCCCAGGGCGCGTTCCTCACCCTCGTCGACCACGACCTCGCCGCGCTCCAGCGGACCGGGGCACGGGTCGGAACCCGTACCGCACCACGGGCCGCGGACCTGACCGACCCCGACGTGCCCACCGCCGTCGTCGAGGCGGCCTGGGCAGAACACGGCCCCATCGACATCCTCGTCAACGCGGCGGGCGTCTACCCCTCCCTCGACATGGCCGACGTGGACGCGATGGCCTGGGACCGGCTGTTCGCCGTCAACCTGCGCGCCCCGGTCCTGGCCACCGCCGCCTTCGCCCGGCTCGCCATCCGCCATGGACGGCCCGGTGCGGTCGTCAACATCTCCTCCGGCTCCGCGCTGCGCGCCCGCCCCGGCGGAGGCCCGTACGCGAGCTCGAAGGCCGCCCTGGAGATGGCCACCCGCGCCGCCGCGCTGGAACTGGGCACGCACGGCATCCGCGTCAACGCGGTCAGCCCCGGTTTCATCCCGGTGGACAGCGACTGCAACCCCGTCTCCGCCCAGTACGCCGAGGCCATCGGCGCCAACCCACTGGGCCGCCCGGGAACGCCACAGGACATCGCCCGGGCGGTGCGCTGGCTCACCGGCCCCGACGCCACCTGGATCACCGGCGAGGTGTTGCGGGTGGACGGCGGATCCAGCACGGGCGCCCTGCACCTGCCCCGGATCTGGCAGCCCGACGACACCCGCGCCACTGCGCCCGCCCCGGTGCCGACGACCGCGACCGCCGCGACCACGACCACGACCACCGCGACCACCGCGACCACGACCACGGAAGAAGGACAAACAACCCGATGAACGACGCCCAGCCGGTCAGGCCCGGATACACCGTCGTCGGCGCGGGAGCGATCGGCGGCACCCTCGCCTTCGCCCTCGCCCGGGCCGGCCACCCGGTCACCGTCGTGGACACCGACCGCGCCCACGTGGACGCCATCCGCACCCGCGGACTCGTCGTCGCCCGCGGCGGCACCCGCGAGAGCGTGCCGGTCACCGCCACGACCCCGGACGAGTTCACCGGTACCCTCACTCGCGTACTGCTGGCCGTGAAGGCGCAGGCCACCGGCACCGCGCTGGACTGGATCGCGCCCCGCCTGGCCCCGGACGGCTACGTCGTCTCCCTGCAGAACGGCTTCAACGAGTCCCTGATCGCCGAGCGTCTGGGGGCCGCCCGCACCGTAGCGGCCTTCGTGAACATCTTCGCCGACGTCATCGAACCGGGCGTCATCCTGGACGGCGGCGCCGGAGCCCTCGTCATCGGCGAGCCCGACGGCGCGCCGGTCAGCCCGAGGGTCCGGGACCTGGTGGCCCATCTGCAGAGCTGGGGCCCGGCCGTGGCCAGCGACAACGTCGAGGGATACCTGTGGGCCAAGGCCGGGTTCGGCGCCATGCTCGCCGCCACCGCCCTCGCGGACGCCCCCATGGCCGACCTCATCGACCGGCACCGTCCCGCCATGGCCACGCTCACCGGCGAGATCTTCGCCGTATCCGACCGCCTCGGCATCACCCTGGAAGCGTTCGACGCCTTCGAGCCGCACCCCTTCCGGCAAGGGACGGACCCAGCCGCGCAAAACGCCGCCTTCGACCGTCTCACCGCATGGCTGCGCACCCAGACGAAGGACCGCAGCGGTATCTGGCGCGACCTCGCGGTGCGCCACCGGCCCGTGGAAGCCCCCACGCACTACACCGAGGTCTTCCACCACGCGGCGCGCGAAGGTCTGCCGACCACCCTGCTGCACACGGTCGTGACCGGCCTGCGCCAACTGGAAGGTGCCGCGCAGGACATGTCGGAGTCACGGCTGGACGAACTGGACCACCTCGCTCAGGCCCCCGCACCCTCGCTCCCGCTCGACTCGGAACAGGCCGAAGCGGTGCGGCAGTGGCTCGACGCCCACCGGGAGGACATGGTCGCCGACCTCGCCGCCTACACCTCCCAGGGCAGCGCCAGCGACGACCTGAACGCCCTGGACAGCTCCCTCGGCTGGCTGCGCGACTGGCTCGACCGGCGCCTCGGCGCACCGGACGCCGAGGAGACCCTCGCGCGCGAGGAGGCCGGAGACATCCTCGTCCGCCGCTACGCCGCCCGGGACACCACCACCCAGGACCACCGCCCCGTCCTTCTCCTCGGGCACTACGACACCGTCTGGCCGACCGGCACCCTCGACACCTGGCCCTTCCGGCGGGACGGCGACCACATCAGCGGCCCCGGCGTCTTCGACATGAAGGCCGGCCTCGTCCAAGCGGTGTGGGCACTGCGCGCCCTGGACTCCCTCGATCTGCCCCGCCCGGCCTGCACCTTGATGCTCAACGGCGACGAGGAGACCGGCAGTCTCGCCTCCCGTGACGCCATCGTCGACGAGGCACGGGACAGCCGGCTCGCCATGGTCTTCGAGGCCGCCGCCGACGGCGCGATCAAGACAGCCCGCAAGGGCGTCGGACTCTTCACCGTCACGGTCACCGGCGTCGAGGCCCACGCCGGTCTGGACCCCACCGCCGGAGCCAGCGCCGTGGACGAACTCGCTCACCAGATCCTGCGTCTGACGGACCTGCGCGCCCCGGACGCGGGCACCTCGCTGAACGTGGGGGTGGTGGAGGGAGGCACCCGCAGCAACGTCACGGCGGGGCACGCCGTCGGCCGCATCGACGTCCGCGTCGCCACCGCCGCCGAACAAAAACGCCTCGGAGACGCCCTCGCCGCGGTGCGTCCCGTCGACCCACGGACCCGCGTGGAGGTCACCGGAGGCTGGAACCGCCCGGTGTTCGAACGCACGGAGGGCGTCGCCGCCCTCGCCGAGCTGGCACGCCGGTGCGCCGCGCTGCTCGGACACGACCTGCCCGAGGCGTCGGTCGGCGGAGCCAGCGACGGCAACTTCGTCGTGGCCCAGGGCACACCGGTCCTGGACGGTATCGGCGCGGTGGGCTCGGGCGCACACGCCCGCTCGGAGAACACCTCGGTGCCGGGCATGGTCACCCGTGCGGCGCTGGCCGCCACCGTGCTGGCGGCGCTGGCAAGGGAATGAACCCCCTGCCCCGCGCGACCCGGCAGGACTTCAACCGCGTGCCTTACAATTCCCCGGCCACTGGCGAAAAATGAGCGGTCGAACGCATGGGCCGCAGGGGCGAGGAGGAATCGCGATGGCAACGGGGGGATGGGGTCTGCCGAACGGCCCCGGGCAGGGAGGCAATCACTGGGGGCCGCCGCCGGCACCCGGTCCGCACGGGCCGCCGCCGACACCGGATCCGTACGGGCCGCCGCCACCGAACCCCTATGGGCCCCCACCCCCGCCGCCCGGGCCCTACCGGCCCGCGCCCAGGGGTCGGCGGGGGTACCGGCGGGTGCCCTTCCTCTTCTTGATCGTCCCCTTGGCCCGCTCGGTGCACCGGGCCGCGCGCCGACTGTTCGACCAGGACGGCGGCGGGCGCGTGCACGATCCCGTGGTCAACCGCGTCCAGATCACCCGCACGGCGATCGGCGTCCTCGCGACGATCGCGCTCTACTACGTGTACGGGTCGGACGACGGCCTGGAGGGCAAGGCCAACGAGAGCGTCGCCCAACTCATCCTGACCCCGGTCCTGCTGATCATCGCCGGACCGGTGGTGATCGCCCTCTTCATCCGCTACGCGCCCGCGGAGCGGCGGCGGTTGCTGCGCACCCGGCTCAGCGTCCCGTTCAAGACCGTCGGCTGGTACGTCCTGACCGTGGCCGTCCTCGCCGGCTCGATTTACCTGATCTTGGGCACCACGCTGCTGCACGGGCTGCACGGGGTATGGCTGTTCGTGGCCGCCGTCCCGGCGCTCTGGTTCGTGGTGTGGCTGCTGCCGTTCTTCTTCCTGGCCTCGGCCTACGTCGCGCGCTCCGCCTTCAACACCGCCTATGTGCACGCCGCGCTGCCGGCCGTGATCACCATGGTGATCGTCTGGGTGACCGCCGTCTTCAACGTGACCGGGAGCGGTATGCCGGGCGGGCCGCTGTGGGTTCAATTCTGCTCCCTGTTCGGCGGTCCGCTCTCGGTGACCGGGCTCTCCCTGTGGGAGCTGCGCCGACTGCGCACGCGCCACGGCGTGACCATACGCGGCTGAGGCACCCCACCATTTCCGGTATCGCGGCGGTCGTACCGTGGGCCACCAGGCGCTCCGCCGCGTTGCTCGGGAATCGACGGCGGACGTGGGTGGTAGCAGCCTGTTCCGTACCCTGGCGGCATGCGCATGCGCCCCACTTTGAGCTGGACCCCCGTCGAGGACCTGCCGCCGGGCACCACGGACCTGGAGCCGGTCGCCGACGCACTGAGCACCGGCGGGGTGCTGGTGCTCAGCGGGGCGGGCATCTCCACGGAGTCGGGCATCCCCGACTACCGGGGCGAGGGCGGGAGCCTGAGCCGGCATACCCCGATGACCTACCAGGACTTCACCGGCGGCGCCCAGGCCCGGCGCCGGTACTGGGCCCGCAGCCACCTCGGCTGGCGCACCTTCGGCCGCGCCCGTCCCAACCTCGGGCACCAGGCCGTGGCCACTTTCGCGCGGCACGGCCTGCTCTCGGGTGTGATCACCCAGAACGTCGACGGCCTCCACCAGGCCGCCGGCAGCGAGGGCGTCGTGGAACTCCACGGAAGCCTGGACCGGGTCGTCTGCCTCGGCTGCGGCGCCAGCAGCCCGCGCCGCGAGCTGGCCCGGCGGCTGGAGGAGGCCAATGTGGGCTTCGCGCCGGTGGCCGCCGGAATCAACCCGGACGGTGACGCCGACCTCACGGACGAGCAGGTCGGGGACTTCCGCGTGGTGCCCTGTACGGTCTGCGGCGGCATCCTCAAACCGGACGTGGTGTTCTTCGGCGAAGCCGTTCCGCCGCGGCGGGTCGAGCACTGCCGGGAGCTGGTCCGCGAAGCCACGTCACTGCTGGTCCTGGGATCTTCACTGACGGTGATGTCCGGGCTCCGGTTCGTCCGCCAGGCGGCCAAGGCCGGGAAGCCGGTGCTGATCGTCAACCTGGCCCCGACCCGGGGCGACCAGCACGCCGTCATCCGGGTCGCCCTCCCGCTGGGAACAGCCCTCACCGCCGTGGCCGACCGACTGGGCGTCCCAGGGCCGGCACAGACCTGACGCGGATCCGGCACCTTTGCGGCCCTGGCTATTCCGCCGGGCGAATCCAGGTCCGGGCGAGTTCCGCGACCCAGGTGGCCGCCGCGTCGGGAGCGGGCGGAGGAGCGCCGACGACGACCAGTTCGGTGACGCCCGCCGCGCCGAGTGCGGGGAGGTGCTCCGGGGTGCCGTCGCTCAGCGCGACGGCGACCGTGAGCTCGTCAAAAGCGCGACCGTGGCGGGCGCACTCGTCGGCGAGAACGGCGATACGCGCCGCGACGTCGGCCACCGGGACGTTGAAGCCGTACCAGCCGTCGGCGAGCGTGACCGCCCGGCGCAAGGCGGCGTCGCTGTTGCCGCCGACCACGACCGGGAGCCGACCGCCACGCAGCGGCTTCGGGTTGACCCGGATCGCGTCGAAGCGGGTGAACTCCCCCGCGTAGGAGGCCGGATCGGCCGCCCACAGAGCGCGCATCGCGGCAAGGTACTCCTCGGCGCGCCGCCCGCGTCCCGCGAACGGGACTCCGAGCGCCGCGAATTCCTCGGCCGACCAGCCGACCCCGGCCCCGAGACTGAACCGCCCGGCGGAGAGCACATCGAGTGTGGCGGCCTGCTTGGCGACCAGGACCGGGTTGTGCTCAGGCAGCAGGAGTACGCCGGTGGCGAGCTCGATGCCGCTGGTGACCGCCGCCGCGAAGGTCAGGGCGAGCAGCGGGTCCAGCCAGTCCGCGTCCGCGGGCACGGCGATCCGGCCGTCCGCGGAGTAGGGGTCTTCAACTGCTGGCCCTCGAAGTCGGGTAAGTGAGCGTAACCATGCATAAGTGAGTGTCGTTGTCAGGGCGTGAATCTCACGGAATGGGCGAAGAAGCAGGGTGTACATCCGCAGACCGCGTATCGCTGGTTCCGTGAAGGGACGCTGCCGGTGCCGGCTGAGCGGGTCGGCCCGCGCACGATCCTTGTGAACGTGGGGGCCAATGCCGCGCCCGAGGCAGTCGGCGGGCTGGGTCTGTATGCCCGCGTCTCCTCGCACGATCAGAAGGGCGATCTGAAGCGTCAGGTCGCCCGGCTGGCCCGGTGGGCTGCCACTGCGGGCCACCGGGTAGTGCGGGTGGAGTCAGAGATCGCCTCCGGCATGAACGGTGCTCGTTCCAAGGCCAGGCGGCTGCTTGCCGATCCGGCCGTGCAGGCGGTGGTGGTGGAGCACAAGGACCGCCTCGGTCGCATGAACGTCGAGCTGGTTGAGGCCACCCTGTCCGCTGCCGGGCGCCGCCTGATCGTGCTGGACGACGGCGAGGTCGAGGACGACCTGGTACGGGACATGGTGGAGGTGCTGACCTCTTTCTGTGCCCGCCTGTACGGGCGCCGGTCGGCGAAGAACCGGGCCCGCAAGGCCCTTGAGGCCGCCGAACATGGCTGACCTCCGTTCGATCGATCCGCCGTTTGTTGCTCCCGGGCCGTGCGGTGTTGCGATCCGCACCAGCCTGGGGCGCCTCACCAGCGAGGATGACAAGGTGCTGCGCTTGGTCGGCGCGCACCTCGGTTCCCTCGCCTCGAAAGACCTGGGGCGCAGGTGCGCTGACGGGCTGGAGCACTCCACGGACACGTGGGCCCAGCGGAAGCGGGCCCTGACGCAGGAGTCGTCGTCGCGGTGGGCCGGGTCGATCACGAAGGCCAGCCATGATCAGTGGGCGCTGGCCCGCCGCGCTCAGCTTGCTCACATCCACGGGCTGGAAGCGGGCATCAGGACGATCGCACACCGGCTGTCACTGCCGGTCGGGCAGAAGGGCACCAAGCGGGCTCCGGGCGGCTACCGCAGCGCACAGGAGCGGTTCGCCAAGACACGGCGCCTGCACGTGCTTCAGGACCGGCTGACCACTGAGCGGGCCGACCGTGAGGCCGGGCGTGTCCGGGTAACACGAGGCGGCAGACGACTGCTCAACACCCGCCACAACCTGGTTAAAGCGCAGCTCACCGCCGAGCAGTGGCGCCGACGCTGGGAGGCCGAACGCTGGTTCCTCGCCGCCGAGGGGGAGTCGGGCAAGCGGTTCGGTAACGAGACGATCCGCGTCACGCCGGACGGCGAGGTCAGCATCAAGCTGCCCGCGCCGCTGGCGTATCTGGCCAACAGCAACCACGGCCGGTATGTCCTGGCCTCCCGTGTGGTCTTCCGGCACCGGGGCGATGAGTGGGCCGACCGCGTCGGCGCGAACCGGGCGGTGGCCTACCGCATCCACCACGACGTGCCCCGGGGCCGCTGGTATGTCACCGCGTCCTGGACGACCCCGCCGGCTCTGACCGTGCCCCTGGCCCAAGCCCGCACCGGTGGTCTGATCGGCGTGGACACCAACACCGACCACCTGGCCGCGTGGCGGCTGGACGAGCACGGAAACCCGGTGGGCCGGCCGCGCTGCTTCTTCTACGACCTGTCCGGCAGCGCGAACCACCGGGACGCCCAGGTACGGCACGCCCTCACCCGGCTCCTGCACTGGGCCGCACGGCGCAACCTGTCCATCGCGGTCGAAGACCTCGACTTCACCGCCGAGAAAACCCGGGAGAAGCACGGCCGCCGCAAGCGGTTCCGCAAGCTCATCTCCGGCATGCCCGTCGCCAGGCTCCGCGCCCGGCTCGTCAGTATGGCCGCCGAACTCGGCATCACCGTCGTGGCCGTCGATCCGGCGTACACCTCCCGCTGGGGTGCCGAGCACTGGCAGAAGCCCCTCACCTCGAAGACTCGCAAGACCACCCGCCACGACAGCGCTGCCGTGGCGATCGGACGACGCGCCCTCGGGCACCGTATCCGGCGACGGACGGCACCGCCCCACGACGACCAGAGCGATCGTCGTGGGCATCGGACCGCCCAGGCCGGGCACGGCACCCGGGGGCGTGAGGAACCCCGCCCCCGCATTCCCGGACCACGCACAGGATGCATGCCGCCGGACGCGGAGCGAACGCGGGCGACCAGTGCATCCACAACCGTTCGGGATGCGCCAGATATGCAGGTTTGGGTCCAAGACTCACTCCTGCTCACTGATTAGGAACGGTAGCGAGAGGCGGGCGCGTCCACGAGCACCACGTGCTCGCCGCACCAGAGCCTCGCGAAGCCGTGCGTCTCGGCGGCTGCGGCCACCGCACGGATCACCTCGGGACGGGCGCCGTCACCGATACCGAGCGCGTGCAACCCCACTCGCATGCTCCACCTCCGGGCGTCACCTTAAGCACGAGGCGCGGACGCACCCGGGTGACGTGGCACGCGGCGCCCGCGCGCGGCGAGGCATGTCATCCGGACGAGCGAAGGCTTTCCTCGATGCCGTCTGGGGGCAGCCTTGAGCATGTCTACGGGGGGGTAACCCCAGCCACTGCCCTGAGGGCAGCACATCGGCATGTCAGGGGGACGACCGGATGGGCCGATCCCCTCTCCGCTGGTGGGATGGTCGCAGACCACCGGCTCCGGGGGCGAAACAGCCGCGGGCCACAGCCTGAGCGGTCCCCGAACGCGCGGGCAACCCGAACAGAAAGGGGCTCACCATGCATGTGCCGGGAAGGCGCCGGCGGGGCCAACTCGTCCTGACCGGCCTGGCCGCGGTCCTCCTCGCCGCCTCGACCGGACCGGCGGCGGCGAAGCCGCGGCAGGCCGATCCGCTCCAACAGCGGGTGGACGCGGTCCACGACACCGGGGCCGTCGGTGTGCTCGCCGAAGTGACGTCACCGGACAGACGTGACAGCGCGCGCGCCGGGACGGCCAAGGTGGGCACCGGGAGGCCGATGCCACGCAACGGCGGTTTCCGGATCGGCAGCGCCACCAAGACCTTCACCGCCACCGTCGTGCTGCAACTCGTCGGCGAGGGCCGCATATCCCTGGAGGACACCGTCGAGCAGTGGTTACCCGGAGTGGTCCAGGGCAACGACAACGACGGCAGCCGGATCACCGTGCGGCAGCTGCTGCAGCACACCAGCGGCATCCATGACGTCCTGCCGGAGATACCCGCGTTGAACAGCGCGGAGGGCTATCGGGCCGAGCGGTTCCGCAGCTACACCCCCGAGGAGTTGGTGGGGCTGGCAATGAAGCACCGGCCCAACTTCCCGCCGGGCGACGACTGGTCGTACTCCAACACCAACTACGTTCTCGCCGCGATGATCATCCACGAGGTCACCGGCCGGAGCTGGGCACAGGAGGTGAACGACCGGATCATCCGCCCGCTGGGCCTGAGGGACACCAGTACGCCGGGCGCCTCCCCGTCCATCCCGGGCCCGCACGCCCACAGCTACGCCGCGTTCGGCACCCACACCAGCATCGACGTCACGGCGCTCAATCCGAGCATGGCCGCCGGCTCCGGCTCGATCATCAGCACCACGCACGACCTGAACCGGTTCTACACCGCACTGCTCGGCGGCCGTCTGCTGGCTCCGGCACAGCTCGACGAGATGACGACCACCAAGCCCGCGCCCGAGCTGGGCGTCAGGTACGGACTCGGTCTGGGCGAGATCCCGTTGTCCTGTGGCGGCAGCTACTTCGGCCACCCGGGCGAACTGCTCGGCTATCACACCTGGGGTGGCGTCACCCGCGACGGCACCCGGACCGCCGTGGTGTACGTCACCAGCGACGGAGGCGACGACACCCAGCAGGCCATGAGCACACTCGTGGACCAGGAACTGTGCCGGACCCGCCCCTGAGAGGGCGGAATGCGAGTCTCTGTTGATTCGTCTTTGAGTCGGGATCAGGTGTGCTGATCAGCGGCATGCCAAGAGATCACTAGTGGTACAGGGTGAACAAACCGGGCTCGGGCTCGATGGTCAGCCCGTGGCCGACCAGGCGCTTGAGTTTGAGCGCATGCCCTCGATGTTCTTCGGCTCCATGCCGAGGTCCAGCGCCGTGCACAGGTCGCGGGCGCGCCGCGGTTTACCGGCGTCGGCGAGGACCGCGAGGATGTGCTGGTGGACGGGGTTCTCGGGCAGGCCCCTCGTGCGTGTGTGCTCGTCCGCGTTCTGATCGAGGGCGAGGACGACTTTGCGGGCGGTGGCGAGTCGGCCAGCTCGGCCTCCATCTCGCGCACGCGTCCGTTGGGCTGCTCGATCGGGGTGCGCGCCGTCTCGGCCTCGGCTGCTACGGGCTGCTCGCGTTCGGTGATCTTCTCCAGAGTCGATCTCGCCATCACCGTGCCCTTCTATGCTCCGCGCCAGGTCGGGGCCGCCGCGCCCGTCAGCCTGCGTGCCATGACGGCGGTTATGACCCAGTACACGCGTGATTCGGAGGATGCCGGATTCGACTCGTAGACATCGATGCCCAGACCTGCGCCGTGCTCGACCACGGTGGTCTTGAATCCCTGGTCCACCAGGGCCTTCTCGACCGTGGCGGTCCGCGCAGCGATTTTGGTCAGCAGCGCGGTGCCGACCTGGTTGTCGTACCCGCTCACGGCCGTCACTACCACCGCGATGATCAGGCCCATGATGTCGATGGCGATCCCGCGTTTGCGGCCCGCACCGGGCCAACTCATCGACGCCACCGGCGGCTTCCGCCTGTAGGCGATATCCCTCCGGGGACACAGGAGACATCCGAGTCGCGACATGGTCGACACACAACGAGAGCCCGGCCGGTGGCCGGGCTCTCGGAGGTGCGGTGGCTTCAGCTGCAGGCGAGGGTCGCTTCCGGAGGTCAGATGCCGAGTTGTCGCTGTACGGCCTGGGCGTCGATGAGGTAGTTCATCTCGTAGAAGCGTCCGTCACGCACCTTGTGGAAGGAGTACTCGGCGTACTCGATCGTTTCGCCGGTCGGAGCGACGCCGAACCACTCCTTCGCGGGGGTGCCCTTGTTGAACAGACGGGCTGCGACGCGGTCACCGTCGATGGCTACGTCCCGTACCCGCCAGGTGAAGTCCGGCACCGCGTCGCCGTGCCCCTTCAGCTCCGCGATGACGTCGTCCCGCGTGACCGGCCGGCCGTTCTCGGTGAGCTCGTCATGAATGAACTCGGTCATCCGGTCGAACTCATGGGCGTTGAGCGCCTCGATGTAACGCTCGAAGACTTCGCGTACTTCCTTCTCGGACATGCTGACCTCTCTGCCGCCCCGAACCGCGGGGCGTGTATTCGGACGATGATCGACCTGCGACGACGCCCTTCCACCAACTCGCCGTGGTGACTGCCGTCGTGGGTAGGAACTGAGAGTACAAGCTTTCTATTCCGATCGGTATAGAAGTCGTGCGGGTCACCACTCGGGAGTACGCTGCACACATGGCTGGTTCGCGGAGCGTCGTCATGGGTCGGCCTCGAGAATTCGATATCGACGAGGCGCTCGAGCGCGCCATGCAGGTGTTCTGGGAACGGGGATACGAGGGGGTCAGCCTCACCGATCTGACCAAGGCCATGGGCATCACGAAGCCAAGCCTGTACGCGGCCTTCGGCAACAAAGAGGAGCTGTTCCGCAAAGCTCTGGAGCGCTACACCGAGGGTCCGGCCGACTACGGGACGCGCGCCCTGGAGGAGCCGACCGCGCGAGGCGTGGCCGAGGCGATTCTCCGCGGAGCGGTTCGGACCACGACGCGTCCCGGAGGCCCTGCGGGATGCCTGGTCGTGCAGGGCGCGCTGGCGTCGAGCGATGCGGGTCGGCCCGCGCACGACATGCTGGTCGAGTGGCGGAACGATTCGGGTCTACGCCTTGAGGAGCGCTTCCAGCGGGCCGTCGACGAGGGCGATCTTCCGCGCGACGCCGACCCCCGACAGCTCGCCCGATATGTCATGACGGTGACGTTCGGCATCGCCGTCCAGGCCGCCGGCGGCCTCGGCCGCGACGAACTCCAGGACATCGCCGACATGGCACTGGAGCGCTGGCTGCCGTAGCGGGCGGGCGGCGGACGCGCACGGGGCGTTCCGGCTAGCACTACATAGCTAGGTCTGAATGATCTGGAGGCGCAGGCGCCGCTTGAAGTGGTGTCTGCGTGCGTCGGCTTGATGGCCGCGACGGAGGGCGGACCAGTAGAGTCCAAGGTCAACGACCTCATCGTCTTTGCCGATCAGGTTGAACAAGCGGCACTCAAGCGCCTGGTCGGTCACGGGCTGACCATCGAGCCCGAGCCCGGTTTGTTCACCCTGCACCACCAGTGATCTCTTGGCATGCCGCTGATCAGCACACCTGATCCCGACTCAAAGACGAATCAGACAGAGACTCGCATTCCGCCCTCTGATACTCCGGTCCGGTCCGCGATCCACGTGCGGGCCTGGTCGTCGAGACGCCGCCGGCAGTGGCCACCTCGGGCCACTGCCGGTGGCGCCTGCGCCGGTGTGAGCAGCGCGGCAGGGCGGCCGGACAGACGGGGGCGAAGGTGGCGGCGAGCGAGTGGCGGATCCCTGGAACGGTCAAACGCGATATGCCGATGCCAGCAGGTCCAGTGACGCACCTGACAGTCGTAGACCGACCTGCCCCTTGGCGGCCTGGAAGCACTTCCGCCCTATCGGATATCGCTGGACCTGCTCGGAGAGTTCATTGAGGCGAGCCTGACCGGACCCCTTCTCGCGCATCGGTCGACATCCGAGGCGGGCTAGGCGGGGTGCCCGGTGCCGCGGAGCAGAGGCGGACTGAGCAGCCATGCATTCCCTCGGCGGTAGAGGCCGGCCGGGCGCCCGGTGGGGGGCAGCCGCCGCTCCCCCGTGGGCTGCACGAAACCCACGGTGTTGAGCACTTTGCGGCGGAAGTTGCTCGGGTCCAGATACTGCCCCCAGATCACTTCGTAGACGGTGCGCAGCTCGCTCAGGGTGAACGACTCTCCACAGAAGGCCGTGGCGACCGCGGTGTACTCGAGCTTTCTGCGGATCTCCTCCAAGGCGTCCGCGAGGATGATCGAATGGTCAAACGCCAACTCCTGCACCCCCGCCCCATTTGTTAGCTGTGACACGGGAGCCCAGTAGGCGCACTTGGCATCGGTACCGCCCACAGGGGTGGGAAGTTCTGGACCCAGCGCGAGATAAGCGATCGTGACCACCCTTCCTCTCGGATCACGTCGAGGATCTCCGTAGGCACCGAGCTGTTCCAGATGCAGCCGACTGCCGTCGATCCCGGCCTCCTCCCAGAGTTCACGCAACGCCCCCTCGCGCAAGGTCTCGCTCTTCTGGACGTAGCCGCCGGGCAGCGCGGGCCGACCGAGGAAGGGCTCCACCCCACGCTCGATCAGGAGCACCATCAGCTGATCGCCTCTGACGGTGAAGATCGCCAGGTCCACGGTCACCCACGATGCCTCCACCTCAGTGGAGTCTTTCAGCCAGTCATCCACCAGAACCCCTAAAGGTCACATTGACTTAAAAGTCGTCGAGACTTATGGTCTCATGCACCATAAGCCTACGAGGCAGGGACAGAGCGTGATCACTTCCCATGCGCCACTGGCCAAGGAAGCGGCCGGTGAACCCACCGCTGCCACCCGCCACTTATGCGCTGGCGTGTACGTGGACGAACGATTTCGCGACCTCGTGATCGACGAAGTGTGCACCACGCCGTACCGACGGGTGGCCCCGTCCTACGGATTCGACATCGTGCCCGTCATGCACCACGCGTGGCGGGCCGCCGCGCTGAGCGCTCTCCTGCGCGTGACAGTGGTGGGGGCGGTGGTCACCCCGGCCTTTTCGGGCGCCCTGCCCGCCACCGTCCTTGTCACCTGCGGCCTCGCCCTCTTATGGCTGCTCCGTCTCACCATGCTGCTCCGGGGCGTCGAACGGGAGCCGCGGCCCAGACGGAAGTCCAAACGGCGCGGCCTGGGGTCGACACGAGGCCATCGGCACCTCCTCAGGCTGCTCTTCCCCCGGAGGTACTCGGAGAAGGCACGCGCGCTCAGGCGCATCGGTAACGCCGCTCTCTCCTTGACGCTGGCCGGCCTGGCCATCGCGCTTCTCCATCCGGACGACGCCACGACGGCCCTCCGCATAGCCGCGGGGATCACGCTCATGTGCCTCGGTGTCGGAGCCGCACGTCAGCTGATGCTGAATCACATCCTGCATGCGTCAACTCTTCGACCGTCACGCCTATCGGGTCGGCAACGGGCGGCGGACGTACAGCAGCGACATGTCTGTGCCGTATACCGCCGCCCCCGTCACGGCGAGGACGAGGACGAGGACGACCTCACCATGTTCACGCTCTTCGGGGACGAGTCACCGTTCATCGGGGCGGGCGAACTCGTTTACCAGTGGAACCCACCGATGAGCATCCAGTTGCTGCGACCCGGTGACGGACCCGGTGACGACGAAGCGCCGCTCCATGAACGTGAGCACCCCGTACCACCCTTTCAGGCACACGAACTGGTCGAGTACCTCCGCGAGGCGGTCCAGCTGCTGGACACCGATGGTCAGGACGTCCGGCTTCACGCCCAGGTCCGCGACCGCGTCTACGTGGCTGAAACCGATGTGGCGATGGACCGTTCTCTCCTTCCGCAGGAGTTCGACGACGCCAACCTGCGCATCGTCATCAACACACCCGGATCCAAACAGCACCACTTCCTTGAAGTCACCATGCCCGCGGAGGGGTCGGAGTTCGTCGCGACCGTCCTGTTGCATGTCAGCCTTCAGGGCCGCACGTTGAGCATCTCCACGGCAGCGTGCGTCCTCGCCCATACGCCGAGATCCTTCCAGCGCACTGAGGAATTCGGCCACCACGGTGCGGCGGCCGTCATCTGGGCCGCATTTCGCGAACTGGCCACACTGCCTTCGGAGGTCCAGCGCTCATGGCGTATCGTCCGGTACCTCTACGCCTTGGGCAAGGCAGCCATACTCCCCCGTGACCTCACCTCCACACCGATCCGCAACGTCCTGATCGGCAGTCGGGTAAGCATACGGGAAAGGTCAGCCCAGACATGGTCCAAGATCCAGCTGGAGAAGAGCGACATCCTGGGCCGGATGAAGACGATTGAGCAGCGACTACTTCACGCCGCTGGCGACTTTCTGCACGCCAGGGGAGTGGACATATCCGATTTCAACGATCGCGCACTCAAAATCATCAACAGCGGCATCTTCAACTTCGGCGACAACAACAACTTCAGCAACAACGCCGTGGGCAATGCAGCTCAGGTCGGCGCTCCCGCAAACCAGCCAGCAGGCCCCAACAACCCTAGCGGTGGAGGAAGTCAGTGATCACCAATCGAGGCATTGCCAGCCACGGCGACAACAACAACTTCAGCAACAACGCTGTCGGAGAGCACGCCCATGTCTCCGTGACCGCCCCCTCCCACGACACCAGCACCCCCGCCACCGGGGCGGCCGACGAACAGACCGCCGGGTGGGACGTCGGAGTGGTCACGATCCTCAGTGAGGAGCTGCGCTCCGTGGTGGACGAGTTGAAACTGGAGCGCCACAAGGCGCCTGGCGGACTGTACTTCTACCAGGGCAAACACAGCACTCCGGAAGCGACCGTTCGCATCGTGGCCACCCAGAGCCAGAGCCAGGGACAACGGTCAGCGATGGCTGCCCTGGAAAACCTGCGTCGCCATTACGAACCACGGCTGTGGGCCCTGGTCGGCGTGGGCGGCGGCATCCACGACAAGCACGCCCGCATCGGCAACGTCATCGTCTCCACCGACATCGTCTACTACGAGAATCGCAAGATCAATCCACGTGGGGACATCCGCCACCGTGGAGAGCACCGACAGGCGCCGGCACCGGTCGTCCACGCGGTGAACGCCTTTTTCGCCGATCACGGAACCCCAGCATGCCTACACGGTCAGCTCTCTACGCACGCCTCGGAGGAGTTCGAGGTCTACCCGGGAGTGATCGGGTCCGGCGAAGCCGTCATCGCCGACCGGGAGAGCGACATTCGCAGCTATCTCACGAACTATCACGAGAAGGTTCTGGCAGTGGACATGGAGGCCGGAGGGCTGAGCCAGTACTGGCAGGAGAACTCCGTCCACGGCGGAATCAACCCCGGCTGGATCGTCATCCGTGGCGTGTCCGACAACGCCGATGAGGAAAAGGGTTACGGATATCACGAACTCGCGGCCCGGAACGCCGCGCACATCCTACGGCGGCTCCTGCCCTATCTCTGCTGACCGCGAAGCCAGCCAATCGAGATCACCCAGACAAAGGGAGATGGCTCGCATGACTGCTTTTCTGTTCGGAGTGCTCAGCTCTCTGGCAGCCAGTGCGATCGTGCTCGTGCTCAGCCTCCTACGCGGCTCGCGCCCACTGTGGTGGCTGGTCGCCGCCTGTTCCTGGTGCACCGGCACGGGGCTCGGCCGCGTATACCGTCATCAGTCGTCCGCCGAGCAGCACATCGCACGCGACCTCAGCAGAGCTCGCTGGATCAAGGTCCTGGCAGGACGTGGCAATGTGCTCACCCGTGAGGTCTTCTCTCCTCTGTGGTCGGGTGAGCTGTCCCCGGAGTCCGTCCAGGTCCTGCTGCCCGACCCTGGCACCCGAGACGACTCCTGGCTTGACCGGCGCTCGCGCGACGTGTGCCGATTCGATCCCGGCTTCACGCCGGAGCTGCTCAGGAGCCAGGTCAGGACGAACATGAACTACTTGACCCATGTGGCCCGCACACAACCCAACTTCGCGCTTCGCAGCTTCAACCTGCCCAACACCTGCCGCGTGATCGCAACGGACCGGGTTGCCTACCTCACCTTCTACAGCAACTCCGCTCACGGCAGGAACTCCCCGTGCCTGTACGCCCGGGCGCCCGGACTCCTGTACTCCATCGCCTTGCAGCAGTTCGACGCAGCCTGGACGGATAGCTCACCCGCGCTTCCGGCGCCCCAGCTCTGACGTCACCCCAGCAAGTACCCAAACTCCACAAGCCCGGGGCCCGAATCGAGCCCTTCTTCGCCGCGCTCAAGGTCGCACGCATTCCCGGCAGGTCAGGAGTCCTCAACCGTCGACTTGTCCGTCTCTCCGGGCACGTGAACCTCTACGCGGCTGCGGACGTACAGAGTCTGGTGTCCTGCCGGGAGGCCATGCGACGCCTGATCGGGCCCGACGGCGTCTCGCACAGCCGCTGCGGCGTTCGCGGTGCCCAGCCCGGCGGGTACGGGCTACGCATCGCGCGCCGCGAACACCGCCGCACCCAGCAGGGCCTGGTCCTCGCCGTCGTCGCGTACCGACAGGGCGAGTCGTGCGAGCCGCGGGTCGTGGTGGGTCAGGCCGGCGTAAAGGGGCGGGCCTATCAGTGGCCATGCGGCCGTGATGGAGCCGCCGAAGACCACCGTGTCGGCCTCGAAGGCGGTCAGCCACGGGGCGAGGGCGTCGCCGAGGGCGCGCAGGGCCGAGGTGATGACGTCGCGGGCGGTGATGTCGTCGGCGGCGAGGGCCGTCAGCTCCCGCAGCCCGTCGACGGGACGGCCGGTGCGGTCCGTGTAGCGGGCGGTCATCGCCCGGGTGGAGACCGTGTCCTCCAGCGGACGGCCGTCCACGGTGAGCAGGTCGACGCGGCCCTCGGGCGGCACGCGCGGGTCGTCCTCGACGATCGTCCCCCGGTCCAGGAACGCGGAGCCGATCCCCGTGCCGAGCGTGACCGCCACGAGGCGCCCGCTCCCGGTGTGCGCCGTGTGCCGGGCGCCGAGCGCGAAGGCGGAGGCGTCGTTGAGGAACCGCAGCCCGGCCGGGCGCGGGTTCAGCCGGGGTGTCAGGAGCTCGCCGACGGCGAGGCCGTCCAGCGAGGCGAACTTGCCGACGCCGTGGTAGCGGGCGATGCCGCGCGCGTAGTCGAACGGCCCCGGGACCGCGATGCCCCAGGTGTCGCGGACCGCACGCGCGCCGAGGGCGGTCGCCGAGAGCATCCCGCCCGCGGTCTCGGCGAGCGCGGCGAGGAAGTCCTCGGGGCCGATGCCGGGCGCCAGCGGCAGGCGGCGCCTGGTGCCGTCGGCGATCCGGGCCCGGTCGAGGTCGACGGCCGCCGCGGTGACATGGGAACCGCCCACTTCGAGGACGGGCACGAGGGGAGGCGGCACGGCAGGAGGCGGCACGACGCTGGACGGCATATCGCTGGGCGGCACGGGACCTCCGGAAACCGTCATCGGCGCCTACCGCGGCGCCGGATGGTCGACAAGTGTGGTCGCGATCGTCACGCGCCGCGACGGCTGCGGGGCGGTGCTCGCCTGGCGCTCGAAGAGCAGCGTCGCCGCGGCCCGGCCGATTTCGACCGGGTCGTAGGAGACGACGGTGAGCGGCAGGTGCAGCATGTCGGCGAGTTCGATGTCGTCGAAGCCCGCGAGGGCGACCGGCTCCTGGTCCCGCGCGCGGTCCCGCAGGGCGCGCAGCGCGCCGACCGTGTTCCGGTTGTTGGCGGTCAGCAGCGCGGTCGGCGGGTCCGGCAGGGCGAGCATGGCGCGCGCCGCCTTCTCCGCGAGCGCGCTGTCGCTCCGGTGCCGGCTAACGTACCGCTCGTCGAGCGCGATGCCCGCCTCCTCCAGCGCCACCGCATAGCCCCGGAAGCGCTCGGAGCCCGTCCACAGCGACGGCGGCAGACCGAGGAAGCCGATGCGCCGGTGGCCGCGGGCGACGAGTCGGCGGCAGGCGTCCCGGGTGCCGCCGAAGTCGTCGACGAGGACGCAGTCCACGTCGATGCCCATCGGCGGGCTGGCGGCGAGCACCACCGGGAGGTCGCGCAGCCGTGTCCCGTCGAGGTGGCTGTGGTCATGCCCGGCCGGGACGACGACCAGGCCGTCCACGCCGCGGTCCACCAGGTCGGCCACCACCTCGCGTTCGGCGGCCGGGTCCTCCCCGGTGCTGCCGAGCATGACCCGTGCGCCGTAGCCCACACAGATCTGCTCGAGGCCCACGGCGAGTTGGGAGTAGAACGGGTTCGCCAGGTTGGTCACAACCAGGCCGATGAGCTCGTTCGGACCGCCCGAACGCAGTTCCCGGGCACGCTTGTTGGGGCGGTAGCCGAGAGCCTCCACCTCGGCGAGCACCCGCTGGCGGGTGGCCTCGCCGATGCCGCGCTGACCGCGCAGCGCGCGGGAGACGGTCATCGGGCTGACGCCGAGCCGCGCGGCCACGTCCCGCATGGTGAGGGCCGGTTCGGAACCCGAGTGTGCGCTCATACCACCTGTGCCTTCACCAGACGGACCGGGTCCGGCCCCTGATTGTGCACGCGGTAGGAGGTGACGGACGCCGGGACTGCGATGGTCTCGGCATAGTGTACGGAGTGCCGGTGCCCGGCGGCGGTGGTGATGACCGCGCCCTGCCCGTCGGCCACGGTCAGCACGTGGAAGCGGCCGTCGGTCTCCTGCTCGGCGGTGCGGCCCGGCTCGACGGCGATCCGGTGCACCTGGAAGAACATCGCCGGTAGCGCGCCGAGCAATTCCTCCGTCCAGCCGTCGCCGGCGGACAGCGGCCGGGGCGGCTGGACCAGTTCGCGGGCGACCGCTTCGCCCGACCGCGCCGGGTCGAGATTGCGGAAGGCGTGCTCCACGTGGACGGCACGCTGCCGGTCCGCCGCGTCCCGCCGCAGCCAGTCGTAGAACCGCAGGGAGTACAGGTAGGGGGTGGCGCTGACTTCGAGGACGACGTTGCCCTCGCCGCTGCCGTGCGGCGTGCCGGCCGGGACCAGGTAGAGCTGCCCGGCCTCGGCGGGAAACACCTGCACGTACCGCTCGATGTCGAACGGTGTGCCGTGTGCGTCGGCGGCGTGGGCGCTGTGGTGGAACGCCTCGACGTCGGCGCCCTCGCGCAGTCCGAGGAAGACCTTGCTGTGGTCCCCGGCGCGCATCAGGTAGTAGGTCTCGTGCTGGGTGTACGGCCAGCCGAAGACGTCGCGCATGTCGTCGGGCCTGGGATGGCAGTGGACGGAGAGGTTGCCGCCGCCGACGGTGTCGAGGTAGTCGAAGCGCACGGGGAACGACGTGCCGAACATCTCGTGCACGGCGGGGCCGAGCACATCCACCGGGGAGAGCGCGACGACGAGCTGGAACGGCACCTCCACACACCTGGAGGCGTCGTCGCCGAGCAGGACGCCGCTCTCCGGCGCGATCAGCTCGTAGCCGAGGGCGGTGTTCTCCGCGTCCGGGTTGTGACCGAGCGTCTCCTGTCCCCAGTGTCCGCCCCATGGCGTCGAGTTGAAGGTCGGCCGGGTACGGAAGGGGCGGGCGGCGAGCGACCGGCAGGTCTCGCGCAGCGCCTGCCCGCCGATCGACGTCGGGTCGACGGTATCGGTAACGTCGATCCAGCGGTCGATCCGCCCCACCATGTGGTCGCGATGGCGGTCGAGCAGCGGCCAGTCGATGTAGAGCAGCCGCCGCAGGGTCGGCGGCTCGTCCTCGGGCGCCGCGAGGTTGCGGCCCCGGCCGTGCTTGACCGCCGCCTCCGCGTACCGCTTCGGCAGGTCGGCCCACCACAGGACGTCGGCGTCCGCGAGCGCGGCGCCGGGCCCGAGCAGGACGCGCAGCGCGCCGCCCTCGCCCAGGTCGGACTCACCCGCGCCGTCCACTCCCGGGTCGGCGAGCGCCGCCAGGGCCTGCGGGTCCATCAGGTCGGAGAGGTCGCCGCCGGCCAGCCTCGCGAAGTCGGGGTCGCCCCGCAGCTCTTCGGAGTCCGTGAGCCGCCGTACCGTCTCCCAGTCGCGCACCGCCGTGCGGACGTCCGCGAACTCCACCGGGGTGCGCCGATCATCGAACGCCGCGCGCAGCCCGGCGGCGACGGCGGCCCAGTCCAGTACGGCGGGGCCGTCCACGGCGAGGACCCGGGTCCCCTTCGGGAGCGTCCCGGCCGCGTCGGCCCAGCCGACGGCGACCGCGTCGGCGAGGACGGGATAGCACGGTGTCGGATCGTACTGCGGTGCCTTCGTCTTGACCTGCGGACCCTCGCCCATGTCACCAATCCCGTGAGAGATACGTTAACGCGCGTCTTTCCAAACCACCTGCACGCCTGTACGTTACCGATAACTTACCAGGTCGGTGATTCCGTGACGAGGGGGTCAGATGGGGTCGGTCGACATGCCACATGGGATGAGCCGCCGGAGGGTGTTGGCCTCCTCCTTCGCGGGCATCTCCAGTCTCGCGCTCAGCGCGTGCGCACGAGGTTCGATGAGCCGGCCCGCACCGGCCGACGTGGTCTCGGTGTTCAACGACAACCCCACCTGGGCGCCGGGTTTCCGGGCGGCGGGCAGGCAGCTGCGGCCGCTGTCCGGCTTCCGGCTCGCGCCGCGGGCGGTTCCCAACGTCAGCAACTACCAGCAGATCGTGCGGATGTCGGCGCAGACCGACTCCACGGCCGATCTCATCAAGTGGTGGAACGGGTACCGGTTGCGCGATATCGCCCGCGCCGGGATCCTCGCCGATGTCACCGACGCCTGGGACGAGGCGGCCCGGCGCGGCTGGAGCGACGACACCGCGTTGCGCCAGACCTTCAGCCACGAGGGAAGGCAGTACGGCGTCCCGCTCTACAAGTCGTACTTCGTGGTCTTTTACAGCCGGCCCGTCTTCAAGCGACTCGGTGTGGACGTGCCGACGACGTGGCAGCAGTTCCTCGACGTGGTGGACGCCGCGCACGCCAAGGGCATCACGCCGATCTCCTCCGGCGGCGCGACCACCTGGGAGTCCTCGATCTGGTTCCAGCAGCTCGTCAACGGGCTCGACCACCGCTTCTACCTCGACCTCACGGCGGGCCGGGCCTCGTACACGGACGAGGTGTGCCGGCGCGCGATGGCCCTGTGGAGCGATCTGTACCGGCGGGGCGCGTTCTCCTCGCCCGACGCCTCGTCCACGGACGTACCGGGCCAGTTCACGCGGGGCAGCACCGCCATGTGCCTCTACGGCACCTGGAACACCGGGGCGTTCCTCGACACCGGGGTCAAGGAGGCCGACCTCGGCGCGTTCCTGCTGCCTCCGCCGCCCGGCGGCGCCCCCTCGGTCCTCGTGGAGAGCGGTGTGCTGGCGGTGTCGGGACACGCCCACAAGCGCGACGCCGCCCTCGCCGTGGCACGCGCCTGGCTCGACCCGGCGGTCCAGACGGCGTGGACGGGATTCCTGCGGGACACCTCCGCCGACCCGGGCGTCGTGCCGAAGGTGGACACGGTGCGCGAGGTCGCCGCCCAGGTGCGACGGGAACGGCCGGCACAGGCCATCCGCTACTGGGAGGCATCGCCCCCCGTACTGATCGAAGGGAACGTCCAGGACTTGAGCGCCTTCATGATCGACCCCACGTCGGCACAGGCGACGAAGACCCTGACGAGCATGCAGCACCGAGCCGACAAGGAGTGGAAGATGTGGACATCCTGACCACTGCCGACGAGGCGGCCGTACAGACAGGGCCACGCCGCCCCAAGGCCCCCACGCCCGGCCCGCGCTCCGATCGCCACCGCGCCGCCGTCTGGGTGGGCGCGTTCCTCACCCCCGCCGTGGCGCTGGTCCTGCTGCTCCTGGTCGTGCCCTTCCTGGTCACCGCATGGCGCAGCCTCTTCGACGACAACGGCATCACCGCACGCTTCGTCGGCCTGTCCAACTACACCGCGCTCTTCTCCGACCCCGACTTCGGCCGGTCGCTGCTGAACACCGTGCTCTGGGTGGTGGGCACGCTGGTCCTTCCCGTACTGCTGGGCCTGCTCCTCGCGGTGCTGACCCATTCGGTGCGCTGGGGCGCGGTGGCCCGCACCGCCGTGGTCATCCCGTACGCGCTCTCCGGCTCGGCGACGGCGCTGCTGTGGACGTTCCTGCTGAAGAGCGACGGGGCGGTCAACCAGACGCTGGGCGCGGTGGGGCTCGGCGGCTGGCAGCAGGAGTGGCTGCTGCACTGGCCGATGAACACCCTCGTCATGATCGTGGCGACGACGTGGCAGGCGACCGGGGCCTCGCTGATCCTGTTCCTGATCGGGCTCCAGACCATTCCCTCGGACACCATCGAGGCCGCCCGGCTCGATGGCGCGCAGGGCCTCCAGCTCTTCCTGCGCGTGATCGTGCCGCAGCTACGGCCGATGACCGTCGTGGTGGTGGGCATGTCCATCGTCAACAGCCTCAAGACCTTCGACATCGTGTGGCTGCTCACCCAGGGCGGCCCCGGAACGGCCTCCGAGACACTCGCGCTGACGATGTACCGGCAGACCTTCACCCTCAACCGGTACGGCTACGGCGCGGCCGTCTCCGTCGTGCTGACGGTCGTCGTCATCGCCGCCTCCTGGCTCTACCTGCGGCGACAGGTGGGGCAGCGGCCTGGGGAGGGCGTATGACGGGCAGGACGGTACGCGGTGCCCTGGTCATCCTGGTCTCCGTGCTGTGGCTGGTGCCGACCTGGCTGGTCGTCGTCAACGCCTTCACCCCGGCCAAGCAGTACACCGGATCGCCACGTTGGTGGTTCGCGTCCCCTGGGCTGTTCGCGAACATCCGCGCCGCGTTCGACAGCGCCGACGTCGGGCAGGGACTGCTCAACACCCTGATGTACGCGGTGATCGGCGCGGCGGTGGCGGTGGTGGTCGCGGCACTCGCCTCGTTCGCCGTCACCGTGATGCCGGTACGGCGGCCCGCATTCTGGTTCTGGTTCATCTTCACCGGCACCGTGCTGCCCCTCCAGACGTTCCTGTCCCCCCTGTTCACCGGGTACGCCGCCACCGACCTCTACGACACCCAGTACGGCATGCTGCTGATCTACGTGGCGCTGACCATCCCCTTCGCGTTCTTCGTCAACCGCAACTTCATGCTCACCGTGCCGAGGGAGATCTCCGAGGCGGCCCAGCTCGACGGCGTGAACTGGCTGTCGATGTTCCTGCGGATCCATCTGCCGCTGGCCAGGAACGCGCTGCTGGCCGCGTTCATCTTCCAGTTCACCTGGATCTGGAACGACCTGCTGTTCGGCATCACCCTGTCGCTCAGCCCGAACGTGCGGCCGGTGACGGCCACACTGGCCGACCTCGGCGGCAACTACTCCACGGTGGGGCCGCCGGTCGTGCTCGCCGGCGCGCTCGTGGCGTCGCTGCCGACCGTGGTCCTCTTCTTCGTGTTCCAGCGCTTCTTCGTCAACAGCCTGCGGCTCACGGCCTGACCCGAACCACCCTGGGAGAGAAAGACATATGACGACGCGCGCCCTCGTACGCGACCGCCGCTGGTCCACCGACAAGGCCCGGACGAGCATGATCGGCCTCGCCGTCGCCGCCACCGCGCGGGCCGGCGGCACGGAACTGCGGGCCCTGCCGGAACACCTCGTACGCCGCGACGACGCGGGCGCCCGGCGCGGTGTGCGCATCCTCGTCTCCGGTGACGCGCCGGACCACGACGAGTGGACCTTCGAGGTGGAGGTCGCCGGCCGTGGCCGGGTGCCCGTCGAGGTGCTGCCCGCGCCCGGCGGCCCACGCCTGATGCTCCCCCTGGAGAACGACCGCCGCGACGTGCGGATCCAGGCCCGCAACGGCGACGTGTCGGCGGTGCTCGCCTTCGCGCTGGAACCACCGCGGGACTGGACGATCCACCTGGTCCACCACTCGCACCTGGACATCGGCTACACCGATCCCCAGGGCACCGTCCTCGGCGAGCACGTCGCCTTCCTCGACTCCTGCCTCGACCTGACCCGTACCACCGACGGCTGGCCCGACGACGCCAAGTTCCGGTGGGCCGTGGAGTCGCTGTGGTCGTTCGAGCAGTGGGCCGCCGTCCGGCCGCCGGAGCGGGTCGCGGAGTTCGTCGAGCGGGTCCGCGCCGGCCAGATCGAGCTGACGGCCATGCCGTACAACCTCCACAGCGACACCTGCTCCACCGACGAACTGCACGAACTGCTGCGGCTGGCCCGCCGGGTGCGGGACACCTACGGCATCGAGTTCCGCTCGGCCATGCAGACCGATGTGCCCGGCTCCGTCGCCGGGCTGCCGGACGCCCTGTCCCCGCTGGGCGTGCGCTACCTGTCGGTGGCGCACAACTGGGCCGGGCGCTCGGTGCCCACCACCAACGGCGGGGCGCGGTTGCCGCGCCTGTTCCGGTGGCGCGCCCCGTCGGGCAAGGAGGTGCTGGTGTGGATGACCGACAGCCCCCACGGCCTGGCCTACATGGAAGGGCCCGTGCTGGGCTTCGACACCTCCTACGCCATGGTGGACGACCTGCTGCCCGCCTACCTGACGTCGCTCGCGACCAACCCCTACCCGATCCCGCCCGAGCTCCTCGGCTCACCGTCCCCCGCGCCCGGGGAGCGCGAGCCGTACCCGTGGGACGTGCTGCACCTGAGGGTGCAGGGCCACTTCGGGGACAACGCGCCGCCGCGGCTGATTCTCGCCGAGACCGTACGCCGCTGGAACGAGACGTGGGACAGCCCCAGGCTGCGGCTGTCCACCAATACCGACTTCTTCACCGACGCCGAGGCCCGCCTCGGCGACGCCATCCCCGCCTTCGAGGGCGACTGGGGCGACTGGTGGGTCGAGGGCGTCGGCTCGGGCGCCCGGCCCCAGGCCATGGTGCGCCGCGCCCAGTCCACCGTCACCGACGCCACCACCCTGTACGGCATGGCCGCCCTGGCCTCCCCCGCGGGGCCCACCACCGACCTGGCCGCTGCCGCCCGCGGCGGCGCCGACCAGGTGTACCGGTCGGTGTCCCTGTTCAACGAGCACACCTGGGGCGCCGCCGACCCGTGGACCCATGGTGACGCGGGCGGCGAGTCGGGCGAGCAGCAGTGGCACTGGAAGTACGGGTACGCGCTGCACGGCGACAACGATGCAGACACCTTCCTCGACCACGCCTCGGCCGCACTCGGCGCCCTGCTGCCCACCGCGGCCGGCGCCGACGTGACGTACTGGGCCGTCAACACCACGGCGGCGGCCCGTACCTCGGTCGTGACGGTGTTCCTGCGCGAGAGCCGTGTCCCGCTCACGAGCACGGTGTCGGTGGCCGACGGCCGCACCGGCGCGGAACTGCCGCTGGTCCAGGAGGCGCAGACCAACCCGGTCCACCGGGACGCCGGGCGGTGGCTGCACATCCATGTACCCGACGTGCCGCCGTTCGGCCTCGTACGGCTGGACGTGACGGTGACCGGCGAGGACGACGGCAAGGTGGTGGCCTCCCCCGCCCCGCTCCGCCTCGACGGGGACGAGGCGGGCGAGAAGCGCAAGGACCGCGCCGTCCCCCTGCCCACCGCCCACGACCTGATCCTGGAGAACGACCATCTGCGCGTCCGCGTCGACCTGACCACGGCCTGTGTGGCGAGCCTCGTCGAGAAGGCCACCGGTCGCGAACTCGTCGACCAGGACGCCGTCGTCGGCTTCAACGGCTACGTCTACGACACCTACACCACCGCGGGCGGCTACAACCACCAGGCCAACAAGACCACCGTGAGCGAGGATCTGGAACTCCTCGGCTCCCGGACCCTGGCCCGCCCCGCCGTGCTCCTCGAACGCGTCGACGACGCCCTCGGCCAGCGCCTCACCTACGAGTACGCGGCAGACGGCGTCCGCCGGGCCCGCACCACGCTCAGCCTCGGCCGTGACGATGCGCACGTGGTGATCGACAACCGCTTCGACAAGCCCGGCACCATGACGAAGGAGAGCGCCTACCTCGCGTTCCCCTTCGCGCTGACGCGGCCCACGGTGCACTACGAGATCACCGGGGCCCTGACCGGCACCGGCCTGGCCCATGTGCCCGGCGCACCCCAGCACATGCGTGCCGTCAGGTCGTTCGTCTCCCTGGCGGACGATGGCGGCCCCGTCGCCTGGATCACCCGGGACGCGCCGCTGGTCGAGCCGGAGACCATCGCCCTGCCCTACGCACCCTTCCCCGACTCGACCTCACCGCGACAGCCCGGCACGGTCTACTCCTGGGTCCACAACAACCTCTGGGACACCAACTTCCCGTCCCAGCAGGCGTTCCACACCACCTTCCGCTACGCGGTGGGCGTGCGCCGCGGCGGCGAGAGCATCGACGCCGACGCCCTGGCACTGCGCACCGCCTACGAGGTCGACCACCCGCTGATCGGCGTCCCGGCGCACGGCGCCCCCGACGCGGACCGGCCGGCCGAACACGCGCTGCTCTCCGTGGACGACGCGCGCATCGCGGTCCGCGACGTCGCCCCGGTGCCGGGTGACGACGGCGTCGACCTGCTGGTGAGGCTCCAGTCCTTCGCCACGGAGCCGCGCACGGTCCGCCTCAGGTGCGGCTTCCCCGTCGCGAGCGCGGACCGCGCCACCTATCTCGGCGACCCCGACGGCCCCGCCACCCTCGATGGCGACGACATCCTCGTGGACATCCCCCGCCTGGGCACCACCGCGGTCCGGGTGCGCCTCGGCGCCGCGGGGGCAGCGGGGTAGCTGGGCAGCGTCGTAGGAGCCGCCCGCCACCGTCTCCGGGTCGGTGGCGGGCGGCTCCCACAACGCGCTCCATCACGGTCATGTGGGGGAACGTCAGCGCTCGATGCGCCGCCTCACCTCCTCGTTTTCGTCATGGCCGACTGCCGGGGGCAGGCTGTCGAGCTTGGCCAGTTGCTCAGCGGTCAGCTCGACCGTGTCGGCGGCGGTGTTCTCCTCCACGCGGGCGGCCCGCTTGGTGCCGGGTATCGGGACGATGTGCTCGCCCTTGGCCAGCAGCCAGGCCAGGGCGACCTGGACCGGTGTGGCACCGGCCCCGTCGGCGATGGCCCGCACTTCGTCGGCGAGGGCCAGGTTGCGCTGGAAGTTCTCGCCCTGGAAGCGCGGGCTGGTCCGGCGCCAGTCGCCCGTCGAACTGCTCGGGAGAGCGGAGTGTGCCGGTGAGGAAGCCGTGGCCGCCTACGGCGGCCACCGGCGGGTCAAGGGGCTGCGCCGCGAGGAGGTCGCGATGCTGGCCGGTGTCTCGGTCGACTGCTACGTGCGACTGGAACGGGGAAACCTCTCGGGCGCCTCCGACAGCGTCCTGGACGGCGTGGCCCACGCCCTGCACCTCGACGCCTCCGACCCCGCCCTCACGCTCGTGATCTACACCGCCGTCCCCCACACCCCCAGCGCCGACGCCCTCCGCCTCCTGTCCACCTGGGCCGCCACCCAGGACCAGCCGACACCCGACCTCCACGAGCGCCTCACCTGACCAGCGGGAACAGCGCGGCGCTCGTGGAGGCGCGCGACTGGTATCCCAGCCCTCATGCGGTCCTCTTGGCAGCGATCCTGGCCCGCAACGTGTCACGAACGGTGGGCCACTCATCCGCGAGCAGGCTGTAGTACATGGAGTCGCGGCGGGTGCCGTCCTGGCGCCGCATATGGCTGCGCAGGGTCCCTTCATGGACCAGGCCAAGACGGGCCAGAGCCTGTTGAGAACGCACATTGAGATGGTCGGTGCGCAGAGCCAGCCTGACGAGGCACAGGTCATCGAAGGCATGGCTGAACAGCAACAGCTTGGACTCGGCGTTGTACGGACCTCCCCAGCAAGTTCGGTCGAACCAGGTCGCGCCGACTTCAGCGCGGCTCTCGTCCAGATCGAGGTCGTACAAGCTGGTCGAACCGATCACAGCGCCGTCGTCACGACGTTGCACCGCGAAGCACCGCCGGGCAGGATCCGCGATCATCTGGCTCAGCATCGTGCGCATCTGCGTCACGGTCTCAGGACGTGGCCGCGGCATCCATCGCCATACCTCAGGGTCGGACGCAGAGGGGAAGAGCGCGTCAGCATGCTCGGTGGATAACAGGACGAGACGGACCTCACTGCCGAGGAGAATGTTGTTCTTCACCTCGACACATTAGAACGAGCCATGACACCGGCAGGAGAACCGAACTGAGGAGAGGAGCGCCTCCGGGCACGGCTGTATGACCGGTGACCCCAACGCCGGACTGTGTTACGACATGAGGGGCGCTTGTTCGCTGCGCGTACGTCGCTCGTCATAGTCGGATCGCGTTGCAACCCGGTGTCGCTCGCGCCGCGGTCGAAGCGGTCGACGCCGCGTCGGACTCGATCGCTCACGGCCTGGAAAGGGGGAATGAGCTTCTCGGCCAGCTCCTCGGCGGGCCCGCCGCGGCCCGTCTCACCAAGGCCGCACTGGCCGCAGGTGCACAAACCCGTGACGGGGAGCGGCACTTGGAGGCCATTTTCGACAAGGTCCAGTAGGTCCGTCTTCAAACGGATCCCGTTCGGAGCGGGAATGGCGCGAGTGTGACCGCCGCTTCGTGGCAAGTGGCGGTCTTCTCGCGCAGCCGAGCCCCGCCACCACCCCTCGGGGGGTGGCGGGGCTCAGTGCGGTGCTGCCCGGTCAGGTGATGACCTGGGTGTAGGTGGGGCTGGTGGAGCCGTTGAAGTTGGCGTCACCCGAGTAAGTCGCGGTGACGTTGTAGGTGCCCGCGCTCAGGCCGATGTGGGCGATGAAGAACCCGGAGGAGTCCACCGGCCCGGTGATGGTGATCAGGTTCAGCGCGTTGGTGATGGTGATGGCGACCGTTCCCGTGCGGGTCCCCGCACCCGGGGCGACGGGGCCCACGAAGGCGGCGTAGGTGATGAGCTGCAGCGCCGGGGCGGGGTTGGTGTCGGAGCTGACCGCGGTGGTCGTATCCGCCTTGTTCACCGTCTGGGTCAGCGACGCGGACGACGGGGCGAAGTTGGTGTCACCGCTGTAGGCGGCCGTCACGGTGTGGGTGCCGACACCGAGGGTGCTGAGGCTGAGCGTGGCCGTGCCGCCCGTCAGCGGCTGGGTGAACGTGCCCCCGCCGGTGCCGGTGATCACGAAGGTGACCGAACCGGTCGGGGTGCCGGTCGCAGGCGGGTTCGGCGTGACCGTGGCGGTGTACGTGACCGGCTGCCCGAAGACGGACGGGTTGGCCGAGGACGTCAGCGTGGTGGTCGTCGCCGCGGGGCCGGGATTCACGGTGTGGGTGTCGGTGCCGGTGGACGGCAGGAAGTCCGTACTGCCGCTGTAGGCGGCCACCACGACGTGGGTGCCGACGCCGAGGGTGCTGAGGGTGAGCGTCGCCGTGCCGCCGGACAGCGGCTGGGTGAACGTACCGCCTCCACTGCCGCCGATGATGAAGGTGACCGTGCCGGCCGGAACGCCCGCACCGGGCGCGACCGGGGCGACCGTGGCAGTGAACGTCACCGACTGCCCCAGCGTCGAGGGATCCGGCGCCGAGGTCACCGTGGTCGTCGTCGACGCCGGGATCACCAGGACGGCCGTGGTGCCGGTGGACGAGGTGAAGTTGGCATCGCCGTTGTAGGTGGCGGTGACGATATGCGTGCCACCGCTCAGACCGCTCGCGGTGACCGAAGCCGTCCCGCCCGACAGCGTCCCGTTCAGGGTCGGGCCACCACTGACCACGAAGGTGACGGTGCCCGTGGGGGTTCCGGCGCCGAGCGGTATGACGGTGGCGGTGAGCGTGACCGACTGCCCGGACACCGCGGGATTCGGTGACGCCGTGACCAGAGTGACAGTGGGTGAAGCCATGACGGGCCCTCCAAACGGTTTGGAATGGTGGGCCGTTACTCGCCACACGCGACTGCAAGCGCGCAGGGCGGCGCATCGGAGACCAGGGGGTGCGCACATACGGCGATCCACGCGGGAACATCCCCGTGTCGCCGTCCCCCGGCAGATGGGGAACCCACCGGTCTGTAGCACCAGTAGGCGCGCCAAACACCCCCAACGCCAGGGATGGCAGAGCGAATTGCCCTGAATGGCGCAGCGCCCGGCGGCTCGCGCCGTGCGCGCCGCGCGTACCGGCCGAGCGCCGGTGCGACGGCGAGCCCACGTCGCGTCGCCGACGCCCACGGCGGCGCGGCCCACCGCACAGAAACTGCGCGGCGAGCGGCCGACGGACGAGCACGAAGCCGCTCCGAGCTTCGACGCCCCGGGCGCCATGGATGATGTCGTGGTCGGCGATGCCGCCCATGCGCCGTCCCACCTGACGGGGCAGGGCACCAGCCTGGCTCTGACCGGCGCCTGCATGCCGGCCGTCGAGAAGGCTTACCCGTGCTGCGCCGCTCGCGCGGACCGGATCGGCCGCACGGGCATACGGCGTGGCAGCGGCTGGAGACCGTACCGGACGGTCATGGCAGTACGACCAGCTCACGGCTGGTGCGGTTGAGCCGTTCACCGCCGTCGTCGGTGCAGATGACGATGTCCTCGATGCGGGCTCCGAACCGGTCGGGAAGATAGATGCCCGGCTCGACGGAGAAGGCCATACCAGGCTCCAGCGGCAGGGCGGAGCCCGCCACGATGTAGGGCTCCTCGTGGGTTTCCAGCCCGATGCCGTGGCCGGTGCGGTGGATGAAGTGCGGCCCGAAGCCCGCGTCCGTGATGACGTCCCGGCCGATCGCGTCCAGTTGCTCGGCGGTGATACCGGGCCGCACCGCATCGGTCTGGGCGCGCTGGGCGGTCAACAGCACCTCGTACAGCCGTCGGTACTCCGCCGACGGCTCGCCGACGACGTAGTCGCGGGTGGAGTCGGAGCAGTAGCCGTCTTCGGTGGTCCCCCCGATGTCGACCACCACGGGGTCACCGGGCAGGATCACCCGGTCCGACAGCTCATGGTGGGGACTGGCGCTGTGGGGTCCGGAGCCGACGATGACGAAGTCGGTCCGCACATGTCCTTCGGTCGTGATGGCATCCGCGATGTCCCGGCCGACCTCGCGTTCGGTGCGCCCGGCGCGCAGCCACTCGCCCATGCGGGCGTGCACCCGGTCGATGGCCGCCCCCGCCCGGCGCAGCGCCTCGGCCTCGGCCTGGGTCTTGCGGATCCGCAGCCGGCCGAGCACCTCTCCGGCGAGTGCCTGGTCGGTGTCGGGCAGCACGGCGCGGAAGGCGATCGTCTTCTCGGCCCACATGTGGTTGTCGACGCCGACCCGGGCCGTACCGGCGGGCAGCCTGGCCGCGATGAGGGCATACGGGTCCTCGGTCTCGGCCCATCCGGTGATCTCGATGCCGAGGTTCCCGGCCGGGGACGCGAGCGCGGCGGGCCGCTCCAACTCCGGTACCATGAGGAAGGGTTCATCGGCCACGGGGAGCACGAGGCAGGTGAGCCGCTCCAGGGGCAGGGCGTGGTAACCCGTCAGATAGCGCAGGTCGGCGCCAGGACTGATCAGCAGCGCGTCCAGCCCCGCGCCGGCAGCGGCCTCCCGGGCGCGCTCCAGACGGTCGGCGGGGTAGAGATCGGTGAGGATCACAGGGAGTACTCCATCCTGGTGTCGGGCCGGGCCGAGGCAGCGGGCCAGACCGTCCTCGACCGGCTGAGGCCCCTTCTCGGCCTCAGCCTCCACAGCATGCAGCACCGCGGCAACCCCAAGGGCACGGGACGCACTGCCTGTGCCAGATCCGAGCCGACCGCCTGACCGACCCGCTCCTAGCCCAGATCCTCGAAGATCTCGCCCCAGAACGCGGATTCGTCCACATCCGGGTCCAGGTCGATCAGGCGCTCACGCAGATCGGTGACGGCGGCCGCCCGTACGGCGTCGTCGGCCGATTCCAGGGCGTTGCTCGATTCGGCGATCAGCCCGAGGAGCACGGCCAGCCGGGGCAGCGAATCGGCGGCCGGTCCCTGCCACCCGTCTCCGTGGTCCCACCCGTTGGGGTCGTAGTGGGTGATGCCACCGTCCGCCGCTTCGAGCATCAGGTGCTGGTCGTACCGCGTGGCCACGGTGAAGCAGAAGTTCTTGGGCGGGGAGTCGTCGTCGGGGTAGCGGTTCCCGTAGATCTCGTCGGCATCGAACGGTTCCAGCCCGCCCTCGTCCCGCACGTGCCGAGTGTCGATCCGTACGACGTCGAGACGGACGGCCGGAAAACCGACCGTGAGCAGGAACTCCCTCGACTCGGCATCGGTCAGCTCGACCGGCAGACCGGCCTCGTCCGGTCGCCAGAGCGAGCCCTCACCCAGCCGCTGCTCCAGCCACACCGCGTCCGGTATGAGCGGAGTGTCGTTGCTTCTCACCGCGTGGCCCCCATGAAGTCCGCTTCGTTCGGTCGTTGCCGACCCCAGTCAATCGCATCGCGGGGGGTAGCTTTTCAGCGGCCGCGGCAGGGCCGACTCGTCGTCATCGAGGGGTCTCAGGCATCGTAGGTGTAGAAGCCACGACCGCTCTTACGGCCGAGGTGACCTGCCGCGACCATGCGGCGCAGCAGGGCGGGCGGTGCGTACAGGGGCTCCTTGAACTCCTCGTACATCGACTCGGCCACCGCCTGGATGGTCTCGAGGCCGATGAGGTCGAGCAGGCGGAGCGGTCCCATGGGGTGGGCGCAGCCGAGTTCCATGCCCTGGTCGATGTCGTCCGGGCGTGCGGAGCCCGATTCCACCATGCGCACCGCGCTGAGCAGGTAGGGCACAAGGAGGGCGTTGACGACGAAGCCGGAGCGGTCGGGCGCCTGGATGGCCTGCTTGCCGAGCTGCTGGGCGATGTCATGGGTGCGCCGCACGGTCTCCTGGCTGGTGGTGAGAGCGGGGATGACCTCGACCAGTTGTTGCACGGGCACCGGGTTGAAGAAGTGCATGCCGATGAGCTGGGCGGGGCGTTCCGTGGCTACGGCGAGGTCGACGATGGGAATCGAGGAGGTGTTGGTGGCCAGGATCGCCGCCGGGTCTTCCACGACCTTGTCCAGGGCGCGCAGAACGTCGGTCTTGATGTCGCGGTTCTCGGCGACGGCCTCGATGACGAACTGGCGGTCGGACAGGTCACCGAGGTCGTGGGTGAAGGAAAGCCGGGCGAGGGCCTGGTCTCGCTGCTCCTCGCCGAGCTTGCCACGCCGTACGCCCCTGTCGAGGGAGGCGGTCAGACGACGGCGGCCCGCCTCGGCGGCGTCCGGGGTGGCTTCGGCGACACGGACATCGATGCCGTGGCGGGCGGCGACTTCGGCGACGCCGGAGCCCATGAGGCCGCAGCCGACGACGCCGAGACGGGTAACGGGATCCATCTGAGGTTCTCTCCGGTGAGTTGGGGGGTGTGCCGGGGGTGTCAGACATTACGGCGGTACTGGCCGCCGACCTCGAAGAACGCGTCGGTGATCTGCTGCAGCGAGCAGACCCGGGCGGCGTCCATGAGGACGGCGAAGACGTTGCGGTCGGTCACCGCCGCGTCCTTGAGGGCATCCAGTGCGGCGTGGGCCGTCTCGTGGTGGCCGGCCTGGAATTCCCGCACCCGCACCAGCTGGGACTGCTTCTCCTCCTCGGTGGCGCGGGCCAGTTCGATGGCGTCGGGCTCGGCGGTGTCCGCGTGCGGGTTGCGGAAGGTGTTGACGCCGATGATCGGCAGGGTGCCGTCGTGCTTGCGCTGCTCGTACAGCATCGACTCGTCCTGGATACGGCCGCGCTGGTAGCCGGTCTCCATCGCCCCGAGCACGCCGCCACGCTCGCTGATCCGCTCGAACTCCTCGAGGACGGCCTCCTCCACCAGGTCGGTGAGCTCGTCGATGATGAAGGACCCCTGCAGGGGGTTCTCGTTCATCGCCAGACCCCACTCCCGGTTGATGATCAGCTGGATGGCGAGGGCCCGGCGGACCGAGTCCTCGGTGGGGGTGGTGACCGCCTCGTCGTAGGCGTTGGTGTGCAGGCTGTTGCAGTTGTCGTAGATCGCGATAAGTGCCTGCAGGGTGGTGCGGATGTCGTTGAAGTCCATCTCCTGGGCGTGCAGCGAGCGGCCGGAGGTCTGGACGTGGTACTTCAGCTTCTGGCTGCGCTCGTTGGCGCCGTACTTCTCCTTCATCGCCACGGCCCAGATGCGGCGGGCGACCCGGCCGAGGACGGTGTACTCGGGGTCCATACCGTTGGAGAAGAAGAACGACAGGTTCGGGGAGAAGTCGTCGATGTGCATACCCCGGGCGAGGTAGGACTCGACGTAGGTGAAGCCGTTGGCCAGGGTGAAGGCAAGCTGGCTGATGGGATTCGCGCCGGCTTCGGCGATGTGATAGCCGGAGATGGACACCGAGTAGAAGTTACGGACCTTATTGGCGATGAACCACTCCTGGATGTCGGCCATCATCCGCAGCGAGAACTCGGTGGAGAACAGGCAGGTGTTCTGGCCCTGGTCCTCCTTGAGGATGTCGGCCTGCACCGTGCCGCGCACGCTTCCCAGCGCGTGCGCACGCAGTTCGGCCGTCTCCTCGGGCGACGGGTCGCGGCCCTCGGCGGTCCGGAACCTCTCGATCTGCTGGTCGATCGTGGTGTTGAGGAAGAACGCCAGGATGGCCGGCGCCGGTCCGTTGATCGTCATGGAGACCGAGGTCGTCTGCGCCACCAGGTCGAAGCCGTCGAAGAGCGCCTTCATGTCCTCCAGGGTCGCCACCGACACTCCGGAGGTGCCGACCTTGCCGTAGTTGTCGGGGCGTTCGTCCGGGTCACGGCCGTAGAGGGTGACGGAGTCGAAGGCGGTGGACAGCCGGGTGGCCGGCTGGCCCTCGGACAGCAGCTTGAAGCGCCGGTTGGTGCGGAACGGGTCGCCCTCGCCCGCGAACATCCGCGCCGGGTCCTCGCCGTCGCGCTTGAAGGGGAACACCCCGGCGGTGAACGGGAAGTGGCCGGGCAGGTTCTCCCGGCGCCAGAACCGCACCAGTTCCCCGTGGTCGGTGAAGCGGGGCAGGGCGACCCGGGGGATCTTGTTGCCGGACAGGGACTCGCGGGTGAGCGTGGTGCGGATCTCCCGGTCCCGTATCTTCACGATCTGCTCGTCGCCGGAGTAGGAGGCCACGACGGCGGGCCAGTTCCCGATGTGTTCCGTGATGTCGTGCGGGAGTTTCCGGCGGGCGTCCTCGAGCAGCGAGCGCACATTCCCGGCGTCGGAACCGACCTGGACGAGTTCGCCCTCGACCGCCTCCAGGCGCTGCACCCGCCGGGCCGACTCGGCCAGCCGGTCGGTCTCGGCGTGGTACCCGCGGACCAGCTCGCTGATCTCGGCGAGGTAGCGCACCCTCTCGGCGGGAATCACCTGCCGGATGCCGGAGGAGTGGCGCACGTCGACGGGCGCCAGCCTGCCCTCGGACAGCGGCAGCCCCTTCTCGGCCAGGGTGCCCTTCAGGTGCTGGTACAGCGCGGTGACGCCGTCGTCGTTGAACGTGGCCGCCGAGGAGCCGTACACCGGCATGTCCTCGGGCCGCATGCCGAACGCCTCGCGGTTGCGGACCAGTTGACGGCCCACGTCGCGCAACGCGTCCTTGGCGCCGCGCCGCTCGAACTTGTTGATCGCCACCACGTCGGCGAAGTCGAGCATGTCGATCTTCTCGAGCTGCGAGGCGGCGCCGAACTCGGGCGTCATCACGTACATCGAGGTGTCGACGAACGGCACGATCGCCGCGTCGCCCTGCCCGATGCCCGGAGTCTCCACGATCACCAGGTCGAACCCGGCGGCCTTCACCACGTCGATCACGTCCGCCAGGTGCTCCGGCAGCTCACGGCTGTTGCGCGTGGCCAGACTCCGGAAGAACACCCGGTTCCCGTCCAGGGAGTTCATCCGGATCCGGTCACCGAGCAGCGCACCGCCACCACGACGGCGGGTCGGGTCGACCGCGATCACCGCGACCCGCAGCTTGTCCTGCTGGTCGACGCGGAAGCGGCGCACCAACTCGTCGGTGAGCGAGGATTTACCCGAGCCGCCGGTTCCGGTGATGCCGAGCACCGGCGTGACCCGTGCCGCCGCGGCGGCACGGAGCTGTTCCAGGAAGTCCGGGGGCAGCTTGCCGAGTTCGGCTCCGGTGATGGCGCGGGCGATCGCGAACCGGTCCCCGGCGAGTACGGCGGCGGTGTCGGCCGGCCTGCCGTCCCAGAGGTCGAAGTCGCAGTCCTTTATCACCGAGTTGACCATCCCGGCGAGGCCCATCCGCTGCCCGTCCTCCGGGGAGAAGATGGTCACTCCGCTACCGCGCAGCCGGTCGATCTCCTCGGGCACGATGACGCCGCCACCCCCGCCCACCACACGGACGTGCTCCGCTCCCTGCGCGCGCAGCGACTCCACCAGGTACTCGAAGTACTCCACGTGACCACCCTGGTAGGACGAGACCGCGACACCGTGTGCGTCCTCCTCCAGCGCAGCGTCCACGACCTCCCGCACCGACCGGTTGTGACCGAGGTGGATCACCTCCGCGCCCTGGGACTGGAAGATCCGTCGCATGATGTTGATCGACGCGTCGTGCCCGTCGAACAGCGCCGAAGCGGTGACCAGGCGGACGGGGTGCGCAGGACGGTGCAGATCGCTCATGAGGGCCTTCCCAGACAGGTCAGGGCGCTGACTGAAGAGATAGTAGGACGTCCTAGTAAATCACTGGAGGCGGGGAGGGTGTGAAGAGGACCACAGAAGCAGTGCGAGTGATCCCGCACCGCCAGGGCAGCGCGAGGGCGAGCCGGTCCGGTCGCATCAGGCAGAGAGTGAATCGACTTCAGTTTGAACGTTAGGTGCGGTGCGTCGTATCGTCAATCAGTCCGTGATCTCGGGACTTGTGATTGACGGCCCTCCGGGGTCACATTTAACTTTGAACCCGCTTAGGTTCAACCATGCGCCCTTCACGGAGCGTGCTCGCATGGCCCTTCCTCAGAAGTGAGGCGCCGTGATCGCATCACACCTTCCGGCAGCCGCCGCACCGCTGACCGTCGGTTCGCTGACCCTGCGGAACCGGCTGGTCGCCACCGCCCACGCCAGCGGTTTCGTACGGGACGGGCTACCGCTCGGCGGCGACGCCGAGTACTGGGGCCGTCTGGCGGCCGGTGGCGCCGCGCTGCTGATCTGCGGCGGTACGACGGTGGCGCCGGAGTCCGCGCCCCGGCAGGGAAACATCCTTCAGCTCCATCGTCCGGAGGCGGTCGAGCCACTGCGAGCGCGGGTCGACGCCATGCACGCCGAAGGCGCGGTCGCCGTCTGCCAGCTTGTCCATCTCGGCCGGGAGACGCTCGGCGCGCAGTCGTACTACGCACCGGCCGCGCCCTCGGCCGTACGGTCTCCCCGTGAGCCGACAGCGCCGCGCGCTCTGCTCGGCAGCGAGATCGACGAGGTGGTGGAGGCGTTCCGCGTATCGTCCGCCCACGCTCTGGAGGCCGGGTTCGACGGGATCGAACTCCACGCCGCCCACGGCTACCTGCTGGAGCAATTCCTCTCGCCGCGCACGAACCCGCGCCGTGACGGGTTCGAGGTGCTGGAACGGGTGATCGCCGCGATTCGCGGGCTGTCGACCGCCGCACTGCTGGGCGTCCGTTTCAGCGTCGACGCGTCGGAGGACGTGGCGCTGAGACCGGACGAACTGGCCGAACTGCTGCCCGCCGTCGATCCGTTGGTCGACTACGTCAACGTCACCGTCGGCGTGCGCACCACGTACGTCCGTGACATGGCCACCGAGCGCCCGCCGGTGCTGGACGACCTGGCGCGGCTGCGGTCGCTCATCACCCGGCCGCTTGTGGCGTCCCACGCCTTCCGTACCGCGGCCGCGATCGGTGACGCCCTGGCGGCCGGAGCCGACCTGGTGGGGATGGCGCGCGCCCTCATCGCCGACCCGGACCTGCCGCGCAAGGTGCTCACGGGACGTGCGACGGAGGTCCGGCCCTGCGTGGCCTGCAACGAGGACTGCCGGACGTTCGACCCGGTACTGCTGTGCGCGGTCAACCCGGACCTCGCACCGCCCGGCGAACCGCGTCGGCCCGCCGCACCGCTGGTGCGCGCCTGGGACCCGCCGCGCGTCACCGGACGGCGCGTGGCCGTCGTGGGGGCGGGACCCGCGGGCCTGGAGTGCGCGCTGAGTCTCGCCCGCGCCGGGGTGGCGGATGTCGTCCTCTTCGAGGCCGCCGACCGGCTGGGCGGACAGCTGTCCACGGCGGCTCTGGCGCCCCACCGCGCCGGTTGGGCCGCGCTGCTCGGCTTCTACGAACGGATGCTGTCCGCCGAGGGTGTCGATGTACGTCTGCGGCGGACCGCGGAGCCGGGCGGTGAACTCGACGCATTCGACGCCGTGGTGCTGGCCACGGGCGCGGTGGAGACGTCACCGCTGATCGAGGCCGGGGCCATGGCGTCGTCGGCCGCACTGACGCGGGGAGTTCCGTCCATGGCCGGTGCCGCCCATGTGCTGGTGGCCGACGATGGCTTCGGCTGGTGGCCGGGATGCGATGTCGTAGAACTGGCCGTGGCCGCGGGAGTTCCCCGCATCACCTTCGTCACCCCGGGAACGGCCTTCGCCGGAGCCATCCCGCCCGAGAGCCGCGTCCAACTGCTGCAACGGTTGTCGGGCACCTGCGAACTGGACATCATGCCGCTGTGCACGGCAACCGGCATCGGCCCCGAGGGCGTCGCCGTCGCTCACCACACCTCCGGAGGGATGACCACCGTGCCCGCGGACCAGGTCGTCGTCGTGGGGGAACGCCGCCCACGCGCCGCCCCGGACCGCACCAACCCCCTGGTACTGACCGTCGGCGACGCCGTGGTTCCGCGACGTGTCGCGCACGCGATCGCCGAGGGACGGGAAGCCGCCGTGCGAATCGCCTCTGCGCTACGACACGGTATGACGCCCACGCCCTAGGAAGGCCGAGCGTGTGGGGCTCGGAAAATCGTCGCCGCACGGGCCGTGGGCGTTGCTATGTCGTTTCGCCGGCGTCCGCGACCATGCGGACGAGGGTGTCGACGAGTTCGTCGGCGGTGGTGCGCAACTTGCCTGTGTCCAAGTGCCCGCTGAGCTCCATGTCCGCGATGCCGTGGGCGCCGGCGAGCAGCAGGGCACCGTAGTGCCGTGCGTTCCGCTCCCCCACGAGGTCGGCGACGATGGCCAGGAACTCGTCCTGAAAGCGTCCGGCCGCGCGGACGCGGTCTGCGACCGCGTCGCCCGCCGGTCCGCATAGCTGACGCCGGACGCGATCGAGTCCTTCACCAAGTTCTTCAGGGCGGTGTCCGCGGCGCCTGAACAACATCTGGTACAGGTGCGGCTGGTCCCGGCCGACGCCGACGAGGGTGTGGAGAGCGCCGCGCAGCTTCTCGGAGGCCGACAGGGCCGGGTCGGTCCGCAGGGCGTGCACCTGGTCGCCGATCCGTTCCCAGCTCTCGGTCACGACGGCGGTCAGCAGGCTGTCCTTGCCCGCGAAGTGCCGGTACGGCGCTCCCCGGCTCACGCCTGCCCGCGCGCCCACCTCGCGCAAGGTGACCGCTTCGGGACCGCCGAGGTCGAGGAGCTCGGCGGCCGCGTCGAGCAGAGCGCGGCGGGTGACGGCGGCGGACTCCGCACGGGTGACCATGACACCCATCATACAGTTGACAGCGTCATCTGAAACGCTAACGTAGCCAAGGTGACAACGTCATCCGAAACTCAGAAGCTGATCGTCATCACCGGGGCCTCCACGGGCATGGGCGCGTCAGCCGCCCGCGAACTGGCACGTCAGGGATTCCACGTCCTGGCCGGCGTGCGACGCGACCATGACGCCGACGCCATCCGATCGACCGGCATCGAGCCGGTCATCCTCGACATCACGAACTCCGAGCAGGTGGCGGCACTCGCGGCGCGGGTCGCCCATGACCCGCGCGCACTGCACGCGCTCGTCAACAACGCCGGTGTCCAGGTGAACGCCCCGGTCGAAGCCCTGCCGATGGCCCAGTGGCGGCAGGCGTTCGAGGTCAACCTGTTCGGCCACATCGCCGTCACTCAGGCGCTCCTGCCCGCACTGCTGCGCAGCAAGGGTCGCGTGATCAACATCAGCTCGATCGGCGGCAAGGTCGCCATGGCCACCTACGGCGCCTACGCCGGTGCGAAGTTCGCCCTGGAGGCGGTCAGCGACTCACTCCGCCGGGAGGTCGCGCCGCTGGGCGTACAGGTGGTCGTCGTCGAGCCCGGCGGCGTCCGCACGGAGATGGCCACCCGCGGGATCGCGGCCGCGAACCACCTGGCCGCCCAGATGACGCCGGACCAGGACGAGCGCTACGGCAGCCTGGTCCAGGCGACCAACACGCTGATGGCCTCGGGCACCGCATCCGGCCTGACCGCCGACGCCGCCGCCCGGGTCATCGCGAAGGCCGTGACGACCCGCAGACCGCGCACCCGCTACACCGCCGGCCGGGACGCCGCCCTGATCATGCGCCTGACCCGGATACTGACCGACCGCACGCTCGACCGGATCCTCGCCGTCAACCTGCGCCGCCACTACCCGAAGGGAGCCACGCCCGCCTACCGCGGCTGACAAACAACAGCCCTGAACGTCGGCCCGGTGGTGGGCATTCAGGCCTTGCCATGCACGGAAACGGCGTACTTCCCGTCGGTGTAAGGGTCGCGGGACCACGTCGCATACCTGGCTTCGAGGGTGAGTCCCGCCGCACGGCAGTGCGCGTCGTAGGCGTCCAGCGGGTAACCGCGGTCCAGGGCGAAACCCGCGACGAGACGGCCGGCCGGACGCACATGGGCCGCCGCCCCGGCCACCAGGGCCGGTTCCGTTCCCGGTGGGGTGAACAGGGGGACATTGCCCGCCAGCACCACGACATCGAACGACAACCCCAGGTCGAGGTCGACCAGATCCTGCTGATGCCAGCGGATCTCCGGGGCCAGCCGCCGGGCGGTGGCGAGCATCGACTCGTCGGTGTCCACGCCCGCCACGTCGATCCCGTGACGGGCCAGCTCTATGGCCACCCGGCCGGTGCCGCAACCCGCGTCGAGGACCGTGGTCGGCCGGAAGGAGCGGACCAGCGCGGCTTCACCGTGGATGTCCCCTCCTTCGGCGGCGATGCGGTCGAACCGCGACTGGTACTCGTCACCGTTCCACGTCATGCCGCCAGCGTGTCACACGGAGGTAGCCGGATGGAGTCCTGGTCTATACCAAGCACGCCTGTCCCAGTATTCTCATTCATGGCCAGTAGCACACCATCCCCCCACCCAGGTTGCGTGCTGGCGCGGGCGACACCCCCTGAACCTGCCCAAGCAGCCGGGTGACCTCCCGATTCACCGCCTCTAGGAGGATCACGGTGAAAGTTCGCACCAGAAGTTCGGCGATCATCGGCACCATCTGCCTCGTCGCTTCCCTCGCCCTGACCACGGCGTCCGCCGACGAGCCCGCCGCCCCACGGCAGGCAGCAGCGAAGGTGGCGCTCAAGAATGTGGCCACGGCCCAGAATCCGACCGCCGGCGCCGCCGGCCCCGGAGACACGGTCTGGATTGCCGAACGCCCAGGCACCGTAAGGGTTTTGGATGATCAGGGACTGGGCGCACCCGTCCTCGACATCTCCGACGAGACCACCACCGACGGTGAACGCGGCCTGCTGGGCATTGCGTTCGACAAGGAATTCGCGCACTTCTACATCTCGTTCACAAACCTCGAAGGCACCAGCACGGTGGACGAGTTCGCCATGCGGGACGGCAAGATCCAGCCGGACACCCGGCGCACCGTCCTCACCCAGACGCAGCCGTACTCGAACCACAACGGCGGCGACATCAAGTTCGGCCCCGACGGCTACCTCTACATCGCGTTGGGCGACGGGGGCGCGGGCGGCGACCCGCACGGCAACGGGCAGAACCTCGACACGCTGCTCGGCAAGCTCCTGCGGATCGACCCGAGCGGCGGCGAGCCGTACGCGATCCCGCCGGACAACCCGTTCGTGGACGACCCGAACGCGAAGGACGAAATCTGGGCGTACGGGCTGCGCAACCCGTGGCGGTTCTCCTTCGACGCGGACACGGGCGACCTGCTGATCGGTGACGTCGGCCAGAACGACTGGGAGGAGATCGACTGGGCCCCGGCGAACAGCAAGGGCGGCGAGAACTACGGCTGGTCCCAGATGGAGGGCACCCACCCCTTCCGTGGCGGCACGGAACCCGCGAACCACGTGCCGCCGATCCACGAGTACGACCGCACCAATCTGGGCTGCTCGGTGACCGGCGGCTACGTCTACCGAGGCAACGCGATCCCGGACCTCAAGGGTCAGTACGTGTTCAGCGACTACTGCGACGGCACCGTCCGCTCTCTGCAGATGGAGAACGGCAAGGTGACCGGCGTGAACGACCTCGGAGTCAACGGCGGCGAGGTCATCTCTTTCGTGCAGGGCGGCAGTGGCGAGCTGTACGTGCTCGCCATAGGTGGCAGCGTCTCCCGCATCGACCCGGTGTAACAACTACTGGAAGACGCCGCCGGGTGGCGAGTGCGGCCCTGGGCCGGGAGCCCCGTGTGAGGCTCCGGCCCGGGGGGGGGCGGGTCAGCCGGTGCCGGCCGTGGCTTCGGGTTCGGGGCGCAGGGCGGCGGTGGTGGCGGGGGCGGGGCTCTCGGTGCGGGTGACGGCGGAGACGGCCACCATGACCACGATATTGAGGACGAGGGCGATGATGCCGACGTTGAGGTCCTTCACCGCCTGCGGGAGCCCCGGCAGGAGGCTGCCCACCGTGACGTCGGAGAGGGTGACGACGGCGACCGTGGTGACTCCGACGACGATGCCCGCCGCTGCTCCCTGTTTGGTGACGAACTGCCGTGGCGCGAGGCTCGCCAGCAGTGCGGGGAAGAGCTGGGTGACCAGTGCGTAGCCCATGAGCAGCAGCGAGACGATCGAGCTGCCGCCGTTGAAGGTGAAGTAGAGGGAGATCAGGGCGAGGGCGGGGACGAGTAGCTGCGCGAGGCGGCCGATGTGCTGCTCGCTGGTGTGGGGCCGGGCGAGGCGGTAGACGTTCTTCGACAGGCAGGTCGCGGAGGTCATGAGCAGCAGGGATCCGGGGACCAGCGCGGTGAGCAGCCCGGCGCCACCGACGATGCCGACGAACCAGGAGGGAAAAGTGGCGGTGGTGATGCGCAGCAGGGACAGATCCGCGTCGGCGCCTTTGAGGCCGGGCACGACCAGGATGGCGGTGAAGCCGGCGAAGAAGACGAAGAGCAGGATGAGCTGGTAGAGCGGCATGAAGATGGCGTTGCGGCGGAAGACGCGTTCGTTCTGCGCGCTGTAGGCGGCGCTGAAGGTGTGTGGCCACATGTAGAAGCCGACCGCCGAGAGCAGCACGGTGGAGGCGAACCACGAGGCGCTCATGCCGCTGGAGGGCAGGGTGAGGAGCTGGGGGTGGGCCTTGTCCACCGCGTGGAACATCTCCCCGACGCCGCCGAAGTAGTGCATCGGCAGGTAGATGCCCAGGATGAGGACGACCGCGAGGATGGCGACGTCTTTGAGCACCGATGTCCAGGCCGAGCCGTGGATGCCCGAGATCGTCACATAGAGGGTCAGCGCCACTGTGCCGATCACGATGGCCCAGTGGGAGGAGACACGGCCGTCGGAGGCGACGGACACGATGATCCCCAGCCCTTTGAGCTGCAGCACGAGGTAGGGCACCATCGCGACGACTCCGACGAGGGCCACCAGCGCGCCGAGCAGCGGGCTGTCGAATTTGGCGACGAAGAAGTCGGACTGCGAGATCAGCCGGTGCTGCTTGGCGTAGCGCCACACGGCCGGGAGCAGCCAGTACGACAGAACGTAGGCCAGTGAGGCGTAACAGAGGATGTAGTACGCGGGCGCGCCCTTGCCGTAGGCCCATCCCGAGGCGCCCAGGAAGGTGAAGGTCGTGTAGATCTCGCCGGCCAGCAGCAGGAAGACGAAGACCGTCCCGAAGCCGCGGCCGCCCACCGACCACTGTTCGAGATCCATGGACCTGCCACGGCGGGCGCGCAGTCCCAGGCCCAGGGCCGCGAGCAGGAAGGCGAAGATGACGGCGAGAGCGATCATGAGCTCTGCTCCTCCCGGTTCGCCGGGTCCAGGTGGTAGATGACGGCCATGGTCGCCGAGATCAGCACGACCCACATGACCAGCCAGAAGAGATTGAACGGCATACCGAGGACGTAGGGCGTCACCCGGTTCGCGATGAAGATTCCCCCGAGGATCCCGAGGAACGGGATCACACCGAGCAGATGGATGGGTTTCACGTCGAGAACCTCCTGGGACGGGCCGTACTCCACGGGTGGGGCGACGCCGTCTGGGGCGGGTGGCACGTCCCACGCGGTGCGGTGGGGACGGGGCCGTCGGGACGCCGCGCATGGCGTAGGAGAGGCGGCGCCTCGGCGGATCGCCTACTGCTGGCCAGGGCCGCTGACCAGAGCTGCCGACCAGGGCCACGGCGGCAGGTGAGACGGGGCCGAAGCATTTTTCGCCATGCGGAATTTATTTTTCGATTGGCAGATGTATAGGTCCGCCACGAGGGCCTGTCAAGGCTTTTCACGTCCCCGCGCCGCTGGTCCGTCCGGACGTCGCCACCGTGCCGATGAGTCTGCCACCGAAGTACGGGACGTGCGGCGACGGCACCCGGGGTGAGTGGCGAGCAGAGGGTTGTTATTCCGCATTGCAGAAAATACTATCCACATCGCAGAAGTTCCTCGGCGCTCTGCCGGGCCCCTCCCGACTCTGCGAGGTCAGCGCATCTCCACACCAGGCACGCTCACCACCCAGGTCATGGCCGACGGCCGACGGCCCCGAGGAGGCCCGGCGCTCACCGGCGCTCAAAGGCCAAACGCAACACCATGACCCCTCGAGAAAGGAGATCCCATGGCACGCATGTTCCTGAACGGCCAGGCGATGGAGGGCGGCCCCTTCCATCACCACCTGCGCGGAGCCCCCCTCGTGGCCCGGACCCGCACCGCCCCCGGCTACCGCTTGTTCTCGATCCAGGACATCTGCCCCGGGCTGCTGCCCGACCCCGGTGTCGGCACCGCGGTGGAAGGCGAGGTCTACGACGTCCCCGACGAGGTGCTGCGCGACCACCTGTTGCCCACCGAACCGCCGGAGCTGGAGTTCGGGATCATCCGGCTCCAGGACGGTTCCTCGTCCTTCTCGATGCTCCTTCGCCGCGGCGAGCTGGAGAGGGGCGTTCACAAGGAGATCAGCGACTTCGGTGGCTGGCGTCCGTACCTGAAGAGCCTCGGCCGGGAGAACTGATGAAGAACCGACTTCCCCACACGGTCAACCTGTCGATCCTCTTCACCGAGCTGCCGCTGCTCGAGCGTCCGGCCGCCGCGAAGTCCGCGGGGTTCGACGCGGTCGAGTTCTGGTGGCCTTATGCGACGGCCGTGCCGACGGACGCGGAGGTCGATGCCTTCGTGCGGGCAGTGCGTTCCGCCGGCGTCCGCCTGACCGGCCTGAACTTCTTCGCCGGGGACATGCCCGGCGGCGACCGCGGTCTGGTGTCCTGGCCGGGCCGGGCGGCGGAGTTCCGCGACAACATCGACGTCACCGTGGCGATCGGCGAACAACTGGGATGCCGCTCGTTCAATGCGCTGTACGGCAACCGGGTCGACGGCGCCGCTCCGGCGGACCAGGACGACCTGGCGGTGGAGAACCTGGCGCTGGCGGCCAAGGCCGCCGAGCGCGTCGGCGGCACGGTCCTGCTGGAGCCGGTCAGCGGCGCCCCGGCGTATCCGCTGCTCACCGCGGCGGACGCACTCGCCGTCATCGACCGGGTGGCGGCCGAGTCCGGCAGCCGCAACCTCCGTCTCCTGGCCGACCTCTACCACCTGACCGTCAACGGCGACGACGTGGCCGGGGTGATCGCCACCCACGCCGGCCGCATCGGCCATGTCCAGATCGCCGACGCACCCGGGCGGGGCGCGCCCGGCACGGGACGGCTGGACCTCGACGGCCTGCTGCTGCGCCTCCAGGACGCGGGCTACGCCGACTGGGTGGGCCTGGAGTACAAGCCCGAGGGCCCGAGCGCGGACAGCTTCGCGTGGCTCCCATTCGAGCGGCGCGGCAGCGACCACCACGCCTGAGCCGGTGCCTGACCCGGTGCCTGACCCGCTGGTGCGGACCACCACGACGACCCGGACGACGCGAACGACACCGAACGACGCGAAGGAACCCACGATGAGCGCCACTTCCCGGAAGATCGCCTTCATCGGCCTGGGCATCATGGGCGGCCCGATGGCCGCCAACCTGGTGAAGGCCGGACACACCGTCACTGGCTACAACCGCGGCCGCGCGGCCGTGGACACCTTGACCGCGGCCGGTGGCCGGGGCGCCGACAGCATCGCCGAGGCGGTGCGCGAAGCCGAGGTCGTGATCACCATGGTCCCGGCCGACCCGCAGGTGAAGGAGGTCGTCCTCGGCGAGGGCGGCGTCCTGGAACACGCCGGGCCGGGCACCTTGCTGATCGACATGAGCAGCATCACCCCGCAGACCTCGCTGGAGGTGGACGCCGCCGCGCGGGACAAGGGTCTGCGTACGCTCGACGCCCCGGTGTCCGGCGGCGAGGCGGGCGCCATCGAGGGGGTGCTGTCCATCATGGTCGGCGGCGACCCGGACGACTTCGCCGCTGCCGGGCCGGTGTTCGAGGCACTGGGCACCACCATCGTGCACGTCGGCCCGCACGGGGCCGGGCAGACGGTCAAGGCCGCCAACCAGCTGATGGTCGCCATCCACCTGCAGGCCCTGGCCGAGGCCGTGGTCTTCCTGGAGAACGCCGACGTGGACCTGAAGGCGGCACTGGAGGTCCTGGGCGGGGGCCTGGCCGGCTCCACCGTGCTGGCCCGCAAGCGGCAGGCGGTGCTCGACCGCGATTTCAAGCCCGGCTTCCGTATCGACCTGCATCACAAGGACATGGGCATCGTCATCGACGCGGCACGGGCCGTGGGGGCGCCCCTGCCGGTCGGCGCCGTCGTCGCCCAACTGGTCGCCTCGGCCCGCGCCCACGGCGACGGCGGGCTCGACCACTCCGCCCTGCTGCGCGGCGTCGAGCGACTGGCCGGCCGCGCCACTCACTGAACCCACCCCCGATGTACCAATCGACAGGAGCATCCTCATGGCTCGAATGACCGCGGCCCAGGCGGCGGTGGAGATCCTCAAGCGTGAGGGAACCACCCATGTCTTCGGCCTGCCCGGTGCGGCGATCAATCCCTTCTACTCCGCGATGCGCACCAATGGCGGCCTCACCCATGTCCTCGCCCGGCATGTGGAGGGGGCCTCGCACATGGCCGAGGGCTACACCCGTGCGAAGGCCGGGAACATCGGGGTCTGCGTGGGCACCAGCGGCCCCGCGGGCACCGACATGATCACCGGTCTGTACTCGGCCGCGGCGGACTCGATCCCGATCCTGTGCATCACCGGCCAGGCACCGGTGGCCAAGCTGCACAAGGAGGACTTCCAGGCCGTCGACATCGCTTCCATCGCGGCGCCGCTGACCAAGATGGCGATGACCGTGCTGGAGCCCGCGCAGGTGCCCGGCGCGCTCCAGCAGGCGTTCCACCTCATGCGTTCCGGGCGGCCCGGTCCGGTGCTGATCGATCTGCCGATCGATGTCCAGATGACGGAGATCGAGTTCGACCTGGAGACGTACCAGCCGCTTCCGCTCCACCGGCCGGCCGCCACCCGGGCCCAGATCGACAAGGCCGTCGAACTGCTCCAGGCCGCCGAACGGCCGCTGATCGTCGCCGGCGGCGGCGTCATCAACGCCGACGCGGGCGAGCTGCTGGTGGAGTTCGCCCAGCTCACCGGGGTGCCGGTGGTGCCCACGCTGATGGGCTGGGGCACCATCCCCGACGACCACCCGCTCATGGCGGGCATGGTCGGTCTGCAGACCTCCCACCGCTACGGCAATGCCACCCTGCTGGAGTCCGACTTCGTCCTCGGGATCGGCAACCGCTGGGCGAACCGCCACACCGGCGGTCTCGACACGTACACCCGGGGCCGTACCTTCGTCCACGTCGACATCGAACCCACCCAGATCGGCCGGGTCTTCCCGCCCGACTACGGCATCGTCTCCGACGCCAGGGCCGCGCTGGAGCTCTTCGTCGAGGCGGCGAGGGAGCTGAAGGCCGCCGGAGCCCTCAGGGACCGCGCCGACTGGGCCGGAAGCTGCCGGCAGCGCAAGGCCACCCTGCTCCGCAGGACCCACTTCGACCAGGTGCCGGTCAAGCCACAGCGGGTCTACGAGGAGATGAACAAGGCGTTCGGGCGCGACACGCGCTACGTCTCCACGATCGGCCTTTCCCAGATCCAGGCAGCGCAGATGCTCCATGTCTACCGCCCCCGGCACTGGATCAACGCCGGCCAGGCCGGGCCGCTGGGCTGGACCGTGCCCGCCGCCCTGGGTGTCGCGACCGCCGATCCGGACGCCACCGTCGTCGCCCTCTCCGGCGACTACGACTTCCAGTTCATGATCGAGGAACTCGCCGTCGGCGCCCAGTTCCAGATCCCCTACCTCCACGTCGTCGTCAACAACGCCTACCTCGGTCTGATCCGCCAAGCGCAGCGCGGCTTCGACATGGACTACTGCGTCCAGCTTTCCTTCGACAATGTCAACGCCCCCGAGGTGGGCGGCTACGGCGTCGACCACGTCAAGGTCGCCGAAGGGCTGGGCTGCAAGGCCGTCCGGGTCTTCGAGCCCGACCGCATCGCGCCCGCCCTCGAAGAGGCCAAGAAGCTCATGGCCGAGCACCGGGTGCCGGTGGTCGTCGAGGTCATCCTCGAACGCGTCACCAACGTGTCCATGGGAACCGAACTCGACAACGTCACGGAGTTCGAGGAAGTGGCCACCGGCCCCCACCACGCCCCGACGGCACTCCGCGTGGCCCTCGGCTGACCTTCGGGAACAGGAGAGAGAACATGAGCGACTTCACCCAGCTTCCCGACCTCACCGCCCGCGCCCTGGGCGGCGGTGTCGTCGCGGCCAACGACGAGTTCTTCGCCGAGAAGGAAAACCTGCTGCGCCCCACGGCACCCGTGTTCCAGCCCCACACCTTCGGGCACAAGGGACAGCTCATGGACGGCTGGGAAACCCGGCGCCGCCGCCCCGAATACGAGGCGGGCGACCACGACTGGGCCGTCGTACGGCTCGGCGCGCCGGGCGTGATCCGCGGTGTCGTCGTCGACACGGCGCACTTCACCGGCAACTACCCGGAGTCGTGTTCGCTGGAGGCGTGTGCCGCCGAGGGCTATCCCACACCGGCCGAACTCGAAGAAGCCGCATGGGTTCCGATCGTTGCGCCGAGCCCCCTGAGCGGAGACACCCAACACCTCTTCGAGGTCGAGGCCGACCGGCGTTTCACACACGTCCGCCTCAACATCCACCCCGACGGCGGGGTGGCCCGGCTGCGTGTCCACGGCGAAGTGGTCCCGGACCCGCGGTTCCTCACCGGCTCCGCCTGGGACCTGGGCGCGGTGGAGAACGGCGGCCGCGTCGTCGACGCCAGTGACCGTTTCTACTCCCCGCCCAACAATGTGCTGTCCCCGGGGCTGCCCCGGGTGATGGGCGACGGATGGGAAACCCGCCGGCGCCGCGGTGGCGGCAACGACTGGATGATCGTCGAACTCGCCGTGCGCGGACACCTCACCCAAGCGGCCCTCGACACCTCGTACTTCATCGGAAACTCCCCGGGTTCGGCACGGCTGCGCGGCATCGACGCCGCGGTGGCGGACCCGGACGATCCCGGGGCCTGGTTCGACCTGCTGCCGCGCACCCGGCTGCAGCGGGACACCCGGCACCGCTTCCGTATCGACGCCTCCCGCCCGGTCAGCCACGTCAAGCTCGACATCTACCCCGACGGTGGCCTGGCGCGGCTCCGGCTCTTCGGCGAGCCCACTCCCGCCGGCCTCGCCACGCTCGGGCTGCGCTGGTTCGACCTGCTGCCCGCCGCTCAGGCGGTTCAGGTCCTGATCACCGAGTGCGGTGCGGCACCGGAACGGGCGCGGGACATCGTCGACAGGCGCCCGCTGACCGATCCGGACGGACTGGCCAAAGCGCTGGAGGAGTGCGAGCCGTTCATGGCCGACCGCGTACGCGACCTGGTGGCGACAGCACCCTGACCGCGCGGCGGACGAGGCCGGGCGGATCGGCGCCCGGCCCGGAAGGAGAGGAAAACGGGTGCGGGTACTGATCGCGGCGGACAAGTTCAAAGGGTCGCTGACCGCGGCTCAGGTGGCCGAACGGCTCACCGCGGGGCTCCGGCGGGCGGCTCCCCGGGCGTCGGTCGCGTCCGTACCGGTCGCCGACGGCGGTGACGGGACGGTGGACGCGGCGGTCGCGGCCGGGTTCGGCCGACGCGAGATATGCGTGACCGGACCTGTGGGCAAGCCGGTGACCGCCGCCTATGCCCTGCACAACGGCGCCGCGGTCGTCGAAATGGCCGAGGCGTCCGGGCTGCGGCACCTCCCGGCGGGCGTCTTCGCGCCGCTCACCGCCACGTCGTACGGCACCGGCGAAGTGCTGCGCGCCGCGCTGGACGCCGGGGCCCGTTCGATCGCCCTGGGTGTCGGCGGCAGTGCGACGACGGACGGCGGCGCGGGGATGCTGTCCGCGCTCGGCGCGCGGTTCCTGGAGGCGTCCGGCGCCTTGGTCGGCCCCGGCGGGGCGGCGCTGGCCCGGCTCGCGAAGGCCGACCTGTCCGGGCTTGATGCCCGGCTCGCGGAGGTGGACCTGGTGCTGGCGAGCGACGTCGACAACCCGCTGCTCGGGCCCAAGGGCGCGGCCGCGGTCTACGGGCCCCAAAAGGGCGCCTCCCCACAGGAGGTGGACATCCTCGAGGACGCCCTGCGCCACTACGCGCGAACGTGCGGAGCGCTCGGCACGGCCGCAGAACCCGGGGCCGGGGCGGCCGGCGGCCTCGGCTTCGGCGCCCTCACCGCACTGCGGGCGCGGTTTCGCCCTGGTGTGGAGGTGATGCTGGACCTGCTCGGTTTCGACGAGGCCCTGGCACGAGCGGACCTGGTGATCACCGGTGAGGGCTCCCTGGACACCCAGACCTTGCACGGCAAGGCACCGGCCGGTGTCGCCTCCCGGGCCCGCGCACGCGGCCTGCCCGTCGTCGCCGTCTGCGGCCGCTTGTCCCTGGACCCGGCCTCCTTGCAAGCCGTCGGCATCCACCGCGCCTACGCCCTGACCGAACTGGAGCCCGACATCCCCCGCTGCCTCGCACAGGCGGGGCCCCTGCTGGAGCGGGTGGCGGCGCGGGTAGCGAGGGACTTCCTGCTCGTCTGAAGCCGGCGCGGCCACATCGTGGCTTGTCCCGTGCCAGGCCGGGCCACCGACGAGGAGTACGCGGTCGAGCTCACCGGAGGTTGTGTGGGCGTTCCCCGGCCCGGGGCGACACGGGTCCGGGTCCTGATCGCGGAGCGTGGCACGGACCGTGGCCCGAGTACAGAATGTGCCAGGGGGGAGAAAGAAGGTGCCCCATGACCACGCACGCTCCCCACACCGGCCACTCCCACCAGCATGGAAGCGGCTGCGGCCACGTCGCGATCCCGCACGACGATCACACCGACTACGTCCACGACGGCCACCTGCACCGGGCACACAACGACCACGTCGACGAGTGCGAACCCAGTGGCCACACCGTCCACGAAGGCCACGACCACCAGCACCGCGCCGACTGCGGACATGTCGCCGTACCGCACGGCAATCATGTGGACTACCTCCACGACGGCCACCGCCACGCCCAGCACGAGGGTCACTGGGACGACCACTGACACACCCCTGGCCGACGCCACGATCACACACTCACGACCCTGCGCCGGGGGTTCCACACGTACGACCGATCGGGGGCGGGAAACGCCAGTGCGGCGCTTCCCGCCCGGGGCCCGTTCCCCACGTCCACCTCAGGCGCCCGCGCGGGCCACCTACTCCACGATGCGCAGCAGATAGGTGTCCATGATCCATCCATGCCGGTCACGCGCCTGCGCCCGCACCTGCCGGATCCGGTCGGACACCTCTCGCAGTGGCCCGGCGACCAGCAGCTCGTCGGGCGTGCCGAGGTAGGCGCCCCAGTAGATCCACACGTCGTCCCCCTCGACCTGGGTGAACGACTCGTGTGCGTCGAGCATCACCACGATGTCCCCGTCGTCGTTCTGACCCACGTCGGAGAGCCGGCGGGCCGGGGTGATGTGCACCGGCCGCCCCACCTGGTTCAGGGGAATGCGGTGCCGCGCGGCGAGCGAGGAGACGCTGCTGATGCCGGGGATGACCTCGACGCTCGCGGAGACGGAGCCGCGTGCCTCGATGTCGGCGAGGATCCCGAGTGTGCTGTCGTACAGCGACGGGTCGCCCCATACGAGGAACGCGCCGGTCTCGTCGGCCGTCATCTCCTCACGCAGCAGGCGCTCGAAGATGTCCGCGCGACGGGTGCGCCAGTCCTGGACGGCGGAGGTGTAGTCGCTCCGACCCATCGGACGCCGGTCCCGGCTCGGGTCGTCCACCTCCACCACCCGGTAGGGCGCCCGCGCGTGCTCGTCCAGCATGCGGTGGCGAAGGCCCGTGAGTGCGGACTTGTCGTCTCCCTTGCCGACGACGAAGAAGACGTCGGCGCTGCCCATCGCCTTCACCGCCCCGAGCGTCAGATGGTCGGGGTCCCCGGCTCCGATACCGATGACGAGAATCCGGCGTTGCTGCGTGGTCATGCGACGGCTCGCGATCAGTTGGTCGTACTCCTCGAGGGTCAGTGCGTGGCGGGCGCCACCGCCCGGCCCTCATCGGCCGTCGCGGGCTTGGGGTTCAGCAACCGCTCGGCGAGCTCACCGAACAGGAGACCGAAACCACCCCACAGGACGACCTGCATGGCCAGAGCGGACAACCGGAACCGCCACAGTACGGTGGCGGGGAAGTCCCCCGGCACCTCGTTGACCACGGGAAGGAAGGCATACGCCAGCCCGATCACCACGGCGAACGCGGCCACCGCGGCCACGGTCGCGTACCAGGTACCCAGCCTCGGGGCGAGCCGCTTGCCCAGAATGGTGGCGCCGACCGCGAGGAGCACACTGAGCAGCATCATCAGGAAGTACAACGTCGTGCGCTTGCCGATCGTGTCGCCGTTGCCGACCGCGGGCGGATTGGCCGGATACTTCAGGAACGGCACGACGTAGACCGCGAGCAGCGCGCAGCCGGACAGCAGCAGCGCGGTCGCCCGTGGGGTGAAACGGCCGACGCGGCCCAGGGCGACGCAGTACGCGAGGGCTGCGATACCGCCGAAGGCGATCCCGTAGACCAGAACACCGGTGGCCAGCCCGGCCGTGGACTGCACACCACGCGAGACCAGCTCGACCTCGTGCTCATGCGCGGGAGCGTGGGCCCCCTCGAAACTGATCGCGCGATCGACGCTCGGCTCACCGAGGAAGTAGGCGGCGACCAGGGCGAGCACACCGGCCCCCAGACCGGCGAGCATGCCCCGGACGAGCAGATTTCTTACCATTGCGGAGTTCATGAGTG
>NZ_JAGFNO010000049.1:0-40727 GCF_017592595.1 Streptomyces sp. NEAU-YJ-81 | reverse complement strand
TCCCACACGCACGGCGCGTTCACGATCGAAGCAATCCACTGACACTTCCTGGCAGTACCACTGACGTTCTCGTGGCAGACGACATCGGCTACCGTCACTTGCGCTGCTTCAACGCCGACGTCGCTGCAACGCCTTGTGGATCGCTTCTTCCGCCGCGCGGCGGCCGCCGAGCTGGGTCTCGGCGTAGTCGTGGAAGAGCTCCTGGTGCCCGAGGTAGAAGGCCTCGAAGTCCAGCGGGAGCTGCAGCGGAACGCGCACCGGCTGAGGCGCTCCTGCGTCCGGAGACGCGGCGCTTTCGGACGTGCTGTCACCGATCACATCGGCCTCCCGGCAGCGTCACGCATCGCGGGGACATGCATCGCACGGTTCCTCTTCGTCGAGGTTGGGGTGGACACGGCGCACAACAGGTGTACGTCGAAGGCTTCTTGGGCCTCGTGTTCCACCTAAGCGATTTCCGGGGCGGAACACGCATCCGCAACCCGAGAAAAACTACTCAGTGATCTCCATCAGGCACGGTAAGTAGTTTTATGTGAAATACATGACCTGTGATCAAAGCCCTGACCAGTGCAAATGCGGATGCGCCACTTGCGGGGATGGCCGGGAGCGGTCACGTAGGTGGCCGACGTCACACGTGAGCAGGCGTCGCACAGACCGGAACGAGCGGCATCGGTCGTCGTCGGGCGACAACGCCGGACACAGTGCCCAGGTTGCCGCTGAACCTCGGGCAGTGACTGACAAGGTCTCACCTCCCCGTCGTCCATCGGAGAACCGAAGAAATGCGGCTTCAGGATCGCGGGAGGTGACGGGCCTCGCAGGCGGCACATGCCTCGCTGCCCGGACGAGCGAGCTCGCGCAGCGCCTGGTCGAGCATGAGGTCCGCGCCGCCGGTCGGTATCCAGCACGACTCATCGTGGATGACCCGGCGCCCGGGGCCGCCCGCGGCCGCGGGCAGGTGCTGCACGCTCCACCGGCCTCCCGGGGTGGCGGGGAAGGAGCAGGGTGGTCGGCCTGGCGGGCGTTCCCGCCGGGTCGGCACGCCGGAGTAGTCGATGTCCTCGATGGGAGTGACCAGGCGAGCGGGGACGCGAAAGACAACCTCGTCGGGTACGACGGTGATGCGGTCGGAGCTGCGCTTCGGCCCAGATGGGCAGGCGGAGCTCGTACCACCAGCCGCCTCCGGGGCCGGTACGGTGGATACGGCCGATGACCTGGGCCGTGACGCTCTGGCCGTCAGCAAGCTCGTGCCATGCCGGCGGCCCGGGAGCGTCCGGGTCCCGACTGTCGGGGCTGAAGGGGTCCGTCACCGCTATGCGGCGGGCGCGTCGACAGCTGGAGTGTCGTGGACGTACTTGAGCACCGTCCGTGCGGTGACGAGGTCCAGACCCTCCAACTTCGCCCAGAAGGGGTGCGTGACGACCTTGATGCTCAGCTCCTGCTGCTGGGCCCGCAGCCGGTGTACTTCCGCCCGGCCTTCCTCGGACCAGCCGTCAGTCGCGGGGCGCTGTCGCGGGCGCCAGTACTCCGGGTCGTGGAAGCCGGGATGGGGTTCGACGGACCACGGGAGGCGGTCGTACAGCGCCTTGAGGGCGTGGACGACCTGGTGAAGCTGTTCCTGCGCGGTGAGCAGGTCCTCAGGGAAGTCGTAGGCTCTGACCATGACCGAATCATAAACCTGTTCGATTCTTGGGGTGGTGGTGCAGCGCTCGGAGTGTCGTCGTGTGACTGAGCGCCGTAGTTGGCGAGTGAGCGCTTTAGCTGGCGGGCCCTGAGCGTTGTACTTGGCGGGCGCCGGTGGGGCGACTTTGGCCTCAGCGCCGACGCGCCTGCTCGCCAAGATGGGTCAGGGAAGAGCGCCGGTACTCATGCAGGTCCCAGCCTGCCCCAGCCGCGCACGGCAGCGAGTTCGCGCACCGTACAGATCACATCCACCTGGGTCGTCCCCGTGCCGCTGTCCACCGTCGCGACCACCCTGGGCCTGTCTTCAGCTGCCCGGCCCCCTCAGCGCCGACGCGGTACGGAACCAGAAGATCATTGAGCCCCCAGGTGTGCGACCACACCAGTCCGAGCTCGACCTCGCAGGTACTGGCTGATCGCCGCATGGATCCAGCACAGCGCTCAAGGCCGCCTGGGCAGCCGTGTTGCCGGGGCGGCCTTTCGAGGCGGGATGGCTGAGCTCAGTGGCTGGCTGACAGTTCGCCGCTGAGCTTGCCGTGGAGGTGGGCGCTCGGCTCGTTCAGGCCGGTGATCTCGACGGTCTTGCCGCGCTGGGCGTACTTGGTCTCGATCGTGTCAAGGGCGGCGACGGAGGAGGCGTCCCAGATGTGGGCGGCGGACAGGTCGATGATGATCTTCTTCGGGTCGGTGGCGTAGTTGAACTGGCCGACAAGGTCGTTGGAGGAGGCGAAGAACAGCTCGCCGGTGACCCGGTAGACCACGGTAGCGCGGTCGGGGTCGGTGACAGCGGTGACCTGGGCGAGGTGGGCGACGCGCTTGGCGAAGACGACCATGGCGGTGATCGAGCCGACGACGACACCGATGGCCAGGTTGTGGGTGGCCACGACGACCGCGACCGTGATCGTCATGACGGTGATCTCCCCGGCGGGGAGACGCTTGAGGGTCTTGGGGGCGATGGAGTGCCAGTCGAAGGTCGTGAACGACACCATGACCATGACGGCGACCAGGGCGGCCATGGGGATGTCGGAGACGACCGGGCCGAAGACGATGCACAGCACCATCAGGAACGTGCCCGCCAGGAACGTGGACAGGCGGGTGCGAGCGCCGGAGACCTTCACGTTGATCATCGTCTGGCCGATCATGGCGCAGCCGCCCATGCCGCCGAAGAAGCCGGTGACGATGTTCGCGATGCCCTGGCCGATGGATTCGCGGGTCTTGCTGGAGTGGGTGTCGGTGATGTCGTCGACCAGTTTGGCAGTCATCAGCGACTCCATCAGGCCGACCAGCGCCATCGCGAAGGCGTACGGCGCGATGGTAGTCAGGGTGTCCAGGGTGAAGGGCACGTCGGGCAGGCCGGGGACCGGCAGGGAGGACGGCAGGTCGCCCTTGTTGCCGACGGTGGGTACCGCGATCCCGGCCGCGACCGTGACGACGGTGAGGATCACAATGGACACCAACGGGGCCGGGATCACGGTGGTGATCTTCGGGAAGAACACCATCAGTGCCAGCCCGGCCGCGATCAGCGGGTAGACGGCCCAGGGCACATCGGTCATCTCGGGGACCTGGGCTGTGAAGATCAGGATGGCGAGGGCGTTGACGAAGCCGACCATCACCGAGCGGGGGACGAACCGCATCAGCTTCGCCACGCCCAGGGCGCCCAGCGCGATCTGGATGACACCGGCGAGGATCACGGTGGCGACCAGGTAGCCCAGGCCGTGTTCACGGTTCATCGGCGCGGTCACGAGCGCGACGGCGCCGGTCGCGGCGGAGATCATCGCCCGGCGACCGCCGACGATCGAGATGGTGACGGCCATGGTGAAGGAGGCGAACAGGCCGATGGCCGGGTCGACTCCGGCGATGATCGAGAACGAGATCGCTTCGGGGATCAGCGCGAGCGCGACCACCAGGCCGCCCAGGACTTCGGTGCGCCAGACCTTGGGATCTTTCAGCCAATTGGGTTTCAGGCCGCGCAGGCGCGCGGCTGGGGACACAGCGGAACCGGACAAGGGGAGTTGAACCTCGTGCTCGGGCACGCCCCTTCGGCAAAGCCGGGGCGTGCGGGAACGGCGCGGAGCGCCGGGGCAGGCGCCCCGCGGGCGGCCCTGTGAAGAGGGGTGGGCCGGAAGTCGGCGTAGAGGACGAAGCGGAGGCGCGGGTGCGGCCGGGCTCACGTCCAGGGGCGAGGCGTCACGGCGGGAAGGCCGCGGCGGCGGGCGTCATGGGCTCGCGCACGCGGTTCTCCTGCAAGAATCGGATCTTCGCCGGGGGCGACATCGGCCCCGGCACGACAGCGGCGGGCAGCGGCATGAGGCCCTCGCCACCGGAACTCTACCCTAACGTTAGGGTAGAGATCGGCCGGGGATGACGGGGATGAGAAGGACCAAAGGATCACGGGCGTGGACGGCAAGCACATGCAGATCGGCGAAGTCGCCGCGCGGACCGAGCTGTCCCTGCGCACCATCCGGCACTACGAGGAGACCAGCCTCGTCGTCCCCTCCGCCCGGTCCCAGGGCGGCTTCCGTCTCTACACCGAAGCCGATGTCGCCCGCCTGATGGTCATCCGCCGCATGAAGCCGCTCGGTTTCACCCTGGATCAGATGCGCGACCTGCTGGAGGCCACCGACCGCCTCGACTCCGGTGCCGAGTTGCCGGCCGGTGAGCGGGAGGGCCTGCTGGACCGGGTGCGCGGCTACCAGGAAACTGCGCGGCAGCGGGTGGCGGATCTGCGGACCCAACTGGCGCGAGCGGAAGAGTTCGCCGCCACGCTGGACGAGCGCCTCACGTCGGCGCGGCGTCCCTGAGGACAAGGCTTCAGTGTCCGGCTCGTTCGCCGCTTCGGGAGGCTCCCGGTTCGGCCGGCGTTCCATGTCCATGGGACGGACGGCACCTTGCGGCCTGGGCGCGATGGGGACCGGCTTGGCGGTGACACGGTGGGGATATGGGCCGACCCGCACTAGAGGCCGGTCCGCGCGGTGAGAAGGGCGTCAGCATGTCGGAGTTCGAGCACGAGCTGGCCGAGGTCCAACGTGAGCATTGGCAGCAGACCTACGGCGAGCATCCGGGCATGTACGGCGTGGAGCCGTCCAAGCCCGCGGTCCGCGCCGCGGCGGTCTTCCGCCGCCGCGACCACCCTGGACCTGTCTCCAGCCGCCCGGCCGCCTCAGCGCCGACGCGGTACGGAACCAGAAGATCATCCAATCCACAGGTGTGCGACCACACCGGCCCAAGCTCGACCTCGCAGGTACTGGCTGACGGCCCCATGCACCCAGCACAGCGCTCATGGAACACCTGGTTGCCGATTTCGCCCGAATCGGGGGCAGAACCATGGCCCCGGCGCTACTCTGCCCGCCAACTACGGCGCTCAGGCTCGCCAACTACGGGGCTCAGTCACACGCGGGCAGTGAGCCGAAGCACGATAGTTGTCACAAAGGCGCGCTTGTTGTCATCGAGACCGCGGGGAGCTGACCACGGGAGCCGAGCGCACAGCCCGACCACGCCGACTTACCCCGTCGTCGGCCCCAGAGGGCGCCGCGCAGCTTCCCGCCCGCTTCCCGGAGCGGAACGTTCCGTCACTGGATGAGGAGGGTGCTGGGCACCCTGGTGCCGTAGCCGTGACTGTGGTTGCCTCAGGGGTTCGACTGGACACGGGGGGTGTCGCATGGATGCGGCAGGGAGCATGGCGTTATCAGCCGTACAGATACTGACCGGCATGGCGGCAGGGGCGGCTACGGCAGTGGGGGCCGAAGCGGGCCGGGCGGTGGGCGACCTCGTGCGGGCGCGGCTCGGCACTTCCGAGGACGGTCGTGCCGCCCTCGCCGGGATAAGCGCCGATCCGGCGGATCCCTTGGCGACACAGGGACTCCAGGAGGCGATCCGGGAGGCACTGGCGGCCGATCCCGATTTCCGGGACCGCATGGCGGCAGTGCTCGCCGGTCCGCCTCCGGCCGCTGCGCCTGTGTACACCGTCACCCCCTCGTACAACGGCAGCATCGTCATCGGAAGCGGCAGCACGGTGCGGCGCAGCCAGATCTCGCTGGGGCCGCTGACGATCACCAACACCCGCACCACCCGCGCCTCCCTCACCGGAATCGCCGCCATACTGCTCGCGCTGATGTCCCTGGCGGTCTACGGCGGAGTCCAGATGGTCACCGGCGACGACTCCTCCCGACATTCCAGCGGCACATCCTCGCGACACCCCCGCGATGCGGTGTCCTCCGCGCCGGCTTCCGGTACATCCGACGGGCCAGCCCCGGTCGTCCTTGACGCCGCGCGGGCCAAGCAGATCCTCCCGGGCCCGGCAAGCCTGCCGGAGGGCTGGAACCTCGCGAGCGACTCGCCGACGACGGAGCGGTGTCGTAGCACCCGCGTCGGTGGCCTCAGCCAAGGGGAGCGCCACGACATCTGCAAGTCGACCTCGCAGCTCGACCTGCGATCGGTGTACGACCCGGGGCCGGCTGTCAGCTTCGAAGAGGTGCAAATCGAAGTCCTGCCGTACACCAGCACCGACGCGGCGGCCGAGGGGTACCTCGGACTGAAAATGGAACAGGCCGACTTCGCCGGCGATACGGAGCCGGCGGAGCTGGCGCGGCCGCTCTACGGGGACGAGTCAGCCGCCGTCACGCTGACGTACACCGGCGTCACCGACGCCGTAGACAGGTCGCAGGGACGGGCGGTGGTCCGCTGCGGGACCGTAGTGGCCGCCGTCTACGTCATGAACGAGAACGGCAGCACTGTCGATCTCGGCGCGCTCAGCGCCCTCACCCAGGCGGTGGCTGCCCGCGCCCAGCAGGCGCCGGACGGTGAGGCTCCCACTGCCGCCGTCGAACTGTGAGGCAGGTTCCCCGATCGATGCTTGCCCCTCCCCTCGCCATCCCCGCCTTTCCTCAAACGGACTGCGCCGACGGCGCCGCACGGCAGCCCGATGGCGGGAACCGACCAAGGGCCGCTGCCCAGCTCAGCTCGCGATTGGTGACAAGCAGCATGCCGACCCGGTGACAGCTACGCTGCGTCGCTGATACGTCGTCGCAGGTCAGCAGGTATCGGGGGTGACAACTATTGCGCTTCGGCACAGGCAGCCGGAGACCACCATCGCGGCCGCGCACACCAGCGGTGGTGCCGCTGGACTTTCGGAGCGGGTGCTCACGCACGGGATCGCGCGCACGCCGAGGCGACGTCTCGTCCGGGGAGCGGTCATCGCGAGCCAAGGCCGGCCAGCGCCCACTCGGGCGCGTCAGCGGCCTGAGCAGGGCATCCTGCTGCAGGCGTGTCTACGCTGGAAGGCCCCAGGGGGGCGGAGGAGGTGTCTCATGCGCCCTGTCTGGTCCGGAGCCGTCAGTTTCGGCCTGGTGACTTCTCTGAACCAACTTCTGCAACCGGCGTTCGGGTTCACCAGCTCACCTCCAAGACGAGGTTCACTCCTGACTCTTCCCTCCCAGTTCAGCCAACATAGGGCTGAGTCTTGCAGCGAGCCGGGAGTCCGTCTGCTCAAGTTCGTCGGTCAGGACAGTGACGGCTGCTTTCAAGGCCCGTCGTAGCTCTGACTCCGCGATCGAACGGACGAGCGTTGCTTCAAGTGGCGCAGTCATGATCGCGGGAAGCAGATGAGCGCCCTTCGCGTGGACAGCCGCATAGCCGAGACGTAGGCACGCCAGTGCCACGACGTGATCACGCAAGGCGCTGATCCAGTATTCGGCCTGCCATTCCCGGCCTCGCCGGATGCAGATGTGGGCGTGTAAAGCGTGATGCCAGGCGAGGCCAATCAGGGTGTCGCGATCGGCTTGCGGGAAGGGGGTCTGGGTTCGTTCCTCGCCGAAGATGGTCCGCCACTGCGGGCCTCGCGGGCCGAACTCCTCTTCGGGGCAGAACGTGAGGTCGACTTCCAGCCAGCCGGGCAGGAGGAACACGCGAATGATCCTGCGGTCGGCTGGCAGGTCCCAGTGATGCAGGGCGCCGAGTTCGCCGTGGAGCCACTGCGTCCATCGGCTCAAGGGCACCGTGAGCTCGCCATGGACTGCGAGAACCAGGTCAGTGTCCGACCATCGATCGCTGTGTCCGGTGGCTTGTGAGCCGGTCAGGGCCGCTCCAGTGACGGCCTCGTCAGCGTCGGCAAACTGGATCAAGCGATCTCTGAGGCAGTCCCGTTCTTCGACGGAGAACATGTGTGGGTCCTTTCCGCTGCTGCCACGGGAGCTCTCGCCTGCTGGTTGATCGTGTCGTTTGCCCGGAGGACCGGCTTGGAAGTTCGCGGGCAGCAGCGTCTTGTGCACGCAAGCAGGCGGCCGGACTCAGGTAGCTCGTGCGGGGCTCTCGCCGAACGCGAGGGCATGCCCAGGTCGACCATCTCTCGTTCTCGTGCTGTCTGCACATCGCGTTGAGCGATTTTGGGCTTGGTACCGGTGAGACTCACGCGAAGACATCTGCAGCTCTTTGAAACCGAATCGGTGATGCCAGAGGAATCACAGCGAAATGTTCCGGAGCGAGAGCCGCTCCGCCTACCGCCTCAGTACTGTGACATTGCATGACCGATACCGAGATCGAGATCACCGCAGACCTGGTCCGCGACCTGCTGCAGGAGCAACATCCAGACCTTGCAGGGCTGGCCATCCGCGAGGTGGCGGGCGGCTGGGGCAATCAAATGTGGCGCCTCGGGGATGAGTTGGCCGTGCGCATGCAGCGCATGGACCTCACCCCGGAGCTCCAGCTCAAGGAGCGGCGGTGGCTACCCGTGCTGGCTCCGCGCCTGCCGCTCCCGGTTCCGACTCCGGTGCGGTTCGGCGAACCGTCCGCGCGCTTCCCCAAGCACTGGACCGTGATGACGTGGGTTCCCGGCGAGCCGCTGGACCACGGCTCGATCAGCCGCGGCGACCACGCGGCCGACACGCTGGCGGGTTTCCTCCGGGCGCTCCATGTGGAGGCGCCCGCCGAGGCGCCGATCGCTACGGACCGCGGTGCCCATCCCAGGAACTGCACGGACGGCTTCGAGAACTTCTTCCAGGCCGTTGCCCCCGACGACATCGCTGCCGACGTCCGGGTCGTCTGGGACGACGCCGTTGCGGCCCACGCGTGGGAGGGCCCGCCGGTGTGGGTGCACGGCGACCTCCATCCCGCGAACGTCGTCGTCTCGGGCGGAACGCTCTCGGGCATCGTCGACTTCGGTGACATGTTCGCCGGCGATCCGGCGTTGGACCTCGCCGCCGCATGGGTGCTGCTGCCCGCGGGCACGGCCTCACGGTTCTTCGACATGTACGCGCATGCAGACGAGGCCGCGATCCGGCGCGCCCGCGGGCTGGCCGCTATGAAGAGCCTCTTCCTGATGCTCATGGGGCAGAACGGAGATCGGGGCCTTCCCGGCGGCAAGCCGAACTGGGGACCTGCAGGCCGGGCGGCACTTGATCGTGTTCTGAAGGGCGTTTGATGCGCGCTTCTTTGAACTTGTTCTCGATCTTGGTTGAGGGCCAATGCGGCAGCTCACCTTCGTGGGTTCATCGATCATCACGCGTCGTGGGGATGCCAAGGTCCACGGCCGTATGCTGTCCGTGGCCCCGATCGAGCTGGCGGAGCTTCTCTTCGGCGCCAGCCAGGCTGACCTGGAGACCTTCGACCTCGCCGAGCCAGCCTTCCGTCTCGGCTTCGGCGATTCGGGCGATCAGGTTGTCGCGGATCTCGGCAAGCCGTGCCCGTTGGGACGGGTCAGGTCGGAGGAGCGAGCATCTGACACAAGCGTGCTCGTGAATGCAGGCGGTGCCGTAGGCACGGGCGCAAGTGCCGACGGAGAGTTTGCGGCGTTCGAAGTGGCCGAGGAAGTCTTCCCATTCGGTGTCGGTTGGGGTTCGGTACTCCTCGGCCGGGCGCAGTGCTCTGCGGCGGGAGATGAACGCGCGGTGGGCTTCGATGGTCTCGCTGGGATAGATGGCGTGGTAGCCCATGGTGGTGTTGATGTTGGTGTGACCGGCGATGGCCTGTGCGATATGGGGCGGCAAGCCGGAGCGGATGGCGTCGGTGATGAACATGCGGCGGAAGTCATGTGGCGCGAAGTCCAGAGGCTGGCCGGTGGAGTCGGTGAGGCCGAGGAAGGCCAGGACTTCGGCGAGGGCCTTGCGGATGAATTCGCCGCTCATCCTGGAGTTTTCGCCGCTGCGGTCCCACTGGAAGAGCAAGGGGGTCGGCGGGTTCCAGACGCGTTCCTCGTAGTCGTAGGCGGACAGGAGAGGGATGACGCCGGTCTTCGGGTTGCGGACGCGGCGGATGATCGTGGCCAGGACGTCGGCGAGTTCGGGGCTGACGAGCAGGACGCGTTCCTGGTCCGTCTTGGACGGGGCGATCTGGAGCAGGGGGACGATCTCGCCGGTGGTGGGCAGGCGGTACTGGATCACCGCGTGATGGCTGAGTTCCAGCATCTCCTCGATGCGCATGCCCGTGTGGCGCAGGACCTCCACTGCGGCCCAAGCCCAGAAGGCCCGGTGTTCGGCGAGGTCGAAGTACCGAAGGGCTCCGTCCTGGTCGCGGGCGGTGGCGGTGGCGGCGTTTCCCGTGCGGACAAACATCGCGCCGTGGACGGTGAAGGCCGCGCCGGGCGGCGCCGCGAGAAGGGTTTCCAGGCCCGTTAGGTGGAAACGGTGGTGGTCGGCCGCTGCCTTCGCGAACGGTTCCAGGGCCCGGAGACGCTCGCGGGTGCGCTGATCCATGCGGGCTTTGACCCGCTTGACGCGCTTGCGGTCCGTGGTCTCGGCTTCCCTGATCGGGCACGGCGCGGCCCACGGCCCCCACCGGGCCGGCTCTTCCACCGCCCAGCGGGCGATGTCCAGGTAGAAGGCGCGCACCGTCATGAGCAGCGGGGCCCGGTCGGCGCGTTCGACCACCGTCTCCTTGATGGTGCCGTCCGGCTGCCTGCGCCGCTGGACGCGGGTGCGGAAGCGCTCCTTCCACGCAGCGGCGACGCCGGAGGACAGGTCGAGGGAATTGATACCCGGGTGGTGACGTTCCAGGTCCGACCAGAAGTTGCGGGTCAGGTTACGGGCGAGGCGGTCGAGGGTGCTGTAGTCCAGCTGCGGCCGGCGCTCTTCCAGGTAGTCGATCAGCAGCGCACGAATCGGAGCGCTAGCCACGCCGTGACGGTCGATGAGCTGCTCACAGCTGAGCTGACCTGTGATGCGGTGGAGGAAACGGAGGGTTACTGGGGCGTCGGCGGGCAGATGGCCCAGCTCTCGTAGCCACGAGTAGAAGAGGGTGCTGCTCACCGTGTCGTGGCTGGCAGCTCGAACTGTGGCCACGTACTCGAAGGCGTCTCCGGGGGTGATGTCCGCCAGGCCGCCCCCCTTTGCCAGCATGATGCGGGTCAGCACCAGGCGGGACCGGTTACCTCCGTGGGATGTCCAGTGTTTCGGAGGGACGATCCCCTCAAGACGCGTGAAGCCCTCGGGATCACGACTCCGTTCGGTCAGCGCGCGCAGGTGCCCGCTCGGGTTGCTGAACTGCCACTCCAGCGGCAGGCGGAGCACATCGGCGACAACCAGCAGCCACAGCCCGGCTCGGATACCGCACCACCGCGCGTCGGCCGCAGTACGGACCCAGACATGCCCCTCCTCCGCCCAGCGACCGGGCTCGGCGGACCCGGGAGACGCCTCCCACCTCTCCTGCCAGGTAGCGCCGGGGAAGCCCGACAGCCAGGCCAGGATCGCGCGCGCTCCACTTCTGCGCTCCCATTGCGTGTGTCGCTTCTCCGCTCTGAACGGCTGGCGGTCCAACGCGGAGATCACCTCCTCCGCCGAGGCACTCGTCATCGCCCAGCGGGTCCCCGCGAACCGGGCCGGGAATTGGACCTGGGCCTGGCGCATCACGCTGCCTACAGCATGGGGAGCACGAGGCTGGTCAGCCGCGCGCATCCGCGCGGCACCTGTCATGTCGTGCACACGGGACTTCACCGGGCGGCTCCGAACAGGTCACTCAGGGACTCGGCCCGGTACCCAGCCGCCGGTGGGGCCGGAACCCTGGCCACCTGAGCCTGGCGCTCGTGGTGGGCGCGGATCGCTTCGACGATCTCTTCTCGTCCGGCCGCGAGGTAGAGCTGAGTGGTGCTCAAGTGCGCATGCCCCAGAACCCACTGCACGTCCGTCAGAGCCAGTCCCGGGTCACGAGCCATCCGGTACGCGGCGGTGTGGCGCAGGTCGTGCAGCGTCCAGTTCGCACCCAGCAGCCCGTTGGCCCGGTTCAGCATCGCTCTTGCCGCGTGGTACGTCAGCGGCCTGAATGGCCGCCGCAGGGTCCACCACAGCGCCGCGTGCCCGGCCCGCGGCACACCCGCGCGCCATGCCTCGTCCTGGTAGAGCAGCAGCCACACGAACGCGTCCGGTGATGAAGGCAGTTGCTGGAAGACCGCTGACCCTTTACGGACGACTCCGAGCAACTGCTCGCCGGGCAGCGAGTCGCGCTGTCGGCTTGTCAGCAGCTCGCTCGCCCTGGCACCGTTCGATACCCAGAAGGCGAGCAAGGCTCGGTCCCGGTGGTGTCGCAGCGCGGCGAACAGGTCGTTGAAGCGGCCGTCGGGAATTCGGCGCGGCAGACGTTGGGGCACCGACGGCCGGTATCGGCCCCCGGCGGATTGTCGAGCGGACCGGCCCGCCGTGGCCGGGAGCCGACGGCGTTCCCGTGCGGCGGGGAACAGATTGATGATTGGTCCGGTGCCTTCCTCCAGATGGAAGGCGTAGAACGACCGCAGCACGGCCTCGCAGTGCGCTCGCGTCGATACCGAGTACAAGCGCCCCGGACCGGGACGGCCCGTTACCGCGTTCGGCACTACGGCTCCTCCCCGGACTGCTGGCGCGGACGCCGCAGAGTCGGACAGCCGACGGCGCCAGTGAGCCCGGACGAGTTTCGGCGCGACCTGCATCCAACGGGCGAAGTCCCGCGCGTCCAACCGCGTCGCCCGGTCCCACTCCACACCCCACCCGGCCAAGAACCGCCACCACCGCAGCAGGTCCATCCCATACGAACGGATCGTCGCCGCTGGCCTCGCGCACGCCTGAAGTTCGGCAAGGAACGCCGAAACCGGGACGACGACAACACCGTCCGCGTCAACCAGCACGTAGGGCCGAGTGGTGTCCGCGGTCTTCACCAGCTCACCGGTCTGCGGCGGCACGAAGCATGCCAAATCCCGGGCAGAACCACTTGTCTCATGCACGGCCCGGAAGCTAGCAGATACCCGCCCTGACCTGCGAATATTCTTCTCTTAGTTCAGTCAACGGGACGATTCCGATCAAGGTCATGCCCGCGACCGAGGACCACTCGATCAGCTTCCGGCAGATCCACACCGTCGACGGCGGCCGCATCCGCTACCGCAAGGTCTGCGAGATCGAAGACCGCGTACTCGACCCGGACGAGATCGGCCGGGCCTACGAAGCCTCCAAAGATCAGCTCGTACCCATCAGCGACCAGGAACTCGACGATCCCCTTGCCCACCGCCAAGGCCATCGATGTCGAAGCCTTCGTCGAGGCCGAACGACTGGACCCCATCCGCTTCGGCAAGCCCTACTTCCTCCAAGCCGACGGCGCCGTCGCCGCCAAGCCCTACGTGCTGCTCAGGGAAGCGCTCCAGCGCAGCGACAAGGTCGCCGTCGTCAAATTCGCGTGGCACAACCGCGAGAGGCTCGGCGCGCTCAGGGTCGTCGGCGACGCCATCGTCCTCCAAGTCCTCCATTGGCCGGATGAGATCCGCTCGGCCGAAGGACTCGCCCCCAGGGCCGTCGACATCTCCGACTCGGAGGTCGACGAAGCCATCACATTGATGGAGGCCATCGGCGGCACCGACATCAGCCAGTACCGCGACCAGTACCGCGAGGCGATGGAAGCCGTCATCGAGGCCAAGACCGCGGGCGTCGAGCCGCCCGAGATGGAGGCACCGGCCGAACCCAAGGGCAAGGTGGTCGACCTCATGGCCGCCCTACAGGACAGCGTGCGCGCCGCCAAGAAGAGCCGCGGCGAGGACACCGGCGACGAGGCCGAGGTGCACGAGATCAGCGGACGGCGGCCGACTCCGAAGAAGACCGTCGCGAAAAAGACCGCGGCCAAGAAGACAGGCGCCAGCGGGAAGAAGGCAGCCGCGAAGAAGTCCTCGAGGAAGAAGCCTGCGTCGTAACCGAGCAGGAAGTGCTGCCGGATCCGCGTAGCGGCGCGCCCCGCCCCTGCGACAGTGGGTAACACGGCGGGGCGTCGCGGGCAGTCCGGCCGCGAAGTCTCAGGTGGGGTTCAACGGGGTGATGCCGCTTCCCGCATAGAGCTCGGGCTGGAGCGAGAGGACCGTCACCGGCTCACCCGCCTTGGCCGCCTGCCAGGCGATCGCCGCGGGGTGCGTCACAGCCCAGTCCAGGCCCGGCCATGCCATCGCCTCAGCAGCATGATCTGAGGTGAAGGGAATGGCCCCCGCGAAGCGCAGGGTCACGGCATGCGCCCCGGCCCCGGATACATGCCGCTCGGCAGCCAGAACCGAAAGCGATGGGATCAGAACGCGGCCCGTGCCGCGTGAGGCTTCGATGTACAGGCCGGTGAAGAAAGGGTCCGCCCGGTATAAGGCGGTCAGCGCGGTGTGGTCCAGGACGGCCGTCAGACTCATGCGGCGGCGCCGCCCTGGTGAGCACGGATCCGCTCCCAGGCATCCTGCCCGACGCGCTGAACCTGCTCGGTGTAGTCGATACCGAGCTCGCCGGCGGCCTCGAGGGCCCGCTGCTCCCGCTCGGTCTCGGTCAGCTCACGGCCCGCAAGCTCTTCCAGCAGGTCCGTGATGGTCGTACCGCGCTCCTCCGCGAGGGTACGCAGCCGGTCACGGACTGCCTCACTGGTCTTGATGCTCGTCGGCTTACTCATACTTGATTCTACCGCCGGTAGAACCCAGCGCGGAACGGTCGGCACACACTATGAGCGTGCCCCCGCCGCTTGCGGCGCCGGGGGCACCATTGCATTCAGCGCTTCTTTGTCTTCTTCACCTGCAGCTTGTTCCATTTCCCGCGAGGCCGCTGGCAGCGGGAGTAGCCCACCATGGCCGGCCTCTGGCAAGGCCTGCCCGTTGCGGTGTCGGTCGATCCGCATTTCGCCTGTTTGCCCACGCTTTCCCCCTCCGTCCGGTTGGCCCGTCCGGTGCGGCCGGGCCGCTGGTTCAACGGTGCTGGCCGACGGGGTGTGGCGTAACCTCCGTTTGAGTGCGCGGCGGGTTTCGAGCGGTCGACGGCTTGTTCCACTCGCCTGGGGCGGACACAGCTACAGATGATCAGCGGCTTGCGTTGCAAGCTGCCCGCACGCGTCTTCCAACTCGCTGCCCGCCGCGGAAGGGCCGTGAGTCAGGGGGAAGATGCTGCGCAGTCCTCCAGCCGGGCGGCGAGTTCGAAGGAGGCTTTGGGGATGGTGCCGTAGTCGGCGTCGGATTTGGTCTCCAGGCGCTGGACCGCCACGGCGAGTGACTGGCACAGCGGCTGATCGACGACACGCGTGCTGGCCGCGACACCGGAGTGCAGGATCGCCATCGTGCGGTTGATCATGGACTGGGGGGTGTACCAGCTGCCGCGGTGTCCCTGGCTGGGGGGCCGGCGCAGGAGGCTGACCAGGTCGTCATGGGGGCTGGTCTGGTTCTCCAGGTGTTCCAGGCAGGCGGCTTCGTGTACCCAGTGCTCGGCATCGCGGAGTTCTCCGCGCTGCATGTGCATCAGGTACAGGCACAGGGCCGCGGTTGCGCTTCCGGCGCCGGCGGAGAACTGCCACCAAAACTGTGCTCCCTCCCTGTCCGCCAGGTGCAGCAGGCAGGCGAAGATCAGCGCGCTGGCGGGTTCGGCGCGGCATGACTGGGCCAGGAGCGCGATGTGGTGAGCGGCCCGGGAGTCGCGGATCACCAGGGTGGACAGCTTCCGCAGGTCGTGGGCGGCCTGTTCGTGCTGTGCCGTGCACAGGGGAGTGCGGTGGCGGGGGGCGTCCTCGGGGAGCCAGGGCTTGACCTGCTGAGCGGAGGATTCCAGCAGCAGCGCGCTGCGCCACCAGGTGTCGGCGATTTCGCGTTCGATACGCAGACGTGAGGCCGCGGTGTCCTCGTCGTCGTACTCGTGCTGCAGGATCTCGGCGTCGGCCAGGATTTCATCGAGGCTGCGCGGTGTCATGTCACTCCTCATCGTCGCAGTCCGTATCGAACGCTATGCCCAGTTCCCGGGCGATCTTCCGGCGCGCGAAGTGGCAGTGCGAACGCACCGTGGCCTCGGTGACTCCCATGATGCGGGCGACGGTATCGGTGGAGAAGCCGAGGACGTAGCGGAGCACCATCACGTCGAACTGCCGCTCGGGCAGCCTGGCTATCGCCGGGTACAGGCCCAGAGCGCTTTCGATGACTTCGAATTCCTGGCGGCTGGACTCCAGCACCGCGCGCACCACGAGCTGCAGCATGGCCGTCTCGGGCACTGCGGGCTTGCGGCCCTGGATCCGGAGATCCCCGGCGACGCTCTCCTTGAGCAGAGCCCACGCGGAGGCGGCGGGGTTCGCCTCCTCCATCAGGTGGGCCCAGTTCATCGCCAGGTGCATCAGCACCTGGTGGACCAGTTCACCGGCCGCGTGCGGATCGCCCAGATGCACGTGGGCGTACCGGCGGTAGGCCCGGTAGTACTGGTCGTGGAACGCCCAGAATGCCTTCGGGAGTTGTGGCAGCGGCACCATCAGGGCGGGCTTGGACTGCGACGTGTGGTGGTCGCTCACTCCGGGCCACCGTCCTCGCGGACAGCGCAGGCAGCCAGGGTGCCGTCGCGGCGTTCCGTCAAGGCTGCGGCTCCCACGCGCACCCCGGCCCCGAGCAGCCGGCGGGCCAGTGCCATGGCGTCCGGGGTGAATACGCGCAGCGCGATAGCCGAAGCCAGCACGCTGTTTGCGACATCGTGAGTCACGAGTGCAAGGCCCTTCTGGTCAACAAGGTGAGCAGCGCCTGGTCCCCCCTCGGGGCGCTGGAGAGCGTCCTTGCCCTCGATCACCAGCTAATCGACCACGAGGCCCCAAACGTTGAACGGCACACTCGAGATTTTTATACGCGAAGCAACCGGGCGGTTACTCTCGTTCGAATCCGCTCCCGCGCCACACGCCGACACCCCCGAGGTGAGGACCTTCCTGAGCTCGCGGCAGCACCCCCACCTGCACCCTCTTCTCACCGACCGCAATGTGGTTCTGACATCAAGTAACCATCGTTAATCGCACTCCACTTGCGTCTCACCAAAGCCGCGTGTTCCAGATCACAGATGCGACGGGTGGGACCCTGCGGACCAGGCCATCGCCGCACAGCCGGCCACTGGCCAGTCCACGCTCGGTCGGGATCGCCCCAGCAGTGTGGAGGCGCTGCCGCAGGTGGCCTGGCGAGCGACTTACACCGCGGCGCGGCCGTGGTTCTGGAGCGGCCATTGCGGCCCCGCTGCCGGGTCCCGGCACCATACGTACTGGCGCTCGGGTTCCACGGTCATGCCGAAGTCGCACAGGGTCGGCTGTCCTTCTGCCAGCCACCAGTCCCAGGCAGCCTCCAGCTCATCGACCAGGGGCCGTGGCCCGCCCTGACACGCGCGGGCCTCCCCGTTGGGGAGTGTGGTGAGTGTGGCCCAGGAGGCTGCGCCGTCGTGGAGCCATACGTTCACGCCGTCATCGTCCACGCCGGTGATCATCTGCACGTCGGGGAGGTGGATGCGCAGAGCGAACAGCAGATGCGCATCGTCCTTCAGCGGGCGCAGGTCCCGTGCGAAGGCGCGTTCGTCGTCGGCGGGGCCGGTGCCGCGCACGTGCGGCCAGCTGCTCGCGGGCGGTGTGCCGCGGGCGGGCATGAACATCGCCAGCCCCTGCATCCACCCCACAGTCGAGCGGTGGTCGTCGGCAACGGTCAGAGCGATGTGCCCCAGCCGCCCCCACGGGGTGACGATCCTCCCACCCGGCCGCATCTGCTCCACCCACGCCCAGGGCACCTGATCGACGGCGTAGGTGGAGACCACCCGGTCGTACGGCGCGCCGGGCGGCCAGCCATCGGCGCCGTCGGCGGCCACGACCGCCGCGTCGACGCCGGCTGCGCCGAGGTGTTCCTTGGCCTGCCGGGCCAGTTCGTCGTCCACCTCGACGCTGACCACGCGTCCGGGCCCCGCGCGCCACGTGAGGAGGGCCGCGTTCCAGCCCGTCCCTGCCCCCAGCTCGAGGACGCCGTGCCCCGGTTCGAGCATCAGGGAGTCGAGCATGTCCACCACGATCGACGGACACGACAGGCTGGAGGAGGGCGCGCCGTCGGTGATCTGGGTGACGGCCGCGTCGAAGGGCCGGCCGTACACCTCGGCGGCCCACCGGTCGGGGTCGGCACCGCGGTCGAGCGGCTGGTAGGTGTGGCCGTCCCAGCGCCACAGCCGGTCCGGCGCGAAGGCGTGCCGCAGTGTGTCGGAGACCGCCTGCCGAGTCCAGGGCGAGCGGGCAGGCCACAACCCGTGCTGGTCCATGGCCTCGTCCAGCCGCTTCCGCAAGGCGTCGTAGTCGGCCACGCGGCTACTTCCGGTGCGTCCCGGCCGGCGGCGGAGGCGGCGGCAACTGCCCGTCCGAGTTGTTCGGCGGCGGAGTTCCCTGCCCCGGGTCAGGATCCGGTTTGCGATGTTTACTCACGAGCTGCTCCATTCTGTAACCGCGCCATGATGACGCGATATCAGGGGCGGCGGTAGAGCGCGCGGGAGAGCCGGCCGGGGTGACGACATGGCCGGCATCGCCTGGCGTCGTCTACCCGGCTCCCGGCGCGCCGGACATGCCAGCGCGCTGGGAGCCGATGCGCATCAGGCGCAGGTGTCGAGCATGCCGGTCAGCGCGGCATGCTCTTCCTCGTCCGTGGTGAGGGCGTAGGCGTGCTTTACCGAGATCCACGCACGGGCGTACGTGCAGCGGTAGCTGACCAGGTCCGGCTCCCAATCGGAGGGGTCCCTGTCGCTCTTTGCCCGGTTGGAGCGGGCCGAGACGGCGATGAGCTGCGAGTGGGCGAGATCGTTGGCGAAGGCCCGGCGATCCGCGGTCGTCCACTGCGAGGCGCCGGACCTCCATGCCTCTTTCAGCGGCACGACATGGTCGATGTCCACCTTGGACGCCGCGTCGAGCACCACGCCGTCGTACGCCGAGCGCCAGCTGCCGACCGTGGCCCGGCACTGCCCGTCCTGGGTGACCTCATCGCCGTCCCGGGCGAGGACGATCTCGCGGGTGTCGCAGGTGCCGTACTGGGTGGCCCAGTGAGGGAACTTCGCCCGGCTGTAGCCGGGCGCATCGTCCTCGGGTACGACGGTTAGCTCGGCCAGCTCCGCCCGGGCCTCCTCCGCCGTCGGGGGCTCTGGGAGCTCCGTCGCCGATACGGGACCGGCGATGGAAGACGCAGTGCTCGGGGTGCTCGGTACGGCCCAGCTCGAGGGAGCGGAGCCCACGAGGCCGGCGGTTGCCAGCGTGGCGGCCGCGGCAGCGGCCCAGCGACGAATCATCATGACCGTCACCGTGGCCCGCCCCGCTGGGCCGAACGCCCAATTCCCCCAGTCGTCACCCCAAAGTGGATACACGGCAGCGAGGCTCCATCTGCCCTCGAGCACGCAGGCATATCAACGGAGACCTCCCGCACCGACCTCCTGCTGCACGCCCCCTGGTGGCTCATGAACGGTCAGGGCCGGCTCATAGCAAGCTGCATGATCAACCGCCCTGGTAGAGGGGGTGATGGGAACGCTGCCGCGATCACAGCGAGCATGAAGGGGGCGCGGGCCGTGGGACGGAAAGTCCGCTGCCCTGGTGCGTCACACACCAGGGCAGCGGGGCAGTGGACCTTCATGGCACAGCTGTGAGCTGGTCAGCCGATGGGGTTGACGAAGGTGCCGGGGTGGGTGGCGCCGCGCTGGTCGACGAGGGTGTCGGTCTCCCAGGGCCACTCGATCTTGAGGGCCTTGGTCTCGTTGGGCGGGGTGATCTCGACCCAGGCCGGCTGGTAGAAGCCCTCTTCCTCCTTGGTGAAGGCGAGGTTGAGAGTGAACTCGGTGCTCTGGCCGGCCTCCACCTCCACGGAGCTCCACTTCTGCGAGGAGCGGACCAGGGACCAGCGCTCGCCGCCGTTGATCGAGGTCAGGTCCACACCGGGGAAACCACCGAGCTTGCAGGAGTAGGAGCCCTTGTTCATCAGGACGATGGTGGCGGTCGTTGAACCGTCCGCGCCCTCCTCCGGCACCGGTTGCGCGTCCTGGCCCGTGGCGAACGCGGCTTCCAGGTTTTCGGTGCGGCAGCGCTCGACGCCCGCGTGCGCCCTGCCGCCACCTTCGGTGGCGGCCTGCCCGCCGCCCGACTCATTCGCCGCGGTGCCCGCCTCCGAGCCCCCTTGGCCTTGGCGGCCGAGCCTGTCGGGTCTGGAAGACCTGCTGCTGTACCGGGAGCAGAGCCCCGGCTCTGCTCCCGGTGTGGATCCCAGCCCGGCCACGGTGGCGGCTGCGGTGGACGCCTCCCGCCTGGACTTCGACGCCTGCCGTTACGACCGCCTCGCCCGGGCCCTGCCCTCCCGCATCGTACTGGCCCAGGCTCTGGGCGCCGACGGGATGCCCGAGCGAGCTGCGACTGCTGTGGCCGAGCTGTACAACACAGCCACCAGGCTGTGCATCAAGCTCGGCGAGGACGGCCTCGCCTCCGTCACCGCCGATCGCGCTCTGACCGCTGCTCTCGGCGGTGCCGACGCGCTGACCATCGCTGAAGCCCACCGCATGGTCTCCAGCGCCTGGCGCCGCCAAGGCCACCTGGCCCGAGCCACCGACATCGCCGTCAGCGCCGCACAACAGATCGCCGACAGCCGCAGCGCACCGGACGCCGCGCGGCTGTCTGTCCAGGGCAACCTGTACGCCACAGCCGCCTACACCGCCAAGCAGGGCGACCGGCACACGGCCCACGCCCTGATCGACGAAGCGGAAGCCACTGCGGACCAGCTCGGCCGGGATGCCACCTTGCACGGCGCCGTCTTCGGCCCGAGCCAGGTTCTCCTCCATCGGATCTCCGTCTGCCACCTGCTTGGCGATGCCGGCCAGGCCATCGAGTACGCCCGCCGGGTCGACGTCGTCCGCCTGCCCACTACCGAGCGCCAGGCCCGGTACTGGATCGACGTCGCCCGCGCCTTCAATCAGTGGGGCAAGCCCGACCGCTGCTATCAAGCGCTCCTGGCCGCCGAGCAGGCCGCGCCTCAGGAAGTACGCCGCGGTGCCGTAGGGGCCATGACCGTCTCTTTGATGCGGCACGACCGCACCCTCCCCGGCCTCCGGGCGTTCGCCACACGGGTTGGAGCGCTGGCCTGAGGCGCTGAAACTGCTCGTATGGGGGCTCAGAAGTCAAATGCCGCCCGGCCTCGTGCACCACTCACCGTCAACTGCTGTGACCGTCCAGGCAGCAGCCGTGGCTTCCCAAGACGCAGCCCGTCTAACGCCGCACCCCGCGTGCCATGGACAGCACACGGCGGGCTGCTGGCCGTGAGGCCCCTCGCAAGCCGAAGCCGTCCGGGCCTGTAACCCCGGCCCGCACGGGGCCACTCGTACGAGTGGCGTGGATGCCGACGGCGAACCGGCCCTGGCGTCCGCAGCGTCGCGTAAGGCATGGACCGTATCGACGAGGTGCATGTGTGCGAGCCGGGCCTGGTGGTCCTGGACATCACGGCCGGGGATGAGGAGACCGCGGTGGCGGTGATGTCCCGGCTGGATGAGCTGTGGGCAACATCCGGCGTCGGGCCGGTGCGGCGGGTCGCGGGTGAGCCCGGAGTGCGGAAACGACTGTACGCGGACATCCGACGCCCCGGCTCCCCCGACCCGGTGTAACCGTCGTGACCTTGGCTCGAAGCGTGCTGGACCAGCCCTGGCCAGTGGACGGCGTCGTGGTACGAGGAAGGTCCTTGGGCGCCATGCGTCAGCGGGCGGGATCGTGCTAGGGCAGGCGTGGCGGTGGCCAGGCGGGGTTCCACCGCCAGGTAGTCCACGTCCTGGTGTCGGCGAACGGGCCCTGGCGTTCTTCGAGCACCGCAAAGACCTGGGCGCGGGCGGCGTCGACGGACTGGTGCTGGGCGTCGGGGACGATGCCTAGGCGGCGTACGTGTGCGTACTCGTCTTCGCCCTTCCACCGCCGGCGTGTGAAGTCGGGTTCGATGAGCAGGTCCAGAGCCAGGTCGAGGGTGTCGAACCGTCGTCGGCGCGGGTTATGGGATGCTCGAAGTTCACCTACCAGTTCCGCAGCCGGTGCGTGCCGCCGTCTTCAGCACATCACGGCGGGCTGGCTCTGCTCTCGGGCCGCCGCGTGATGCACGCTCACGCTGTACTTCCGGAGTGTTGGGCGGGACGGGACCGATATCTCGGGACACCCGCCATGCTGTCAGGGCGTGCTGGAAGCCTGCTTGGGATATTGGCTGCAGGCGGTGTGGCTACGGGAGATCGATGTGAGGTACCGGGTGCGTTCCGCCTCTGTGAGGCGACGGCCCACCCGATCGCACAGTGCCTTGATCCACGCGTCGACCGACGTATCCCACGACAGGGCCTCTCCTCCCTCGGTCACGGACCACAGCCGTTTCCCGTCTGGGGAGAAGGCAATGCTGCTCTGCGCGCCGGTACCTCCAGTCCCTGACCAGGAAAAGTCGGGGCGTGGGAGGGCGGTGTTGGCTAGCCGGTCGCCGGTCTTCACGTCCCATAGCCACACCGTGCCGTCCCCCGCCAGTGTGGCCACCCATCGGCCGTTGGGATCCGCCGCGAGGCCGTATCGTCCGGCTCCGTCCGATCGCCAGCGCAACTTGCCTGTTCGTGCGTCCCAGTGGTGCAGCACGCGGCCGTCGGTTACAGCGAACAGGGACTGGCTCCCCTCCGACAGCGCCAGAGAGTCGATGGAGGAACCGCTCAGGTCCAGTTGACGCACCCGGCGTCCGGACGGGAGTTCGTAGACGTTGACGTGGCCGTTCTTGGTTGCCCCTGCGGCGAGCGTGCCCTCCCTGCCAAGTGCTGTCTGGTACTCAGTCACGCCGGATTCTTTCCACTCGTTTTCCGTCAGGCGCGGCACCATACGCTCGACCGCCGTTGAGATTTTCCCTGACTTGGGGTCGAGCAGGAGGACGGAACCGTCGGAGGGCATGACCACGACTCGGCCGTCGGGTCGTGTGGCAATGCGGGTGGGGCCGAATGTGTCGGAGTGCTCGGGCAACCGGGCGGCGGCGATTCTGCGCAGTGCGCCTGATTGCTTCGTCCACGTCTCCACCGCAGTGCTGGAGGCGGCGTACAGGGTGTTACCGTCGGCTGCTAAGGCTAAGGCGTCGTATGTCATGTCGGCTCCGTCGCCCGGGATATCGGTTTCCGGGGACCACAGGTGAAGCGTGGATGGGGAGTCGGTGTCGCTTTCCTGGCTCCATGCGACATGTCCGTCCGGTCCCACGGCAAGGGCGGGCTGAGTCTCCACCGTCGCGCCGTCAGGAATCTTGACGCTGTGTCGATGCATGGTGGGTCCCGCTTTGCCAAGGGCCCACAGGGCGATGGTGTTGCCGTCGGCCGAAGCCAGGCGGTCGCCTTTACCTGGCGAAAAGGCCAGTTCAGAGGGTGCTTTGACTCCAGGGAGCATGTCGAGGACCGTCTCCGTCGGGTCTTTCTCCCCTACTGCCGTTCCCAGGGCGAGGCCTTGGCTCGTGCCCACCGCGATCCTGTTGCCATCTGAGACAGCCAAGCTGGTCGCTTCTTTGCCGGAGAGGGTCGGCCGTGCGCCACAGCCGCCCTCTTTGGAGCCCAACCCCGGGAACTTTCCCTTATTCAGTTCCGCGATGGACTCCAGGGCCAAGGCCCCAAACTTTATGAACCCAAAGCAGTTCCCGCTGGGCGACGCGGCAGAGACGTATCCGTTCGCGGGGTAGAGCACGTCGTCGGACGACTTGAGCTTCCGGAGTCTGTCGTCGTAGAAGCGATAGCCCATCGCGGTGACCACTGCCAGTTTGTTTCCCTTGTCCCAGAAGGCAAGGTCTAATGCTCCGGCTTGCAGACCCGTGTCGACGTGCAAGGCCGGCTCACTGTCTTCTGCTCTGTACAGCCTGAGTGTGCCGTTGTCATCGATGGCTGCAAGGTCATGGCTGGAGGGGCGGAATGCCAGCGCGTAGACCCTGCCGGCACTGGCGGACAGGCGCCGGGTGTGATGGGTGTGCAGGTCGTGGATGACGGTCTGGCCTGAACTGGTGCCGATGGCCAGCAGTTGGTCGTCGTCGCTGAATACCAGCGAGGTGACCTCGCCTGAGACCGAAACACGGCCTGCCGTGCGGGTCCCGTCGGACGTCCAGATAGTAACCGACCCCTTGGCGGTGCCGGCGGCCGCGTAGCGGGGCGAGGTGGTGAGAGCCAGTGCCGTCACTCTCCCGTCGCCGCGCACGAAGCGGACCAGATGAGGGCTGCCGGTTGTCAGCTGGTACAGCGCTGACATGGTCTCCGGGGTCTTTTTCACCTGGTATGCCTGAAGGGCCAGGAGCGATGCGACCTCAAGGTCATCGCTACTCAAGTTCAATGCTGTCGCGGCCAGTTGACGAGCGGTGGCAATGCGCGCCTGTTCCTGCGCAGTGTTCCGCTGCACGATGGCATAGACGGCCACTGCGGAGGCCAGGAGGGCGAGCGCGGTGATCGCGGCCACCATCGCTCGGCGGAAGTGTTGGAACTTCCGACGCTGGAGCACGTCCTCGCCGATGAGTTCGTCCTTGGGACGCTTGTGCAGGGGAGCAGCCAGGTCGGCTACGCATGCGCGGAACTGCGGCTCGCGCAGGTCGCCTGTGTGGTTTTGGCCCATCCACCGCAGGTCCACGTGGCGTGGTTCCTCGTTGAAGAAGCCGCTGAGCGCGGGTGAGAGGCACGTGGTCCGGGTCCAGTCGAAATCCTGCGCCGTGTGGTCCCAGTGGAGCTCGCCTCCTGTGACGACCAGTAACAGATTTCTTGCGCGAGGCCCCTGCCGCCACCAGGAGATCTCCTTGGCTACCCAGGTGGAGCGTGCGGACTGGGGCGACGCCATCAGCACGAGGAACTCGGAGTCGGCAAGAGCCTGCTCCACTGTGCTCCATAGGCCTGGATCGGCCGACAGGGCCGCGTTGTCGAGGAAGACCCGAAGAGCCCGCATGCTGTTCCAGGGCCTGGCGAAGTGATGCAGGGCATCGCGCAGATGCTGCGCTCGACGGGTGTCCGCTTCATGGCTGTAGGAGATGAATGCCGCGTAGCGCATCGTGGAGTTCCTACCTTCCGCACAACTACTGGGCGCTGCAGGCATTCTTGTCGAATGGTGTGTCAACAAACCTGAGAATACGCATTTGACTGATTAGGCATGTGAGGCCGGAGGCGCGCCCAGCCTTCCCGGGGAGCGGGCTACGGAGGGGGAGAGTGAACGGTACAGCCGACAGCTACGGGAGGACGATCTTCCAGTAGTGTTCCGGTCCTCGGAATGCTGGATCGCTGATCGGGCAGCGACGCAGGTTTCTCATGTCCCCCTCCCTGCGAGGTGCCAGGCGCCTGATGACGTAGACCGCGGGTAGGCCCTTGCTGATGCCCCGGATAGGCAAGGTGCCCAGAGGGCCTGCAGCCAGGTCCCGGTCACCGCCCACCAGCATCTAGCACGCGATGCCCTCCTATGGTGACCACTTTTCAGCGCACGCCTGCTCCCCCGCCGCTCCCTCAGGCACTGAGCCGACCCAGCGAGGCCATCCACTCCTGGCGAGGGGACAGCAGAAGACACACGAAGGCCGCTGCCTGGGGCGGAGATAAGGCTCTGGGGCCGCCTTCGTCCATCGAGCCGTGTCCAGCGTGCGTCGTCACCGCTGCGGGCATGTGGATTCGTACGGCAAGCCTGGCGCGTACTGCCGCCACTCCTTACGGGACAGGCCGGTACCGGTGATGCCGCAGGCCACTGTGGTCGGGTCAGCGGCGATGGCCGGCAGGTCACCCAGGTTCCACAGTTCCACCGTGCCGGAGTCCAGGGTGACGGCCAGCGTCCTCCGGTCACGGCTGAACCGGACATCCGCCACTTCCGCTGTGGTGTCCGTCAGCGCCGTCGTCCAAGTCAGCGGTCTCGAGCCGCCGGCGGCCCAGAGCCCTGCCCGGCCGGCGCTGCTTCCAGTGGCGACCAGGTGGCCCCCGGGGTGGAAGTCGATCTGCGAGAGACGATCGGAAAGCTGTGCGGTCGAAAGGAACCTTCGTCCGTTCCTGCGGTTCACCGACCATACGGACAGGTCTCCCCTATCGCTGGTCACCAGTTCGCGTCCGTCAGCGCTGAAGGCCGCGAATGAATAGCGCTCATGGAGCATCGAGTCCAGGTCTGAGGTACGCCGTGTGGCCAACCGGGTCGGGGCTGAGGGGTTCGTGACGTCCCACAGGACGTCGGGGAGGGCCAGTGTCTTGCCGTCCGGTCCGAAGACCGCCGGGGTAGCACCCAGGAAGGGCAGAGTCGGCAGGGGGCTCGGCCAGGGGCCGGGGTCTGCCGAGGCAGAGGTCCGCTCACGAGGTTCGTACGGGTCCAGAAGTCTGGTGCGCACCGGGTGTTGTGGGTCGCGGATGTCCCACAGGCCGGCCCAAGGCGAGTTGAAGGACACGGAACCGACCGCCGCGAGGATCGACCGGCGGGGGCTGAGTGCAACCGCCGACACTCCTGACTTCGTCGGGATCTCGGCCAAGCGATGCGGAGCGCTCAGATCGGAAGTGTCCCACAACGTGATCTTGCCGTCCTGGCTTGATTCGCCTGCCTGGCTGCCGACGGCCAGTATTGAGCCGTCGCCGTTGAAGGAGACCGCTCGAGCGGTCTGTAGTTGCCCGGTGAGCGGCGTCTTCCTGCGAGGACGGGCGGGATGGGAGGTGTCCCAGAGCCACACCTTGCCGCCGCTGGCCGCGATGGCCAGTGTGCGGCCGTCAGGGCTGAACGCCGACGCTGTGAGTTGGAAGGACTTCATGGTCAGAGTGGCGGCGCGGGCCGGTGCCCGGCTGCCGACCAGCCAGCGTGTGAGGGTGCCGGATTGGTCCGTCAGGCTGACGGTGCGGCCGTCACGGCTGAAGGCAATAGCGTCGACTGTTCTGTCGTGCTCCCCCAGCATGACCGGCTTGCCGGGACGGGCTGGATCGCTGATGTCGCGGAGGAAAGCCGTATCGTCCAGCACGGAGACGGCTAGGGAGCGACCGTCCGGGCTGAAGGCAGCCGATTCCACTTGATCCTTGTGGTCAAGCCTGGTCAACTGCCGGGGCGTCCCTGGGTGGCAGAGGTCCCACAGCGTGAGGGTGCTGCTGTCACTCACCGCGAGGAGGGGCGCGGCACGGCTGAACACGGCGCTCCCGAAATGCGGTCGGCGCGCCACCGCTCGGGGGTTGCGTATGTCACGGATGTTCCACGCGGTCCAGCCGGTGGTGTGGGTGATGCTGTCAGGGTTGAGGGAACCGTTCGTGGCGGTGACGTAGCCGGAGCCGGTGACCAGGGTGTGCCCGTCGGGGCTGAACATCACGGTCTGGGAGTCGACGGCGTGGAGCGGTCCGGTCAGCCGCCGGGGGGCGGAAGGCTTGGTCACGTTCCACAGCTGCAGCGTGCCGTTCGCTCTGCCCGTGACCACGGCCATGGTCTTGCCGTCCGGGCTGAAGGCCGCCGCTTCAGCGTCATCCAAGCCCCTCCAATTCAGTACCTCGCGGGGATGGGCGCGGTCCGTGAGGTCCCACAGCATCAGGCTGCTCCTGCCCCGCTTACCGCGGTCGGCGGGGTTCAGGCCGACGTTGGCGACGGTCGCCAACAGGCGCCCGTTGGCGCTGAAAGCCACGCTTTCGATGGGCTCGGTGTGACCGGTGAGCGTGGCGAGCCGCCGCGGGCGGACGGTGTCGCGGGTGTCCCACAGGCCGACGGAGCGGCCGGTGATGGTTGCCGTGGCCAGCAGGGTGCCGTCGGAGCTGTAGGACGCCAGGTCGGATTTGCCGACGCTCGTCGCGGAGCTGCCTGCCAGGCGTGTGTGTTGCAGCGTGGTGAACAGTCCCTCCCTCGCCTCCGTCGTTGGCTTGATACGCAGGCCAGCCATGCTGAGCCGCAGTGAGGTGCGAGGGTCGGTCTCGCGGATGTTCTCAGCCTCCGCCTGCAGTGCCCGCACTGTGGCCAGGCGGCGTTGCTCTTCGGCCTGGCGCCGCTGCTTCTCGGCCTCCTGCCGCCGCTGGTCGGCGAGGTTCGCCATGATCAGGGCAATCACCAGCAGCACCGTCAAGGCGGTCACGCCGGCGCGGCGCAACCGTACGGTGCGGGCGTGCTGCCGGACCTCCTCGCTGTCCAGTTCGTCCTTGGGGATGCCGTGGATGGCGGCCGCCAGCATCCCGGCCGCCTCCCGGAACCTGCCGTGGTCCAAGGAGAGCTCGGGCTCTGAGGCAGCCCAGCGCAGGTCCACCCAGAGGGGCTCCCCCTGGAACCAGCCCCGCAGGTCGCCGGGCAGGGCGGTGGTCTGCTCCCAGTCGAAGTCAGCTCGGTCGTTGTCCCACACGATCTCGCCGTCGGTGACGACGATCAACATCGTGTCGGCGCTTCGGTGTTCCTTCCAGAAGGAGATCTCCCGCTGTACCCAGGACGATCGGGCTGACTCTGTGGAGGCCAGCAGAATGAAGTAACGGGAGTTCTCCAAAGCCCGCTCGATGGTCGTCCACAGGTCGGGGTTGGCTGCGAGGCTGGCCTGATCACGGAAGACCCGCAGGGCACGCGGCCGGTTCCAGGGCTTGGCCAAGCGGTGCAGCCCGCGTTGCAGGGCAGGGGCGAGCACGCTGTCCGCCGTGTGGCTGTAGGACAGGAAGGCGTCGTAGGAGCTGCGGAACGCAGCGGACGGCTTCATGAGTGCGACGCCCGCCACAGCGTGTGCTCGCGCGAGACCGCGTCCTCCGAACCCCCGACGAAACTCGCCCAATCCTCCTCGGTCCGCACGTGCCGCACCCGCGAGCCGATCGTGGCCAGCTCATGGTGCGCCATCGCATATGCGGTCGCGAGGTTCTGGTGCTGTTTGGTCTGCACCCACGCCGCTCCGGCCGCGGCCAGCGCGGCCGCCAGACCGAGGAGATCGATGTCAATCACACCATCGGCCTTCAGCACTCCCGCGGTTAGGCCGAGGAGTTCAAGCGTGGCAAGGGTGACCGACCACAGCGTGGCCCTGCGCTCGTTCCAGCGCGCCTTCGTCCCATACCATTCCTGCTGGTCCCTGATCCGCGCCCGCAGATACAGCTCACGGCGCTGTTCCAGCGGAAGCGCCCGGGTCCGGCGCATGCCCTCGGTCACCTGCTCCGGACTGCCGTGATCAGGAATCAGCAGGACCGGTTCGACGTCGGCCTCGATCTCGGCGAAACGTGCGAGCAGCAGGTCCTCGGCCTGCTCATCAGTGAGCTCGGCGGCCCCCAGCGGACTGCCGCCCACCATGTACCGCCAGGTCAGGGTTTTCGTCGACTCAGCCAGTGCGCGCCCGGCGTACCACTGCCGGTCAGGACGTTCCTTGAGCATGTACACATCGCTCACCAGAGCCGCTCCGAAGGCCACCGAAGCCACCACAGCGGCTACGTCCGTGCCCCCGGCCCGTAAGGCCATCACGCCGAAGGCGGCGGCGATCACCAACGCGCCGAGCTGGAACCGCATCACACGGAGGTAACGGCGTTGTCCCCTCAGCGAATTGGCGTCGGCCGCACGGTGCAGCGCAGGAAAGTCGTCGTAGCCAACCGTCTCCGTCATGCATTCCCCCTCCGCGCGCCCCACCCCTAAGAATGCCCCAACTCCCCACCGCTCACTGCTCTTTTCTCCCGGTGAGCCGTGCCCCGACGCGCAAGAGGAGCAGGACCACTGCAGCTCCCACCGCAGCGTGGTAATCCAGGTCCGTCAGCAGTGCGAGATCGACGTTCTCCAGGAGGCGTTCCTGTGCCCGCCCGCCGCATGTGGCGACGGCGCTACCGGCCCCGGTGTCAGCGGTTGGTACCCGCCTCGCACCGCCGCAGACGAGGCTGCGAGTGCCCATACGTCCGCGTTCCGTCGTCCCAGGCCATCTCCCTCGAGCGATCTTCGATGCATCTGTCACGTGGCGCTCTGGCCGGTCCCGGTAGTTGTTGGGCCGCACTGTTCAAACAGGAGAGGTGGCGTCCATGCGGCTGCACATCAGGTCCACCGTTCTCACGCTCGCTGCCGCCGTCGCGGCTCTGGCCGGTACGGTGGCGCCGGCGTCAGCGGCACCCAGCGAGACGGTCACCACCACGCTGCGGGAAGCCATTGACGCACTGCCCGTGGCGGCGGAAGACCGCACCGGCTACGAACGCACGGCTTTCAAGCACTGGGGGGACGCGGACGCAGACGGCTGTAACACGCGCCAGGAAGTGCTGATCGCCGAGGCGATCGAGCCGCCCACGGTCACCGGCCGGTGCACCATCAGCGGCGGCATCTGGCACTCGTACTACGACGACACCGACGTGCAAGGCGCCCGCGGCCTGGACATCGACCACATGGTGCCGCTCGCCGAAGCCTGGGACAGCGGTGCCTCCAACTGGTCTGCGCAGGAACGCCAGGACTACGCCAACGATGTGGGCGACATGCGGTCTCTGGCCGCGGTGAGTGCTCGGGAGAACCGTTCCAAAGCCGATCAGGACCCCAACCAGTGGCTTCCCTCCGATCCGGGAGCACTCTGCCGGTACATCGAGGAATGGACCGTGGTGAAGTCCCGCTGGGGACTCTCAGCGGACCCGGGCGAAGTGACCGCGCTCACCGATCTCGCAGCCGGCTGCCGCGACACCCGGATCACCTACACACCCGCCCGCTCAAACCCGTAGCCGCATAGCCGTCGCGCAGAGGTACCATCCACCACCAACATGAAAACGCCCCAGACAAGGGAGCTTGTGGTGGACACCTCTGCCGACAACACCAACCTGAAAACCCAGTACGCGGCACAGATCAACACCGATCTCGAACGCAACACAGCCGACCACGAACGTCTCAGCTCCGAGATCACGGCACTACAGCAGCAGCTGTTGGTACTGGAAAACAACCGGGTACTCCTGCTCGGCATGCGGCAGAGCCTTGGCGACGAAGCCGCCGATGTTCCGGAGAACACCGGCGTCAGCGGCTCTGAGAATGGTGCATCCGCTGCACGGAAGTCCGCGGAGCGGTCGCCGACGCGCAAGCCGAAGAAGAAGACCGACACAGCGAGCGGCAAGCGGAAGGGGACGGAGTCGGGCGGGAAGCGCACCAAGCGGGTGCGAGCAGCGGGTGCGCCCACCCTCCGGGACCTCATCCACGGTGACCTCACCCAGCACGGTGAACCGCGCTCCGCAGCCGAAGTCACCGCCACCCTCACCCAGGCCCTTCCGGACCGCGAGATCAAGGCCACGGTCGTGCGCAGCACTCTCGAGTCGCTCGTCGCCAAGGGCGAAGCTCACCGCACCAAGCAGCAGAGGTCCGTCTTGTACTCGGCAACCGCCCCGGACGCGGCCGCTGGTGCGGCTGAGCGCAGCGCGGCATCTTCTTCCTGAGAGCTGTGGGCCGACCGCACAGGGCTCGAGAAGCCCCCCAGCCTCGATGAGGGCTCGTGAGGGATCGGCACGCGTGGGGCTGGTGGGCAGCCTTCTCCTGCACTGCGCTGCCGCTGATCCACCGCAACACTGCTCACACGTGTGGAGTTACTTGCCCCGTCGCACTACATCCTTGTCGGGTCGTGGGTGGGTTGGTGGGTTATGGTGCCCGCATGAGCGGACGGTTCACCGGCTGGCCGGAACGAGCCATGGACGTGCTGCTGCACCTGCAGGGCGAGCCATCACACGCGGTGCGCGAGCAGTACCGCGCGGATCGCGAACGTCTCGTCCGGCAGCCGATGATCGCGCCGCTCAATGATGTGGCGGACGTCGATCCCCGGTACGAGGACTTCTCTGTCTGGCACTACGGCACCAACTCCTGGTGGTGGCGGCATCAGGGGGCGGTGATCCGCCTCGGCCACAAGATCGAGATCGGCCTGCGGTTCGACCTGGACGGCCTGCGGATCCAAGGCGCTTGGTGGTATCCCGCCCCTGGCCAGGTCACCATGTTCCGCAAGGCCGTCGCCGCCGAGGGAAGCGGCCACGAACTCCGCCATCGTCAATGACTTGAGGGCGAAGGGCTACGCCATCTCCGGGGACGTGATGAAGCGCCCCCCAACGGGGCTATCCGTCCGACCACTCCCGCACGGACCTCCTGCGCCACCGCTCACTGATCGCTGCCCAACCCCCCGGCTACGACGACTGGCTCCACACCCCTGAAGCTGTCAGCAAAGTCCTCGCGGCCGCCGACGACCTCGACGCCATGCTCACGTGGCTGATCCGTCACGTAAACAGCTCCACCTGACTCCAGAAGAACCAGCGCCGACACACACCGTCCGCGAAACAGGCGCACGTCGCTGACAGGAGAGGGACGCGTACGGGACCCTGTCTCCCCAGGCCGTCGCCGAGCTCATACGCCTGCTCGCACAGGCGCGGTATACAGGGCGCGCTGAGCGCGGCCCGACGCAGCGCCGGCATGGACGTCGGGTCCCGTCGCTGTCTGTCCTCCCCTCCCCGTGTCGCCATCATCTGGGCCTGGCCGTGGCGATGAAGAGCCGGGTGCCGATGACGGCGTCGGGATCAGGACTGCGGAGGATGTCGATGTGCTCAATGTCGAAGCCGTACGTGTCGCGGAGGCTCGGCCGACTGCTCATGCCCACGGGGCTGATGTGCCTGCCGAGGTACACCCATGACGGTCATACGGCCTTCCTGTGGTCAACGGAAGAGCCGCGAGGCAGGAGCCAAAAGGGCTCCGACGGCCACCATCCCCGCGAGCAGCGGCACCGGTAGGTGGGCGCCCGGCGTGTACTTCAGGTGGCCGAGGTTCAATCCAGCTCCGCCCCCGCGCCTGATCCTCGCAGAGAGGCCAGCGGCGCGGAGCTGGCCCCAAGATGACCGTCAGGGCCCGCCGCGGCGGGCCCTGACGACCAGGGTGCAGTACGGGCTGCCGTCCGGGCCCTGGACAGGCAGCACCCCGGCACCGGTGAAGCCGCGTTCCTCCAGCAGACACCGCCAGGCGTCGGCGCCCGTAGCAGTAGTGGACGACCAGCAGACGGGCGACGCTGGCCAGGGTCGAGGGGGAGGCCGGCAAGGGGACGAGTGCCGCCGGAGGCCCTGGCGGCACTCGTCACATCTCAGGCCGATAGGACGTCGTACCCGAGCACCTGGCGCGGTTCAGTCCGGCAGGATGGCAGTGACCCGAATTTCCACCCGCATCTTCGGGTCTGCCAGGGTGGGCACTCCTAGACAGGTCCAGATCGGGGGCTGTCCAGGCCGGTAGTGACGGAATCGCTCAGCCATGGCCCGGAGGACGACCGCCGGGTCGAGGTCCACGTGGTACGAGTGCACGTCGACCACGTGTTCCCAGCTCGCGCCCGCGAGTTCCAGGACCCGCTCGACATTGCGAAATGCCTGGATGATCTCGTCCGCAAGCGATTCCGGGAACTCCCAGGCCTCGTTCCAGCCGCCCTGGCCGGAGATCTCCACCCGGTCACCGATCCTCACCCCCTGGAGAAGTGGAACAGCTCCAGGTTTCGCTCACCGTCACCGGGGGTGACAAAGTATTCGACCTTGCTCATGAAAATTCTCCTCGTCATCCGTGGGTCACCCGCGCGTCACCGGAACCGGGCTGCCGGTGGCCGGCGACAGCGGACACACAGTGGGCGGATAGCATGACCGTCCTGATCCTGGCCCTGATCGCAGGAGCCGTCGTCGGCCTGACGCTCGGCGCCCTCGGCGGCGGCGGCAGCGTCCTGGCGGTGCCCGCGCTGATCTACCTGCTCGGCTTCACCCCCGCCGCGGCCACCACCGCCAGCCTGATCATCGTCACCGCCACATCTCTGACCGCCCTGTACGCGCACGCCCGGGCCGGGCACGTGCGGTGGAAGGCCGGAGCGGCATTCGCAGCCGCCGGGATTCTTCCGGCGGCTGCCGCTGGAGCCGCAGTCACCCACATGCCCCAAGCCGTCCTCACCGTCGCCTTCGCCACTACAGCCGTCTTCTCCGCGATCAAAATGCTCCGGCCCGCTGACACCGCCCGTCCCGGAAGCGGCGGCGTACGGCCGGGCAAGGCAGCCGGGGCCGGTGCCGGCCTGGGCACGCTGACCGGCCTGCTCGGTGTGGGCGGCGGCTTTCTCGCTGTCCCCGCCCTGGTCACCGTCCTGGCCTTCGAGATGGAGGCCGCAGTCGGCACCAGCCTGCTGGTCATCACGGCCAACTCGCTGGCTTCCCTGGCCACTCGCTCCGGCGCCGCCGCCTCGCTCGACTGGGCGCTGATCGGCCCGTTCATCGGAACCGCGATCCTGGGCGCCTGGGACGGCAAGCGCATGGCCGCGAAGGTCGCCGGGCACCGCCTGCAGCACATTTTCGCAATGGTCCTGCTGGTCGTGGCCGCCTTCATGCTTGCCGACGCCGTGACGTGATGGCGGCTCGGGCCCGCGACAACTTCGACGGCCCGCATCCGCTTGGTATCCCCGGCCGCCTACCCGTGTCCCGGGATCCTGTAGACACCCCGGTTTTGATGTCATCTACTACTTACGACACGTCGTCAGCGGTTCACTCGCGTTCGCCTTCCCGGTCGGTGCAGATCTTTTGAGGGTCTGGCACACCTGCGGTTTTGTACGGATCGAGTCCCTTGTCGCCACGGAGCCCAGCGCGGCCGACCTGCCCGTCTGTCTCTCATGGCACCCGTTCGTCCGCGTCGGCGCCGAACGGCCGGGCGTAACTGACACGGCGTAGCGGTGCTGGATTACGAACCCGCAGGTCACGCTCGTGCCAGACACCCTCAAAAGATCTGCACCCTTCGCACATAGCGCTGCCGCAGCACCTCGGAAGCGGACGGTGACGGCTCAGCGGCAGGCATAACGGACATGCAACCAGTATGAGCGATGCAAGCCGTCCCGAGCTTCGCCCCGGCGAGAACGCTGGCGACGGACAGGGCGACAACGGCGACAGATGGACAGCGCACAGGCGGCAATCCGCCTCGGCCGGCTGCGCCTGGCGAGGCGGATTGCGGACTTGCGAACCGGGTTGGGATGCCCCTCGGGCGGCGGGTCAGCAGCCGTTGAGAACGGAGGACAGGGAGTTCTTCTCGGCGGAGTCGACACTGAGGCCGTAGTAGTACTTCACCTGGACCCAGGCACGGGCGTAGGTGCACCTGTAGGCGGTGCGGGAGGGCCACCAAGTACCGGGGTCCTGGTCGCCCTTGGACTGGTTGACGTTGTCGGTGACGGCGAGCAGCTGCGGGCGGGTGAGGTCGTTGGCGAGGGCCTGCCGCTTGGAGGTGGTCCAGTTCCAGGCGCCGGAGTCCCATGCCTCGGCGAGCGGGATGAGGTGGTCGATGTCCACATCCGAGGCGGCGGACCAGGTGGCGCCGTCGTAGGGGGAGTACCAGCTGCCGCTGGTGGCGGCGCAGGAGGAGTCGGTGACGACGCCGGAGCCGTCGCGCTTGAGGACGGTCTCGCGGGTGTTGCAGGCGCCGCTGATGGTGATCCAGTGCGGGAACAGGTCCCGGCTGTAGCCGGTTCTGGAGTGCTCGGTTGCGACGGTGAGGGAGGCCAGGTAGGAGCGGGCGGTGGCAGCGCTGACCGGCGTCGGCAGTGCGGCCTGGGCAGGAGTGGTGCCGAGGAAGGCGAGAGCGGCGGTCGCGGAGGCCACAAAGCCGGCGAGGATGCTACGGCGAGCGTTCTTGCGCATGGCGTATCGACTCCTGAGCCGAAGGGTGAGGTGAAGAAGCGCCCCCATCCTGGCCCGAGGGAATCTATGCGAGTAGAGCACCGAAGGTGAAGAACTGATAACAAACAGTCAACGGGTGCTGTGTGCCCAGTACGGGCGGCCGGCCTCCTCCAAGACCGCGACCGTGTTGGCGACCGTGGCACTGGTCCGAGCGGGCCGCGCTCGACCAAGGGGTGACCGTACGGCGCAGCCAGGGCTACACCCTGCGCGTCACCGCCGTCCCCGCCGTGCACCGCCAGCTCCTCGACCGCTGCCAGCCGCTCGACGGCGGCCAGGGCGTCCCGGCGGTCCCGGCCCAACGCAAGGCCCGCCGCGAGTACGAGAACCGGGTCAGCACCCTCGCACCGACCGGACCATGATCAATGTCAGCGCCAACCGCTGTACCGATGTTCCCGAGGCCGGTTCACGTCGTCGCCCCCCCCGGAGCGTCATCAGTGCAACACGATCTGTGACGCAGCGCTCCATGTACGCACGCGGTAGCTGTACGGGAACATGCCCTGATCAGGGCAGCTGGTCGTAGACGGTTCGGACGTAGGCGGCGCTGCGGTCGGAGCCGAGGATGCCCGGTCCCATCTTGTTCATGACGTAGGAGATGGCCATGCGCCGGTCGAGATCCGCGATGATCATCGAGCCGCCCCAGAACGCGATCCTGCCGTCAGGGATCCAGGGCAGGGCGCCCTTCTTCGGCAATGCGAAGCCGACACCCCAGCGAGACGGCAGGCCGTTGACGAGGTCGACGCCGTCCGCCTGCACGTCGAAGATGAGGTCGATCGTCTTCGGATCTGCAATATCCGCCCCAGGGCATTTTCGTCGTACTCCCGGTAGCCGTTTTCGGAGCGACCGGGCACGATCAGACCCTGCTGTTCGTAGTACCGCAGCAGCCGCGCAGTCGTTCCCGTGCGCTGCGCCGCCTCTCCGATGCGCATGCCCTCGATCTTAGGGCAAGGCAGCCTCCAGAAGGTCGTGACCTGCACGGTTTGACCTTGACATCAGTGTCAGGGATGGACACTGACGACGTTGGCGAGGTCCACCGGAACCGTCTCGGCGGCGTACCTCCACAGGGCATGTATCTCGTCCGTGTGGCACACCGGGCCCGCGCAATCAGTGGCATCGACGAAAGACATGAGCACCATGAACTTGACACCAGAAGCCGCAGCACTGCTGGAACGCTGGATGCAAGCGGCCAGCGGCATCGCTCCTGCGCTTACAGGGGAAGGCGACCTCAGCTGGGCGGAAGTGCGGGACAACTACGGCAAGGAACTCGCTGCCGCTCTCCCGGCACCGCAAGGCGTGACCTTCGAGAGGACCGAGCTCGATGGCGTGCCGACCATGCTGGTGGTGCCGGAGCAAGTGACCGATGACCGGACACTGCTCTACATCCACGGCGGAGGCTACGTACACGGGGCGGTCGAGGCCTATGTCGGACTGACCGGCCACTACGCCAAACGCCTGCGGGCACGGGTGTTTGTGCCCGACTACCTCCAGGCACCCGAGCATCCTTTCCCCACCCCCATCGACGACGTGTTCACCGCCTACCGGGCGCTCCTCGCGGCGGGGACCGCTCCTGAGAAGATCGCGATCTCGGGTGACTCCGCCGGGGGCGCGATGGTGATCACGGTCATGCGCAAGGCACGCGACGCGGGCATGCCGTTGCCCGTGGCGGGCGTCTCCCTCTCGCCCTGGGCCGACCTGACGCACTCCGGCTCCTCGGTCCAGAGCCGCAACGGCCTCGACCCATTGACAAGCGGAGAATTCCTGGAGAAGCTCGCTCGCGCGTTCCTGGGCAACGCGCTGCCGACCGATCCGGACGCCTCGCCCGTCTTCGCCGATGTGCGCGGCCTGGCCCCGACCTTGATCCAGATGGGTGAGAACGAAGTGATGCTCAGCAGCGGCATCACGCTCGCCGGACGGCTCGCAGAACAACGCGTCCGCACCACCCTCGAGGTATGGCCCCACATGTTCCACGTCTGGCACCTGCTGGCCGGCCACATTGCCGAGTCCGACGAGGCCCTCGACAACGCCGTCTCCTTCATCACGCGGGAGTACGAGCGAGCGCGCTGAGGCACCCCACCACGCATCCCGGTCACTCCGCCTCACGGCCCGTGAGGCGACTTCGAAGAACGGTCGTTCTCTGAAGGTTTTGGGTGCTGCGGTTGTCCGATTGCCGCTGGCCTTCTGCGTCGGTGCCCTCGGTGTCGGTGTGATCGCTCTGATCTTCGGTTTGGGCTTCGCCTTCGACGTGCGCGGGATGTCCACCCGTCAAGCTGCCCGGATGAGAGCACGGGTCCGCGAGGCCCGTCTGCGCAGGGGCAGCCTTGCTGAACCCGTCTACCCGGTCTCCCCGGAAGCGCGGATGCGGATGTCAGGGGGCTTCATAGCGTTCGCAGGAGTCGTCCTGTGCGCCGCCGGCTTCGCGTTGCTGCACTTGGGATAGCGTCTCCGGCTATCGCGAGCCCAACTACCGACAAGGACAGCCTCCTGGTGCACAACCCGTCGACGGCGAGTGCTGCCTGGATCTCGCCGATGACCGTGTGACATCGCGCGGTCTTGCACCGCGCTTGTGCCTCTGGGCGAGGCGCGATCACACACGGCGGCGTCGGGTTTCCGGGATTGTGCCCGGGCTGTCAATCACCTCGGTGAGACGGTCCAGGCGCCCGTACAGCGCGCGGACCAGCCGGGCGCGGTCCTGAACACAGCGCGCGGTGCCCTGCAGCGCACTGGACAGGCGGCGGCGGGAGTCCTCGAGGACGTCCTCGGCGAGCACCCGGGCCGGATGGTCTGCGGGCAGCTGGTCGGCGGCGCGGCAGACGTCGCCGGCCACCGCGCGGGCGGCGACGGTCAGCTGCAGCGCGATCTGCTGGTACTCACCCTCGTGCAGCCCCGGGTCACCATCCCAGCCGAGGACGGCGTCGACCAGGCGCTGATAGGTCTCCCGGTCGAGGGGAAGTTCTGCCTCGAAATGGCCCTGGGAGTCGTGCAGGACCCTGTGGGTGCTGGTCATCGGGCCTCGCTGCTGGTGCTCCGGGGGGGCGCCGCGGCCGCCCGGGGAGGCAGGGTGTCCCTGGCCGGCGCGGGCGAGCGGGCCGGGAAGAGGCGCTGCGCCCCGTGCCGGCGTTCGTGTGCGCACGTCAGGTCCCGCTTCTCCGCGCTGTGGCGTCGGCTTTCACGCTACGGAGGCGGTGGAGCGGGCCTCAACGAAATTGCGGATTGTTGCGCGGATTCACTCCAGGGCCTCGATCGCGGCGCGGAGGAGCGTGCGTGCGGCATCGCCATGGACGGTCATCCGGGACAGGCCGGTGAAGGCGCGGGCGTAGTCGGCGAGCTCCCGGGGCTGGCGGATGCTGATGCCGGCGGTGAGTGTCTCGACGACGGTGTGGTGGTCGTCGTAGAGGTAGAACGCCTCCAGCGGCCATACGGTGCGCTGGGCGCCGAGCGGGATGATCCCGAGGGAGACCGAGGGCAGTGGCATCACGGTGAGCAGGTGCGCGAGTTGGCCGGCCATCGTCTCGGGGGAGCCGATCCGCGTGCGCAGGACCCACTCCTCGATCAGGACGACGAACCGGTGGTCGCCCTCGTACAGGAAACGGCTGCGGGCCAGACGGGCGGCCACGGCCTCGGGGATGTCGTCGGGGGTGCCCTGGAAGCCGGTGATGGAGCGCATCAGGGCCTCGGCGTAGCCGGCGGTCTGGAAGAAACCGGGGATGACGTTGGAGGTGTAGGCGCGGCAGAGGCGGGCGGCGGCATTGCGGGCGAGGACGTCCTGCTGGGTGCGGCGCATCCCATCGCGGTGCTGGCGGCGCCATTCCAGGTACATCGAGTCCACCGCGCGGGCGGTGGCGATGAGGTCCGCTGTCTGGTCCTGGGCAGAGCAGGCGGTGCACCAGGCGCGGATGTCGGCTTCGGACGGTGCGGCCTTGGCACGCAGGATGCGCGAGGTCTTGGCCGGGTCCCAGCCACACCGGGCGGACAGCTCACGCCCGGTGATCCCGGCGTCCCGCACCAGATGGGCCAGGCGAACGGCGAGAGCTTCGCGGGCGGCCTGGGCGCTGGAGGACGGAGATGCCGGCATGGGCTGTCCGTTTGCTTTTCAGACGGTGTACTTCTCGTGCGGGACAGCCCGCTGCCACACCGCCTCGAACGCGTCCGCGCACAGGGCGACGACGTCCGGGTCCTCGGTGTGCTCCTTGCCGGCCCAGTCCCCTGTCCCGGTGAAGTGGTGGAACTGCACGAGCCGTCCGTCCAGGAGCCAGAAGTCGTTGCCGGGCAGAGCGAGGTCGCTCGCGTGCCGTCGGGGCAGCCAGCGTACGTCCTCCCCGGCCCGCAGGTTCAGCACGGTGATGGCGTGCTCGTAGCGGATGTAGTCGGTGACCGGCTCGGAGACGATCCGCGCCCGTCGCATCACCACGCCGCGGGCAACGGCGTCGGCCACCAGCGGAAGCCACTCGGGCCAGAACGACTTGGCCGGGTCCGTGTTGGCCACTCTGGTCTTCAGGAAGGCGGCGTAGTCCTCGGCCTCGTCACCGACCGCGTACTGGTCCCGCATCTCCAGGTGGACGGCGCTGCGCCGAGTGCCGGCGAGCAGGTCAGCGAACGTCCTTGCCTTCAGCGACATTGCACGCCTCCCTCAAGATCGACACCTTGCGGGCCGGGATCCGGATCACCCGCTCATGGGCAGGGATCCCCGTCGCATGCCCAGGCACCCACTGAGTGCTGCCGATCAGCTCCTTCAAGAGCCCCTCGGCCTCCTCCCCCTGCAGGACCAGATCGGCGCTCCCCTCCTCCACCCACACCGTCGGCGAACCCTCGCCTCCAGCATTCGGGTCCATCCCGACAAACCGTAACGTCATAACTGCTCCTCTTGTCGAGCCCGTTGCGCACGGTTGCGCCACGACCGTCCCGCGACCACCAGGAGCGGTCAATGCCGCCTCGAGCCGAGGTCCGGCACCCACGGCCCGGGCGTGAAGAACACCGGTATCGGATGACACGTGGGCTCGCCGATGCCCGCCCCGACCTGCTGCGCGGTGAACCCGCCGTCCGCGTCACCTGACGCGGTTGCCTCGAGGTCGAAGCTGCTCCTCAGCCATTCAGGTGAGGTGACAGGCCGCGTCCGCGTGCGAGCCCGGGCGGTGCGGTACGTAGAGCGGCATGGCCACTCCCCCCGATCCCCCGCCAAACGCTGAGACCGTGAGCCCCGAATCCCTGGCGAACCGCAAGGGCTACAACGACCGCTTCCTGGGAGGGGTTGTACCGCTGCCCGTGCCTGCCGATTCGGGCATCGAAACG